>SVII01000024.1 GCA_015069605.1 Clostridiales bacterium | reverse complement strand
GTAAAAAAGAACAGCGTGTCGCGCTTATTGAGAAATATTGCTATAATGAGAAAACGGGCGTGTATTGTGATTACGATTTTGTTTCCGATAAGAAGAATGAAATTGTTTGCGCTGCGTGTTTTCTCCCTTATTTCTACGGTTTTGCACGGAAAGACGGTAATGTATCCTTTGTATATGAGATACTGAAAACCAAAGGTGGAGTTGCAGCCTGTCAAGATATCGGGGTATATATTTATCAGTGGGGGTATCCTTATATTTGGGCGCCGTATCAATATTTTGCGTATAGAGCATTGGTAAATTATGGTTACATGCAAGAGGCCGACGAGTTGCGCACAAGATATATGCAGTTGCTTTCTTCTGTTTTTGAAAAGACGGGTGTATTGTGGGAACGCTATGATGAAAACGGTGCGGCAAAAGATTTAGAATATCCTACGCAAATGATGCTCGGTTGGACGGCGGGGGTATATCGTTATTTTGCGTCTTCTACTGAAAAGAATTTATAAATATTTTGGCGGAAAGAATATAGGACGTGTCAAAGGTGATTGATTCGTTGCCAAATTTCTCCCAGTGTGACAAGGCAATTTTTGAAAAAGAAAACTGTATTCAAAATTGTCGATTGATAGAAACGGAAAAAGCGCATTATTGGTGTGAGGATATTGTATGGAATGGAATCAAGGAAATGCTTTCATCGTAAACGTTTTGGACTATGGGGCAGTAGCAGACGGCCTTACTCTTTGTACGGACGCGGTACAAAAAGCAGTCGATATTTGCCATGCAAACGGTGGAGGTATCGTACGTTTTGAGGGGGGCAGGTACGTGTTGAGTACTGTTTTTCTCAAAAGCAACGTACATATTGAAATTGCTGAAAATACGGCTCTCTTAGGGAGTTTGAACTTCTATGACTATGCCCAGCAGGAAGAGATTGATTATCCCATCTATCAAGACGCCTCGCATACGTATTTTGATTTGTCCATGTTCGTAGGGAGAAACTGTGAAAATATTTCCATTACGGGCAAAGGTAAGATTGATATGCGTTCCGTTTGGGACGAGGACGGCGTTCGTGGGGAAGCGATCAAACACCGTGGACCGAAGTGTATCGCCTTGAAAGAATGTAAAAATATCGAAATCAGCGGGCTGGAAATCGTCAACGTCACAGATTTGGCGGTATATTTTGCAGGTTGCGAAAACGTGGATATATATGGTCTAAAATTAAAGGTATATATCGACGGTATTTCGCCTGATAACTCCAAAAACGTGCGCATCCACGATTGCGACGTGGAAACGGGGGATGATGGGATTGTTTTCAAAAGCTCATATACGTTAAACCGCTTGGATGTATGTAAAGATATTCAAGTTTGGAAGTGTAATATAAAAAGCCGTTGCACGGCGATTAAATTCGGAACGGAGACGAACGGCGGTTTTGAGAATATCGAAATTGAGGATATAGATATAAGAGATACGCGTATTACGGGTATTGCGATTGAGAGTGTAGACGGTGCGATTGTGGATGGTGTACATATCAAAAACGTGAGGATGAAGAACGTAAATGCACCGTTGTTTATCCATCTTGGCAAGCGCATGAGAGGGCCGAAAGGTAGGACGATAGGGGAAATTAAAAATATAACTTTGGAAAATATCACCGCTGAAGGGCCTTATGAACCTTACGAAATTATACCGTGGAATTATTTTTCATTCAAGGAAAACGACACTCTGCAATTGCCGTGGGTGTTTGGGAAAGCGGAGAGTTTTGACGATACCATGTCTGGGAATACCGCGGAAAGCGACTGGCAAATGACGAGCAATATTTGTGGTTTGCAAGGATATCCTTTGAAGAATATAACTCTTAAAAACGTGCATTTGAAACTGGACGGCGGGGTGAAAAAATATAACCGTAACGTTCCCGAAGATGCGCAGGATTATCCCGAAGTGTACGTTTACGGTAGAATTTTACCTGCAAAGGGCATCTATTTTAGACATATCAACGGATTGGCGCTCGATAACGTGACCGTGGAAACCTATCGTGATGACGAGCGAGAACCATTTGTTTTCGACGATGTTGAAAAGTGATAAATTATATGGAACACGTTGAATGTTATCCGATTCCTTTTGCGTGAAGTAAGCAGGCAGATACATGGGTGATTATCCTGATTGTTCTGTTTTACGGGCATAAAAGCGGTGGAATTTTCCGTCATTTCTAAAATATTCATAGGAGGATATAAAAAATGGAAACGAAGAAATTGGTGGTATTTGGCTTGGGGGCAAGAGGGAATATCTACGCAACCTTTGCAAAGACGTATCCCGAAAAATTTGATCTGGTTGCTATTATTGAGAATAATGAAGAACGGCTTGAATATGCCAAAACGGCATATCCAGGTGTGAGATTGTTCAAAAATTATAAGGATTTCTTATCTGAAAAGATAGAGGCGGATATCGTTGCTGTGTCTACGCAGGACGAAGATCATAAAGAGCATGCGATTGCTATGATGAAGGCAGGGTATGATCTTTTACTTGAGAAACCAATTGCAAACAAAAAGGAAGATTGCTTGGCAATTTATGAGGCTAGCAAGCAATATAATCGCAAGGTCGTGATTTGTCACGTATTGCGTTATACGCCGTTTTATTCCACGGTAAAACGCTATATCGACAGTGGAAAACTTGGGGAAGTGATTACCATTCACGCTAGTGAGAGCGTGGGGTATTATCACCAAGCGCATAGCTTTGTCCGCGGACCTTGGCGAAACAAGGTGCAGTCCAGCCCGATGATTTTGGCGAAATGCTGTCACGATATGGATATTTTGCGTTACCTTATGGGTGAAGAATGTCTTTCCGTCAGCTCGTATGGGGATTTGTTCTATTTCAACAAAGAACACGCGCCCAAAGGTGCAACGGCATACTGTTCGGACTGCCCGCACACAGATTGTATTTATAAGGCGCAGACAATCTATACGTCGGAAGAGGGGAGATTCTTTGCTTCATATTTTACAACGAAAGAAAGAACGGACGAGAATATACTTGGCGACCTGCCCAAAACGCAGTATGACAGATGTGTATTTGGCTGTGACAACGACGTAGTTGACCACCAAGTAACCATCATGCAATTTGCGAAAGGAAAGACGGCTTGCCATACCATGACCGCGTTCAGTAAGGAGATTTACCGCGATTTGAAGGTGTATGGAACAAAAGCAGAGCTTGTGGGGGTTATTGAAAACAATACATTTGAAGTGCGTTATTTCGGCGGAGAAGTGGAAAAAGTAACGGTGGATATTTCGGCTGCGAACGTTGGCGGACACATGGGCGGCGATTATTTTATGATGAACAGTCTTTACAAAGCACTAAATGGCGAAAAAGCGGAGGGGATTACATACTTGGATGTGTCGATTGAAAGTCATTTGATGAGCTTTGCTGCGGAAGAATCAAGAATAAATAAAGGAAAACCTTGTTTTCTATATAATTAATGTAAAATAATAAGATAGGAGTGTTGTTATGAAGATTGCAGTTATAGGATACGGTGGTAGAGGGCGGCTTTATTCGTCTTTATTAAAAGATAAAGAAGCTGAAATTGTTGCAATATGCGATTGCGATAAAGAAAAGTTAAACCTTGCAAAAAAGGAATTAGGTGTTTCAGACAATATTTTATATTCAAGTGAAGATGATTTTTTCGAAAGAGGAAAGATAGCAGATATTTTATTTGTTTGTACGCAAGATGAATTACATTTTAGACACGCAATAAGAGGTTTGAAATGCGGGTATGATTTATTGCTTGAAAAACCGATCGCTTGTAGTATGCAAGAGTGCAAAACGATTGAAGAAACGGCAAATGAATTACATAGAAATATTTTTGTTTGTCACGTATTGCGTTATACGCCGTTTTTTACGGAAATCAAGAAACAGCTTAAAAGCGGGAAATTTGGTAAGGTTATCAGTTTATCTATGACCGAAAACGTTGCATATTGGCATCAGGCTCACAGTTATGTGCGAGGAAATTGGAATAATGATAACCACGCTACTCCGATGATTATTGCAAAATGTTGCCACGACCTTGATTTAATTTCTTGGTTTATGGACGATACCTGCGAAAGGGTTAGTTCTTTTGGTGACTTGAGCGTATTCAAGAGAGAAAATGCTCCTAAAAATAGCGCAGAGTATTGTTTGGACTGCGGTTTGAAGGATACTTGTCCATACAGCGCAGAGAAAATCTATATAAAGGATAGGGCGGAGAAAGGGAAACTTGATTGGCCCTGTGATATTATTGTAAACGAGCCTACCGTTGAAAAGCTTTACGAAGCTTTAAAAACGAGCAAATACGGCAGATGTGTATATAAGTGCAACAACAATGTGGTGGACCATCAGGTCGTGAACATGCAATTTAAAAATGGTGGCACTGCGCAGCTTACTATGACGGCGTTTTCTGAGGAATGTTTCCGTGAAATTCGATTGCATTGTGAAAACGGAGATATTGCAGGCAATATGATAGACAATGTTTTAACTTGCAATATTTTTGGCAAAGAAAGCTATCGCGTTGATGTTAATGTTTTAGGGGATACAGCCTACAGTCATGGCGGTGGAGATTTAGGTATGATGAAAACGCTATTGGCATTTTATAATAATAAAGGTCAGTTAAATACGACCATTGCCGATTCTATGCAAAGTCATTATATGGGCTTTGCGGCTGAAAAATCACGGAAGGAAAATGGTAAAACAATCTCTTTGATGATGTAGTAATATGTAAATAGATAGGATAAAGTAGAATTGCATAGAATTTAATATTTATTGTGAATTATTTTTAGTGCTAAAATAATGGATAAAAAGGCAAAGAAAATGCTTTTCACACAGTTGCCACACAGTCCTGAATCCCTTTAAAATAAAGGGCTGTAAAATGCGAAAGTGCTTCGAATCCACCTCGCGAAAGCCCCCGTACGGGTCACTAGTAAAAAACACAGGAATTTTCCTGTGTTTTTTTGCTGTCTAAAACCAAAACAACATAACCATGTACGCGTTGAAACTAAAGTCAAATAGTATATTGACTTATTGAAAAAAACGTGTTATAATCAAGAAAAGATGTATTTCATACCAAGGAGAAAGAATATGCGTAAAAAACCGACGATTGCGTTTATGTACGATTTTGATAAAACCTTATGCGATCAAGATATGCAGGATTATGCGTTTATCCCCAATCTCAATATGACGAGCGAAGAGTTTTGGGGAGAAACGGAGGCTTTTCGTAAAAAGAATTATATGGAGGGGATCCTCGGGTACATGTATTATATGATGTACAAATGCCGTGAAAAAAATATCCCTTTCACGCAGGAATATCTTCGTTCTTTAGGGAAGAATATCAATTTTTATAAGGGCGTGCAGAACTGGTTCAAGCGTATCAATCAATACGGCGAATCTATCGGGGTCAATATCGAGCATTATATTATTTCCAGCGGTATCAAGGATATTATAGACGGTTCAGTGATTAAGGACGAGTTTAAAAAAATCTTTGCCTGTCAGTATTATTTTGATGAAAGCGGTCAGGCTGTATGGCCCAAGATTGCGATCAATTATACGCAGAAAACGCAGTATATTTTCCGTATTTCCAAAGGGATCTACGACGAAACGGACAATAAAAAGGTCAACGAAAAGATGACGGACCGTGTGGTTGCCTATCAAAACATGGTCTATTTTGGTGATGGAATCACGGATATCCCGTGCATGACGTTCGTGAAAAAACAGGGCGGGATTTCTATCGCCATTTATCCCAAGGGCAAGAAGAACAAAGTAACAAACCTGCTTTTGGATAACCGAGTCAATTATATCTGTTCGGCAGATTATCAAGAAGGGAGCGATTTGGATTCTTTGGTGAAATGTATCGTGCAGGAAATGAAACTGTCGCATACGTTGCAGATGAAACAAAAACAACAGCGCTCGCGCGAGTCGAAAAAAGCAGAAAAAAATTAAAAACGAAATATGGGAAAAGCTCCACGTGATATGCACCCCCAAAAAGTTAGGCAACTTTTTGGGGGTGCATAATGTTATACAGAGTTTATTCGTCCGCTGAACGGTTGTTTTTTATTGCTCGACTTGGTTTTGACGTTTCTTTTTTGTAAAGGGGAATGTTTTGGTTTTGATCCAGTGATAGATCTGATAAAATAAGACGATATAGAGGACAAAAATGGCGATTACGCCGATTGCATAAAAAATGGGGTTGCCACCGACTAAGTTCCATAAAAGTACGTAAGGAGTGCCATCGTGACTCATTAAGAACATATAGTTATAATCCAAGGTTAAATTTGCGATGAGCGCCGCAACGGTAAAACCGCCTAAAATCCCCAATGTTATAATCATGTTTTCTCTTTTCATGCTCTCCATTTTTGATATAATGATATAGAGAGAGGCAAATCCTGAGATGCAATGAGTAATTGCAGAAACGACGTTGGGCATAGAAAGGACGGGATAAGCGTTATAATTTTGTGTTGCGCCCACTGTACCGAATATTGCACCTAAGATACCGAAAGTCAACACGAAATCGAGGGAAGCTTCCTTTAATCTGCCTTTTGAAAAAGCCGCCAGCGGTATAGTAATAAGCTGAATACTGCAAAGAAATAACGGAAGGAGGATTCTTAAAGAATCAATCCCATTGCTATAGCAAGTGACGAATATTTTTATAAACTCGAATCCGTCGATTAAAATAGCCGCCCAAATGAGAACCTTGTTTTTTACGGAAAGCTCTTTATCCCGATTTTTTCTGCCGAGATAGATAGCAAGTGCGACCATAATGACGAGCATTGAGGAAACGAATAAAATATGTTGCCACGACCATGCGCCTTCCGGCACGCGTTGGAATCCCCCGATTCCGAAAAATTCTTTCATAAAACACCTCTTTTGTTTATATCATACCCTAAATGATATTATAAACAAAACAAAAATAGATGTCAAGGGATAATGAAATGAACCCGAAAAGTTGGACGAAAGATTTATCAAATTGCTTGTGAATGAGTTCTGTACTGTACAGGACTTATTTTTTTGCTTTGATAATATCAACGGGTTGGATCCGCTTGAATAATGCGGTAACATTTTTCCATTATTTAGAATTTTTTTTAAAATACTATTGACAAAATGAATTTTTCATGTAAAATAGTACGTGTACAAGTTGTACGCGTACAAGTACGCAGAGCACAGCGAAGGAGACTGCCATGGCGCATATCAATAAAAAACGTCCCAACACAAGGTTACAGATCATACAGCTGGCGGCGAGGCTGTTTATCGAAGAGGGGTATTCGAAAACGACGATGAAAAAAATATCGCAGATGTTGGATCTTAGTCCTGGGAACATCACCTTTTATTTTCCGACGAAAGATCATCTTCTTGCGGTGTTGGTGGACGAATTGTTTGATTTTCAAAACCTTTTGATGGAAAAGGCTGCGCAAGAGGGGCAGAGGTCGTTGCTTGCGTATTGTTTAGAGCTGACGACGATTGCGGCGGCGTGCGAAGACAGCGACGTTGTGCGGGATTTTTATCTCTCCTCTTATTCTTCGGAATATACGCTGAATTTAATACGTGTAAACGATACCGAAAAGACGAGATCTGTCTTTGAAGAATTCTGTCCTGGCTGGTCTCAGGCGCAGTGGATTGCAACGGAGAATATCGTCTCGGGGATCGAATATGCGACGATTATGACGAGGGAATGTTCTACGCCGTTGTCCGTTCAGATTGAAACCGCATTGAATGCGATTATGACGATTTATCAAGTACCGAAAGAGTTGCGTGAACAAAAAATACGCAAGGTGCTGGCAATGGATTATCGGGCAATGGGGCAGCGCATTCTTGGGGAGTTCAGGGCATATATTGAAAAGGTAAACGAGGAAAATCTCAAGAACGTGATTCGTGAAAAGGAGAATAAAGTATGAAAAAATTGACTTTTGCGATGCTGGCTTTATTAACTTCCGTGGTGGTGCTGGCAGGTTGTAACGGGGGCGATGTCGTCGGGGGAGGCAACAAGGCGAAAATCGTCGGCAAAGAAGGGGCGCAGTTGCTGTTGGCGGAACAACGTCTCAACGAAAAACTGCTCAAAAACAAGGGAGATATTTTTGAGGACGGCGTAAAGACGATGAGAACGCTGTCGGAAAGGGCGGTTGAAAATCTGCAGGTGACCGTTCCCGAGGGGTACGCAATCAAGGTGGAAAGACCTGTTTCGTATAAGGGCTTGGATAACAATACGCAAATCGTGCAGGTGGAAAAATCAGGTAGCTTAGGGGAAGAAAAGCAAGACATTGGTAAGATGGAAATCGTCGGCGACACCGTTGTTTGGAGCGATTTGGGGGAGGTCAGCAACAGCTATGAATATTTCCTCAACTTGACGAATAATATTGTGATCAATGCGGAAGTGGCGGCGGATATGATTGATTTCGTCAAGAAAAATCTTCGCGTGGTAGACAAGTGGATCGTATTGGGGCAAACTAGGTATTATCTGCACGTCGGTGAAAATGAAGAGTTGCTGTGCTGTGAAGATAACTTTAACGGTACGCTGGACGTTATTCGCCGTTATCGTAACGAGGATGGAAAGGACGTATACGAACTGTATAGGGACAGAGGTTCAGGTCCGATTGATAGAATGACCTATATCGCAGGCGAGAGATATGAATTGACGATGGGGGATCATTATTTTTCCGCGTATAACACCAAAGGATATTGGGAAAATTACGTGTTGGGCGCCGACAGCTCGCATATCAACGCCTCTTATCTAATTATGAAAGAGGATATTTGTTATACGTTTGGGTTTGCGCCGGAAAGGGAAGAGTTGCCTGCTTTGACCATTCTCAGTGCGGATAGACAGACGGATATTCTTTTAAATTCTGTTTCAGGAAACAGTATGAGCATGGTATTATATTTGTGTGCGTTTGACGGGATCGTCAACGTTACCGCACCGAAGAGCGAGGCGGGATTTGGAGAGGGTTACGCCTACGTAACGGGCAGTGATCAGGTCAAGATCAACACAATCAACGGTAAAGCGATACAACCTTCCACGACATTTATGGACGGAAAGTTGCAGGTGAATGGTATCAATCTTATGGCATACGTGTACGGTTATGCAGGCGAAATCTTTTTGAATATACATGGAGATAGTTACCAAGACTGTGAGGATACTTTTAAGAATTTCCTTTCAGAATACGGCTTGACTTGTCGCCGCGATTTGGATGCCGTGCTTTCGGGTATATCCCGCGCGCAGCAGGAAATCAGGCATATCATGAAATATTTCCAATGGAACGGAATAGTCGTTTCCTCGGAAGAGGCGATTCGCGAAGCGATCAATGTGGAAAAAGCGCGCACGGAAGAAATGTACGGATATTATACCGCTGTCAAAGATGCAGAAGAGGTTGATTCGTTAAATATGCAGGAAATGGAACTGAATATCAACTTTGCCTCCATTGTGGAGAACGTTGCAACGGGCGGGCGTATCAACGGAAAAGAAGTGGTTTTGGAAAGCCTGAGCATGGCGATTGAAGATACGACATTGTTTGTAAAGGACGAACCTTACCGTTTGACGTTGGCGTTAGAGGATAGCGCTGGGGGATTGATTCACCTTGAGCAGGCGGACGTAGGAACGATTAAGTATGCGGAAGAAACGCGTTTCACCGTTACTGCGAGTGATATTCGCCTTACGTTGCCCCATTTGCCGAAAGGACAATATCGCTTGGTTGGGTACATTTCGACTGCGGACGGAATCCGTTCTTCGCAATTCGCTGCGGTTGCGATAGAGGCTGTGGAAGGGCTTCCCGTGGAAATGGGCGACGTGGATTTGACCGCTGAGAACGTGAATGGGGCGTTGATCCTTACTTATCAAGTGAGAACGGACGTCAAAATCGCTATATCGACCGAGAATAAGATTTCTTATGCGCAGTTTGAAGAACTCGTCAAAGCGGAGGTCTTTGCTTACGGAATACCCTCTAACAACGTGATAGAGGTATTGAATGGGGAGACGTACCTTTCCATGACGGGAGAGGAAAGCGAAATTGCGGATGGGATTTACCGCATTGAATATACGATAGAAAACGGCCAGCATAAAACGAATGGCTACGTATACGTAACGTATACTTGTGAGAGAATGAAATAAGAAGTAAATGAAAAGGAATGAGCTCTGTATTATACAGAGCTCATTTCTTATATGTCTTAATATTCCTAACCCTCAAGTCCGTCCACATACGTAGACAACAATACAAAACCCCTAACCTCAGCAAGGATAGGGGTTTTGTGGTGCTCGTGGCCGGACTTGCGCCTTTAGCGGCGCGCCCCGCTCCGACGTTATTAACGTCGTCCTTTGCCGTCAAGTTATGCGTTGTCAAAACCCCGTAAGGCAAAGCGCTCACTCCCGTTCGCGGCTCCACCCTCAAGTTCGTCCACATACGTAGACAACAATACAAAACCCCTAACCTCAGCAAGGATAGGGGTTTTGTGGTGCTCGTGGCCGGACTTGAACCGGCACGGTATCTCTACCGAGGGATTTTAAGTAATTATAGAAACGAGGCAATAAAGAGTTTTGCGGGGAAAATAAGAGAAAATAGGGGTAAAAAAGAGTTTTTAGTAGCAAAATCCGTTGAAAAACGGAGTATAGCGGTAATGTTTGGAGTAGGAAAAAGTAAACAAGAGTAGTGCGGAGTTTTGTAAAAAGTGTTCTTGCTTTTGCAAATTTTTATTTTTTTATCCCCAAAAATCCGTTGAGTTTTTCTTTCAAAGCAAGAACAAATGCGAGAATAAATGTGAGAATTTTTATAGGTTGTCTTTTCTTGGTTAGGGCTTTGAAATGTATTGACTTTATTACAAAAAAGAAGTATAATAAATATGCTACATTCTATTTTTACAATAAGGAGTTTTTTCAATCGTCAAAAATGAATAATACTTGATATGGATATAATACTTTGGTAGTATTATATCTAATCGCGTTTACAATGTCCATTTCAAGTGTGACGATTGAAACGAAAAATAGAGTGTAGCAAC
>SVII01000008.1 GCA_015069605.1 Clostridiales bacterium | reverse complement strand
GCAATGTGGATAATCATGACAGTGAGTATCCTTGGATTGATCGGAGGTCTCGCGATCATCGCCTTTTTTATGCCTGAGGGGCCATGGATGCTCGTTGCAATAATTTCACTGTGCGTGGTGTTCCTTATACCGTGCTTATATGCGGTAAAGCTTGAAGTAAGCGTTGGTGCTTATAAATGTCAAAATTGCGGTTACGAAATTGTACCTACCTATAAAGAAGCGATGAAAGCAATGCACAGAGGAACAACTCGTCACTTAAAGTGTCCTAAATGCAATCAACGCACATGGTGCAAGAAAGTAATAAACAAATAATTTTCAAATTGTGAGAGTGTCAAATTCCAATTTGTCGAGCAAAACAGCGTTGAATGTTGGTGTGATTTTGGTGCAAATTTGGTGCAACACTTTATCAAACGATACTCACGATATTCACGATATCGCACGAAAACACACGATAAAGCTACGATATCACACGATATCTTACGATATTCACGATATCAAACGGTATTCTCAAAACTCGAAGAGATAATTTTTGGAACAATCGGAAAACGTACCTTTGGTGCGTTTTCTTTTTTATTCTTACGTTTTACGGACGGTTGGGTTATAAAAATCTAACCGTCCTATTTACTTTTTAATAGATTTATGGTATAATGAAACTATTAGATAAACTTACATTTGAAAGGGAACATTATGAGCAACGATAATAAAAAGAAAATAGAGCCGTGGAGAATTATAATTTTTATAATCGCCGTAGCATTTATCCTATTTATGTGGATAAAAAAAGACATTGCCAAGATATACGCCACCATGCCGCAAGAGCAAATTCTTCCTATGATAGTCACGACGATAGCGGTTTCGCTATTAAAAGTCGGCGGGCTTACCGTTGCGATTTTGCTTATCAAATGGGTTGTTGGAAAAATCGTCGGTAAAACGGACAAAACAAATGTAAAAAAGGAGAAAATACAAGTAAAATTGTTTATTTCAGCGATAGCTAAATTTTTATTAGGCGTTGTGTTGGTGGGCGTGTTGTTATTTTTACCTGCGGGGGATTTTGGCTATACGAACGGCTGGTTGCTAATGGGGATTTTATTTATTCCGATGTTTATCGCGGGGATTGTGATGCTGTTTAAAAACCCCGATTTATTGAAAAAACGGCTCAACGCCAAAGAGAGACAAAAAGAGCAAAATTTAGTGATAAAATTAAGCGGTTTGATGTTTATTGCAGGGTTTATCGTTGCAGGACTTGGGTATCGATTTTCCTGGTATATGTTGCCGTGGTGGGCGGTGATTGTCGGCGCGGTGTTGTTCCTGATAGCGTATATTTTGTATGCGGAAGTGTTGCGTGAAAACACCTATTTGAGCCGCACGATTGAAGTACAGGAAAATCAAAAAGTAATTGATACGGGGTTGTACGGTATCGTTCGACACCCGATGTACAGTGTCACTTTGTTGTTGTTTTTATCTATGCCCATTGTGCTGGGTTCGCTTTATGCGTTCGGGATTTTTTTGATGTATCCTATTTTGATTTCCGTAAGAATTAAAAAGGAAGAAGAATTTTTAGAAAAGGAACTTACGGGATATATCGAATATACACAAAAGGTAAAATACCGCTTGATACCGTTTATTTGGTAAAAAAAGGAGATGTATATGGTAGAGTTTTTTGTTTCGCTGGCTTTAGGAATTTTTTGTATCGTGATGGGTGTTTTAAACACGCGAGGAAATCTTTCTTCTCTGCACGTTTATCATAGAAAGCGTGTTACGGAAGAAAACCGTTTGCCGTTCGGTCGGTTGGTGGGGATAGGTACAATTATTATCGGCGTAGGCTTGATTGTATCGGGTTTTTTGGCGTTGCTTTCTAACGTTTTGGAAATGCCGATTCTTTTGTTCGTCGGTATGGGGTTTTTGATTGGCGGTTTTGTCGTTGGAATAGTGTTGAATTTTTACGCTATGATTAAGTACAATAAAGGGATTTTTTAATATTTTTCAAGCCAAGAAAAAAATTTTTATAAAAATTTCTAAAAATGACTGAGTAAATTGTCTTACAACTTCGTTATATACGTGAAGAGAGGTGAGATTATGACCAAAACCAACGGCGAAAGTAGCTACCGCCGATTTTTGGACGGTGACAAAAACCGCATTGAACGGCTTGTCGTGATGCACAGCGATGAGTTGGTTCGCTACGCCTACTGTTACGTAAAAAATTCTGCGGTGGCGGAAGATATCATGGAAGACGCGTTCGCTTCATTGCTTGTCAAATGGAAGCGTTTTTCCGAGCGCGACAATTTACGCGCCTATCTTTACAAAATCACGCGGAATAAGTGTTTGGATTATCTTCGTTTGCACAAACGCCAAGCGCCCTTGAACGATTATGAAAACGTACTCGTTGCCAAGGATTTGTTTTATGACGTTATGCACGAGGAACGCAACCGCACGCTATACAAATGCATACAGAATTTGCCTCCGCAATACGCGGAAGTGCTGTATTTAATTTACATAAACGAATGTATCGTGGAAGAGGTGTGCGAGCTTTTGAAAAAGTCCAAAAAACAGGTCTATAATCTTTTATCGCGCGCAAAAACTGCTCTGAAAGAACTTTTAAAAAAGGAAGGGATTTCGTATGAAGACGTATAGAGAAAGAATGGAAAATATACTCAATAAAACGGAGGAAAAACAACGCAAGAACAAAATTATTAAACGCGCGAGTGTGTTGTCCTGTCTTTGCGCAGGGCTGATTGCGCTCAATTTATTTTTGTTTTTACCCTTTTCCACACAGCTTCCCTCGGTGGAGAAATATAAAAACAGTGAATATTACGGCGTGATTCAAACCATCAATAAAATGACGTACACGCCGCCGCGCTATAAGAATAATTTTCAAAAGCTCACTTCGGGTTTGGCGAAATTTGGCGCGGGTATGGATATGAACGGCGCGGGCGGCGGAATGGCGCCTGAAAATTCGGCGTCGGGTATGCTGGGTGGCAACGGGTACGTGGAAACAACGGACAATCAAGTGTCGAACGTAATAGAAGGCGACCTTTTCAAACGCACGAATACGCATATTTTTTATATGGATTATCAAGCGAAAAGACTCCGTGGATACTCGATTGCAGGGGAGAACTCCGCGCTCGTGGGCGAGGTTGCCGTGCAGTTGCAAGACGGAGCGCACAACTTATATATGACGGAAGCTCCCGAGATATATTTGTCGGCGGACGGACAGGATTTAACAATGGTTAGCAACGTATCCGTGTCCAAAAACGGCGCGACGTATTTCAGCCGTTATACGTTAGTAGTGCATTACGACGTCAGCGATCCTGCGAATATGAAAGAGCGAGGCAGAACGTATTTTGCTGGCGATTATCTTTCGTCGAGAATGGTAGAGGGAGAGCTGTTATTGTTCAACAATTTCGTGGTGTATGGCAGTATGTGTGATTTTGATATTCCGTCCTCGTATTTGCCCCATTACGGCGCATTTGACGATTTAAAATACGTTGCAGGTGAAAATATTATTTGCCCCGAAAATGCGACGAATTTACGTTACACGGTGGTGTATAAATTGAACGGAAACACGGCGGAAGTGCAGGATTGTGCGGCTTTGTTTTCGTATGCGACGGAAGCGTACGTATCAGCGGAAAATATCTTTATCACTCGTTCGTATAGCGCGAGAGAAACTTTGAGCGAAACGGCGTATAAAAACTTGTCCAAAACGGATATTTCTTGTATCTATTACGGTGGGGAAGGGCTTGAACATAAAGGCGTTGTGACGGTGGAAGGGAACGTGAAGGATCAGTATTCGATGGACGAATACGAAGGCGTTTTGCGCGTAGTGACGACGGTTTCCGAAACGTCTTGGCAAAGGAACGATAAAGCGGAATTTGAGCATTATATTCGCCTTGAAAGCGTAACGGGCGGCAGTTTATATTGTATCGATTTACAAACGTTGAAAACGGTGGCGAGCGAGGAAAAATTCATCACGGGCGAAACGGTGCAATCGGTGCGTTTTGACGGCGTAAAAGCGTACGTATGTACGGCGATTGTGGTGACAATGACTGACCCCGTATTCGTGTTTGACTTGTCTGATTTGGATAATATTACGTACAAAGATACAGGTGTAATCGAGGGGTATTCGACGTCGCTCGTGCAGTTCAAAAATGGTACGTTGCTGGGAATCGGGTACAGCGAAAGCGGCGGTTTGAAAATAGAAATTTATGCGGAAACGCAAACGGCATTGGAAAGCGTTTGTGTGTTCGAGCTGGACAGCGTAACGTTTTCCGAGGATTACAAGTCCTATTATATCGATCGTGAACAGGGTAGAATCGGGCTGTGCGTGAAAGATTTACGCAGTGGCAACGCCACCTATTATTTGTTGCAATTTGACGGCTACGGTTTCTTGGAGTTGGTGCGTGCGGAGCTTGACGGACAGAGCGTTCGCGGTACTTGTGATTTGGTACGCGCGACGGTGATAGAAGAAACGCTGTACGTGCTCAGCCCAGCAGGCGCGGATTTGTACGTGCAATCGCTAAACGCCTAAAAGACAAGGGAACACTTCCCTTGACCCTTACTTGGTGACGAATTGTTATTTTAAAGCGACCAAGAAAGATAGAAAGTCATGATTCAACGGAACGTTGTGGAACGTTGGCGGCGAGAAAATCGGTTACGGTTTTCTCGCTTTTTTTGCGCGGCGGTCGTGTTGTTCTAAGAATAGTAAATACGCGTTCTGCGCCGACGTATCTTCCATATTTTTCACCGTTTGCGGGGCAGGAATAGAGCTGGGAATAGAAGCGGCAGGAGTATTGTCAACTGCGGAAATATTTTCATTTTTTACGGCAGTAGAGGAAGAATTTTCCTCTAAAGAAAGCAAAGTTTTTAAAAAATTAAAGATACCGAAAGGTTCCAAGGTGAAAAAAACCTCCAAAATTAAAATTTTCAAGCAAAAATCCCGAAAACACAAGCGTTTTTGTTTGCTTTAATTGTCGATTTGATATATAATAGAATATGCATAAATACCGTCGGATATTGCACGCAAAAATCCGACGTGAAAGATAAAGACATTTTTATAAGGAGTCCTTATACAATGAGGAATACAGGCAAAAAGATATTGAGCATTTTGGCGGCGGCGACCGTCCTTGGCTCGGCAATGGCAGTGGCAGGTTGCGGCAAAGTGTATGAAGGCGATAAGCTTGCTTACACTACCCCTACGACAGCTGCTCAGTCCAACGGCGGTTTTTCGGTGGAATATGGCGAATACGTTTATTTCATCAACGGCGTGGAAGAATATACGGCAGACAATACGTTCGGCAAACCCGTAAAAGGTTCTTTGATGCGTGTTAAGAAAGCTGATCTCGCTCAAAAGGAAGCGAAAGCGGAAACGGTTGTTCCTATGTTGTTCGTATCGCAGAACTTTAACTCGGGTATCTATATCTTCGGGGATTACGTTTACTACGCAACCCCTACCACCGACAAGAATATGAGCGGTGAAGTAGAAAATTCCTGGATCGACTTCAAGCGCGCGAAACTTGACGGCAGCGAAACGATGAAGGATTACTATTTCCGTCTTTCCAACAACGCGGCGAACTATCGTTTCGTGGAAGTGGACGGTGTAGTATATTGTTTGTATGAAGAAGACAGCATGTTGAAATCGTACAACACGGCAAATTACAATACGAAAAAACCCACGACGTCAGTCCTTGTAAAAGGCGCGGGTTCTAACTTCTTCTACGACGTAGATATGAACAGCGGCGACGTATATTATACGATGGGCGTTACCTACGACATTGATACGGATAATGCAAAAACGCCTTCTTACAACCAGCTGTACTGCGTAAATGCGGCGGCTACGGCAGAAGTGGACGCTGACGCGGCGGCTTATACGGTGAAAGGCGGCAAAACGTACGATTTTGATGAAGAATATTTGGAAAGCAAAAATAAGGAAGCGAAAGAAAACAAAACGGACGAACCTTATAATTTCAAAGATTATTCCACTTATCCGTACGTAAACCTCGGTACGCTTGTTTTGGACGGTATTGGTTCGAATGCTTTGAAGTTCACTCAGTTCAATAACGATGCGGAATACAAGACCAATGCGGCTACTCCCGAAGGTTATAAATACACCATTCAATCGGTAGCAAACGGTGGTGTGTACTTCACAAGAACGGAAATCATCGGTGGTTCGACGTCCGCAGACGACACCAAATTGTATTATTTGGCAGATGGCGCTGTAACAGCGGAATGGAACACGGTAAAAGGCAATGCGAACGTAGAAACCGTAGCGCAGAACACGACGAACACGGCAAGCGCGCTCTTCACGGGCAAGACGGAAACCGGCCACGAATACTACTACGTATCCAACAATTCGTTGTACAAAGCAGAAAGCAATGCGTCCGGCGAAGAAACGGCAATGAAGCTTGCGCAGAACGTTGGCAGCGCAACTCTTTGGGAAGTTCGCGGTGATTACCTCTATTATTATGCGAGCAAAACGAACGGCAACGGCGTATCCCGTATCAATATCAAGGGCGAAGATAAGGATTATAATTTCCTTCCTACCGAAGAATACAAACCTCAAACGGTTGCGTATATCGACTGGAATTCCAGCTGGTACAAGCCTGAATTTGTGAACGTAAACGGCGTAGACGTATTGTTGTACTGCAACGCGCAAACCTTCGGTGGTTCTTCTTACGGTTATATCTATGCAACGAAGATCGGTACGTTTGCGGAAGTGAAAGCGGAAAACGAAGCGTATGAAACGGTTACGAAGAAGATTAATGAATATTCCTCTAACACAACCGTAAAAACGTACATGGAATACTTCTTCCAAGTAGAAGGCGAAGAGTACACTGAATATAAAGCAGTAGAAGAACTTTACAACGAATACTTCAAGGACAACAAAGTCTCCAAAGAAGCTGCGGAAGCGTTCAAGGCAAATATTGACAACAAGACGTATAGAAAATTGGATACGTTTGCAACTCGTGTCGGGGCTATGAACGAAGAGGATCAGAAAGCAATTTCGGAAGACTGGGAAGCGAAACTTCTTACGCCTGATGTAGAAGAAGAGGAAAGTGCTTGGAAGCCTTGGATGACGTGGACGATCGTCGGCGCAAGCGTTGTGGTTGTAGCGGCGGCTGTGGTTGTAACGTTGTTGGTGGTTCGTTCCAAGAAGAACAAACCTCAGGAAGCAGCAATCGAAGACAAACGCGTGAAGATCGATACGACGGATGATAAAACCATCGACGTATATGCGGAGGAAACAGCAGAAGCTAACGAAGAAGCTGTTGAAGAAGAAACCGTAGAAGAAACCGTAGAAGCTGTTGAAGAAGCGGAAGAACCCGTGGCGGAAGAAGTTGCGGTGGAAGAACCCGTAGCGGAAGAAGTTGTGGAAGCTCCCGTTGAAGAAACGGTTGTAGAAGAAGCACCTGCTGTTGAGGAAGCACCTGCAACGGAAGAAGCACCTGCAGTGGAAGAACCCAAAACTGAAGAGTAAATAGTAGAAAAAGGCTGTTTCTGACAAAGAAATAGTCTTTTTTTATGAAAAATTTAAAAAATTTTGCAAAAACTTAAAAAAGTACGTAAAAAACAGTTTACAAATCTTTGAAATCTTAATATAATATAGCAAAATCACGGTGTAACCGATAACGAGGGAAAATCAAGAATATGGCAAGATACGTAATATGCCCCAGATGTGAATTGAATTTTATTGATGCGGATGAACAGGAATACTGCGAAGTTTGTTTAAAAGAACTCAGCGGCGAAAAGACGTTTACGGACGATTTTGATGCTGAGGAGGCAGTAGAAGAAACGGAACTTTGTCCCGTTTGCGGTGAAAATTACATGGCGTACGGCGAAAAGATGTGCGAAGAATGTAAAAAGAAAGCCGCTTACGAAGACGAGGAAACGGAAGAGGACGAAGACAAGGAAGACGCTTCTTGGAGAAGTTACCTCGACGATGAGGAAGAAGAACTGGATATCGACATTCCTTCTTCGGAATTTGAGGATGAGGAAGAAGAGGAAGAAGAGGAAGAGGAAATCGACAACGAAGAGGACGATTTCGAATACGTCACCGCGGACGATTATTACGATTACGACGACGATGATGACGATGACGATGACGACGATTTCGACGACGATGACGCTCCTACGCCCAAATCTGGCTCGAAGAAGAAAAAGCGTGACGACGACGATTTCTAATTCAAACATCTAACAAAAAAACCCCGACGGTATGGTCGGGGTTTTTGTATGCTTTTTTGCGTTAAATAGACTTGGGTTTAACACATTCGCCAGTAGCGGCACTTTGGAAAATTACAAAAAAGCCTTCGTTTTGTTTTAACGCGGACACGGGCACAAACGAGCACACGTTTTTAATCTCGTCGGGCGGTATATTTTTATCTTCCGCCGCAAGCGCGTAGCAAATATATTTCGCTTTGCCGTCCTCGTACAGTATGCCTACGAGGTACTGTGGGCTGTTTTCTGTGCCTTTTACACGCACCCATTCGCTGCAAGAAAACGCGCCGTTTAAGGTGTTATCGCGAGGATATGCGGCGAATAACTCGTCGATTTCCGCTTTTACGTGGAGATAGTATCCGTCGGGGTCGAGCGCAATCGGGTGGAGTACGCAATCAGCATCTCCATCTTCCTGCGCGTTTGCCCCTTTTTTCTCGTTTTGTTTTTCAGTTGCGCTTTCAATACGTGCATTTTGGACAATTTCATCAAACTTGTCTTGTTCATATTCCTGCTCCTTTTGATAATAATCTTCCGTTACCACCCGTTCGTCGTCATAAGGTGTTTTGGTGGGGGATGGGTCGGGTTGAGTTTGCCTTTTCAGCTCTTTTTGGTTGTTTTCGGTGTTAAAAATATTTAACTCGGACATGGGTGGAGTGTCTTGCGGTTGATTGGATATCATATCTTCTGTTTTGGTTGTGTTTTGCACAGTTTGAGAGAATGCTTGTTCCTTCATGCCTCTTGGAAAAACGGGGGGCAGGGTTGAGTTTAAAATGGCGCGCCAATCGTACGAGCCGTTACCATTGATGCCGTAGGCGATGGGGGTAATTTCATTTTTGACGTAGCAAACGACGGCGCAAAACCCTGCGGAAATATCGAGATCGGACAGAAGATTAAAAAGGCTTTTGCCGCGTAAAGACAGCATTTCCGTCTTGCCTTTTCCATCGGATAATAGACAGTAATATTCCCCCGTGGCAAGAGGCGCAAAATTGATGATAGACACTTCTACAGCAAGATTTTTGCCATATTGCTCCATTTTAACAAGCCCCGACAACGCTTTTCCGTCCCCTGAAAAACCTTGGCGCACTTGGCGTAAAATACACATTTTTTTGATATAATTCATAACAGCGTTCTCCGTAACATATTTTGTCATTTTCATTATATAGGTCGATGAGGAGCGAAAAATGACAAAAATAGTGGAAAAACCAAGGATTTTAGGGAAAACTTTTTTCGGGAAAATATATAAAAATCTATGTAAAATATTGACCGAAAGGTCTTTTTGGCGTATAATATAGCTATGGAAACACGCGAAAACAAAAACCGCATACCTGTATTTCAGCGGATATTTTTTCCGCTTTGTATAGTGGCGACGTTGGTGTTTATCTTTTGCAATTCCTTGCAAACGGGAGAACAGTCGTCGGTAACAAGCGGTGGCGTGGTGGAAATTTTGCAAGATTTTGCGAGAAAGACTGCACCGAACTCTTTTGTGGCGACGGCAACAGGCAAGGCATATGAGCTTTTGCACGCAATCGTGCGGACGCTGGCGCATTTTGCGGAGTTTGCAATGCTAGGCGCGTTTGTGGCTTGGACGTATTTTGCGTATTTGACGGATAAGAGGTTTTTCCTTGTAGCATTCACGTTTTTGCTTTGTATGCCGATTATAGATGAATACATACAGTTGACGGTAGCGGGGCGAGGCGCGCAGGTGTTGGACGTTTTGGTGGATACGTTAGGCGGCGTTTGTGGTTTTTTATTCGGTTGGATAACAAGAGGGATTGCTGTGGCAATACACAATAAAAAAGCCGCGAAACGTGCGGCGAAGGGAGTATAAATGGCGCAGGAAAGTTTGGAAATCGCGTTGATAAAATACAATAAAAAGACTTGGTGTAAAAGCGCGTTGCTTGGATTTTTTATCGGGCTGGCGGTGATTGTGCCTGGAATCAGCGGTTCTACCGTAGCGATTATTTTTAAATTATACGATCAGTTTTTATATGCGGTGGGCAACTTGTTTAAGAAATTCAAACAATGCTTTGCCTTTTTGCTGCCTATCGGGATCGGTATGGTTGTGGGGGTACTGCTTGGCTTTATCACCGTAAAACAGCTGTTGGAATTTCTGCCGTTTGCTATTGTTTGCTTGTTCGCAGGGCTGATGTGCGGCGCGTTTCCTGCCGTAAAAGACGAATTAAAAGGCGCGGAATGTAATGCAAAGCGCGTGGTTTTATTCGTGTTAGGGTTGATTATTCCCGTTGGATTGGGCTGCTTTTCCGCTTTGACGTCGGTGGGCGTGGGTACGCAAACCACCGTTGTTGCGGATAAATTTGCCAACGTGGAGTGGTGGCATTTCCTGTTGGCGCTGTTGATCGGCGCGGTAGTTGGGATCACGCAAATTGTTCCTGGGCTTTCCGCTAGCGCGTTCTTGATGGCAGTGGGTTGGTTTTCGTCCATTATGTCCAGCGTGAGCATGACGTATTGGCAAACAAACCCTGCCGTATTTCTTGTGTATGCAGGGCTGGGTTTTGGGTTTTTGATTGGTTTTTTCGCCTTTTCCAAGCTACTGACGTACGTGTTTGCGAAGGCTCGTCATACGGCGTATTCCATGATCGTCGGCTTATCTTTGGGGTCGATTTTGTCCATGTTCTGCAACGGCGATATTATGGAAGTGTACGTTTCGTGGGCGCAAAACGGCGCGGCGGTGTTGGATATTGTACTCGGTGTCGCACTGTTTGCTGTGGGTGTTGTAGGAGCGTATTTGCTTGTGCAATATGAGCGTAAAAAAGCCACAGGAAGTATGCAAGAAAACATAGAATAATAAAAACGAGGCGGACAGGTACGCGATGAACGAATCTGAACGCCCTTTTTCTAAACGCATATGATGAAATTTTTTCAAAACCTAATCAATCGAATACGGGAATTTTCTTCTCGCAACGGCTACGTTTGCGACGGCTGTGGCGCGGAAATTTTCACCTATCCTCAAAATAGGCTGTGTGAGGATTGCGAAGGCAAACTCTATAAAAACGATCGCGGAGTTTGCGAAAAGTGCGGGCGGCAAACGGTGGCGCAAGGGGTATGTTTGTCTTGTAAAAAACGGTTGCCAAAATACACGAAAGGTATTTCGCCGTTCGTGTATAAAGGAGAAACCGCCGCGTTCGTGAACCGAGTGAAAAACGGTAAACGCCGCCTTGCTTACTTTTTTGCGGAATACATGACGCAGACCCTGTTACAGCGTTACGAAGGCATGAAAACCTTTTATGTGGGGGACATGTCCGCGTTGAATGAAAATGTAAAAGAGAATGTTGCTGTCAAAACTATGTGGATTGTACCCGTTCCTATGACAGAACAAGCAGAGAAAAACCGCGGCTTTAATCAAGCGACAGAGCTTGCCGCGGCGATTGAAAAGGAATTACAACAAAAAGGCTATGCGGTGAAACTGCGCGAGGATATTTTGCAAAAGCGTCGTGAAACCAAAATGCAAAAGCATATGGATTACGAATCGCGTATTCAAAACGTTGAGGGGGCGTATCACGTGCATAAACGCTCGGATTGTAAAGGAGCGACAGTGTTGCTCGTGGACGATATTATGACGACGGGCGCAACGGGGAACGAGTGTGCGGAAAGGCTTTTTGGCGCAGGCGCGAAAGAGGTGATTTTTCTCACGGCCGCGGCATTGCCCGAACGAAAATAACCAAAAAATTATAAAAATCTTCTTGCTTCGATATAATATTTCCAACGCGAAGCGGTCATTTTTTCAATACGAGCGTAATCGGACGAAGTGTGTAAAATGTAATCGTTGCCAAGATACAACGCAACGTGGCCTACGCGTTCGATTCCCGTCAAATGTTGACGGCTTTCGTTGGTGAAATAGATACAGTCTCCGCGCTGTAAATTGGCGCGTTTGACGTATTTGCCCTGCACGACTTGCGCGCGAGTATGCACGTCTAGAAGCACGTCCGCGCCTTTATAAAAGATGTACTGCATTAAGGAAGAACAATCAAATTTTTGCGCGGTGAACCCTGCCAAAAGTTTGCCTTTTCCATCATGTAACCGCACTGCACCGTACACGTAAGGCACTCCGAGAAGTTTATATCCTTCCTCAATGACGTTTTCCACGTCCGTATCCTCGCTTTTTTGTAAGGAGAATACCGAGGCATATTCCGCGTACACGTACGCGGTTTTATTTTTATAATACGTTTTGTACCAGTTGCCTTTTTTACCGATCACCGCATACATGGTACCCTTCTCCGCCGATCCCAGCACGCTGTAATTCGTGCCTGCGCCCGCGCGGATATTCACGTTGTCGCCCGTGCAACGTATGTATTCAACGTACTTGCTTGTCGGGGGTTCTTCGGGTTCTTCCTTTCCCGAACTACTGTTTTCAGGCGGCGAACTTTGCGTTGGCGGAGCACTTTGCGAAGGCGGCGTTTGCGGTGTAGAGGATTGGGGTGGAATAGAAGTATCCAACGAGGAAGAGTTTTCTTGTTCGCTACTCATGCTGTCACTTTCTTCGCTAGAGGAAGTGTTATTTTCCAGGATTTCGCTGTTGGAACTGTTAGAAATAAAAGAGGAGTTTTCTTCACTGCTCAACTCCTCTTGATCCGAACAAGCCACAATCAAAAGAGAAGGGGTAAGAAGGGTTAGAGCAAGCAAAAATGCAATCAATGATTTTGTTTTTTTCATAAATAGTATATCCTTTTCGTATTTTTGTTTTGCACGCAAAAGAGCGCGGTGACAAAACACGAAAATATTGTAAAGGGGAAAAAGTCTTGCCGTCAATAAGTGTACAGTAGGAGAAAAAAGGGAAAAAAGTAAAATTTGGGCAGGGCAGGTATTTGTTGAGTAAAAAATTGCGTAAACAAAATAAAAAGTAAAAAATAAGCAAAAACGGAAAAATTTTACTGGAGAAATCTGCTTAGTTGCTTGCGACAAGGAAAAGACTGTGGTATAATAGAAGAAGAATTAAAGAGGGTGATGTCAATGAAAAAACTTTTAACGGATATGCACAGTCATTCGATGTATTCCTTTGACTCGCAAGTACCTTTGGAGAAAATGTTGGACGCTGCCATACAAAAAGGGGTTGTCTTTTTTGGTAGTTCTGAACATTTTGATTATGATTTACATTTAATCAAGGGAGAAACGTCGCAGTATTGGACGGATGCGGAGGAGTATTTTCACGGCGCGCGGCATTTGCAAGACGATTACGCAGGCTGTATCAATTTTCTTGTCGGCGCGGAGTTTGGGTATTGTGACGATGCGTTGACGCAAAAACGCTGTATGGAAACGTATGAAAAATACAAGCCTGATTTTATTATTAACAGTGTACATGGCATGATGGGTCGAGATTATTACTATAAAAGACCTTTTGAAGAAGGCGAACGTTTACGCCCGAAAGCGGAATCGTATGGGGAGTATCTCGATACGGTTCGCAAGAGTTTGGACGTGCCGTATCATTACGATATTGTGGGGCATTTTGGGTATTTGGTTCGTTACGCGCCCTATGAAGACCGCGGCTTAACGTTGGCGGAATTTGGCGATCATATTGATGATATTTTAAAAACCATTATCAAAAAGGATAAAATTTTAGAGGTGAACAGTTCGACGAAGGGGTTGAATATGCTTGCTTTGCCAGGGGAAGAAATTTTACGAAGATATTACGAACTTGGCGGTAGAAAAGTGTCTTTTGGCGCAGACGCGCACAACGTAGAGCGTATCGCTGAGAAACGCGAAGAAGTAGTTGCTTTGTTAAAACAAATCGGGTTTACGCACGTCACCGTGCCTTGCCGCGGAGAACATATTGAAATAGAAATTTAATCAAAGGGAGGGAAAAATGTCGGAACTGGATATTTTGAAATTATTACAATTATACGGCGACGAAACAGATATTGCGGATTTTACTCCTGAAGAATTGAAAGAGATGCTTGATCGCATGGAAGCGGACGGAGAGCCGTTGCCGATGACGAAAGAGGCGTTTAAGGAAAAATATTTTGCTTATTATGACGACGTGAAGGATAAATCGTTAAAAAAGCAGGATTGGTAATAGAAAGTATAAATAAATTTCAAAAAAGGTATTGCTTTTTTGTTTTTTTTATGATATGATATATAAAGTAAGAAAAATAACAGCGAAAGCTGAAGTAAGAGGGTAAAAAATGAACAAGAAATTATGGTTGTTAGGATTATCGCTTTGCGGCGTGATGGCATTTTCAAGCTGTGCATTTTTGACACCGACGAACTCTGGAAGTCAACAATCGGGAACGTCTGAAAGCGTTGAAACGTCTGAATCTACTTCGGAATCAACTCCTGAAATCAAGAAGTATAAGATCACGTTTCAGCAAGCGGGCCGTCCTGGCATTGATGTGTACGTAACAGAGGGGGAAAGCCTTGCGGAAGAGGATATTCCTGCGCCTCAGGCAATAGAAGGGTACACGATTGTTTGGGAAGAAAAAGATTTGACGAACGTTAAGGCGGATATCGTTGTTAATGCAATCGTTACGGCAAATGAATATACGATTACCTACGACGTAAACGGCGGTAATGCTTTGACGGAAACAACGCAAAAGGTGACGTATAATGAGGATACTACGCTTGTAACGCCTGAAAAGGAAGGTTATTTCTTCGTGGGATGGTACTATCAAGGCGCAGCCGTAGTCAACGGAAAATGGGCGATTGCAGGTGACGTAACGCTTGTGGCGCAATGGGAAGATCAGCGTCCTACTTACAAGGTAACGTTTGTGCAAGGCGATCAATCAAAGGAAGTTGTTGTCAAGAAGGGCGAATCGGTAGCGGCGGAAGACGTACCTGCGCTTATCGAAAAGACAGGTTATTCAGTTTCGTGGAATAAGACGGATTATACGAATATCCAAGCGGATATGACGGTTACGGCGGAATATACGGCAAAGACATATACGGTGACGTATGATGCAGATGGTTTTGCAATCGATGGAACAACGGTAACGCTGACGTATGATTCGGCTTGTACAGCATTGGATATGACACTTACCCAAGATGGTTATAATTTCCTCGGTTGGAAATACGGCAACGCAACGTACACCAAGACTTCGGTGTGGAATGTAGCGGACAACGTAACGTTGACGGCGGATTGGGCGGCTAAAGACCAAGTGGTGGTAACGTTTACGGATACGAACGGTTCGACGATTAATAAGACGGTTTATAAAGGTGCAAGTTTAACGGATATTCCTACGCCGACGACAAAGACCGGTTATACCGTAGATACAGAGAATTGGTATGCAAACGCAGAATGTACGGTTGTAGCAACGTTTACGAATTTACAAGAAAACGTAACGGTATATGCGAAGGCTACGGCAAATAAATACACCGTAAGCTACAATGCAAACGGCGGTGCAGTAGTAAATGCGACGCAAGAAGTGACGTATAATGCGGATTATACGTTGGAAACGCCTACGCATACGGAAAGCTATATGCGTTTTGATGGTTGGAAAGACGGCGAAGGAAATACAATCGCTATAACGGGCAAATGGACGACGGATAGCGGTATGACATTGACTGCGCAATGGACGGATACGAGAGAAATATATACGATTTCGTTTGTGCAAGCCGGTCAAGCAACGAAAACGTTTAGCGTAAAAGAAGGCGAAGATTTTACGGAAATTCCTACTCCCGTAGCAAAGACGGGTTATACGATCGTTTGGGATAAAACGGATTTCACAAACGTGCAGGAAAATATGACGGTAAATGCGAAAGAAACGGCAAACACATACACGATTACTTATGACGTGAATGGCGGCAGCGCTTTGACGGAAACGACGCAGAAAGTAACGTATGACGAAGCGTACACGGTGAAAGATGCGCCTACGAAATCGGGATATACCTTCACAGGATGGTACATCAAAGGCACGGATACCAAATTTGAAAATGGAACTTGGACCACGGACGGAGACGTTGCTGTTGAAGCAAGATGGGAAAAGCTTCCGGAAGAAGAATGGACGAAGAATTATTAATTTGTAAAATCTAATACAAAGCATAGGGCGGTGAGTTATTCTCACCGTCTTTTTTGCAACTTTTTTATTTTGGCTATAAAAGCGCTTGATTGTCGCAAAATAAGAAAGAAAGGGGGTAGGTATGCGACAAACAGGAGTAAAAGAGGGAAGGGAACAAAAAAAAGAGCAGGAATTTTGGTTGGATATTTTGGCGCGGTATTTTCTTTTGACCATGGCATTGTCGTTTATAGGTTGGGGATTTGAAACACTGTTAATGTTATTGATGACGGGAAAACTGCACGATCAAGGGTTTATGACGTTGCCTTTTTGCCCGATCTACGGTTGCTCGTTGATGGTGACGTATTTGTTGTTGGGTACGCCTGACGAGGGGAAAGGGTTGTTGAAAAAATTAAAAATTGATGGCAAAACAAGGGTGCAGATAGAGGATGCCAAAGCACTTCGATACGTTGTGTATTTCCTGTTTGCCTTTTTAATCCCCAGCATCGCGGAACTATTTGTGGGATGGTTTTTTGATCAATTTTTTGATACACGGCTTTGGAGTTATCGACATCTTTCGTTTAATCTCGGTGGGTACGTTTGCCTGTCTATTTCATTGTGCTGGGCGGTTTTAATTTTTCTGTTTATGAAGTTTTTATTTATGCCTATCAAACGAGTGTTTTTTAGGTTACCAAAAACAGCGGCTCGTGTGGCGGCGTTGGGGTTGCTGATAGCGACGATTGCGGATTTTGCAATCAACTTTATCAAAATATAAAAATGGGGTTACCGTGTACGAGATGAATGCAAAAAAAGAGAAGAAAAACGGATTTTTAAAAGGCGCGGCATGGATTGCGGCGGGGGGATTTTTGGCGAAAGTAATCGGGGCGCTCTACCGTATTCCTTTGACAAATTTAATCGGCGGATATGGTTTGGGGTTATACCAAATGGTGTATCCCGTTTACTGTCTTTTGCTGACGGTATCCGCAACGGGAATTCCCTCGTCGATTGCAAAATTAACAGCGGAGAGGCTAACGAAAGAGCAGTCGGACAAACCGCTTTTTCAAACGGCGATGAAGCTGTTTTTATGGATTGGGTTAGTTGGTTCGCTTTTGATGGCGTTGTTTGCGCCATTATTGTCCAAAGCACAAAACAGTCAACAAGTGGTTGGTGGATATTACGCGTTAGCGCCATCGGTGTTTTTTGTGTCAGCGATTTCTGTTTTTCGAGGCTGGTTTCAGGGTAGAAATCATATGTTTCCCACCGCTGCCTCCGAAGTCACAGAACAGGCAGTGAAAGTGGGGTTTGGGTTGTTGTTTGCGTACCTATTCCGTGAAAACGTCGAAAAAGCGGTCGTATTTTTACTGCTTTCGGTGTCGTTATCCGAGCTTGTAGCCCTCCTTTTGATGATATTCTTATTTAAACGCGCACCTGCCCCTATGCAAGAAAAAAATAACGGGGGACGGGTTGCGATGAAAGACATTTTACGATTGAGTATTCCCGTGACGTTCAGCTCGATCCTGCTGCCTGCATCCGCACTTTTAGACAGTGTGCTAGCGCCACGATTGTTAGGGGTATATGCAACGGATCCCGTCACATTATACGGCTTGTTTGCAGGCGGAGCGGTGACGATTATCAATTTACCCGTATCCATTTGTTATGGGATCGCCGCCGCGAGTGTGCCTGCCGTTGCCGCGGCTACGGAACGAAAAACTGCGCGAAAAAAAGTGTTGCGTTCGTTGTTCACAACGATTGCCGTTGCGTTGCCTGCGGCGTTGGGATTGTATTTTTTTGCTGAACCCACCGCGAAAATTATTTTTCGCAGCTTAAAAGGGGAAGAATTACAAACGCTAATCAAGCTTGTTAAAATTTTTTCTGTGAGCGCGTTGACGTTGTCGTGCGTGCAAACGCTGTCAGCGTGTTTGACGGCGCAGGGAAAGCCGAAGTTTGCGGCTTTGTCCATGCTGATTGCGGTGACGGTAAAGACGTTGGTGTATGTACTGTTGTTACAAAAACCGCAAATTTCCGTTTTTGGACTGGCATACGCAACGAACGTTTGCTATTTGGTTGCCTTTTTGTTGGATTTGCTGTATAATTTAAGCATACGAAAAGCAAAAACATCCGCAAAAGCGGAATGAAAGGAAGGAGAAAGCATATGATCACAGTGATCGGTTTAGGCGTGGAAAGGGGCGACCTTACCAAACGCGGCGAAGAAATGATTGTGCAAGCTGCGAAAGGGGGTAGAAAAATTGCGGTTCGTACGGCGAATACGAAATCTTATCAAACAGTGCTTGATTTAGGTATAGAGCACGTTTGTTTGGATAAGGTGTATGAAAATAGCCGCAATTTCGCAACGCTGTCCAAAAACCTTGCCAAAGCAGTGACGGAGCTTGGCAACGACGCTGTGTATCTCGTGGACGGCGCGGCGACGGAAGACACGTCGGTGAAGGCTCTGTTAAAAAGCAAACGCGGTAAAGTAGAAATTGTGGACGGCGTATCCAAAGTGACGGCGTTGGTTCGCGCGGCAAATTTGTCAGGTTGTTCCTACACAGCGGTGTCGGCGTACGATTTGCAAGATAAAATCGGTACAGGTGCGTTGGGTTTGCCCTTGGTGGTGTACGACGTGGACGATAAATGGTTTGCGAGCGACGTGAAGTTGGCGCTTGGCGGCTTGTTTGGCGAAGAAACGGTTGTGAAATTCATTCGCGACGGCAAAGCGAAAAAAATCCCGATGTTCGAGTTGGACAGACAAAAAACGTATGATTACACGACAGCAGTAGCGATTGACGAGATTCCGCTTTTGGAAAAGACGCGCTTTACGTTGGAAGATTTAAAAGAAATCGTTGTGCGGTTACGCGCTCCCGATGGGTGTCCTTGGGACAAAGTGCAAACGGCGGACAGTATTAAAATGTCTGCAGTGGAAGAGGCGTACGAGCTAGTGGACGCAATCGACGCAGGGGATGACGAAAAGGTGCTGGAAGAAACGGGCGACGTGTTGTTGCAGGTGATTTTCCACGCCGTTATGAAAGAGGAAGTGGGTGCGTTTGATCTTACGGACGTGTTATCAGGGATTTGTCATAAACTCATTACAAGGCATACCCATGTCTTTGGTGAAGACAAAGCAGGCGACGAAAAAGGCGCGCTGAACGTTTGGGAAAAGAACAAGATGACGGAGAAAGGTCAGGATACGTACGCAAAGGCAGTGAACGACGTGCCGAAGTGTTTCCCTGCGGCAATGCGTGCGCAAAAAGTGGGCAAACGTGCGGCGAAAGCAGGTATGGATTTCCCGTCCGTCGAAGCGACCGTCGAACGCGTAAAAGACGAATTGACGGAATTTTTGCAGGCGTACGCAAGCGGCGACGCTACGGAAACGGAAAAGGAACTCGGCGACGTATTGTTTGCGGCGGTCAGCGTGGGTAGAAAAGCGGGCTGTGATTGCGAAAAGGCATTGAAAGAGAGTGTGGATCGCTTTGCGAAACGGTTCACGTTGGCGGAGGAGAAAGCGATTGCGGATGGCAAGACGGTGACGGAACTTTCCGATGCGGAATGGGACGAATATTACGTAAAGGCAAAAGCGGATTTGGCGGAATAAGGCAAGGTAAATTTTGGGCGATTTGACAAAATGGCGGGGGTAGGTATGCGTTTAACACCGATTACAATAGGAAATATCACCACGGAAAATAATGTGTTTCTTGCGCCGCTTGCAGGGTACACGAATTACCCGTTCCGTCGGCTGTGTAAAGAATACGGCGTAGGGCTTTGTTATACGGAAATGGTCAGTGCAAAGGGCTTGAAATACGGCAGTGAAAATACGCAGGAATTATTGTTCACCGACGGACATGAGGGGGTGACGGCTGCGCAAATTTTTGGTAACGATCCCGAAATCATGCGTATGGCTTGCGAACACGAAAAATTGCAACCCTTTCCCATCGTGGACATCAATATGGGCTGTCCCGTACCGAAAATTTATAAAAACGGCGAGGGTAGCGCGTTGCTGGAAAATCCTGCTTTGGCGGAAAAGATTGTGCAAGAATGTGTCAAAAGCGGTAAAATTATCACCGTGAAGTTTCGTATCGGGATCAACGATAAAAATCTTATCACCACCGAGTTTGCTAAGCGAATGGAAGGGGCAGGGGCGAGTTTAATCACCATTCACGGTAGAACGAAAGACAAAGTATACGCAGGGGAAGTGCATTTTCAAGAGATTGCGGCGGCGAAAAATGCCGTAAAAATCCCCGTGATTGCCAACGGCGGCGTGTTTTCTAACGCGGATGCAGAAAAATTGATACAAGAAACGGGTGCAGACGGCGTAATGGTCGCAAGAGCCTCGCTGTTTGACCCGCAAATCTTTTGTGAATTGACGAATACTCCCAAAGAAAACCGTTTGGAAATGTTCCAAAAACAAATGAAATGGACGAGGCAGGTATGCGACGAACGCTTCACGACGGTGTTTATGCGAAAGATGGCGGCGTTTTACGTCAAGGGCACGCGCGGCGCGGCTGCGTTTAAGGATCGATTGTTCCAAGCGCAAACTCCCGACGAGATTTTATCCATCGCTGCGGAAATTTGGAGCGAGTAAAGTCTGCGATAAATCCTAGGATAAATAGATACGTAAAAACAAAACCACTACGCGAACAAAACGTAGTGGTTTCTTTTATATACGCAAGATATATACGCAAGACCTACATTTGTAGTATTGGTTTCACGGGAAACAAAAAAATGAATGCATATAAAATGGACGAGTGATAAATAAAAAAAAGAAAAAACAAACGCAAATTTGCAAGATTTATATACACTCGTATTCTTACTCAAAAAGACGGCAAATCGCAGTATAAAGGGGGAAAGAAAGCGAAAAACACCTATATTCGACGAGGAGTGAGAAAGAAAATTGTGGAAAACGAAAAAATTTTCGTTCAAATACTGTACATTTGCAAAAAAGTATGTTATAATAGAGAAGTAAAAATTTTTCCCTTTTTATAAAAAGGGAAACGGAAAGGAGAAAAAGATGGCGGAAAGAGTTGAAGGCGAATACGGCGCCGAGCAAATCCAAGTTCTCGACGGCTTGGAACACATTAGAAAACGTCCGGGTATGTACATTTCTTCCACCGACGCGAAGGGGTTGCATCACCTCGTACACGAAGTCGTGGATAACTCCATTGACGAAGCGTTGGCGGGGTATTGTACGCATATCGAAGTGACGATCAACGGCGACGGTAGCTGTACGGTACAGGACAACGGGCGCGGTATCCCGACGGACATTCACCCTAAGGAAGGGATTTCTACGTTGGAAGTCGTATTTACGAAAGTCAACGCAGGCGGTAAGTTCGGCGGAGATTCGGGTTATAAGGTGTCCAGTGGCTTGCACGGGGTTGGTGTAAAGGCGGTAAACGCTTTGTCCGAATGGTTGGAAGCGGAAGTTTGCCAAAACGGTCACGTGTACAAGCAGGTGTATAACCGCGGTGTGCCTCAGCGCAGTGTGCAGATTGTGGGTGACACCGATGCTACGGGTACGAAAGTTACCTTTATGCCCGACGCGGATATTTTTGAAACCACTCTCTTTAATTATGATACGTTGAAGGGCAGATTGCGCGAACTTGCGTATTTGAACAAGGGATTGCGTATTTCGCTCGAAGACACCCGTCAGGGTCAAGAACAGAAGGATTCTTTCTGTTATGAAGGCGGTATTTGTTCGTTCGTCGAGGAATTGAACAAGAGCCGTGAGGAATTGTTGTTTCCCGCTCCCGTGTATTTTGAAGAACAGGAAGGGGACACCGTTTGCGAAGTGGCGATTCAATACAACGAATCGTATAACGAAGTCATTTACAGCTACGCGAACAACGTCAACACGATTGACGGCGGTACGCACGTAGAAGGCTTGAAGATGGCGCTGACCAAAGTCATCAACGAAGCGGGCAAACGTCAAAACATTTTAAAAGACAGTGATAAACTTACGGGCGAGGATGTTCGTGAAGGGATTACGGCGGTTGTTTCCGTCAAACTCATCAACGCGCAGTTTGAATCGCAAACGAAGGACAAGCTGAACAACAGCACCATTCGTACGTTTGTAAACAAATGCGTTACCGAGCATATGGCTACGTTCTTGGAAGAAAACCCTTCGATTGCGAAAGAGTTGGTACTTCGTTGTATCACGGCGCAAAAAGCGCGTGACGCAGCGCGTAGTGCGCGTGAATTGACGAGAAGAAAGGGTATTCTCGAATCCACGACGTTGCCGGGTAAACTTGCCGACTGTTCGGATAGACGCAGCGAACTTTGCGAAATTTATATCGTAGAGGGTGACTCGGCAGGCGGTACGGCAAAACAGGGCCGTGATAGACGTTTCCAAGCAATTTTGCCTCTTCGTGGTAAGATTTTGAACGTAGAAAAAGTACGTTTAAACCGCGTACTGGAAAACGAGGAAATCAAATCCATGATTACGGCGTTTGGTTGCGGTATTTTGGACGATTTCGACGAAAGTAAATTAAGATACGACCGTATCATTTCCATGACCGACGCCGACGTTGACGGCGCGCATATCCGTATCTTGTTGTACACCTTCTTGTTCCGTTATATGCGTCCGTTGATTGAACACGGCCACGTGTACGCGGCAAAACCTCCGCTTTATAAAGCGAGCTATAAAGGCCACGACGATTATTTGTATTCGGAAGAAGAAAAGTTGGAATATGACCGTAACGCTCCTGGGAAAGTAGAATACCAGCGTTATAAAGGTCTTGGGGAAATGAGTAAAGAACAGCTTTGGGATACGACCATGAACCCTGCGACGCGTACGTTGATTCGCGTAACCATGCAGGACGCAGCGGAAGCAGACCAGATGTTTGCAATGCTCATGGGTGAAAGCCCCGAACTTAGAAGAAAGTTTATCGAAGAGAACGCATCTCTCGTAACCGATTTGGACGTATAAGGGGAGTGAGGAAAAATGGCTAGAAAAGAAACCAGCCCGGAATTAACCGAGGAATTTAAAAAGACGCTATCCATGACGAAAATGCTCGACGTCGAGGTGGACGACGAGTTAAAACGCTCGTTCATTGCCTACGCGATGGCGGTAAACAAATCGCGTGCCATTCCTGACGTGCGTGACGGTTTGAAACCCGTTCACAGACGTATTTTGTATTCCATGCACGAAATGGGGTTATACAACGATAAAGCGTATCGTAAGTGCGCGCGTATCGTCGGTGACTGTATGGGTAAATTCCATCCTCACGGCGACAGCTCCGTTTATGATGCTCTCGTGCGTTTGGCGCAGGAATTTACGATTAGCTTCCCTCTTGTGGACGGCCACGGTAACTTTGGTTCGGTGGACGGTGACTCGGCGGCAGCTATGCGTTATACCGAAGCGCGTTTGACCAAACTCGCGGCGGAAATGCTGAAAGATTTGGACAAAGAAACGGTGGATTTTATCCCCAACTTCGATGGCAGCGAAGAAGAACCTACTGTGTTGCCTGCAAGATATCCCAACTTGCTTGTCAACGGTTCGGACGGTATCGCCGTAGGTATGGCGACGAATATTCCGCCCCATAACCTTGCAGAAGTAATCGACGGTACGATCGCCATGATCGACAATCCCGACATTACCGTGGACGAATTGATGGAATATATCCCCGCGCCCGACTTCCCTACGGGCGGCGTAATTATGGGTAGAAGCGGTATTAAAAACGCTTACCGCACTGGTCAGGGTAGAATCGTGATTCGTTCTAAATGCGAAATTGAAGAATACGGTTCGGGTAATAATATCCGTTCCCGTATCGTCGTAACGGAAATCCCGTATCAGGTAAATAAAGCGCAACTGATCAAGACGATCGCGGACATGGTACGCGATAAACGCCTCGAAGGCATCTCCGATATCCGTGACGAATCGGATAGAGACGGTATGCGTATCGTAATCGAAATCAAGAAAGACGCCAACGCGCAGGTCGTTTTGAATACGCTGTATAAAAAGACGAAATTGCAAAACTCCGACGGTATGATTTTGCTCGCGCTTGTGGAGAACGGTACCGAGCCTAAGACTTTGAACCTTCGCGATATTTTGTATTATTATCTCGAACATCAAAAAGAAGTTATCACTCGCCGTACCCGTTTCGATTTAAACAAGACGGAAGAACGCGCGCATATCATTGCAGGTCTTGTGCTTGCGCTTGCGAATGTGGACGAAGTGATTAAAATCATCAAAGCGTCGGCGGATAAGAACGCCGCCATCGAAGGCTTGACAAGCGCGTTTGAACTCGACGAAAAGCAAGCCAACGCGATTTTGGAAATGCGTTTGCAGAGATTGACTTCGTTGGAAGTAGAAAAACTCAAAGACGAACTGACGGCGTTGCAGGCGACGATTGCGGATTTAAAAGACATTCTCGCAAACGAATACCGCGTTATGAATATCATCAGAAGCGATTTGACGGAAATTAAGAACAAATATCCCTCGCCTAGAAGAACGGAAATTTCCGTGGACTTTGGCAATATCGACGATGAAGACTTGATTGATAAAGAGGACGTAGTAATTTCCATTACGCATTCGGGCTACATCAAACGTTTGCCCGTAGCCGAATACAAAGCGCAGGGCAGAGGCGGCAGAGGTATCACGGCGCACCGTCCTAAGGACGAGGACTACGTGGAAAAGATGTTCGTGTGCTGTACGCACGATCCTATCTTGCTCTTCTCCTCGAAAGGGAAAGTGTACTCGATCAAGGGTTACGAAATTCCCGAAGCCAACCGCACGGCGCGCGGCAGAGCGATTGTCAATATCGTACAGTTAGATCCTGGTGAAAAGATTGAAACGGTGTTGCCTGTTTCGGAAGACGGTACGGGGTATCTCGTGATGGCTACTGAAAACGGCTTGATCAAGAAAACGTCCACGGACGAATTTAAGCGTATTCCTAAAAATGGTAAGATTGCCATTAAATTGCACGAAGAAGATCGCTTGATTGCCGTTCGTTTCACAACGGGTGAAAACGAAGTGTTGATCGCGTCCCGCGGCGGTAAGTGTATCCGCTTTGCAGAAACGGACGTGCGTCCTACGGGCAGAGGTACGCAGGGTGTTAAGGCGATTACGCTAGCAAAAGAAGATATCGTAGTGGATATGCTTGTGATCGATCCCGCATTTGATTTGTTCACGTTGACCTCGCAGGGTTACGGTAAGCGTTCCAAGATCGACGATTACCGTTTGCAGAGCCGCGGCGGTAAGGGTATCAAAGCTGGTGTGTTCAATGAAAAGACGGGTTATCTTGTCAACTTGAAACCCGTGACGGACGAAAACGACATTATGATCATTACGACGGGCGGTACGATTATCCGTATGCACGCGGATACGATCAGCTGTATCGGTAGATCGACGCGCGGCGTACGCGTTATGAACGTAAAAGACAGCCTCGTAGCGACAGTGGACGTCACTGAACGCGACGACGAAGCGGAAACGCAAGCTCCTGAAGAAACGGCGGCGGATCTTAGCCCCGAAGAATTGATGGAAGGCGCGGAAGCAGAAACGGAAGAAGAGGAAGTAGTGGTTTTGGATGACGAACAGACGGAAGAAACTCCCGCTGAAGAAGAATAAAACCATAAAAAGTAAGAAAAAAGACGAGCCAAAAAGCTCGTCTTTTTGTGTGTGATTTTATGGAAATGCCACACCCATGTCCGCGTTGAACAACGTTCCGTTGTATCTTGATTTTCTATCTTTCGCTACTGCTTTATAAAAGATAAGCTAAAATTCGGGTCAAGGGAGATACTCTCTTGTCGGGAGTGCGAGGGCGGAGAGCCCTCGTAAATGTAGCCCCAAGATAAGAAACCGATAGGTTTCGCCTTTTACGCCTTTGGCGTGATTTCTTTGCGAAGAATGGCTACCCCTTTAATCTTCGGCAGGGTTTAGCATATCAAAGAATCGAATCAAAAATCCCGATACAGGGAAACTCATTTGTACGACAATGACAATCAATAAAACTTGCGCCAAGGAGAAATCCAAAGCCGTCCAGCCGTTGAATACGATTTCCCCCAAATAGGGTACGGACAGCACTAATCCGCAAAGGAACGCGATTACGATAAACAAAATCGCGCGTACGATATTGAACGGTTGACAAACTCGATACAGCATCACGAGCCCCGAAAAGGTCAAGGCAATCATCATCAAAGCGTTATATTCCGCCGTGTCCGCGCCGTTGGCATTGACAAATCCGAAACTTTCCGCAAGACCTGTTTTATGGACTACGTACAAGGTCATAATCGCCGTCGCCATCGTCAATGCGCCAGGGATTGCTCGGCTTAAAACGTGGGGAATAAATTTCCCTTTCACACGGTTGGTGTTGGGTTGTAAGGACAATACGAAGGACGGGATCGCGCTGATTAAAAATTCAAACATCATCATGTTGTTCGTCGTGAAGAAATACGAACTGCCAAGCACGATACACACCGTCGCCAAAATCAACGTCAGCAGTGTTTTCATAATATACAAAGCCGACGAATCCTTGACGTTGTTGATCACTCGTCTGCCCTCGTTTACGATCTTGGGCATAGAGCCGAAATTGTTATCCTGCAATACAAGGTTGGAAACGTTTCTCGCCGCTTCGCTGCCCGAGGCAACGGACACGGCGCAATCTGCTTCTTTCATAGCTAAAATATCGTTTACGCCGTCGCCCGTCATGGCTACGGTGTTGCCCGCTTTCTTGATAGCACGGATTAAAATTGCCTTTTGTTCGGGGGTTACACGGCCGAATACAGTGTATTCGTTGGCGGCGTTTTCCACTTCGATTTCGGACAAGCCTTCCAAGGAAATGAATTGCGCGGCGTTTTTGATACCTGCGCGGCGCGCCACTTCGGACACCGTCACGGGGTTGTCACCCGAAATAACTTTTACGTTTACGTCGTTTTCTCTAAACCATTTAATCGTATCAATCGCGTCGGGGCGGATATTGTCCGATAGAGTGATAATTGCCACCGCTTTTAAGCCCGAAGGCACGCGATCGCCCTGAATGGACGTGGGGGAATGGGCTACGACCAACACACGCAAGCCCATTTGCGCGTACTGTTTCACAATCTTATCAATACGCGAGGGCATAGGTTTTAACACAAATTCAGGAGCACCCATTGCGAACGTGCCAACGCCCTCAAACGTCACCGCCGAGAGTTTTCTCGCGGACGAGAAGGGTAACGTCAAAATGGGTTGTAAAGCGGAAGAATGTCCAAACCGTTCGTATAGAGCGATAGAAGTTTGGTTGTTGTCGTTCAAAGACGCCAACATGGAACCCAAAATATCGTCGATACCGTATTCGGACGTAGTGTTGAGAAGAATACAATCGCTGACTTTCATTCTGCCGTCGGTGATCGTACCTGTCTTATCCAAACACAGCACGTTGACGCGCGCCAGCATTTCGAGTGAATACATATCCTGCACCAACGTGTTATATTTTGCAAGACGGATCATACCCAAGGACAACGCTACCGTCGTCAACAGCAACAATCCCGATGGGATCATACCAATCACAACGGATGCCGTTCTTTGAATGGTGGAGCTTAAATGCTCGTCACCTGCCAACAGATTTTTCCAGAACCCGCCGCGAAGCGCCAAGTCTTCCCAGCTGTCACCGATATTTTCAAAATTGGTAAGGAACATCAAGATTGCTACGGGAACGATTACGAAACCAATCACTTTGATAAACAGCGTGATAGAGTTCATGATTTCCGAATTCGGGCGTTTGTATTTCTTGGCTTTCGCAGTCAATTTACTAATGTACGTATCTTCACCAATCTTATCCACGCGCACCGCAATCTGACCGCTTGCTACGAACGAACCTGCATACAAGAGATCACCGTCCTCTTTTTTAATGGGTACGGATTCACCTGTTAAGAGAGATTCGTTTAGCTCCGCCGCGCCTTCTACTGCGATACAGTCGGCAGGGACTTGTTGCCCTGCGGAAAGGATTAAAATATCGTCCAGCACGATTTGTTCGACGGGGATTTCAATCTTTTGACCGCTACGGATTACGCGCGCCGTAGGGGAAGAAAGGATGGAAAGTTTGTCGATTTTTCTCTTTGCGCGGATTTCCTGCACGATTCCGACGATGATGTTGACAAGATAGATTGCCACGAAGGTGAATTGCGAGAAGGGCGCGCGCGCCAACAACAACGCAATCGCTGCAATCAAACCAAGGAAGTTGAAAAACGTGCAAATGTTGCTGATAAAAATACTGCGATATGTTTTCGAGAACTTTTTCCCCGATTTATTGACATAGCCTTGTTCGATACGCTGATCGACCTGCGCTGTGGAAAGTCCTTCCGCTGCGGTTGCGTTAAAACGTTGGATTTCTATGGTAGGAACCACGTGTTTTTCGTTCTTTTTCTTAAAAACAGAGGAAAAACTTTTTTTGTCTTTTTTGTTTTCACCGCTCGAAGAGGGAGCAGTTTCGTTTTCTTTTTTCATAAGGGCATACTTCCGTATTATAAAGTTACTTATATTATAGCATACGAGGCGCGAAAATACAAGGTTTTTGCGGAAATTTCACAAGAATTTGACAAGGACTGCGGACAATTAATTGCTTTTGAGAAAGAAAAGTTGTATAATAAAAGAAAAAATATAAAGAAACCGAAAAGCAAGCAAAACTTGCAAACAAAGAGGTGACACGATGATCGATATCAATCTTATCCGTACCAATCCGGAACTTGTAAAGGAAAACATTCGTAAAAAATTCCAAGACCATAAACTTGCTCTTGTAGACGAAGTGTTGGAATTGGACGCAAAACGCCGTGCGTTGATCGCTGAGGGCGATGCTTTGCGCGCAGCGCGTAACACGCTTTCCAAACAAGTGGGTATGTTGATGAAAGAAGGCAAAAAAGAGGAAGCGGAAGCAGTAAAGGCGCAAGTAAAAGCGGATGCGGACAGATTGATTGCTATTGAAAAGGAAAACGAAGAAACGGACGCAGCTTTGAAAAAAGCTATGATGAGCATTCCGAACATTATCGCCCCCGACGTACCTTTGGGTAAAAACGACGAGGAAAACGTGGAATTGCAACGTTTTGGCGAAGCAATCGTTCCCGAATTTGAAGTGCCTTACCATTTGGATATTTTGGAAAAGTTGGATGGTATTGACGTGGATTCCGCGCGCCGTACTTCTGGGCAAGGTTTCTATTATTTGACGGGTGATATTGCGCGTTTGCATTCCGCAGTGCTTACCTATGCGCGTGATTTCATGATCGAAAAGGGCTTTACGTACGTAATTCCCCCTTACATGATCCACGGCGACGTTGTTTCGGGCGTTATGAGCTTTGACGAAATGGAAAACATGATGTACAAGATCGAAGGGGAAGATTTATACTTGATCGGTACGTCCGAACATTCCATGATCGGCAGATATATGGGTCAAATCATCGACGGCAAGAAATTGCCTTTGACGCTCACCAGCTATTCGCCTTGTTTTAGAAAGGAAAAGGGCGCACACGGGATCGAGGAACGCGGTATTTACCGTATCCACCAGTTCGAAAAGCAGGAAATGATCGTTGTTTGCCGTCCTGAAGAAAGCGACGAATGGTACGAAAAATTGTGGAGCTATACGGTCGAATTGTTCCGTTCGTTGGATATTCCCGTAAGACAGCTTGGTTGCTGTTCGGGCGATTTGGCGGATTTGAAGTATAAGAGTTGTGACGTAGAGGCTTGGAGTCCTCGTCAAAAGAAATATTTTGAAGTGGGTTCGTGTTCCAATCTTACGGACGCGCAGGCAAGACGCTTGTCCATTCGTTATAAAGACGACGATGGCAAGACCAAACTTGCGCACACGTTGAACAACACGGTAGTTGCCCCTCCTCGTATGTTGATTGCATTCATTGAAAATCATTTGCAGGCAGACGGCAGCGTAACAATTCCCGAAGCGTTGAGACCTTATATGGGAGGCAAGTCCGTTATTAGTCCAAAGAATTAAACGAGCGAAACGCGTATATACGGCGCAATACGTCGGCAGGCTTGCGTTTTATCTTGGTCACGTACGTTTTGTACGCTCCCTGCGATAAAGCCGCGCCTTTCTTGTCTTGCTTGTATCTCCGCGTTTTAACGGTGAATATTTGGCGGGGGATGGGTTCAGTTGAACCGATAAAATTTAAATAAAAAAGCAAAAGGGAACGGCGAAAAAAACCGTTCCTTTATCAAGTATTATGAAGTATTTATTTTTCGATATTGAATGTTCGGTAGTATCCAAAAACGCGGCGAAGATTTGCGCGTTTGGGTATTGCTTGACGGACGAAAAATTTAATATCTTGGAAAAGGATGATATTTTGATCAATCCGCAGGGCAGTTTTCACCTCACCGACCGCAAGGGTACGCAGGGGTTGGTTTTGCCATACAAATACGCGGATTTTAAAAATTATCCCACCTTCATCGAGAAATCGGAAAAAATTTACTCACTTTTGCAGGATAAGGACACGTTGGTGGTAGGACACGCCACGATGAACGACGTTAAATATCTCAATTTGGAAAGCAAACGCTTTTCTTTGCCTTCTTTTTGTTTTGAGTTCGCGGACACGCAATTTTTGTACATGAATCGTGTCAACGAATTTTCTCGACAATTTGGGTTGGGTTCGATTGCAGAGGAGCTGGGTGTAACGTTTGTGGCGCACCGCGCGGTGGACGACGCGTACGCGACGATGCGGATTGCCGAAGCTTTATGTAAAGAAGAATGGTTGGGATTAGAGAAGCTGTTAAATAAATACGAAATTCAGCTTGGAAAAATAGAAAATTACGAGATTACGCCGCCGAGTTCCAAGGCGCAAATACTATACAAAGCGGAACAGGAAAAACGCAAGGAAGAACGTGAGCGTTTGAAAGTGGAATTTCATAATTTTGCCGATCGTGAAAAGCGCCGTCGCGCCAAAGACGGACTTTTGAAAAATCGCTCGGTATGTTTTTCGCATCCGTTAGAAATTGATTTGCCCTTGTCTAAACGTTTGTTAAAAGCGGCGTTTGCGCAGGCGGCATTCTTCACTTCCCACGCGGAGGAATGTGATTTTTACGTATATTGTGAAGGGGAAGGAGGTCAGCGTTTGAAATCGGCGCAAGAAACGAAAGCACGCGTATTGACCACCGCGGAATTTGAAGCATTTTTGGGGATTTCCGAAAACGCGTAAATACGAAAAAGAGAAAAGGCGTTAAGAGGTATTGTATGTATCGTTTGCCTGAAAAATTTATAGAAAACATGAAAAAACAGCTTCCCGAATCGGAGTGGGAGGCTTTTTTTGCCGTATATGAAAATAAGCCGTTCAAAGGGGTGCGATTGAACCCATTGAAAGGGGGTATGTACGCGTTGAAAGCGGTTTTACCCTTCTTGGGTGCGCCTGTGGCGTGGGAGGAAAACGGCTATTATACGGATGAGGAAAAGCTAGGCGGTTCGCCTTTTCATGCGGCGGGAGTTTTCTATTCCCAAGAACCGTCCGCGATGTGCGCCGCGCCGCTTTTGGACGTGCAGCCGTATGAGAAAGTGTTGGATCTTTGTTCCGCTCCCGGCGGCAAAGGGACGCAGTTGGCTTGTAAAATGGACGGCAAGGGGATTGTCGTTTTGAACGAACCCGTGTTATCCCGCGCGAAGATCCTTTCGCAAAACGTGGAGCGAATGGGTATCAAAAACGCAGTGGTTACCAGTGAATTGCCTGAAAAATTGTCCGCGAAATTTGCGGGATATTTTGATAAAATTTTGGTGGACGCGCCTTGCTCTGGGGAAGGTATGTTCCGAAAAAATGCTGAAGAAGCACTTGGGGAATGGAGTGAAGAAAACGTAACCATGTGCGCCGAAAGGCAAAAGCATATTTTAAACGAAGCGACGAAAATGTTGCGCCGCGGCGGTCGGTTGGCGTACTCTACTTGTACCTTTGCAACCGAGGAAGATGAGGGGCAGGTACGCGATTATCTGCAAAATCATCCTGAAATGCGGCTGATAAAACAAGAGAAATTATATCCGCATAAAGTCGCGGGTGAAGGGCATTTCGCGGCTGTATTTGAAAAAGTCGGGGAAGCGGAAACGTCTTATCTTCGTCCTATCAAACAAAGCGTAACTAGCGACGGGCAAAAAGCTTATCGTGATTTTGAAAAAACATTCTTTAAAGAAAAATTTGCTAATCGTTTACATGAGGTAAGCGGTATTGTGTACGATCTTCCTGAGGACGTATTCGATTGGAAAAATATCCAAGTCCTGCGCGTAGGCGTGCGGCTTGGTGAAGTGAAAAACGGTAGATTTGAACCCTCGCATTCCTTAGTTATGTGTGCAAAGAAAGAGGAGTGTAAAAACGTTTTGGATCTGCAAACGACCGATTCTAGATTGGAAAAATACTTGCGCGGTGAAACGGTGGATTGTGAAAACGAAAACGGCTGGTGTATGGTCTGCGTACAGGGCTTTCCCATAGGCTTGGGTAAGGTTGTGAGCGGAACGTTGAAAAACCATCTACCCAAAGCACTACGTTTGACTACGTTGCGTTAATGAAATATAAAATAAAAGCCAAGGCGATATAACCTTGGCTTTTTTGCTGTAATTTTCCTATACAATATACAAAGAAAACCCACCGAGCAAACGTACTCGGTGGGTTGCATATTATCGATTATTTATCCGATTTTTTTGCTTTTCTTTCAGCTTTACGAGCCTGTGCGCCCTTCTTTTTGCGGGACGCTTCAACGATCTTACGAACGATGATGCTCGCAACTGCCAACACAAGAACAACTGCAACTGCGATCGAGCTGAACAACAAACCAAAGTTGGTTTCGCCTTCGTGATTGTGTTCGTCTTCTTCTTCCGTTGTCGTATCCTCTTCTTCCACGTCAGGAGTTACGGTAACTTCGGACAAGGAATAGTCAGCATACATTTCATAACCTTCCACGCCTACATATTTCAAGTAAGCGATACCCGAAGTGTAAGCGGAGGGGAGATAGCTTTCATAAGAATTGCCTACGCCGTTTACGTCGAGCGTTTCGTCGTAACGGAGATATTTCGCGCTGTCGTAGAAGGAGAACGCACCTTCAAACTTATTCTCTTCGGTAACGTCATCTTTACGAAGATCGATAAGGTTTGCAAACGACGTTGCATCAACGTCTGCGGGTTTGTTGCTGTCGAACATTACGTAACCTGCGGTGGTTTCGCCGTCACGAGCGCCGCTCCAAATTTCCAAACGGTAATTCTTTTCGGTGTCACCGGTGTGGAGATAGAAGGTTACGGTTGCCCATTCGCCGTTCGTTGCGCCGATTTCAAATACCAAGTCTTTGCTGTTTTCCGTCGTCGTACGAGGAGCAAGAGCAGCTACTTTCGAGAAATCGGTAACAACAACGTTGTTTTCCGTACCAACGGGGTATGCGTATGCGGTTTTTGCTTCTGCGTTATAGCCGTAGAATGCGATGCCGTCCATACCGTCGTTTTTGTATTCGCCGTTGTAATCATAGCTTGCGCCGCCTTCAGCGATCACAAGGTCAGTGCCTTTCACTTCATAAGCGGAGAGGTTTGCATAGTATGCCTTTTCGTCCAAACCGCTCTTCGTTTCAGCGTTCCATACGGGGTTGACTGTGTACAAGCCGTTTGCCTGCAACTTAAATGCTACGTCATATTTCGCGTTGAAGTGTTCGTCGGAAGGATCCTTCGCGCAAACGTTGCCTTCATCGTCATACCAGTAGGTGAGTTTGTTGGAGATTGCAAGTTTCTTTTGATGCGTATCGTCTTCCATATCCATAAGATATACGAACGCCGTAGAACCTTCGCTAACTTTCACGCGGAGGGAAATCGTCTTGTAGCTGTTTGCCGCAATCGTCGTAGCCGCGCCGATGAAACCATAGGATTTGCCTGCTGCTTCATTATAAATAACAACGGGTTGCGTTGCGTTGCCGAACGCTTCTTCCCAAGTCGTTGCGCCGAGCTTTTCAAGAACTGCCTTGTAGTCTGCGTTTTCAACTTTTTCGCCGTTTTCGTTTTCGATGGTTACGTATTCTTTATTGAAAAGACCTGCGGTTGCCAACTGGTTCACAGCGGTGTCCGTACCGTTGGAAACGTATGCGCTGTCGCTGTAAACGCCCTTGTAATTTTTAAGCGTTGCGAAACCTTTTTCAATCGTACGGTTGGGATCGGAAGTACCGCTCGTAGCGTCGAAACCGCTGTCACCCGTCTTTTCTTCTTCCACGCCCGTGAGGGAAACCGTCTTGGTGTACGTGCCGCTCGTTGCGCTTGCGAATTCTTTTTCTGTCATCACGCTCTGTTCAAAACCTGCGAATGCCGCGAAGCCTGCATAATAGGAAGTCTTCGTCGTGCTAACAACGCCCGTAGGCCCGTAGGTGAAGGAGAGGGAGAAGGTCTTTGCTGCATCCGTTTCGTTGGAAACGAAGAATACGCATTGCTGCCAACCGTCGTAAATATCTTTCGTCTCTTCGTTGATGTCCACTTTCGAAAGCGACGTCGTATCGATAGAGGAGATAGAGGTCTTGTTGATGATTTCGCCTTTTTCGTCAAGTTCGTTAAGGGTCACACCTGCGCCCGTCACGCCTTGCATATCCGACGTCTTCACGAAGAAGGAAATCGCGTAGAAGTTCTTTGCGTTTTCGTCGTCGGGGTTGTAAGCGTCCAACGTGAAGGTCGTCTTATTCGTTGCCGTGTACGCCGCGCCTTCCGAGCTGATCAAAAGGAGAATGTTTTCATTTTCGCCGTTCAAATACTTGCCGTCTGCAAAGTAGTTATTGTAAACTTTCTGCACGTATTCGTCGGTAGCCGCTTTAAGTTCGGTGTTGGAATACACTTTGCTGTTCGTAAGGTCGTTGCCAACGTTGAAACCAGGTTGCAAAGCCTTGAACACTTCCGTGCCTTCTACGCCAGCAGCTGCCGTGTAGGTCTTTTTACCGCTCGTGGATTTTTCCGTCGTAGCCGCGATGTCGAAACCTGCGGTGAGGAAATCACCGTACGCTTCAAAGCCACCGAAGAAATCAAGCGCGTAAACCTTTTGCATATCTGCCGAATAGGTGAACACTTTGTCTTCCGCCGCGGATTCAAAGCCCATCACGTATTCTTCCGCGATACCCTCTACTTTTTCAGCATAGGTTGCGTTGGAGATGGTGTTGCATTCGATATCGTCAAAGAATGCATAACCGTTTACGTATTCCAAACGGTCGGACGTCGTACCTTGACCAAGACCCAAGGAAACGGTGAAGGTCGTATCTACGTTGGAAGCACCCTGCAAATAGAAGGAATACTGCGTCCATTCGTCCGTCTGAATATTTTTGATTTCAAACGCGTCCATGGATTTACCGCCGACGGTGTGCGCAACGCTGATATATGCGCCCTTATCTACTGCGGGTTGAGGATCTTTACCTTCCGTCGTAGCGCATTCAAGGTCGCTCGTTCTCACCCAAACGGAGAATTCTGCGGACGTACCCGCTTTTACCGTAACGGTGGAAGAAGCGGTGTATTTCTGCGCCGTACCAAGTCCTTTATAGGAAGAGGTGTAGTAGTTGTTGTGGATCATCAAGACATTGGAGTCTTTAGAGTCAGGCGCAACGCCAGGATTTTTACACGTAGGAAGATCTTCCGCGTCCACGTTAAACGATTGATAGAAATCTTTTAATTCCTTGGAAATCGTCTTTTTAGGGTTCGCGTCTTTCCAAGCCTCATAAAATTCGAGCTTGTCCTTCGTCGTAAGCGTAGCCCATTTATCTTCCGCGTCTTTATCGGACAACTTGGAAGGATCTTCGACGGCGTTCGTCGTCATGTCATCCCACTTGGAAGTATCAACGATACCGCTTGCCGATTTAGACGAGTTTGCGCTGCCAGCCGAACGCGTCCAGCCCGTAACGGACGTACCGATTACGTTTAAGCCGCCGTTGGTGTTGAACGTTTTAAAGTGTGCGTTCTTAATGATACCGGTATCCACTTCTTCTTCAGGAGCTGCCGAAGAGGAGGAAGTGGAAGAGGAATCGGTTTTTTCGTCGTCCGTACAGGAAGCGAGCGCTGCCAACGAGGACGTCATCATCACCGATAAGAAAAGAGCAAGAAGTTGTTTCTTGCGAAGTTTGGAACTTGTTTTCATATAACCACCTTTGGTTTTTTGTTTTTCCTTTTTTCGCGTATTTCAAAAAACTGCTCTCCCAGCTTTTGAAATACTGTACTTATCTATTTTAATACAAAATCCGTTTGTTGGCAAGCGATTATGACGTCAAAACAAAGAAAAAGTTTGATAATTTAAAAAAAAATTACGCAATATAATGATTATAAACGCGTTACGCGCGCGTATGGGAAGACAAAAATCTATTAAAAGGAAAAAAGAGGAAAGAAAAAATGCAGGCAATCCAACAGAAAAATATACAGCGAATGGTGTGTGGCGGCGTAGTCGGCGCGGCGAACAGCGTATTTGGCGGTGGCGGCGGAATGGTTGCCGTACCGCTTTTAGGACGAACCGGCTTAACGGAAAAACAAGCGCACGCAACAGCGATTTTATTGATTTTACCCGTATCGGCGTTGTCCTTTTTTCTATACGTTTTTCACGGATTATACGATTTCTCGGTGCTGATTCCAACGTCGATTGGCGTGACGGCAGGGGGAGCGGTCGGAGCAAAACTCTTGGAAAAATTACCGACAAAAACGGTGAATTTACTGTTCGCGTGTTTACAGTTTTTGGCAGGCGTATTTTTGTTCTTTTTTAAGTAAATGGACGGGGTATGTCCGTGTTGAAAAGGATTTCAACGGATAAAACACTGCTTTTTGGTGATATGAAAAAGGGCAACGAATTGCAACTTCCAACCGACCCCGAAAGACAGAAAATTATGACCCAACGGAACGTTGGCTTAATTCCTTATTAGATGACGAACTGCAACTATAAAGCGATCAAGAAAGATAGAAAGTCATGATCCAACGGAACGTTGGGTACATATGTCGTTTTATTTGTATTTAGTATTAGGATTTTTAGGCGGTATCCCTGCGGGCATGGGCATGGGCGGCGGCACGGTCACCATTCCCTTGCTCGTTCTTATCGGGGGCGTAGAACAAAAAATAGCGCAATCTGCGAACCTCTTTTCCTTTCTTCCTATGAGCGTCGGCGCGCTCAAAACGCATGCGGACAATGGATTGCTGCAAACGCAGGGGATTTTATGGGTGATACTTCCCGCGTTGCTGTTTTCAGCGTTGGGTACGACGTTGGCGGCGGCGTTGCCATCCGACGCCTTGTCCAAAGCGTTTGGGGCGTTTTTAATCGCGCTTGCGTTCGTGGGGTTGTATAAAAATATCCAAAGCGAAAAGAGTTGAAATTTCACGAGAAATATGCTATACTATCCCCAAAAGAAACCGCGAGGAACGTATGAAAAAATACCGTTATATTTTGTTTGATTTGGACGGCACGTTGATTTATTCACACCCAGGGATTTATTCTTGTTTTCAGCACGCTTTAAAGGCGATGGGCAAACCGGAAGCCGCGCAAGACGTGTTGCGAAAATGTATCGGCCCGTCGTTGATGTATTCGTTTGCTACTTTTTTTGATATGACGGAAGAGGATGCGAGAAAAGCTACGGCGTTGTATAGAGAACAGTATTCCGTTACGGGCGTGTATGAAAATGCGCCGATTGAGGGGGCTTTGGAATGTTTGAAAGACTTAAAATCGAAGGGATACGTGATGGCGTTGGCGACGTCGAAACCTAAAATTTACGCGGATATTATTGCGGAAAGATGGGGATTTTCGGTTTATCTTCAAGAACAAGTCGGGCCTGGTATGGACGGGAGTTTGGATTCAAAAGCCGAAGTAATTGCAGAGGCGATTCGTTTGCTTGGCGCGAACAAAGAGGAATGTTTGATGATTGGCGATCGGCATCACGATATTGAGGGCGCGAAAGAAAACGGGATTGACAGCGTGCTTTTGAAAGTGGGATATGCGGCAGAGGGGGAAGAAATGGAATGTCAACCCACTTACGTCGTAGAAGATTTTGCGGCGTTGGAAACTTTCCTTACGAAATAAATATAGAAAATACGTTTACAAAATGTTAAAATGAAAAAAATTCACAAAAACAGAGAGGCGAAGAAGGAAATTCTTCGCCTTTTTTTGTAGGGTTTTATATATAGTGTGATAAAAATAGAAGTCAAATCGCACAAAAAAAAAGGCGGAAATTATCGAAAATGAAAAAAATTACAAAAAAGCGACAAAAAAATTCAAAAAGGGTATTTACAAAAAGGGTTTTATGTGGTAAACTATGGGAAAAATTTATTATGGGGTAATGAAGTGTCCGCGCGCAGGAAAGAACGGCGGAAAAAACAGTAAAAAAATTACTCCGAAAATGAAATAGACGAAATAGCATAACAGCATAGATCTGCGAGGCAGATTGTACGAAAAGACAGAGGTAAAAAAGTGGAAAAAATCGGTATCATTGATTTAGGTTCGAATACAGCTCGTTTGGTGATTGTGGATATGTTCGCTGACGGGCATTATATGGTCGTTGATGAATTAAAGGAAAGCGTCCGTCTTGGTCAGGATATGGACCGCGACGGGTTCTTGAAACCTCAAAGAATCGCAGAAACCATCAAAACGTTGAAAATGTTCAAACGCTTGTGTGACGCAAGCGGCGTAGAAAGAATTATCGCCGTAGGTACGGCGGCGGTTCGTCGCGCAAAAAATCAGCGTTCGTTCTTGGATGAAATCCAGGTGAGTTGCAATATCACGATTCGCGTTTTGTCCGAAGAGGAAGAAGCGTTTTATGTATATCGCGGCGTTATCAACTCGATGGATATTCCCAAGGGTTTGATTTTGGAAATCGGCGGCGGAAGCACGAAGATTATTTATTACAATAGAAGAAACGTATTGAATTACGCGGTGTTGCCTTTTGGTGCGGTGACGTTGACGGATTTGTTTGCTAGTGACGCTACGCCCGAAGAAGCGGCGCAACACGTGGAAGAATTCTTCACCGAGCATTTGAAGAAATTGCCTTGGTTGAGCGAAATTGATCCCGAAACGCAAATGATTGGCGTTGGTGGTTCTTTCCGTAACTTGTTCAAGATCAGCAAGCTCGTTCGTAAATATCCCATGGATAATGCGCACAATTACAAGATTGCGGTGGAAGATTTCACGGGTACGTATAATATGCTCAAAGCGTTGGACGTGGACAAGCGTAAGAAGATTAAGGGGCTTTCTCCTGCGCGTGCAGACATTATGCCTGCGGCGATGGCGATTGTTCAATCTTTCGTTACGTATATGAATATTGAAACTTTCACGATCGGTGCGTGCGGACTTCGCGAGGGCTTGATGGTGAACCAGGCGTTGCCGATTACGTTGGAAAAACCCATTTCCGACGTATTGGGGTATTCGTTGGATAGATTAGTGAAATATCACGGCTGCGATCCCAAGCACGTAGAACACGTGATGGTGCTTTCGGTACAGCTTTTCAAACAGCTCCGTGTTTTGCATAAATTCCCTCGCCAGTATTTGAAAGTGTTGAAAATCGCGGCGAGTTTGCACGATTGCGGTATGCGTGTGAAATATTACAACCATGCGAAACATAGTTGGTATATGTTGTTAAACGCGCCCATTTACGGCGCAACGCACCGCGAGATTATTTTGGCTGCGTTTGTAGCGGGTTGCCATAATCGCGAGGAAGTGCCTCTTAGCGAATGGCAAAAATACAAAGATATCGTGTTGGAAGAAGATTTGGACGCGGTGAAAAAACTTGGTGTATTGCTTCGTATCGCAGAGAGTCTTGATAGAACGCATTGCGGTATGGTAACGGGCATCAACTGTGACGTTTTGGGTGATTCGGTAATCATGAAAACGATTGTTGCGGGGGATGCGGCGTTGGAAATCCGTGACGCGGAAGCGGCAAATCCTGAATTTAAAAAAGCGTTCAGAAAAAATTTGGAGATTTTATAAAAAACGCACAAAAAAAGCCGCGCCTTTGTCGGTGGCGGCTTTTTGTTTATATGTGGAGAAGCCAACGTACCGTTGGATCGCGACTTTCGATCTTTCTTGGCCGTTTTGTCGTTACAATTCGTTGCCGAGTAAGGTTTAAGGGAGATGTGCTTTTGCGAGGTATGGAGCAGCGTGCCATAATTATCTATACTTAAAAAAGAAAAACAAAGTTTTGCGTGAGGTATTTTTCAATAATATGGAATGGATTCTTGCAAGCGCGTCGCCGCGGCGGAAAGAACTGCTGGGGCAGCTCGTAGAAAAATTTGATATTATCCCTTCCTGTGCGGAGGAGGTTGTCGAGGGAAATCCCGACCCTGAAACGCTGGTCAAAATGCTCGCAAAACAAAAAGCGGCAGAGGTTGCTACAAGGGAGATTGCCAAGGGAAAAATCGTGCTCGGCTCGGACACGGTAGTGGCTTTAGACGGAAAAGTGCTCGGGAAACCCAAGGATGAAGCGGAAGCGTTTTTGATGCTTTCGGCTTTGTCAAATCGGACGCACGAAGTATTCACGGGAGTGTGTTTTTCCTATCCTTGTAAGGACGGGGGAAGAGAAGAATACGTGGACGTGGCGTGTACGAAAGTCGTATTTGAACGTTTGACGAAAGAACAAATCGAAGAATATATTGCTACGGGTTCGCCAATGGACAAGGCTGGCGCGTACGGGATTCAGGACGGCGGCTTGGTCAAGAGTATTGAAGGCAGTTTTTCCAACGTCGTGGGTTTGCCCATTGAGCTTTGCGCGGACATGATGAAAAAGATTGAGCAACGAACGAAATAAAAACACATTAAAAACGATAAAGGATAGCGATTATGATTAAACTTGCGATTGATTTGGGTTCGTCGATGACAAAAATATACCGAGCGGATACCAACAACGGTATCGTGCTTGCGGAACCGTCCTGCGTTGCGATTGCAGGCGAGGAACGCGAAGTGAAAGCAATTGGTAAAATAGCAAAAAATCTAATCGGTAAGACCGCCGAAGCGACGGGAATCGTATATCCTATCTACGAAGGCGAAGTGGTGGATATGCCGCTTGCGACGACGATGTTGAAGGAATTTTTGTCCCGTATTGGCGTGAAAGCAAGCGCTTTGAAACGGGCACAGGTATTGATCGGCGTGCCTTGCGGGATTACGGACGAATCGTTGGCGGAATATAAAACTTTGGCGGAAGAATGCGGGCTTAGAAAGGTGTGGTTTGTGGAACAGCCGTATTTGGCGGCGCTTGGTGCAGGTGCGCCTATTGGGGAAACTCCCGTGTTTTGTTTGGATGTCGGCGGCGGTGTGGCGAACGCGGCGGTGGTGTCTGCGGACGGGCTGATTGCAGGAATTTCCATCAACGTCGGCGGTAATAATATGGATGCGAATATCATTTCCAAAGTGGCGGAAAACAATAAACTGCTTATCGGCGCGTTGACGGCGGAACGTATTAAAAACGACATTGGCTCGTTGGAACGTTCGGTGCGCGGCAGTGTGGTAGCGGAAGGCAGTTCAACGGAAACCTATCAACCCCATTCCTCGCCCGTACAAGCAAGCGATCTCACCGAATGTATTCGCGTGTACGTGGAAAAAATCTTAGAATACGCGGCGTCGGTGCTGTGGAATTTGCCTGCGGAAGTGGCGGCGACGGTCAATCGCAGCGGCGTGTATCTTTCAGGCGGCGTCATGAAAATTCCCGGCGTAGCCAAATATATCGGCAATCGCTTGAATATGCGCTACCAGGTATGCGATGAACCGCAATTTGCGGCGGTGTTGGGCGGCGGTATGTTGATGAGAAATCAAGAATTGCTGCTCCGTTTTTCTAGAAAAGAATAACGAAAAAATCTTTAGAACAGTTAAATAAGATACGTTCATCACGAACTCTTTTGTTCGTGGTGAATTTTTTTGCCTAAAATATAAAAAAACAGTTGACAACAAGTATTTTTTGTGGTAATATATCAAATGATATATAACATATGATATATTATGGAGGTAATGTATGCCGCCCAAAGTTAAAATTACAAAAGCACAGATTATTGACACAGCGGTTGAGCTTGTACGAGTAAATGGGGATCACGCTATCAACGCGCGGGCGATTGCATCGGCGTTAGGTTGTTCCACGCAACCTATTTTTTCTAATTTTGCAACGATGGAAGAATTGCGAGAGGCTACCATAAAAGCTGTATATGAGATTTATCGTGGTTTTCTAAAAAGAGAGGTGGAAAGCGGGGAATATCCCAAATATAAAGCTTTTGGCATGGCGTATATCCGTTTCGCGAAAGAAGAAAAGGAGCTGTTCAAATTGCTTTTTATGCGCGACAGAACGGGGGAGGACGAATGGGTTTCGCCCGATTTTGAGGAGTCCGCGCAAATGATTATGAATGCAAACGGTATGACGATGGAAAAGGCAAGGTTTATGCATTTGGAAATATGGACTTGCGTACACGGGATTGGAACGATGCTTGCCACTTCGTTTTTGCCTCTTGAATGGGATTTGATCAGCGGGATGGTGACGGACGTATATCAAGGAATACGAACAAGACATTTATCGGAGGAAACGAAAGATGGATGCAATTAAGATGGAAGGTCTTACAAAACGGTATCGCGACGTAACCGCCGTTGATGCGTTGTCGCTTTGCATTGAAGAAGGAGAAGTATTCTCTTTGCTTGGCATAAACGGTGCGGGAAAAACGACGACAATAAAAATGCTTTCGTGTCTAATAAATCCAACGGAAGGGGACGCATATTTACTGGGCAAAAGCATTCGTAAGGATGCCGCCGAGGTGAAATCGCTTATTGCAGTATCTCCGCAAGAAACCGCCGTTGCGCTTGGACTTTCCGTGCGAGAAAACCTAGAACTAATTTGCGGAGTTCACGGCTTTTCAAAAGAGAAACGAAACGCCAAGATACAAGAACTTACCATCCTTCTTGGGTTAGAAGGCGTGCTTGATAAAAAAGCAGGAAAGCTGTCGGGTGGTTGGCAACGCAGGCTCAGCATTGCAATGGCGTTAATCAGCGAGCCGAAAATACTTTTTCTCGACGAGCCGACGCTTGGATTGGACGTAATCGTAAGGAGCGAACTTTGGAATATCATTCGTTCGTTAAAAGGCAAAGTTACTATCATTTTAACGACGCATTATATGGAAGAAGCTGAGGCGCTGTCCGACCGTATTGCGATTATGAAGGACGGAAAAATCCTCGTATGCGACACTGCGGAAAAAATAAAGGAAAAAGCAGGAACGGAAAATTTTGAACAAGCGTTTATCCGTATTGCAAAAGGGGTGGATCAATGAGAATGTTTGCATTTGCAAAGCGAAACACTAAAGAAATTATTCGCGATCCCTTAACGATAGTCTTTGGACTGGGATTTCCGCTTATTTTGATTTTGCTTTTAAGCGCAATTCAGGCAAATATACCTGTGTCGCTGTTTGAAATTCAAAGTTTGACGCCCGGAATCACGGTGTTTGGGCTTTCGTTTATGACTCTTTTTTCGGCAACGCTGATTGCCAAAGACAGGGGCAATTCGTTGCTGCAAAGGTTATATACCACGCCTTTAACGCCGATTGATTTCATACTTGGCTACACTTTGCCGATCCTGCCCTTTGCCGTAGCGCAAAGTGGAATTTGTTACCTCGTAGCCATTTTTCTCGGTCTTGACGTTACGGTGAATATCTTATTCGCGGTGCTTTTACTTGTGCCGTGTGGTATCTTTTTTATTGCGCTCGGTTTACTGTTTGGAAGTATTTTGACGGATAAGCAGGCGGGCGGTATTTGCGGGGCGTTATTAACAAACCTTTCCGCTTGGCTGTCGGGCGTTTGGTTTGATTTGGAACTGGTAGGCGGCGCGTTTCAAAAAATAGCCTATATGCTTCCGTTTGTGCATGCGGTAGAAATGGAACGCGCGATACTTGTAGGTAATTTTGCGGAGATATTTCCGCATTTATGGTGGGTGCTTGGATATATGATTGTCGTTTTGGGAGTGGCGGTGTTGTTATTCCTGCGGCAGATGAAAAAGAAATAATCAAATAAAACGAAAAAGACGCCGTTTGCATAGGCGTCTTTTAAATTTACACTTTTTGTTGAGTTGATAGAAAATAAATTAAAACAGATTTTCAAAGCCGTTAGACAGCAATTCGTCCACTTTATCTTCCAAAGCGGACTGTTCTAATTGTTCCGCTTCTACGGGTTGTTCTTTATGGTTGACCGTTTCACAGAAGAACGCGGCAAATTTCTTTTCGCTTTCATTTACCAACAAGAAATACGCGTCGTCGATTTCGTCGTTGTCCACCGCGGCAACGGGGGAGAAATATCCTTGATAATTTTGGAGGGTTTGGTAAATTCCAAAGAACACCGCGAAGCCTTTTTCGTAATTGTTTAAACGATTTTCCACATCCGTCGCGTCTTTTCTGCCAAGCGAAACAAGCCCGCTGAGAAGGTCGGAAATCTGCCAAACGAGAATGCGTTTTAAGGAAATATTTTCCTCGCGAGTCGCCGAAAAAATAAATTCCGACATAACGATCCGATTATAAGCCATCGCCCAACAAGCGAGATATTCCAAAGAAATGACTTTCATACGGTACTGTTCAATCGCGTCGAATACGCAGTCCGTCGAAAAATAATTTTCAAAGGAGTTTTCAATGGGCTCGGTTTGTTGTGAAAGATTGCTACAAAAGGTGATGAGTTCTTCAAAACTACATTCTAAATCGCTGACTTTATTGTAGAATTTTCTATCGTACATAGCTTGCTCCTCTTTTCTTTGGTTAGTGGGGATTAAACGTTTTCTTTGCCTTGGTGTTTCGCCGTTTGTTTTTGATAGATCGCATTTGCTGCAATCGCAATCAAGGACATAACGTATCCTGCCAACGTAAATCCGAACGTGTAAATGACAAGGAATACGGGGTAGGGGACAAGGGGATAAATGATGCTCAAAACGGGCAACGTGCAATCGTAATAGGGGGAGATGTAGAACATATTAAAGGTTTGTTCGGGGTCTCCGAAAAATTCGTATAAAATATTCATGGTCATCGCTGAAGCGGTGAGGATTGCAAACGTAGGTAAGCCGTAAAGTACGGTTTTGTGGTTGAGTTTTGCTCTGCCCGACACGTACATTAATACGCCGATGACGATCATAGAACCATGATGAACCATCGTTTGTACGTTGACGCCGATCGTTTTTGTGAACACGTCGTTGGGGTAAATCATTACTGCCGTGCCTGCGAATAAGCCGTAGGTAGCCAAGAATGCGTACATAGATCGACGTGCTTTTTCTTTTTTAATAAACACTGCTGCGAACATAACGTACATAGGCGTGGAGCAAAATTGGAAAGGAAAAGCATACCATTGATATCCCCACGAATCCGATTCCCAATCGTAAGAATAATTCAGTTGCTTATACACTTCCAACAAAAACAGCGCGGACGCCACGGACAATAAAACGAGATCCAACTGCTTGTCCGAGATATTGCGAGCTTTCAAAAAGACGATTACGCACCCGACAACAACCAGCGCAAGACATAAAATATGAAACCAGCCGTAGGAAGTTGGCGCGGTCATTTTTCCGTCTAAAAACGCCAACATTTGTTCAAAAATACTCTTTTTGCCGTTTAATGGTAAGCCGATATATCCGTAATATGGATTAGAAAACATAATTGTTTCTCCTAGTAATTTTTCAATTAGACGCACCCATGTACGCGTTGAAATGTAATCAATACTCTGCGCTTTCGATTACGCCGCCGCCCAAACAGTTCTCCCCGTCGTATAAAACGGCGTACTGACCTTCCGTCACGGCGCGCTGCGGTTCGTCAAAGTCAATATGCAGTGTTCTATCGTCGTTTACGCGAACGAACACCTTTTGATCGGGTTGGCGGTAACGGAATTTTGCCATACACGAAAATTCTTTCTTTTCGGGTTTTGTAGGGATCCAGTTAAATCCCGACACTTCGCAGGATTTGGAATACAAGGGAGCTTCGTCGCCGTGGGAAACGTACAAAACGTTGTTGGCAAGATCCTTGCGCACAACAAACCATCTTCCGCCTTCTTCGTCACCCTTTCTACCGCCAAGGTACAAGCCCTTGCGCTGTCCCAACGTATAATACATCAAGCCTTCGTGTTGTCCCACTTCCTTGCCGTCCAAATCCAAAATTTTACCAGGACGGGCGGGCAGGTACGAGCTTAAGAACTTTCTAAAATTTCTTTCGCCGATAAAACAAATTCCCGTACTGTCCTTCTTTTTGGCGGTAGCAAGTCCATTTTCAAGCGCGATTTTACGAATTTCGGGCTTTTCCATATCCTGCAAGGGAAACAGCACGTCCGCAAGCTGCGATTGCGAAAGCTGGTTCAAAAAGTAGGTTTGGTCTTTGTTTTGATCCTTGGCTTTTTGTAAATAATGCACACCGTTTTCGTGTGTAATTTTACAATAATGACCCGTAGCAATATAATCCGCTCCAAGTCGTTTGGCTTCCTCTAAAAAAGGCCCAAACTTAATTTCGCGGTTACAAAGTACGTCGGGGTTGGGGGTTCTGCCCGCTTTGTATTCGGCAAGGAAATAGGAAAAAACTCGATCCATATATTCCTTAGCGAAATTGACGGTGTAATAGGGAATATCGATCAGAGAACACACGCGGCGCACGTCGGCGTAATCTTCTTCTGCCGTACAGCAGCCGTTTTCGTCGTTTTCTTCCCAGTTGAGCATATACAGCCCAATGACGTTATACCCCTGTTGTTTTAACAGCAAAGCGGCAACCGAACTGTCTACGCCGCCGCTCATGCCGATGACAACCGTTTTGGACATACCCGTGTGCCTCCTTGCGTACAGTTCATATAAAATCATTATACCATACCGCGATAAAAAAAGAAAGCGAATAGACAGCAAAGTCTTTGTTTTTTATTGATTTTTGTTATAAGTTGTGATACAATACGAGTAAGTATCATTCTCTTACGGAGGAAAAAATGAAAAAGACAGTAATGAGTTTATTGACGGTGCTTTCCATGGCTTTTGTGTTGAGCGCTTGCGATCCAACACGTTTTTTTGAGGGTGTTCAAAATGCGGAAAGCTCTTTGGTGGAGAGTTCGTTTGAGCAAAATTCGACATCTCAAAGCGAAAATGATTGGATGGAAGATTCTTTTTTGGGAACTTCCTCTAAAGCAGAGAGTGACGAACAGATTGAAAACGAATCGCAGGAAAGTGTTTCGTCCAGTTCCATCAAGGAAGAAGAGCCTGAAGAAAGCAAATATACGTACACTGATTTTACGGCAAGTGAAAAGGCTATGTTCACACAGATGTTAGGGGAAGTGATTCCTTTCTTGCCCAACAATGAATATAAAGTAGAAGAATACACATACGAGGATGGCGATTACGCAGAAGAAGGGCTCAATTTTTATACGTACGGCAATACGCAAGCGGAATTTGACGCGTATCGCGCGAAGTTCGGCGCGTTCACTCTAGTGGATACGTACGAGGACGAATATGGCGATACGTGGTATTGTTATGACAAAGGCGAACTTTGTGTGGATATGGCGTATTACGAAACGGAAGATGGGTATTGCGCGGACGTGTACGCATTTTTCTGGACGGAAGACGGTGACGGCAATACGGGTAGCGGCGAGGAAACGTCTTATACGTACACTGATTTTACGGCAAGTGAAAAGGCTATGTTCACGCAGATGTTAGGGGAAGTGATTCCTTTCTTGCCCAACAATGAATATGAAGTAGAAGAATACACATACGAGGAAGGCGAGTACGCAGAAGAAGGGCTCAATTTTTATACGTATGGCAATACGCAGGCGGAATTTGACGCGTATCGCGCGAAGTTCGGCGCGTTTACGCTGGTGGATACGTACGAGGACGAATATGGCGATACGTGGTATTGCTATGACAAAGGCGAACTTTGTGTGGATATGGCGTATTATGAAACGGAAGATGGGTATTGCGCGGACGTGTACGCATTTTTCTGGACGGAAGACGGTGACGGCAATACGGGTAGCGGCGACGTTGGCGGTGATGACAGTGGCGACGTTGGCGGTGATGACAGTGGCGACGTTGGCGGCGACACGGATGTGGAAATTATGACGAACGCAGGCAAGGGCTTGCCTACGGGAGTGAACGGAGTGTATAACGTAGATTTCACCAAAGCAACGCACGTGAAAAACGTGACGGATCAGGGGTATTATTTAGACGGCTGTCCAACGGTTTCGGGGAACGCTGATCCTGCTGTTTTGGTCATTCCCGTGGAATTTAGCGACGTTACGGCGGCGAGTAAAGGGTACACCGTGGCTACGATTAAAAAAGCGTTTAACGGCGGCGCGGGGGAAACGGATTATTATTCTGTACATGAATATTATTTACAATCCAGCTATGGAAAACTGGATTTGGACATCACCGTTTTGGATTCTTGGTTCAAACCGCAATATGCGAGCAGTTATTACGCGAACGCGACGATGGATTGCGAGGGGTATGAAACGGCTTGCGGAGATCAGTTGATTATCGACGAGGCATTGGCATATTTATCGAAAAGCATGGATTTATCAAAATTCGATTCGGACAGCAACGGAGTGATCGACGCGATTGTGCTGATCAATACGTTGGACATTAACGATGAAGTGGATTTTCAATGGGCGTATCGATATTGGAATATGTACACCGACGATGAGGGGTATTATTACGAATACGACGGCGTTTCCGCTAACGATTATCTTTGGGCGTCCTATCAATTCTTACATGAAAGCGAAAGCGGTTGGGATGATATGACGGGGATCAACACCTACACGTATATCCATGAGTTCGGACACGTGCTTGGCGCGGATGATTATTATGACACCGCGGACGTGGGTTCACCGATGGGCGATTTTGACATGATGGACGGTATGGCGGGCGATCACAACGCGTATTCCAAATTCAATTACGGCTGGCTGACGACTTCTCGTTTGGTAGTAGCAGACGAAAGCGTTACGTTGACGATTGAAGATTTTTCCAAGAACGGTGATACGGTGATTATCGCAAACAACTGGGACGAAACACTTGGTGCGTATCAGGAATATTATATCGTCGTGTATTACACCAACAACGGCGTGAACGTAGGCGGCGGATATTTTGACGACGAAGGCATCGTGGTGTATCACGTAAATGCTAGCTTGTATAAAGAAATTTATGAAGGGGAAGCCTATTACGATGTGTACAATAACAACACCGACGCTTCGGACGAATATGGCACGGAAGATAATTTGATTGAATACGTGACGACCAAGACGGGCGAATACGTGTACGGCGTGGGGGATAGCCTTTCCGCTTCCACAACGGACGATCAAGGCAACAAGATCGCTTATACGTTTATGGTGGACGCTTTGACGGATACGACGGCGACACTCACGTTTACCAAAAACAAGTAAGAATAAAATGTATTAAAACAAAAACCGCGGGGAGAAAAACTCCTCGCGGTTAATTTCTTATATTCTTTTTAATAGCGTTTGCAAGAAATCGGTGTGAAATAGCAATCGTACTCCCATACAAAATCATTGATGCCCGAAATTACGTAAGCGTTTGTGTTAAAATCGCTGTTTTCCGTCGTCAACGCGGACATGGTAGCCACATTTGCGTTGTTGGTGAGGGAAATGGTGTCGATTAAAACATTGAGAAACGCATTATTTGAACCCGAATAATAGCAAGGATAACCCGTTATCACCACTTCAATGGGGGTTTCGCTTAACGTGATATTGTTCAAAACGCTGTCCGCGGGGTTAATGACGGAGATGGTGCTATTCGTCGCGCCCGCTGAAAGTGTTGCGTTGTAATAGCCTGTGCTGGTCTTATACAGCTTGATCGTCATTTTGACGTAATTGCCGATTTTTCCGTTAAAATTATTCACTTCATTAACGCCCCATTCTATCGGAGTGGTTTTGGTATAGGAAACGTCGAGGTCTTTCACCGTGTACGAAGCGTTTTTACTGCCGTTGAACTGTATGTTGCTACTATAAACGGAGCTATCGCCAACCACTTCCACGGTGTCACCCACGCGAACGGAAGGAACACTGCCCGTATAGAACATCATAAAGCCCGTATTGTCACCAAAGAGGAAACTCTGTTTGCTGACGGCGATGACTTCGCCCCGCGTTGTGATATTTGTCTTTGCAACGCCCGCACTTACAATATCGCGAATGTCGGTGTAAGTAGTGGGAGTGGGCGTTATAGGCGTATCGGAATCGTCGGGCTTTTCCGAAGGATTGGGATTGTAGCCACCGTCAAGACCGCCTGCTTTTGCAAAATCCGCCAACGCATCGCGATTGTAATATTCTTCCGTTTGGCTGTAATATTCGACAATTTGCATAGGCCCCATACCCGAGAAAGAATAATCGGAAGTGTAGGTGTCCACAATGACGTAATAGGTGTCCGTCAAGGACAGGCTGTTGGGATCAAGCGACTTGCCGTAATCGCTGTAATACATATGGTACGCGCTGTTCGAGGTTTGCATGAATTGATTTTTTAATCTTGAACCTGGAATCGCACACAGCACCAAATCATTGTCAAAGGGGAACAGACAGTACAAATCACCGTAAGTAACATTTTTCGTTGGCAAATAATAAGGACTACGCGCTTTTAAATACCCGCCGCCAAGCACGATCTTATCCGCGTATTGAGAATTTTCCCAACGCTTCATGCCTGCGTGGTACGTTGCTTCCGCCGCCAAAGGCCCCAAATCGTCGTAGTCGCGATAGGATTTGTTGTATCCAACCACTTCGTTGACTTTCGTCAAAGAGCTTTCATATTTTTCCAAAAGCTCGTCTACGATCGGGTCGTCTTGCATGCTTTGATAGCTGTACGAGGAAACGATTTCCGTTGATACGCTAACTTCGTTCGTTTCCGTATTCACGTACACTCTTGCGCGAGAAATACCGTCATAATTATCGCCGCCTGCTTGCAAATGCCATACGCCGTACTCGTCTTGCGCTCTTACTCGCTGGTGGGAATGTCCTTCAAACACGAGATCCACGTAGCCGTTGGAAAGAGAAGTGTCGTACGCGCCGTAATTGTTATAATCGTCATGCAACACGTAAATGATGACGTCTGCGCCCTGCGCGCGAAGGCTTTGCGATTCTGCTTTGACAAGGCTAGTCAGCTCGTTGCCGACTTTGAAATAAACGTCCTGCACCATACTGCCTGCAATCGAGCTGTAACAATCCCCGATAGCGCCGATAATCCCGATTTGTACGCCGCTCTTTTCTATGAGAACGGACGAATCGCAATATTCCACGCGTTTGTTGGTGTCTTTATCGTACACGTTGATGGCGAGAAGGGGGAACTCCGCCGCGCTCGCGTTGGTAGCTATGTATGATTCACCCCAGTCGAATTCATGGTTACCCAAAGACATTGCAGCAAAATCTAAATCGTTCATCCAATCGGTGATCAACGCGCCTTTGGTGAAGTTAGATTCCGCGCTCCCTTGCCACATATCCCCTGCGGACAAAAGTACCGTCGTATCGCTGTCAAAAGAACGCAAATACGTCGTCATTTCATCTACGCCCATATTGTCATACGTGTCGTCGAATTTCCCGTGCAAATCGTTGATGGAGAAAAAATCCAACGTCACTTGCGTGCCATCGTCGATATCACCGCTGCCCGACGAATTGTTGGACGAGTCGCCACCAACGTCAACATTACCGCCGCCCGACGAGTCATCAATATCACCGCCGTCGAAAGAAGAACTGTCATCTAAGTCATCTTTGGTGGACGATTGTGTGCTGGGCGGGCCCAAAGGGGGCAGGCTATCGCTCTGGCTTTGACTTTGGCTGTTATCGATATCTTCTCCGCACCCCACCAACGGGATCGCGCAAAAGGCGAGGAAGAAACATAACGTAGAGAACCATTTTTTCATGAGGTGTACCTCCGAAGTAAAAATACTGAATAAAAGTATATAATATTATAGCATATATACTATAATTTGTCAATGGAAGGGGTGAAAAAAACGACGGAAACGCTCCGCCGCCCTTTTTCTTATATAAAGAGGTTACATATTTTCGCTGATTTTTCTTGCAACGTACACGCCGCTTGCCGACGCGTGCGAGAGGGAATGCGTAATACCGCTGCCGTCCCCGATGATATACAAGCCTTTGTAACAGCTTTCAAGATTTTCGTTTACCGCTACTTCCATATTGTAGAATTTGACTTCCACGCCGTACAAAAGCGTGTCGTCGTTTGCCGTACCAGGCGCAATTTTATCGAGTGCCTGAATCATTTCAATAATCCCGTCCAAAATACGTTTGGGAAGCACGAGGCTGAGATCCCCAGGCGTTGCGTTCAAGGTAGGAGTGACGAAAGATTCTTGGATACGGGACGGGGTACTTCTCTGTCCGCGAATGAGATCGCCAAAACGCTGTACGATAATGCCGCCGCCGAGCATATTGCTCAATCTTGCAATCGATTCGCCGTAGCCGTTGGAATCACGGAAGGGTTCGGAGAAATGCTTGGCAACCAATAAAGCAAAGTTGGTGTAATTCGTTTGTTTTGCAGGGTCTTCATAGGAATGACCGTTCACCGTAACGATTCCGTTGGTGTTTTCGCTGACGACCGCGCCCTTGGGGTTCATACAAAACGTGCGTACTTTATCGCCATATTTAGGAGTGCGGTACACAATTTTGCTTTCATACAATTCGTCCGTTAAATGTGAAAAAATTTCCGCGGGCAATTCCACGCGCACACCGATGTCCACGCGGTTGGATTTGGTAGGAATTTGCATTTCGTTGCAGACATGCTCCATCCATTTGCTGCCGCTGCGGCCTACGGATACGATACATTGACGGCAGAAATATTCCCCGTTTTGACATTCGATTTTAAACCCGTCGTCCGTTTTTTGGATATGCTCTACGGGAGTTTCAAAATAGAAATCCGCTTTGTCTTTCAAAAAATCGAACAAGTTTTCAAGCACGACGTAATTGATGTCCGTGCCAAGATGTCGCACCGACGCGTCCAAAAGGTGCAGATCGTTTTGCATACACAGCTTTTTAAATTTTGAGCCTGCCGTCGAATACAATTTCGTGCCTTCGCCGCCATAGCGAAGATTGATTTCGTCCACGTAACGCATTAAATCCAACGCTTGATTTTTGCCGATATATTCGTACAGCGTACCGCCGAAATCGTTGGTGATGTTGTATTTTCCGTCCGAAAACGCGCCCGCGCCGCCGAAACCGCTCATAATCGAACAGCTCTTGCAGTTGATACACGATTTAATTTTCTCGCCGTCGATGGGGCAGCGACGGTTTTTCAGCGCCTTTCCTGATTCAAAAACGGCAATTTTTAAATTTGGCTGCTTGTTGACGAGCTCGTAAGCGGAAAAGATGCCGCCAGGCCCCGCGCCGATAATAATAACGTCATAGTTCATAAAATTCTCTCCCTTAACGTGTATAAATTTGCATAATAATAGGCTGACCAAAGACCCTTTGAACGATCGATAGTCAACCATTTACGGCGGTTGGTAGAAACGCTCGTCCCTATCACGAGCATATATCTTTTCTATATGGGCTTTTTCGCCATACCGACAGTTATTATAACACAAGATTTCGACAAATGCAATACCCAAAACAAAAAAATTACAATTTTTTTCAAAAGGGGGTTGATTTTTCCTTTGTATTGAAGTATAATAACATAGAGGGCAGCTTTCCGTGTTTCTGTATCAAATACGGCGAAGTTGCTTTTTTTGTAAGGAGGAAATATGAATAGAAAATTCCGTTTATCGACGGCGCTGGATATTGACGACGTACTTTTGGAATGTACCGCATACGCCATTCGGCTTGCGAATGAAAAATATAAATTTGATCCGCCCCTGTCCGTGCACGAGGTGACGGGTTGGGGGAAGCAGGGCAAACGCACCGACGTTATTTTTGAGTTTTTCAACGATCCCCATTTCTACGAAACACAACCCGTGTTAGAGGGCGCAAAGGAATTTGTTCGCAAACTCTCGCAAATGACCGAGGTGTTCGTATCGACCGCCATTCCGCCTGAATTTATGGGGATTCGCGCCAAACAAATTATGCGTGAATTTCCTGAAATTCCGCCCGACCATATCTATATGGGTTCGCGCAAGGACAAAATCAGCGTGGATATTTTATTCGACGATGGAATGCATAACGTATTCCGTTCCAACGCGCAGTATCCCATTTTAATGCGCAGACCTTGGAACCAAGCGGCGACGGGCATGCTTGCCGTCAATACGTACGACGAGTTTTTGAAACTTGTCGAAGTAATCGCGGACAGTTATTCCATCAAGCCCGAACATTTCACCTTAAACGAACCGAGCATCGTGGTGCTTGTTGGGCCGTCGGGCAGTGGGAAATCGACCATTGCGCGTCGGGTGCTGGAAAAGACCGACCGTTTTAAAAAATTGATGAGCTACACGACCAAAGACCCTACGGCGGAAACGGAAAACGAGTGGTATAACTACGTTTCAATGGAGCATTTTAACGAGATGTGCGACAGCGGAGAGATGTTTCAATCGACGATGTACGCAGGGCACGGGTACGGGTCGAAGAAATCGGATATTGAGGAAATTTTGGCGCAGGGCAAGCACGTGTTGACGACAATGGATATTTGCGGTACCATGTCCTTAAAGACGAACTTCAAAAACGTGATCACGGTGTATATCAAGCGTGAAAAGCGAGCATTGCTGTCCTCGATTTTGCGTAAGAAATCGGACATCAACGATAAAATCAACCGCATTATCGCGATCGAATCGGAACAGCAAAATATGGAAATTTGCGATTACGTCGTGGAATTTCACACCTACGACGATGCGGTGAACCAAATTTGCAGTATTTTGAACATTGACAATGGTTAATAAACGGGTAAATTCTACGATATATAGAGTGGAAAATCGGAAAACTCTACGGAGCGTGGGTGGTTTTTTACAAAAAAAGCCGATATAATGTAAGCAAGGAGGCTGCTTATGGATCAGTTGACAATCGGGAAATTCATCAAGGCGTTGCGCAAAGAGCAGGGCTGGACGCAAAGCGAGTTGGCGGAAAAACTCAACGTTTCGGATAAAACGGTGTCCAAATGGGAAACGGGCAAGGGGTTACCGGAAGTGAGTTTGATGATGCCGCTTTGCCGTTTGCTTGGGATCAGCGTGAATGAATTGCTTTCCGGGGAAAGACTGAGCGAAACACAATATCATCAAAAAGCAGAAGAAAACATTATGTCGTTGATGGAAGAAAGAAAAAAGACGAAAAAGAAAATTTGGGTTGCGGTGCTGACTACGTTGATTACGTTGATTCCGACGATCACTCTATTGTGGGTCGTGGGAGAAGCGGATATTCCCGAACCATTGCGTTACGTGCTGTTGGCAATCGGATTCTTTTTCCTGATTAGCGGTTTGATCGTTTGCGGTATTTTGGATTTAGAGGCAAGCGTGTACGAGTGTAAGGCGTGCGGAGAACGTTTTGTACCGAAGTTTGGTTCGTATATAATGGGGGTACACGGGATTCGTTGGAGAAGATTGAGATGTCCTAAATGCGGCAAAAAAACCTTTTGCACAAGACACCTCACGAAAGAAAAAGAATAATAAGAAAAAGACAGAGCAAAAATCAAAACGCTCTGTCTTTTTGTATGGTAAAGTTATTTAAGGTGCATAAAAATACAAAATTTTACAAAAAACTTTTAAAAATGTATTGACAAAGTAAATTAAAGGTAGTATAATAATCGAAAAATTAGGAGGTATAAACATGAACAAGAAGTTAAAGCAAATTCTTTTAATAGGATTATTGGCGATGGTTGCAACGGGTGTAGTTGCATGTAAAGACAAAGAAGAGGAAACTTCCAGTCCTTCGTATGATAAAGAATCGGAGAGTTCTCTTCCAAGTTCAGAAAAGGAAGATTCTTCTTCGGCAGATTCGGAAGAGGAAAACTTTTTACCTGCGACCGACAAGTTATACCTTTGTTACAATCACACGACCAACAAGCGGACGCAATACATACTGACATGGCCTGAGGTGGACGGTGCGGCGAAGTATGAAATAAGCGCGTATGGACAAACGTTTAAAACGAAGAAAAACAGTTACGATTTCACTTCGTATTGCAGTCTTGGCACAAGCGTAGAATTTAGTGTGAAAGCGATGGACGCTAAGGGTGAAGATTTGAACTCGGCGACAACGATTGTTGAAAAAATAGAAGTGATTAGCAGTGGACTTACATACAGTTTACAAGAGGATAAAACGTATATCGTGCACGTGGAAAATGCGAATGCCATAGGTGGTCGATTGGTTTTGCCTGATACGTATGATGGAAAAGAAGTGACGAAAACGATGAAAAGCGGTAATTTCCAACCAAATGGTATCAAGTCCGTACGGTTTCCAAAATATTTAACGGAAATAGGGGAAACTACGTTTTATGAATCGAGCTTTAAAAATATTGTGATTCCCGAAGGTGTAACAACCATTGGACGTGAGGCTTTTGGATATGTCGAAAGATTGGAAACAGTGTCTTTTCCCGCATCATTAACGTCAATCGGTGAAAATGCTTTTACGCTCTGTGCGATAAAAGAATTGTTTTTACCCAAGAATATAATGTCTTTATCAGATTCGTCTTTTTCGAGTTGCCAAAATTTGGAAAAGGTAATTTTTGAAGAAGACAGTCAGATGACGGAATTGCCGTTGTATGTATTTTCTGGTTGTGACAATTTAAGCGAAATCAATATTCCTGAAGGCATGAAGAAGATAGGGACGTATGCTTTTGATTTTTGCAATTTTACGCAAATAACGCTTCCCGATAGCTTGCAAACAATTGAAATTTCAGCTTTCTCTCATAATAAAAATTTAACGACAATACATATTCCCAAAGGTGTGACGGACTTACAAGGCGGCGCGTTATGGAGTCAAGGAGACGCCTCTTTTACGTCGTTTACGGTAGCGGAAGACAATCCTACGTATAAATCGATAGACGGCAATATATACAGCAAGGACGGTACACGGTTTGTACAATACGCCACGGCGAAACCTGAAACGGAATTTACCGTGCCAGGCGAAGTGACGGAGATAGGCGATTACGCGTTTGCGAGCGCGGGGAATTTGCTGAAAGTGACGTTGCCGCAAGGGATAAAAGAAATAGGGGTTAGGGCTTTTTATGAAAGCAGTCTTGCGGAAATAAATACTCCCGATGGATTGACGGCGTTAAAAGGATATGCGTTTGCATACGCGAAATTGACGGAACTCATTTTACCCGACAGTGTGACGGTGATTGAAGACGGAGCAATCGGTTGGCTGCATTTAGAACAATTTCGTATGCCGAAGTATTTGGAAGTATTTGGAAAACAAACGGGGCTTAATATTGAGGTTTTAGAATTGCCTGAAGGTATGAAATTGCAAAGCAAAGTGTTGGCAGGCACGTCGATTCAAAAGTTGATAGTACCCGAAACGTTTGAAGCATCAGAAGGGGAAGTCTTCGGTAGTTCTATTTATGGGGAAATTAATGTTCCCGACGTATTGTATAAAGGAACTGAGGCGGAGTTGTCTCAGTTGATGAAAGACGGATTGGTAGCGGAAGACGCTTTTGTTGGTACGGTAAAAAGTTTCATGGACGATATTTTGGGTGGGGGAAGCGGTAGCAATAAAAAAGTTTATGCAACCATCTATTATTACAGTGAAAATGAACCGCCTTTAAATGAAGACGGTACGGCGTACGACGGAAATTATTGGCATTACGCGGAAGACGGCGTTACCCCGATTATTTGGGAAAAGTAAATAAGAAATACGCAACGAAAAGACCGTTGCGTATTTTTTTAGGTTATGTTTACTTTTTTTTATTAATCACGCTGGCATATCCGCCGTCGCCATAACGCACGCATTTGGATACGCGCGCAAGAGTCGCGGAAGAGATGTCCGTTTCTTCAATCACTTCGTTGTACGTTTTTCCGTCTAACAGCATTTTCGCTGCTTTTAAACGTTGACCCATCGATTGCAATTCCTTGATAGTACAAAGATCGGAAAGAAAACGTTCGCACTCTTCTTCTGTTTCCAATTTGATAAGCTCTGCGTATAACGCTTTTAACATAGGTTTAAAATCTTGTCCCATGATGTCACCTCAATCTTTATTTTCTTCAGCTTTTGCGAAAAACGCGCGTGTTTTGGGACTAGTGGGCGAATCGAAAACCTGTTCAGGCGTACCCATCTCCTCGATAACACCGTCCGCCATAAAAATAATCTTGTCTGAAACGTTGCGCGCAAATCCCATTTCGTGCGTTACGATAATAATCGTTCTGTCCTCGTCAATCAAGCCTTTGATAACTTTCAACACTTCGCCCGTCAGTTCGGGGTCGAGCGCGGACGTGGGTTCGTCAAAGCACAAAATATCGGGGGACATAGCAAGGGCGCGCGCGATGGCAACGCGTTGTTGCTGACCGCCCGAAAGCTCGCAGGGGTAGTTGCTTGTTTTATCGGCAAGCCCGACGCGAGAAAGAAGCGCAAGCGCGGTTTCTTCGTTCTTTGCACGGCGTTCTCTTAAAATACGTTTCTTTTCCGTGCCTTTGATTTTTTGCGCTTTGAGTTCGTTTTCATCGCGAAGATCCATAGCAAGCGTAACGTTTCTTAAAGCGCTGTACTGAGGAAAAAGGTTGAAATTTTGAAACACCATACCAAACGTCAAGCGTTGGCTGTTGTCCGAGCTGTCGGCGTTGATAGGAAAAATCGTTTTTCCGTCCACGGTAATCGTACCACTGTCCGCGGTTTCTAAAAAGTTCAAACAACGCAAAAGGGTGGTTTTGCCGTTTCCCGAAGAGCCGATAATGGACACGACTTCGCCTTTATTCATTTCAAAGGAAACGCCTTTTAAAACTTGCGTTTCACCAAAATTTTTATAGAGATTTTGTACTTCTAAAAACGCCATATTACACCTTATAATAGGATAATTTCTTTTCAATGAAATTAAACAGAACGGTCAATACGCCGACGAAAACTAAATAGAACGCGCCTGCGTAGAACAAGGGCCAAATAATCGCTTTGCTTGCGAACATATCCGCCACTTTGATGATTTCGATTACGCCGATAACGCGGGCAAGCGCTGTGTCTTTGACAAGAGTAATGACTTCATTGCTAATCGGGGGCATGATGCGTTTGACAACTTGCATCAACACGACTTTTCTAAAAATTTGACCTTTCGTCATGCCCAAAACCTGACCTGCTTCGTACTGACCCTTGGAAATGGATTCGATACCGCCGCGGAAAATTTCTGAAAAATATGCCGCATAATTGATGGTGAATGCAATCAGCGTAGCAATCAACGCGCCGCCGTTGTCAATCCCCACGTTGAAATATAAGTAATTGTCCAGTTTCCCGAACGGGTTTATTCCCGTAGGGGAGAGCATACCAGGCAAATAATATACGATAAAAAGTTGCAACATCAAAGGCACGCCGCGAATGACCCAAACGAACACCTTGAACACGCCTTTTACTGCCTTAATCTTGCTCATGGTGCAAAAGGAGATTAAAAGCCCCAAAGGCAATGACAAGACTAACGTTAAAACGAACAATAAACAAGTAATCGCAAAGCCTTCGAAAAGGCTTTGCGTAACAGTGATAAATTCCATTATAAAATTCCTTTATAAATTTCCTTTATGATTGCTTGTAATCCACAGGGATTATTTCTGATCGGAGTAATCGGTGATAAGCTGATTGCTCAAACCATATTTTTCAGCCAAAGCTGCCAATTTGCCGTTTGCCGCGTATTCAACGAGTTTTTCATTTACTTTCGCTGTCAAATCGCTGCCTTTCTTGAAGCCGATTGCATAATATTCTGCCGCAATTTCAACACCTTCATTGATAACAACGTTCGTAAAATCACCTTTCCCTGCAACCGCTTTTGCAAGCAATAAGTCAACAACTGCGTACTGTGCCGTACCTGCTTTTAATTCTTGCAAAGCAACCATTTGCGACGAAACAGGTTTTGCGTTGATGCCCGTAAGCTCGCCAACGAAACCTTCCGCCGCGGAACTTGCTTCATACGCTACGGACATACCTGCGAATTGTGCTTTATCCGTCACTTCTACGCCCGTGTCCAAACGCAAGACGCATTGCGCGTTCGTCATATAATTGTAGGTGAAATCTACTTTGTCTGCTCTTTGAATACCATCGTCATCATCTGCGCAGTTGGACGTGAAGCCGTTCCAAATACAATCGATTGTGCCAGAGTTTACTTCGGAATATTTATTCGTCCATTCGATAAGTTTAAAACGAACTTCATAGCCAAGATCGGTGAAAATCTGCTGCGCAAGTTCGGTGTCAAAACCTACCAACTTGCCGCTTTCATCTTCGTAGTTCATAGGCGCGTAATCGGTATAACCAACCGTAATCGTTTTCTTTTCTCCACCATCGTTGTTTTGATTACAAGCTGCGAAACCCATAACCGATACTGCTGCCAACGTCATTGCTAAAACTTTTGCTACTTTTTTCATAATTTTATTTCTCCTAAAAATTTTTCAACTATTTTATTTGTACTTCACTCAACTGAAGTAATGACATTATACTTTATTTCGATAAAGTTGTAAAGTGTTTTGAAGGGGTTTTTTGAAAAAAATTAAAAAAAATTTAAAAAATTTTATCAAAAGTGGGGGAAATAGACAAAAAATAGGGGAAATAAAACGACTTACCCGTGTAGGTAAGCCGTTTTTTACGTGTTAAAGAAGATTATTCTTCTTGTTTTTGGGTTGCGTCAGCGGGTGCAACTTCGCTTTGAACGCTTGCTGCGGCGATTTTTCCGCCTGCAATGCCGGCCAAAACGGATTTGATGTCGATTCCCGTCGAGCTTTTCACGCCTTCGATCACTTGATCGGCACTCGTCATAACGTCGCGAACGAGTTTCGTGGAGTTGCCTTCGCCATACATAACGATCTTATCCGTTTTCGCAAGAGGCGTAGCGGCGTTTTTCACCACTTCGGGCAGAGCTGCAAGGTACATTTCCAAAATAGAAGCTTCGCCCATTTTCTTTTGCGCTTCAGCTTTCTTTTCGATGGCTTCTGCTTCGGCAAGACCTTTGGCGCGGATACCTTCCGCTTCTTGTTCCATAGAATAACGCAGAGCTTCCGCCTCGGCTTTCTTCGCTTCTGCGGCTTTTTTCGCTTCGTATTCGCGTGCGTCCGCTTCCTTTTGGCGTTTGATAAGTTCGGCTTCCGCTTCTTTTTCCATTTGGTATTTTTCCGCGTCCGCTTGTTTTTTGACGTCGGCTTCCAAACGGCGTTCTTTAATCGCGATTTCCTTTTCCGCGAGTTCCGCTTCCTTTTCACGGCGAGCGATGTCGGCGTTGGTTTTTGCAATTTCTACGATTCTACGCTGATTTTCCTGCTGAATGGAATACGCCGCGTCTGCGTCTGCTTTTTTCGTATCCGCGCGGACTTTCATTTCCGCTTGCTGTACAGCAAGATCGGCGTTTTGTTCGGCAATCTTCTTTTCCGATTCCACGCTGACGGCGTTGGCTTCTTCTTGCGCTTTGGAAGTTGCAATGGAAATATCTCTTTGCGCGTTGGCTTTCGCGATTTGCGCGTTTTTACGGATTTGTTCGACGTTGTCGATACCCATGTTTTCAATCGTTCCTGCCGCGTCTTTAAAGTTTTGTATATTAAAGTTTACCACTTCGATACCCAACTTTTCCATATCGGGAACAACGTTTTCGGTGATTTTCTTAGCTACGCCTTGACGGTCTTGTACCATTTCTTTCAAACCGACCGAACCGACGATTTCACGCATATTACCTTCTAACACTTGCGTAACGAGAGTTACCATTTCTTGACGGGTTTTACCAAGCAATGCTTCCGCTGCACGTTTTAAAAGTTCGGGGTCGGAAGAAATTTTAATGTTGGCAACACCGTCCACCGTTACGTTGATAAATTCGTTCGTGGGAACAGCTTCGCTAGTTTTAACGTCCACTTGCATAACGCTTAAAGAAAGTTTATCCACTCGCGTAATAAAGGGCATTCTCCAACCAGCTTTACCGATCAAGATACGTCTTTTTCCAAGCCCCGTGATAATGTATGCCGTATCGGGCGGCGCTTTTAAATAGCCCAAGAAAAAGAACAAAATAAGGGCTGCAACAATAATAAGAAGTACAGTCATCAAATCAGGCATTGTTTATATTCTCCTTTCACTTTTATCAACACGTATACGCGCGTGTATTGCGCGTGCGCGTGTTTCTATATATATTATAATATATCTTCCTACGCTATGTCAATAGGGAAAAATATATTTTCTAACTATATTATAACAAAAAAAATCGCAAAACGCAAGCAGTTCTCAATAGAGAACTATAAAATTTTTTAAAAAGTATATAATTTTAGCGTAGAGTTCTCTTTGGAGAACTAAAAGGAGGAGTGAGATGACGCTGACGGAAGCGATTACGAAGCGATTGAAGGACGTTATGCATGAAAAGGGGTTTACGGCGTATAAACTGCATAAAGAAGGGGGGATTGCCAAATCGACGATTTCCCAAGTGTTAAACGGAACAAGAAAGGGGATAGAAATTACGACGTTGTACGAGATGTTGGATACTATGCAAATGGGATTAGGGGAGTTTTTTTCCGATCCGCTATTTGCACTCGTTACCGATTGAAAAAACGCATCAAAGATGCGTTTTTTCTTTTAAAATCTTATAAAAGGTGCGGTGCAACAGTTGTCTTTTTAAAAAATTAGTGTTATAATACTCGCGATATTTTAAAACAAAAGGGAATCGTTATGGCAATTCAGGCAAAACGCGTTAAATATGCGTGTTATTCAGTCAACGTATGTATGGCGGTAGTGGGAAATCTATCACCCGTGCTTTTTCTCACTTTCCACAATTTATACAAAGTGTCGTATTCGTTGTTGGGCTTGCTCGTGCTTATCAATTTTTCCACGCAGCTCATTATCGATTTGATTTTTTCTTTCTTTTCGCATAAATTCAATATTCCAAAAACGGTGAAAACCATTCCCGTATTGACAATCATAGGGCTGTGCGTGTATGCTTTGTGGCCGTACGTGTTCTCGCAAAGCGTTTACGTCGGGCTGGTAATCGGTACGATCATTTTCTCCGCGTCCAGCGGGTTGGCAGAAGTGTTGATCAGTCCCGTGATTGCCGCTTTGCCGTCGGACAATCCCGATGCGGAAATGAGTAAACTCCATTCCATTTATGCATGGGGTGTTGTGTTTGTTGTTGCCGTTTGTACTCTGTTTTTGCTGTTTATCGGCAACGAGCATTGGCAATGGTTGGCATTGTCTTTCGTGTTAGTCCCGTTGCTGTCAGGGATTTTATTCTTTGGCACGGAATTGCCGAAAATGCAAACGCCTGAAAAGACGTCGGGCGCGTTGGCATTCTTGAAAGACAAAGGCTTGTGGCTGTGCGTAGCGGCAATTTTCCTCGGCGGCGCAAGCGAGTGTACCATGGCGCAATGGTGTTCGGGATATTTGGAACAAGCGTTGGGGATTCCTAAAATCTGGGGGGATATTTTCGGCGTAGCCTTGTTTGCGGTGGCGCTGGGTTTGGGACGTTCTCTGTATGCAAAATATGGCAAAAATATCGCCAAAGTGCTTTGTCTTGGCGCGGTTGGCGCGACGGTTTGTTATTTGACGGCGGCGGTTTTGAATGTACCCGTGGTGGGGCTTTTGGCTTGCGCATTGACAGGATTTTGCGTGTCGATGCTTTGGCCAGGCAGTTTGATTGTAGCGTCCGATCGTTTCCCTACGGGCGGCGTGTTTATCTTTGCTATGATGGCGGCAGGGGGGGATCTTGGCGCGTCGGTTGGACCGCAACTTGTCGGTGTGGTTGCCGATTTCGCGGCTACCAATTCTGCTTTGATAGCGTTTGCGGAAAGTATGAGCCTTACGCCCGATCAACTTGGGCTGAAACTGGGAATGTTGGTAGGGATGTTGTTCCCGCTGATTGCCATTTTCGTATATCTCAAAATTTGGAAGGGCAAGAAATCGACTGTTTTAGAAGAGTCGAACAATTAAAAATATATAAAAATGAAAGGGGCAGGTATGTGATGAACGCGTACTTGCTTTTTTTTTTGTAGTAAAAATACGCCTAAACGACCAAACTAATCGTATGAAAAGTTGGTTGCAAGATGCGAAGAATTTACAAAAGGAGCTTACCGAAAATAGACGTTGGTTACACGAGCACGCGGAAGTGGGGTTTCAGTTGAAAAAGACGGCGACGTTTGTGAAAGAAAAGCTGGAAGAAATGGGATATACGGTATCGGGTTGCGGAAAAGCAGGTTTGATCGCGGTGGCAGGATCGGAGGTAAAAGGCAAAACGTTTTTGCTTCGCGCGGACATGGACGGGTTGCCCATTCAAGAAAAAACAGGTGCGCCGTACGCTTGTCCAACGGGGAATATGCACGCTTGCGGTCACGATTTACACACGACAATGTTGCTTGGCGCGGCGCGGCTTTTAAAAAATCACGAAGGGGAGCTACGGGGCAGGGTTAAACTGTTTTTTCAGCCTGCTGAGGAAACGTTGCAGGGTGCAAAAACGGCAATTTCTAAGGGCTTGTTGCGCGATCCCAAAGTGGACGGAGCAATGATGTTGCACGTGATGACGGGCGTAGATATGCCCACGGGTAGCGTTGTCGTGGCATCGGGCGGCGTCAGCGCGCCTGCCGCCGATTATTTTACCATAGAGGTTAAGGGAAAAAGCTGTCACGGGGCAGCGCCGCAAAACGGAGTGGACGCCTTGACTGCCGCGGCATATATTTTGATTGCGTTGCAAGAATTGTCGGCGCGAGAAATTTCCGCTTCGCAGGTAGCGGCGTTGACGGTGGGGAAAATGCAGGGCGGCACGGCAGGGAACGCCATTGCCGATCGCGCGGTGTTAGAAGGTACGATGCGTGCTTTTGATGAACCCTTGCGAACGTTTTTAAAACAACGAATGAAAGAGATTTCCCTTGCACAAGCCAAAGCCTTTCGCGCAAAAGCCAAACTTACGTTTGAAAGCGGTTGTCCTACCCTTGTCAACGACGCTAAATTGTCCGCGTTGACGGAAGAAACGGCGATAGAGCTTTTTGGAAAAAATAGAGTGTTCAACTCGACCATGCTTGGGGGGAATACGAAAAATACGAGCGGCGGTTCGGAAGATTTTTCCTATATCAGTCACGAAGTCCCGTCCGTGATGGCGGCGCTTGTTGCAGGAGCAAAAAAGGACGGATACACCTATCCCTTACACCATCCAAGAGTGGAATTTGACGAGAATGCCCTGCCCATCGGCGCGGCATTATACGCCGCTGTTGCTGCAAAATTTTTAAAAAATAATATATAGGATTTTTTCCTATATGTCGAGAAATTAAGAAGAAAAATTGTTATAATGGCACAAAGCAGGAAACAAAGGAGAAATACTATGAGGAAAAATGCGGCGTGCTTTAATTGCGGATATTATCGAGCTTTTTATACGAAAGAAATTTGTCGGTTTGAAAAACAGGACCATGGCTTATGTCGCAAAAGTGGAGAATATAAAGATAAACACGAAGTTTGTCCTCATTGGAAAGCGCATTACGTCCGCATTGAAACGCAAAAAAGGATTTCCATGCGTAAATTGAACAATATTTTAACACAAATTATAGAAATACGACAAATACTTTTCGACGCGCAAGAAGAAATGGCGCAAGATGCTTTGGAAGAAGAAACTTCTCAAGCCGCTGAAAAATAAAAACAAAGAGAGGAAACGAAATACTCGTTCCCTCTCTTTTTGACGGTTAAGTTACAGATCATCCGCGTCCTGCACGGGCGTTTCCCGTTTGTCTTGGGGTTTTCCCGTATAGCTTCCATTTACATCCGTTTTGGACGGACCGATAAATACGCCCAAAGCGCGCTTGGTGGGGGCAGGTATGGGACGACTGCCTTTTTTCGACGTTTTCATTTAGTCGTTATTGCCGCCGTGGTTGTAGCTGTGGTTGTTACCGCAATCTTTGTTGCCGCAGTTTTTATTGCCGCAATTTTTGTCTTTTTGGTTGTTCTGGTTGTTTTGTTTGTTCTGATAATTTTTCATAATTTTCTCCTTATAAAAATGAAAGGCAACGCGTTTTCTATACGTTTATCTTCGCGTTATTCGCGTACGCCTTCAAAGGGCAAGTGTAAATCGACGTAACCTTGTTCCGCTTTGCAAAGAGGACACACTTTCCACGCTTCCGTTGCAACGTGCATATAACCGCATTCGCTGCAAATCCAAAGAATGGGGCTTTCGCTCTTATACAACGTGCCGTTTCGAACGCCGTCGTGAAGATATTGGAAAATAATCTTGTGATGACTTTCCACTTTTGCGATCATTTTATAGAGCGCGGCAATATCTTCAAAGCCTTCCTTTTCCGCTGTCAAAGCAAACGAAGGATAAATTTCTTCTGCTTCGCCAAGTTCGTCCGCGGCGGCAAATTTCAAGCCTTCCGCCAACGTTCCTGCGTGGAAAGGATACCCTGCGTCAAATTCCACGTGGTCGCGGCTGCCCGTTTTTTCAATCATCTTATTGAAAAATTGCGTAGCGTGCAACGTTTCGTTCTTTGCGATCGTACGGATAGCGTCTGCCAACGTTTTCATATTTTCTTTCATCGCCAGCTTGGCTACCATTTGATATCGCATACCTGCCTGACATTCGCCTGCAAAACTGCGGGCTAAGTTTTTAAAAGTTTCCGTGTTTTCAAATTGCATAAATAAACTCCATTTCAAAGGCGTTGCCTTTCAGTAAGCAGTATCGTCCTATTTTTTGCTTTTTATACTTCTTTTTTCTGTCAATGAATGGAAAGCGGGCGCAAAATCGCTTGCCAAACGCGTGGGAAAGAAGTACAATATTATGGTAATGAATTATGGAAGGTGAGATATGTTTCACATTGTTTTGGTTGAACCGGAAATTCCGCAAAATGCAGGCAATATTGCGCGTACGTGCGCGGCTACGGGTACGCATTTGCATATGATTCGACCCTTGGGGTTTGAGGTTTCGGATAAATATTTAAAACGCGCGGGGTTGGATTATTGGCATCTCGTTGACATTTCCTATTACGACAGCTTTGAGGAATTGCGCGCAAAATACCCCGATTCTCGCTTTTTCTTTTTTACGACGAAAGGGCGTCATCGCCACAGCGACGTAGCCTTCCAGGACGGCGACTTTTTGGTGTTCGGTAAAGAAACCAAAGGTTTGCCCGAAGAACTATTGATGCAGCATGAAGGAGAATGTTTGCGTATTCCCATGTTCTCCGAAGCTCGTTCGCTGAATTTGAGCAACTCGGTGGCGGTCGCTTTATACGAAGCGTTGCGCCAAACCGATTACGAGGGGCTTTTGGAGGAAGGCGAACTGCATAACCATAAATGGAGCGATGCGGAATAACCAACATTTTTTCCGTGATACGTTGTATAAAATCATAAAATACCGTCAATAACTTTCGTGTGAAAACGCGGAGGTTATTTTTTTATGAAAAATGTTTGCATAATTTTTTTATTGTCAATCATAATAAGTTTAACGGCGCTCGGTTTTTCGGGCGTTTGGAGTGGCGAAAATGGGAAATGGGGGGATATGGGTTGCGTTGAAAACGCTCAAACCGCGCAAAATATCCAAAGCGAATATTTGCGTATCCATATCCGCGCCGATTCCAACGAAAGCAAAGCGCAGGCAGTGAAATACGCCGTTCGAGATAAAATTGTGGAATATCTCACTCCCATTGTTGCGGAATGTGAAACAAAAGCGGAGGCAACCCAACGCGTGCAGGCTTGTCTTTGCGAGCTGTCGAAAGTGGCGTCGAAAACTTTGCAAGAAAAGGGATTTTCCTACGGTGCGACGGCGGAATTGACAGTGGAGAGTTTTCCAACGCGTGTATATGATACTTGTACGTTGCCTGCAGGGGAATACGCGGCGCTGATTGTGCGTTTAGGCAGCGGAGAGGGGGATAATTGGTGGTGCGTGGTGTATCCGCCGTTGTGTTTTGCCGCTCCCACAGGTCAAAACGTCATTTATAAAAGTAAAATCAAGGAGATAATTCAGCGATTTTACGCGGAGAGATAAACGTTTGGTTTGTACATAGGAGGAGAAAAAACAATGAAAAAGATATGGAAAAAGAGCATATGTGCCGCGGTAATCGCCTTATCAATGCTTGCGCCGACGGCGGTGCTTATCAAGTCCGTAAAACGTTCGTCTGAATATTTGGACGTCACAATAGAAACGGAGCTTACGGCGGCGGCAGTGCTTAGACAAGGTTCTTCGGGTGGAGAAGTCAAGGAGGTGCAACGCCGTTTGAAGATGTGGGGGTATTATAAAGGAAGTGTGGACGGTGTGTTTGGCGCAGGCACGAAAGCGGCAGTCATTTCTTTTCAAAAAAAGAACGGTTTGACGGCGGACGGGGTCGTGGGAAAGGCTACGTATAAGGCGTTGGGCATGAACAGTTCGTATAGCATTTTGGCAGGGCAATCGGGTGCAAATGGGACTGGGTCAAACGCCTCTGGCTCGGTGAATGGCTTTTCCAGTTCGGACGTGTATTTATTGGCGCGGACGATCTATGCGGAGGGGCGCGGCGAACCATACGTGGGACAGGTTGCCATTGGCGCAGTCATCTTAAATAGAGTCCAACATCAGTCTTTTCCCAACACCATATCCGGCGTAGTATATCAAAAAAATGCCTTCACCGCGGTGTCGGATGGACAAATCAATTTGACGCCAAACGAAACGGCGATGAAAGCGGCTCGTGACGCCATCAACGGCTGGGATCCGTCTGGCGGCGCAATCTATTATTATAATCCAGCCGTCGCTACCAGTTCTTGGATTTTTAGTAGGCCGACGATTACGGTGATAGGGAAACACGTCTTTGCGGTATAACGGGCGCGGATATACTTCGCAATACAGCGTTGCGACTGCGTTTTTCTCGGGGTATAATCACTTTAACAGAAAAACTGTGTTTAAAATTGGCGAAAATTAAGGAAGAAATGAGGTAAATATGAAAAAAGAAAAGAAGGAAATAGCGATCAACACGTCCTCTGGGGCGGAAAAAGTGGAAACGATCGAAAAGGAAATCAAACAATCAAAGGATCAAACTTCGTCGAAAACGACCGTGGATAAATCGGTAAAAACGGCGAAAGGGGACGCGGCGCTTGGGGATTCTAAAGCGGAGAAAATTCGCGCGGAAAAGATGAATGCAAAATCCTCTAATGGGAGTGCGGAAAAGGAAAGCGCGGCGGCAAAAGCGCGCGTGGAAGCGGCTTTGAAACGCAAAAAGGAAGAAGAAAAACGTAAGGAGGAAAAAGCCAAACGCCTTGCGGAGAAAAAAGCGAAAAAGGAAAAACGGCTTGCAGAGAAAAAGGCGTTGATTGAAAAGCGCGCCGCGGAGAAAAAGGCTTTGATCGAGAAACGCCAAGCGGAAAGAAAGGCGTTAGCGGAAAAGCGAGCGGCGGAAAAAGAAAAGAAAATTCGCGACCGCGCGCACGCCAAAGCGAGTAAAAATCAAGAACATTCCAAAAAGAAAAATGAGCGGCACAAAAACCGCCAAAAACGTGAAGATAAGGAAAAGGGCTATGGCGGCTGGTTGGCGGCGGTGATTGCGTTGGGTGCGGTGACGCTTGGCTTGACGACGGCGGTGACGGTCGGCGCGATTGATATGAAGAATACAAAAAATGGTATGATGACGGGATACAGGGCTACCATGTCCGAGTTGACGGGCATTATGGAAAATGTAGACAGCGACCTTGACCGCGTGCGTGTATCCGCTTCGTCGGTACAACAGAGCCGTATTTTGACTGATCTTTTGGTGCAAACGAGGCTTGCGGAGCTTGATTTGGAAAAATTGCCTATGTCGGCGGAAATGGATGCAAACGTAACGACGTTTATCAACCGCACGGCAATGGAATGCGAAAGAATGCTGGCAAAATTGCGGAAGGGCGAACCGCTCTCCTCGCAGGATCAAGAAATTTTAGAAAAATTATACGTCACAAATCATTCTATCCGTGCGGAGCTTGGTAATTTGGCGGAAAAGATGACGGAGAATGATATGAAGTCGCTTATCAACAAAATGGAAGGCGGTGTGAAAGAAATTTTTGATAAAATCGAAGATTTGACAATGGAAGAAAACCGTTTGTTTGGGGATAAAAAAGAAGAAAAGCAGGGGAATGGGTCGCAATCAACGCCTAAAAGCGAAGAAAATTCCGCCCGCATCGACGCTACGAAAGCGGAAGAACTTTGCTCGCAATATTTCTCGGAATACAAGATTGAAGAATTTCAATGTATCGGCGAAATGACGACGAGAAAAGGTTCTGCTTACAACGTACAGGGTTATGACGAAAAGGGCTCGATGTTGTTCGCGGAAATCGATCAACAAAACGGCGCTTTGGTGCGGTTTGATTATTTTGAAGACTGTACGGGAGAAAATTTTGATTTAGAGAACGCGCAAATGCTTGCCGAACAGTTTTTAAAGACGATGGGGTATGCGGATATGGAAGTTGTCCGCGAGAGTGAAAATGGCACAACGACGGATTTCACGTTCGTGTACTCCATGGACGGTGTTGCGTATTATCCAGACGAAATTCACGTAAAAGTATGCCGTACTCGCGGCGTGGTTTCGGGTATGGATGCGTCGAGATATTTACAAAATCATAAGGAACGGGTTGAGACGAACGCAAAAATGACGCTTGGCGAAGCGTATGGGAAATTGCATGAAGATTTGAACGTAGAATCCTCGCGGATGGCAGTGATTAAGGTCGGCCGCAGTGAAAAAACGGCATATGAATTTTTGTGTTCGTACAAAAATGAGATGTACGTGATTTATTTGGATGCGAACACGGGCGAAGAAATTTCTATCGTCAACGTGAAAGCGATCGGGTAAGAAAGATTGACAACGAAAAAACTCCCTTTGAAAGAGAAGTTTTCAGGGGGAGTTTCCCTACATATTACACGTGAAAATTTTTTTTGTTTTTTCTTTGAAAAGATTGACAAGCGAAAATTCGAGTGCTATAATAGGCGTACCAATAAGCGGAGGCATAGTCTCAGTTGGTTAGAGCGCTCGCTTCACATGCGAGAGGTCACAGGTTCAAATCCTGTTGTCTCCACCACGAAAGGGTGATAATTTTGATACAAAAAGTATCGAGATTATTGCCCTTTTTGTTGCTTTTGGGGGTATTTTTACCTTATTTTCGGCTTTTGACGGTAGTTTTGACCGTTGAGAGCCGAT
>SVII01000023.1 GCA_015069605.1 Clostridiales bacterium | reverse complement strand
GCTTATTAACCAAATTAGCTTTCATTTCACTTATTATTGAAAATTTCTTTGCCTTTTCGTACTCGTCTTTTTCTTTTTCAAAAAAGACTTTTTGCAATTTGCTATGCAGTTGTTAATCTTCGTTTCTCCCTTCTCTACAGAGTCGGGTGCTATCAAAATCACGCTCTCGCTTATCGACAGCTTAAACATAATACCATTAAGTTGGGATAAAGTCAAGCGTTTTTGAAAAGTTTTTTGCACTTTTTTTATTTTTTTCAATTTTTTTTATTTTTATGTTTTTTGCGGCTTTTTTATGAAAAAACATAGGAAAACGGTACAAACGGTCGAAGTATATTTATATTATATATTATTGTTCGCGCGCGCGAACCCAAATTAAGAGTGAATGATAAACACTTTCATATAAAAAGACGCCCCAAAGTTTTTATGCTTTTGGGACGTTCTTCTAATATATCGACTTATTTCAAACAAAAAATGGATGAATCAATCTTTTTGTCAATGGCAACCGCCGCAAGTTTTGCAGTTTCCGCTGCATTTTTTGCTCGATTGACCCGTAGAAGAGAACATTGCCCCCGAATAATCGCGTTCGGTTTCGCCGCCACAATCAGGGCAGGCTACCTTATCCGTGTATACCTTCACGAGTTCGTCGAATTTCTTACCGCATTTTAAGCATTTGTATTGTAAAAAAGGCATTGTAGTTTCTCCTTTCTTTTGCCATTCGCATTACGAGTACATTATACTCCTATCTGTAAAAATTTGCAATGGTTTTTTTACGGATTTTCTTCTTTTTCCTTACAAAACCGCCTTGCCATTCAAAAAGCTATCAAAAAAGCCTGCTACGTCCAATCCGTTTTTCTCAAAACTGCCGATAAGCGTTTCAGGTTTGGCGATTTTGAATGTGTTGTCGGTGTAATATTTTTTTAATGACAAGAAAAATTTCTTATCTCCGACACTTTTTCTAAGTGTATCAAACATCACCAGCGACTTGTCGTAAGAAATACAGCGATATTCGTAATCGCTGATATATTCCTTTAAATGCCGCGTCATGCGCGTGTCCGTGCGGCCTAAAACACTGCCGTAAACGTCGTAATAGGAACGGTATTCTTTGATGGATTGCGTCACTATATCCTCGCGCGTAAAGCCGTATTTTTCATAATTTTCAAAAAATGTAACGGTGGAATATTCCGCCAACCCTTCGTCCTGCCAGGCGTTTTCGATTTGGTCGCTACCAACCACCGCGTACCACCATTGATGCGCCGTTTCATGCGCGATCACACGGGCAAGTTCTTCTTTCTTCAACGTGTCCGAAACCATCACCAGCGCAGGATATTCCATACCCCCCATGCAAAACCCCGTTTGAGCGATTGCATACGTTTCGTAAGGATATTCACCAAACGTCTTTTCGTAATAGGCAAAAGATTCCTTGGCTACGGCAAAACTCTCCGTCGGTGTTTTATCATTGTGATAATAATAGGAAAGCGTTTTTCCGTTGACCTGTTCCGTTTTTACATTGTACTGATCGGAAAGCACCAAAGCAAAATCTCGCGTGTTCATCGCGGACATGGTATAGACTTTTTTACTTTCTAACGTTCTTTCCTCGACAATTTTACCCGTGGATGCCACTACGTATTCTTTGGGTAAGGTAAGGCGTACCGTATAATCTGCACAATCGGAATAAAAGGGATCTCCGTCCGAATAATAAACGGTTTCGTAAAAGCCGTCGTGTTTAATTCCACATAAAATCGGATAAAAATTGCCGAGATTGACGGTGTGTTTTGTAATGCCCGTTCTGTGATTCACGTTGGCTAGTTTTGTTATAAACCCGATATCAAGCACTACCTTATCCCCAGGAAACAACGAACGTTCTAAATACACGTACAAAATATTTTCGTCTTCCCCCATCATCTCCCAATTTTTCGCGCCGTTGACGCTGGAAATCACCATTTCTCCATAACTTTCACCTTGATAATACGCCGCGCCTGCGTACGCCGTGGAAATAGGACTATACAAAGCGTCTTCACGATAAGCGTTGGGATGGGTCTGGAATTTCAAAATGGAGATTTCGTTCTCTGTACCGTTTTCAAACGTCACCTTCACTGCACCCGCCAGCGTCTTGTTTTCGGGGATATATTCCGCCGTAATCTCGTACCTGCCCCCTCCGTTTTGTTTTTTATTACAACCGATAAATCCCGATAAACTGAATGCAAGGCTCACCAGTCCAAGCAACAAACACGGAATTTTTTTCATAAGACACCCCCGATACGTTTTCTCAAAATATCGTATGCGCCAGATACAAGAAATATACAAAAAAAGCGACTGTTTTACAGCCGCTTATCTTTTATTTTTCTTCTAACGTCAAATGAATAGCCGGATCGACACTTTTGCCGTTTTGCAAAATTTCAAAATGCAAATGCGCCCCATCCTTATACTCGTCACCCGTAGCTTCTGCCACCGTCGCAATCACATCCCCTTTTTTCACTTCCACACCCACTTTTAAATCCGCTGTTTCCGTCACGAAACGATACAATGAACGCAACCCATTACCGTGCTTAACAACAATTTCCGTCCCCGAAAGCAAATCATCTTTGTAGATACTTTCCACTACGCCATCCTCTACAACATATACCTCCGTACCTGCCGCAGCGGTAAAATCCATCCCCATGTGTTCGTAATAGGAATTCAGCGTTTGATTGTAATAAAAACCATAATCATTCAACACCGTCACCGCACTCAAAGGTGAAATCATACCTTCGGGAAGTCCCCCCACAGCTTCTTCGTTGCCACTATCCTCACCGCCCACATTTTCATCAGGCGTAGAGATTTCCACATTGTTGTTTCCGTTATCTACTTGATTGTTTACTTTGTCTTTACCCGACACTGCTACGGCTATGATAATAATCGCCAACATCACCGCCGCGCAACCGATCGCTGTGAATACGTAAAATTTCTTTTCACCGCTCCAACGCGCCTTCTTCTTTTCACTTGCATTCTGTTCTTTCATTTTCAATCCTCCGAAAAATCGTTTTGTATGTAAATGTTTGACAGGTTTTCACCTTTTTATACTTATATTTTTTCTGTTCAACGCAGACATGGGTACTTCCTTTTATAAAATCTTAATATCCATCAAAAATAATCGGACTGCCGAGCACACAAATCTCCTTGTTGAAAGCAATATGCAAATTTACCCTTACACCATCAATAACAATCGTGTCCTTACATTGCGGCGTATAAGCGTAATAGGACGTGACATCCGCCGCACGTTCACAAAATACCACCGTCGCCCCATATTTTATAAGGATTTTTTCTAAAAGCTGTTCTTGAGTTTCCTCTTCAAACGTAAACCGCACACTTTCCCCCTTGATTGAAAAAAGGTCGCAAAGTTGTAAACTTTCTTTTCGCAAACCCTGCGAAGATGCCGTATGCACATAAAACACTCTTTCGCCCTCAAATGCGGAAAAACGAGTCGCGTGTACACCACAGAAAATCATCGCGAGCAAGAGCGTGCATATCGCCGCCAACGCCGTTTTAAGAAAGTTTTGCAGCTGCCAAAAAAACATAATCCCCTCCTTAACGGCTATTTTGCACCGCCACGGAAGGGATTATCGCCCAAATCTTTTGTATTTATACTTTATCGTAAAAAAATTCTTTTTAGAAATCGCTCAACATTTCGCCGCCGAGCAAATGAATATGCAAATGCGGCACCGTTTGACCGCCATTGACACCTTGATTGATAATTACGCGATACCCGTCCTGCAAGCCCAACGTTTCCTCTAACGTGGGAATTGTCGCGAAACAATGTTTTACAATTTCCGCTTTGGCTTCGTCCATCTCCGATAAAAGCGCGAAATGTGTTTTGGGAATACAAAGATAATGCAATTTCGCCTTGGGTTCAATATCACGAATGACGATCATTTTATCATCCTCGTACAATCTCGGGGAAGGAATTTCACCTGCTACAATTTTACAAAAAATACAATTTTCCATACTTTATCTCCTTTTGGTTTCGTAATTTTATTCCTTTATAGCCAACACGCCGTCTTTAAATAACCGTTCAACGCGGACATGGGTGGGGCATTTCTCCAATTCCCCCTCAACATACACACGAATATAGTTTTCGGAGTATCCTTCCGTGATACCGTCAAAACAGTTTTCGGGAACAATCTCCAAGACTTTACCTATAAATCTCTTTATATATACTTCTTTTTGCGTCGCGCCTTTTGAAAGCAACCTATCCACTCGTTCTTTTTTCAACGCCATAGGTAATTCCTTATAACGTTTATACGCGTTCGTACCCTCGCGCGGTGAATATGGAAACGCGTGAATTTGAGAAAATCCCGCTTCTTCCACAATCTTCAACGAATCCGCAAAATCCTCTTCCGTTTCCGTCGGAAATCCCACGATAATGTCCGTTGTAATCGCCGCATTGGGAAACGCGCGATAAATCATCTCGCATTTTTCTAAATATTCCGATCGCGTATAATGTCGATTCATGCTTTTGAGTACTTTATCCGAACCGCTTTGCAAGGACAAATGAAACTGTGGTGCGAAACGTTTGATTTCCTTTAAAGCGTTTAAAAATCTGTCCGTGATTAAACTGACTTCGATAGAACCCAAACGAATACGCGTGTCCGCATCCTGAATTGCAAGCATCAAATCAGTCAAATCCCGACCCTGCTCATCCTTGTATTCGGAAATGTCAATCCCCGTCACTACCGTTTCCTGCGCCGTACTCGCCAAAATCTCCGCCGCCGCACTTTCTAACGACCTTGAACGACTACGACCACGCAAGTACGGAATAATGCAATAGGAACAAAACCGATTACACCCGTCCTGGATTTTTACAAAATTTCTCGTTTTTAAACACTCAGGCAAGAGCATTTCCTCATAGATTTTATCTTCCGCAGACTCATTCATCGCGGACACGCCCCCCTCATTTAAAGGAGTTGCCGTCTTACATACATTTTCATCAAATCCCGATGCAACGATTTCCAAAACTCTATTTTTTCGTTTTGCGCCCACGACTGCCACAATGTTTTTGCCTTTTTCTTTAAAAGATGCAGGCGATTTTTCCGATGCGCAACCACATACAATCACTTTCGCATTTGGATTGCATTTCAACGCTTTGCCCACCGTTTGACGGCTTTTTCTTTCCGCCTCCGCCGTCACCGCGCACGTGTTGATGACGTACAAATCCGCCGATTCCATTTCACGTGAAACATTATATCCCATTTCTTCCAAGCCGCGTATCAAAGAACCGCTTTCCACGTCGTTAACCTTGCAACCCAGAGTAAATACAACCGCTTTCATCGAAGTTCCCCCAACGAGAACATTACGACGGACGTCAACGCCACAGCAGCCGTTTCCGCGCGCAAAATGCGTTTTCCTAGCGTTACCGACGCAAATCCAAGCCCTGCCGCCATTTCCTCTTCCTCACGGGAAAAGCCGCCTTCACTGCCGATCACAATCGCCGTACTGCCCGACAACGCCGCCACGTCACATTTGCTTTCCATTGCAAACTCACAAGCAAACAATTTATTTTGATAAGCGGACGCCGATTGTAACGCTTCTTCTAATTCGTCAAAATACACCACCTCGGGCGCAACCGAACGCAAACATTGTTTCGCCGCCTCTTTAGATACCTTATTCAAACGCTCCAACTTATTCGCGTTCATATACGCGGAAGAAAATTCCGACGAAAATACGCCGATTTTTTTTACGCCAAGCTCCACCGCTTTTTGCACGATAAATTCGTTTTTATCTGCATTTTTTAAATACCCGAACAGCAAACAAACATCCGTCGCCGCCTCTCTATCGCCCAATTCTTCCCGCACCACGTTCAAAAGCATTTTTTTCTTTTCCACAGCCGAAACCACAGCAGTGTATTCCTTACCACTGTTATCCAGCAAAATCACTTCCGCGCCCACACCGATACGGAGCACGTTTTTTGCGTGCTCAAATTCATCTCCGACAAGCTCGGTCACCTCTTCGATTTTATCCACAAAAAATCTTTTCAACGCAGACATGGTGCTTTCTTCCTTTACTTTTTATGCTTTAATACGAGCGCAAACCATTCGCCCTTTCTCTTCTCAAATACCACTTCCATTCCCACAGCTTCGTACGCCGCCTTCACCATTTCCAAACGGCTTTCGATAATACCGCTCAAAATGAGTACCCCATCCATTTTTAAGTTTTTAGGAATAGACGGCGCAAGCATTTTTAACACCTCACCCGTGATATTCGCCATCATTACGTCGCCTTGAATGTCGGTGTTGTCCAAAAGGTTGGAATGCGCCACCACCGTTTTCTCCGCCACGCCGTTGAATTCGCTATTGTGCAAAGAACTTTCCACGGCAATGGGATCAATGTCGGTGAGATAGGCTTTCGCCGCGCCAAGTTTCACCGCGGAAATCCCCAAAATGCCGCTGCCACAGCCCACGTCAATACACACCGACGCAGGCGTTATATATTCCTGCATCAACTCCACGCACATAGACGTCGTTTCGTGTTCCCCTGTCCCAAATGCCATGTTAGAATCCAGCAAAACTACTTGTTCGTGGGGGGCAGGTGCGTAATCAATCCATTCGGGAACAACTACGATACGTCCCAATTGAATAGGTCTAAAATGCTTTTTCCAAACGTCGATCCAATCGTCACCGTCCACTTGGCGTTTGGTATCTTCCAGCGTCCCGAACGGAATCGCATCCCCACCAAGCGTTTTTGCATTTGCAATATCATTTAAAATCGAGCCGATCACTTCCGTCGCAACGTCTTCCGCTACGTAGCATTTTACAAGCACGTCGGAAGGCTTTTCTTCCGTTAATTCGTCATCCATGTAATCCCAATAAGTGCTGTCCTGACGTTTTTGCAATGCGATAATGTCCGCGCGATCGCAAATCGTCACCCCATAATCGGTGTACTGCCACATAATATCCGAAATAATCTCGCTTGCTTCCGTCGTCGTATGTATCGTCAATTCTACGTATTTCATAGCTATTACCTCACTTCTTTGCCTACCATTATACCACGTCGCCGTGAAATTGTCAACCGCTGATAAGAAGATACGCTACTTGCTTGCATTGTTTGCACGCAAAAAGCGTAACGCCTATGCGTTACGCTCCCATTTTTTATTTTTTAAATACTTTTTCACCGTATAAGGACTCCATGTGATCGGCATATCTTCTCATGCGATCGCATTGTTTCAATTCCATCTCGTCGTCGAAGGCTTCCAATTCCTTTTTCTGTGATTTAGAAAGTTTGGTCGGCACTTCCACAATCACGCGCAAAATCAAATTCCCCACGCCGCCGCGCGCTGATTTAATCCCCTTGCCTCGCAAGGTGAACACCGTGCCGCTTTGCGTGCCTTCGGGAACGGTAAAATCAAAAGTATCGTCAATCGTCGGCACTTTGACAACTCCGCCAAGAGCCGCCGTTTTAAAAGACACGGGTACGTCCAATTTCAAATCAAAGCCCTCGCGCACGAACATCTTATGCGGTTCGACACGGAAAAGAATAATCAAATCGCCGGGCACACCGCCGTTCGGTGCTGCCTGCCCTAAGCCCTTCTTCTTCATGTAACTGCCATTGTCCACCCCCGAAGGAATCTCAATCTTCACCGTCGTTTCCTTGCGCTGCGAACCCTTTCCCTTACAATCAGGGCACTTTTCCTTAATCGAACGTCCGCTTCCCGCGCAATCAGGGCATACCGTCTGACGAATCGTTCTGCCGAACATCGTGTTTTGCGTCACGCGAATCGTACCCGTCCCTTGGCATTTTCCGCAAGTCTGGTATTCCGTACCGTTCTTCGCGCCCGTACCTTTACACGATTCACAAGGCTCGTTTCTCATATACGAAAAGCTCTTAGAGCAGCCTTTCGCCGCATCCATAAAGCTCAGCGTCATTTCCTTTTGGATATCCTCACCGACCGCCGAACGCGCCGACCTTGCGCCGCCGCCCCCGAAACCGCCGCCAAAGAAACTGCTGAAAATATCGGAAATATCCTCGAAACCGCCCGCGCCGCCAAAGCCGCCGAATCCACCGCCAAAACCGCCCATACCAGGATGTTCCAACTCGTAATCGTACGCCGCGCGCTTTTGTTGATCCGACAAGGTCTCATGCGCCTCGTTGACTTCCTTGAATTTTTCCGCCGCTGCTTCGTCGCCCTGATTTCTGTCCGGGTGATACTTCATCGCCAGCTTTCTATACGCCGATTTAATTTGCTCAGGCGTGGCGTTCTTTTCCACACCGAGTATCTCGTAATAATTCTTTTTCTCTGCCATAATTTCCTTCCGTTTATATGGTAAATCGGGTTTGGAAAACCAAACCCGTCTTACGCTATTTTACGTATTTGCGGCACCCATGTCCGAGTTCAACCGCAAATTCAATCCTTATTGATGGAATTCCGTATCGGGATCAGCACCTGCGCCGGGGTCCATGTTAGGAGCCGCGCCGCCGTTTGCTTGATACAACTTCGCAAATACAGGCTGAACGTCCTGCATCAATTTTTCGTAAGCCGCTTTCACCGTATCGTCGTCATCCGATTCCAAAGCTTTCTTCGCTTCGTCCACAGCCGTCTGCAACGTAGCTTTATCATTTTCATCGATCTTATCGCCCGCTTCTTTAATCGTCTGTTCTACGGAGAAGATCATACCGTCGAGTTTGTTACGGTTTTCCACTTTTTCCTTTCTCTTCTTGTCTTCTTCCGCAAACTGTTCCGCTTCCTTCACAGCCTTGTCGATTTCTTCTTCGGAAAGGTTCGTAGAGGACGTAATCGTGATATCCGTCGATTTCCCCGTACCCTTATCCTGCGCCGTTACGTGTACGATACCGTTCGCGTCAATGTCAAACGTAACTTCGATCTGCGGAATCCCACGGGGAGCAGGCGCAATGCCCGTCAACATGAAGTTGCCAAGCGTCTTATTGTCTTTGCAGAACTCACGTTCGCCTTGCAATACGTGAATATCCACGCTCGTTTGACTGTCCGCCGCCGTCGAGAAGATTTGGCTCTTCTTTACAGGAATTGTCGTGTTTCTATCAATGATACGCGTGAACACGCCGCCAAGAGTCTCAATACCAAGCGAAAGCGGAGTAACGTCCAAAAGCAATACGTCTTTGACTTCGCCCGTCAAAACGCCGCCCTGTACCGCAGCACCGATCGCAACGCATTCGTCGGGGTTAATGCCCTTGAAAGGTTCTTTACCCGTAACTTCTTTTACCTTAGCCACAACCGCAGGCATACGCGTCGAACCACCGACCAAAATCACCTTATCGATATCGCTGTAGGAAAGCCCAGCGTCGCGCATAGCCGCCTTCATAGGCTCAACCGTTCTATTGAGAAGGTCAGCCGTCATCGCTTCAAATTTCTGTTTGGTGATAGTGATATCAAGGTGTTGAGGGCCATCCGCGCTCATGGAAATGAAGGGCAGGTTGACGTTGGTAGAAGTCATACCCGAAAGTTCAATCTTCGCCTTTTCAGCCGCTTCCTTCAAACGCTGCATTGCCATCTTGTCCTTGGAAAGATCGATCGCGTGCGATTTCTTGAATTCGTCAACAAGGTATTCAATAATCTTGTTATCCCAATCGTCGCCGCCGAGTTTCGTATCACCGTTCGTTGCCAAAACTTCGAATACGCCATCGGAAATTTCAAGGATAGAAACGTCGAACGTACCGCCGCCGAGGTCGTAGATCATAACCTTGCCGCCCTTGTCCTTATCCAAACCATACGCCAAAGCCGCCGCCGTGGGTTCGTTGATGATACGAAGCACGTTCAAACCAGCAATCTTACCCGCGTCTTTGGTCGCCTGACGCTGACTGTCAGAGAAATACGCAGGGCAGGTGATAACCGCCTCCGTAACTTTCTGACCAAGATATGCTTCCGCATCCGCCTTCAATTTTGCAAGCGTCATAGCGGAAATTTCCTGAGGGGAATAATCCTTACCCTCGATGCTTACTTTATAATCCGACCCCATGTGACGTTTGATGGAAATAATCGTCTTGTCGGGGTTCGCAACAGCCTGACGTTTCGCCGCCTGACCAACTACACGCGACCCATCTTTTTGGAACGAAACCACAGAGGGAGTCGTTCTCGAACCTTCCGCGTTCGCAATAACGACGGGTTCACCGCCTTCCATAACCGCTACGCAAGAGTTCGTCGTACCAAGGTCAATACCAATCACTTTACCAGCCATAATTATACACTCCTTTTTTGCCGCAAGATAAGCGGCACGCTGAATTTGTTTACAGTTATATGTAAACCAAAGTATCACACGTTAAACACAAAAACAAAAAATTTTTTATAAAAAAGAACGTGAGTTTTCCACCCACGCCCTTTTTGTTTGTATTCGTTAGTTGTTTTATAACGCCACGTCGCCGTCTTTGCAAACAACTTTTGTTGCAGGAACGCCATTTTTCCAGTAATTACCTTTACTGATTGCCTTCCATTGTTCCACCGTGCCCTCAAAGGTAATGCTTGTCAAGTTATAGCAATACTCGAACGCAGAATCACTAATAGAAGTGACACTGTCGGGAATTTCCACGCTTGTCAAGCTATAGCAAAAAGAGAACGCCGCCTCACCGATAGAAGTGACACTGTCGCCAATCACCACGCTTGTCAAGCTATCGCATCCAGAGAACGCACCATCGCCGATATAAGTTACACTGTCGCCAATCACCACGCTTGTCAAGTTATCGCATCCATAAAACGCAGAATACCCGATAGAAGTGACACTGTCGCCAATCACCACGCTGGTCAAGTTATAGCATCCAGAGAACGCACCATCGCCGATATAAGTTACACTGTCGGGGATTTCCACGCTTGTCAAGCTATCGCAAGAAAAGAACGCCTCATCTGCAATAACCAATGTTCCTGCTTTTATTGTATATGCGTCGCTTATGGTTGGTTTCGCATTAATTAAATATTTTCCAATATACAATACATCGTTCTCCCAATTGTTTTCGTCATCATAAATGGGAGTATGATAGAACGCAAAAGAACCGATAGAAGTGACACTGTCGGGGATTTCCACGCTTGTCAATCTATAGCATTCATAGAACGCATAATTACCGATAGAAGTGACACTGTCGCCAATCACCACGCTTGTCAAGCTACTACAATCCCTGAACGCCTCCACACCGATAGAAGTGACACTGTCGGGGATTGTAAACGACGTTTCTGTTTTTCCTTTCGTATACTGAATGAACGTTTGTCCGTCTTTACTATATAAATTTCCATCAATAGATTTATATGCTGCATTATTTTCACTTACTGTAATGCTTGTCAAGCTACTGCATCCAAAGAACACAGAAACACCGATAGAAGTGACACTATCGCCAATCACCACTCTTGTCAAGCTACTGCACCAAGCGAACGTAGCATCACCGATAGAAGTGACACTGTCGGGGATTTCCACGCTTGTCAAACTTACAAATGGATAATATATACTATATGATATTATATATTAAGCCGCAATACCTTTAATTTTGTTTCTACGTTCTTCCGCAGTTTCCTTATCCAGCAATTTATAATAAATATGGACTTCTCTTGGCTCATTCTTACTTTTAGGCGCATGTCCTATC
>SVII01000007.1 GCA_015069605.1 Clostridiales bacterium | reverse complement strand
CGACGCAGCTATATCGCAAACGCTTCGGAAGGGGGCGACGTAATTCCTCTCACCAATACACGCGAGGAAGGAATCACAGCGCAGGTCATTGTACCTATTGTGTCGGGTGGGGATTGTCTTGGCGCTGTGGCTGTTCTTTCTAAGGACGAGGGAGCTAAAATGGACGGCGCTGATATGAATTTGGCTCGTCTTACAGCCGATATTCTCGCCAATCAATTTGAATAAGTTTAGGCACCGAAAAGGTGCCTTTTTTCATTTTTCTCTATTTAAATTCTTATCCTTTTGTTGAAAACTGCTATTTGATTCCGTTTTGGATATTTCACCAAAATACGCGCATACTACTCATATGCCTGCCGTATATACACATCATTTTATCGCGCAAGAGACGTTGCGAACCCTGCCGCGCGAAACACAAAAACACATTCGCCCTCATCTTCCCCTCTATTTTTTTGGAGCGCAAGGCCCGGATTTTTGTTTTTTTTATCGATTTTACGATACAAAAACCCAAAATTTTGGGTCTTTTTTGCATAGAAAAGGCGGATATACCACTTTTCGCGTCATGCAATCCTTAGCAAACGAGCCGCAACTTCTTGCCTATGCGCTCGGATACCTCACCCATTATGCTGCAGATACCACGTTCCACCCATACGTGTACGCAACGACGGGAAAATCCCCCATTCGTCATTCCCGTATGGAAAACGCGTTGGACGTACATTTTCAACAAATTTTCGCTTTTGACAGTGCCGCCAGCACATATTTTCGTAAAAAATTGACGAAAGAGGAAGAAAAAACGTTATTCCTGTTGTATTCCGCTATTGCAAAACAAACGCAATTTCCGCAGTTGCAAAAACCAGCATTTTCTCGCGCTATATCCTTATTCAACGCGTACATGCCCCTATCCTCTGCCTTTTTACGTGGTAATCCTACCAAACTGTTACAAACGGTTTTGAATACGGAAAAACGGCTTTGGACGTATCCCACTGCCCCAACAAGGCAAAAAAACGATTCCGCTGACGAATTATTTGCCAAATCCGTACGTTTTGCAGAAAAATTGATTGCAGAATTTTTGTGTTCCATTGCACTCGACGCACACCTGCCCCCTGCATTATTCGGAAAAAACTTTTTAACAGGCATTTAAAGAGAAACGGTATTTTCCCGAAAGCGAAAAAGGTTTTCGGGATTTTTCGCACGTTGAAAGGGGAAAATTTTTCAAAATTTGGAAATAGTATAGCGGAAACGCTTGCAAAACGTCCCGTAAAAATAGTAAAATAGATATGCTTTCAAAAGCGAACGTATCCGTAGCTCAGCTGGATAGAGCACAGGCCTCCGACGCCTGGTGCCGTTGGTTCGAATCCAATCGGGTACACCAAAAAAACCACCATCACCCCAAAGGGTGTAGGTGGCTTTTTTTGTACTTGGTCGCTCGAAACGACGAATTATCGTTGGTTCGCGCGAGGAGCGAGCAACGATTTCGCAAATATAAAAAAGCAAGTTCGCGAGCGATGACACTTTGGCTACGCCTATTTTCCAATCGGGTACACCAAAAAACCACCTTTCCCGCAAAAGGATAGGTGGTTTACTCTATTTTCAGCCGATCAATTTATCGTAAATGGCTTTGATGCAAGGTTTCAACTGATCGTTTTCTATGCCGATAATGATATTACATTCGCTGATGCTTTGGTAAATGGTTTTCACGTTGATAGCGTTTTCCTGCAACGCATTGAAAATCTTCGCCAAAACCCCGATTTTGCCCGACAAATTATGCCCGATTACCGCAAGCAACGCTATCTTATCGTGCCCCACAATCTTGTCCGCGTCAATACGGCTTTCAAGCTCCTTTAAAAACGCCTCAAACGAAATTTCTTTGTACTCGGAATTTTCCACAAAAAAACAAAGATTGTCCAATCCCGAATGAGTGTGCGAAATGTTGATATGGTATTCTTCAAACACCGCCGTTGCCTTTTTAACGAACCCCAACTGCTTGTCCAACAACATCTTGGAAATCTGTATGCAAGTGTAATCGTTTTTACCCGTGATGCAGGTAATCACTTCCCCATCCGCTACTTCGGTACGCTTTTTTAAAATTTCCGTACCCGAAAGTTCGGGGGCAAAACTGTTCTTTAACACAATGGGAATACGCTTCTCATAAATGGGCATCAACGTTTCCGCGTGCAGCACCGACGCACCCATGTACGACATTTCTCGGAGCTCTCTAAACGATACCTGCGCTACTTTTTTCGCGTTTTTAATCACCTTTGGATCGCTTACGTATATCCCGTCCACATCCGTCCAGTTCTCGTATAAATCACAATCAAACATCCGCGCCACAATCGAACCCGTAATATCGCTTCCGCCACGGCTGAACGTCTTAACGTACCCGTTTTTATTCAAACCGTAAAACCCAGGGATTACGTATCTGCCGTCTTTATCAATTTCCTTTGCTTTTTCCAACGTCGCAGGTAAATCCAACTCCCCATTTTTAAAGCGAATAAACTTCGTTGCATCTAAAAAGGTGTACCCCAGGTACGCGGCGAACAGCTTTGCATTCAAATATTCCCCTCGCGAGATCACGAAATCAATATTGGATTCGGAGAACTTGATTTGATTGTAAATAACGTCTAATTCCTCGTCGATAGGAAAGTTTTTAACCAAAGACCCAATCTCTTGAAAGATCGCGCGAATTTGCCCAAATAACGCGTTAAACACTCCCTCGTCAAAGCGGTTAGCGTGGCATTCGTACAATAAATCGGTGACTTTTTTGGATTGCTTATCCTTTTTCCCTGGAGCGGACACAACGACGTATCTTCTCCCCTCGTCCGCCTTGACGATTTGCGCACACCTACGCACGTTTTCGCTGCACGCAAGCGACGTACCGCCGAATTTACACGTGATTAACATAGCCTTTCTCCTTTTTTCCTCTTTGACGTAAAAAACCCGTCGCAAACGACGGGATTTCTTTTCTTTTTCTTCACCCATCGTACTACCGTTAGCACCTTGCCCTTTGCAAGGCAGGTTGCTGTGCGGTCATCGGGGCAGTCCCTCGCGCACTCTTTATGGTTATTTTATTATACTTTTTTTGCAAGCGTTTGTCAATATACTTTTATGCTTTTTTAAGAATTTCTTATTTCCTTAAATAGAAGTTTTCACAATAATTTTTTTTGAATATAGAGAAAATCATTGACATTTTTTAAAAAAACGGATATAATAAGCGTGTTGATTGAGTGAAACGAAACGTTTTGCTGATCCGCAATATTTAAAATGCAGGTGTCGCCTAGCGGTATGGCGGCAGCTTCCCAAGCTGTTCCCGGCGAGTTCGACTCTCGTCACCTGCTCCAAAAAGACAAACGTCCCAACGGGGCGTTTTTCTTTTTGGAAATAGACCGAATACTGACGAGAGTCGAGGGTGGAGCCACGAGCGAGAGCGAGTGTTTTGCCCGATACGGATAATAAAACGAATAACGTGACGGCAAAATGAACAATTGATAATTGTTCAGCGGGGCGCGCCGCCAAAGGCGCGACTCTCGTCACCTGCTCCAAAGCAAAAACTCGGCGCAGAAGCAATCGCTTCGCGCCGAGTCTTTATTTTACGTTAGTCTTCTCTCTTTTTCAAAAGCATTACTGCCGCTACGCCGATTGCAAGCATACAGCCGCTTACGCCGCCGATCACACCGCTACAACCTGCCAACAAGTTCCCACCTACTCCAGGTTGATTCGCGCCGCCGCCCTGCTGCGTCGAACTATCCGTTTGCGTAGAATCGTTGTCGGGCTCTACTGAACTATCCACTTGTGTGGAGTCGCTGTCGGGTTCAGTGGAATCGATATCAGGTGTTGAGGAATCCACGTCGGGATTTTCAATCGCAATTTCGTTCCATTTCGATTGAAGGCTGAGATTATATTTTACGACCCCCGTTTCAAAATCCCAAAGTGTATTGCCTACGTACCAGCCGATAAATTCGTAACGCACAGTTGCCGTAGCTTCTTTTTGAGGATCTGCAGGTTTCGTTACTTTCGCCCCATATGCGCACTGTTGCGCATTTTCGCCGTCAAAGGTTACGGTATAAAGACGCTCTCTTTCGGTGAATTTCGACGTCAAATTCGTTTCAGCCGTTACCACGTCCGTTTCAAAATTCCAAAGCTTATCGCCTAAGTACCAGCCAGCAAATACGTATTCAATTCTGCTCGTACTTGCCTTTTTAGGAGTTTCGGGAATCAACTGTTCAGGGATCACGTTGCCGTATTCCACTTTTCTTGTCGCTGCTTGACCGTCAAAGGTTACGACGTAAACTTTCTTGATTTCTTTCCACTGCGATTGCAACGCCACGTCGCTCGTCACTTTGTTTGTAAAATCCCATTCCTGATCGCCAACAAACCAGCCGATAAATCTATATCTTGCCGCCGCATCCTCTTCTCTTACGGGATCGATGGGCTTTTCAATACTAACGCCGTAAGGCACGGTGATTGAATTTTTACCATCAAAGGTTACCGTGCGATCCCCAATCAAAGCCTTTTCATCCGTTACCGTCGTGTACGCGGGATCGGTTTCCGTTACGGTGAATGTCACCGTTTTCGTCGTTACGTTTCCGTGTACGTCCTTTGCCTCAATCGTCCAAGTATGTACACCTGCGGTCAATCTACCGCTCTTATCCAACGCATTTTCCGACCAAGCCGTCTCCACGAAACAAGTTCCGTTATTATCCGTTGCGGTTGCCGTAAACATCGGTTTTGCTCCGACTTGTGCTTTTACTTCGCTGATACCGAACGCAATCACAGGCGCAACCGTATCCGAGTCCAAAACGTTTATCGTCAATACTTTCGTTCCAACGTTTCCGTGATAATCCGTCGCTTTCAACGTCAACGTATACGTACCCGTCTGCGTAGGAGTACCATTATCGTTTAACGCAACGCCTTCTCCCCAAACGTATTCCACGGGCACTTCGCCTTGTTGCGCGTCCGTTGCCGTAGCCGAGAACGTCAAACCTTTACCAAGCGCAACGGTTACCGTGTCATCCCCCGTATAATTGATAACAGGCGCAACGCCGTCGTTCGCTTTTAAGACATACGAAACGCTATCTACGTAGAAAGCAACTTGGCCTTGCGAACGCATACTAAGCTCAAATCTATGCAACATACCGTCTTTGCAAAGCGCAGAGAAATTGTCCTTATATGGAATGGTTACCGTCGTCCATTGCCCCGCAGGGGTAGCCACATTCTTTTGATAAACCCATGTCCCCGAACCGTTGGGCTCCGCAATACGAATTTGTGGATAATTCGTGTTTGCATTTTTGTCCGAAATACCAATATATACACGGAATTGCAAACTCTCAATCATTCCAAGAGGAATCTTTTCCGCCGAGAAATCAAGCAAAACGCCGCAACTAGGATTACTACCGATGGGAACAACCTCGATCACTTCGTTTTGATATCCTGCAGGAATACCCTTTGCCGCCGCCTCTGTTGCCGTGTAGGTATTGACCGCGCTCGAACCATAGTTTCCCTCTACCTCGTCTTTTGAAATTTTCGAATACGTGCAAAGGAAATCTCTTGTTTCCGCAACCGTTGTTGCCGCTTTTTTGGGCAAGTTTACACGAGAAGTAGAAACTCGGCTCGTTTCGGTTTCATCCGTCAACGAATAGCTCGCTTCTTCCCAAAGTATATTACGAATGGAATTTACTTCCGCTTTCGTAATACCGAGATATTCTACCACAAATCTCTCTACGCTATCCATCAGCGTATCCGCAGGATACGTATCTTTAATATAATTGAGAGTCAACGTGAAATTTTTCACCAAATCCGCGTGCTGACCTGCTGCCTGCGATGCATCTACCAAGCCTACTCTAGAGAAGAAGGACATCTCGTAATCGCGGAACAAATCGATTTCTTCCACCCCCACAAGCGCTGCAAGAAGGCCCGACAACGTACCTGCACGGTCACGACCGACCGAACAATGCAAATAAATAGGATAATTGTCAGGGTTCGCAAAAGTACGGAACTCCGTCGCAAGCGCTTCCTTATATTTCGAGTTATAAATGTGGGAATACCAAGGCGCTTCCACGTGGATATAATTCAATGAATCGTCAATAGGTGACGTTGACGTGGGGTTTTGTACGTCGCCGCCGCGAAGGTCCAAATCCGTTTTGATGCCAAGATCATACACCATTACGCGTTTGCCTTCTTCGGTAATCGCGCCTAACGACCTGTTGACTTCTGCTCCACGATATACCATGCCTTGTTTGATTTGATACTGTCCGCCCAACACAAATCTACCGCCAAGGTCACGAGTGTTGGTTACGCCTTCCACCGCAACGGTACGGGGCACGTCCGTCGTGAAAAAATCAAACACGCGCGATTTTACCACTTCGTCATTGTCGTAATGCGCGTAGATTTGATAATAATAATGCTTTGCCGCAAACAAATAATCAATCTCTGCCGTAGTTTCCGTCATAAGATAGCTTGTCGCATCCGAAAGATCGCATTCAAGACCGATACGCAACGTATAATACAACGCGTCGTCGCGAGTATTTTCCCAAGAAATCGTCGCAGGCTTAGGTATGCCGCGATCTTCCACTTTCCCAGTTCCATTCACGTAATTGATTGCCGAACCTATCGTGTAATTTAATGCAAATTCCGCAGTTTCACCGCTAAGCAACGTCATCGTTTCCCCATGCGTTTTCGACGTAATCGTCGTTTCAACGTTTGCAGGCGTATCTGCGTTCGATCGAATCATTGTAAGACCGATCACACTCATGGCTATACTGCAACTCAAAGCCGCAGCCAAAATGCTCCATTTTTGTGTTTTTTTCATGTCATCCTCCTGACTTTTTATTTCCCCTTTTGTATCATTTTATCCTATCATGATACGTATTTAGGAATATTCCTATTTCATTATATCATACCGTCAACCCAATTTCTACTCAATATTTATTATATTCTCCTCATTTCTTTTGGTGGCGTCACTTACATATTATATGAATGCTCATTTTTTTGTGTATCGTGAGGGAAAATAAAGGGATATGCACAACCATTTGAGATACAAAAACGACGCTTGGACTGCAATCAGCCAAACGCCGTTTTTTTACCTATTTTTACTCGCTTTGTTCTTCCGCCGATCACACCGCATTAATTGATGCCGCCTTGACAAGCCTTACATACACCGAAAAATTCCACACTGAAATCCTCCACGGCAAAATCATTGTCCACCGTGAAACATACGTCCTTCAACGGCTTAACGTCCATCTGTATATCCGCCACCCGTCCGCAAAGTTTGCAATGCGCGTGATAATGCGGCATCACGTTGTAATCATATCGCACTTCGTCACCAGCAGCCTTCAATTCCAACGCTTTTCCGCTGGTAGCAAAACCACCCAAAACTCTAAACACCGTTGCACGTGAAACGCTGGGAAAGGTTTGATGTACGTATCCATATACTTCCGTCGCCGTCGGATGATCTAACGTTTGCAACGCCTCATATATAATTTGCTTTTGCTTTGTCTGTCTTTCTTGCATCTGCTCTCCTCCTACATTAATGAGATTGAGTATTGATTATATTATAACATACAAAACATATGCCGTCAAGAGTTTTTTTTACTTTTTTTCAGGAAAATATTGATAAAAGAGCAATTTTTTGTAAAAAGAAGCTTGTTTTCAACGCGGACATGGTATAGGCGTTAAATTTTCAACGCATACCTGCCCCCTTATTAGACAAAAAAGCCCTACTGGTATTCAGTAGGACTTCCTTGTTTTTATTTTCTTATTCTAAAATATTACTTGTGATAAAATCCACACCGCACGATTTGATCAATGTTGCGCAAACCCTGCCATCCACCGTCCAACAGTTGACTTTTAACCCCGCCGCGTGCAATCTGTCCACTTTTGCTTTCGTCAAATGCGTCCAGCAAAGATCGGCGTCTAACTTGTTTTGGATCATAAACTCGATTTCTTCATCCGTGCTATCTTCCGCCAAAAATTGTGCGTCCGCATCCGCGTACTTTTCACGAAGCCGCAACAAGTTCTCGCCTGCAAACGAAATAAACGTTGTACGTTCGTACCAGCCCTGCGCTTTAATCGCCTCGGCAATCGCCCATACTTCCTCCGCTTTCATTTCGTTTTTCAATTCCAAAATCGCTTGTTTGTCGTATTTTTTACAAACTTCTATGTATTCGTTCAAGGAGGGTAAATACAAATTCTTTTCCTCGCTTTTACCATTCATATCCTTAAAACGAAGCGCGCGAAGTTCCTCATACGTCGTTTCCTCAATCACGATATCCAAACCTGCAATCCGTTTCAAATCGTCGTCGTGCGCGACGATAAATTTTCCATCCTTCGTCACGTGTACGTCCGTTTCAATGCCGTAATAACTGCGCTGCCCTGCCGCCTCAAATGCAGGCAAAGTGTTTTCCATATACAATCCCGAAAGACCGCGATGCGCAATCATTTTTACTTCGCCTTTATCCCAAATTCTCACCTGTTTACGTCTCTTTTCCGATGCTTTCCATTGTGGAAATACCACTACCAAAACCGACGTAACACAAAAAACCAACAAAGCCGCCAAAACGATTGCTATGATTTGCCAAGGTTCCATATCCTTTCTTCCTTTTATATTTTATTTACTGCTTATTATTAACAGTATGCGTTAATCCCTGCGGTTGCGCCCGAATAACAGCAACACCCACACCAAAAACCGCAAAAAGTACACCGTGGACGTGAGCAAAGCCGCTACGTATGTTTGCGCAGCAGCGGAGAGCATTTGATCCGCATACGGCAATTCTTCTTCCGTCAAGATGCCTTCCGCTATCAGCATTTTTTTCGCGCGGCGGCTGGCGTCGAACTCTACGGGCAAGGTCACGAACGCGAACAATGTCGAAAGTCCGTACAAAGCTACGCCGACAAGCGCGACGTAAAAACCCGTGTTCGAGTTTTGATGAAAGCCAACAAAAATATCCAAAAGCAACCCAACTAGCACCAAAGGGATTGCCAAACGACTGCCGATATTTGTAATCGGTACAAGCACCGAACGGACTTTATAAGGGAAATATCCTGCTTTTTTCTGCATCACGTGCCCGATTTCATGCGCGGCAACCGCCACCGAAGCCACCGAATCGTCGCCGTACACACTGTCGGAAAGATTGACTTGTTTTTTTGTCGGATGATAATGATCGGTGAGCGATCCACGGACTCTGCCAACGGAAATATCGTTAACGCCGTTGCGGCGAAGCAATCTCGTCGCAGTGTCATAACCCGTCATATGTGATTTTGCGGAAATCGCGCCATAAGCTTTATAGGCTTTACGCACCTTTGCGCTTGCGCTCGCGCCAATCCCCGCGCAGATAATAATTAGAATAAAAAATATCCAGTAGTATTCAAACATAGTAAAGTTCTCCTTACGTTATTATACCACAAATTTGTTGTTTTCAATCCTTTATGTTTCCACAAGACGTCAAGTGTCATTATCTCTTGCGGAATGTAGAGTGCGAAACTCTTATAGGGTATGGGGTGAAATCCCATGTTTGCTTGGTTTTCAATTACAAATCAATGGCAAAGGGATAGAGTTCGGATTTCGACACGCCACGGTCTTTTGCCGCGCGTTTCAAAGCTTCCTTTTTATCCAATCCTGCCGCCATATAATGCTTGATATGTTCCACCTCGGACAGCGAATTCAAAGCGCATTCCTTTTCCCCTACGCCTTCGACAACCAACACAAATTCTCCGCGCTTTTCACCTTCGGGCATACCGTCTTCGAGGTTAAAATTGATGGTTTCTTCATGAATTTTGGTAATCTCCCGCACTGCCGCGGCTCGACGATTGCCGAACACCTCATACATAGCGCGAATGTCCTTATCCACGTCCTGCGGCGCGCTGTGGAATGCAAGCGTCAAATCTACGTCCTTGTATTTTTCAAGCACCGCTTTTTTCTCACCCTGTTTCGCAGGTAAAAACCCGATAAACGCGAACCTGTCCGCAGGCAACGCAGATAAAACCAACGCCGCTACAAACGCGCTTGCCCCGGGAATCAGCGTGTACGGTTCGCCTGCTTCGCGTAAAATTTTACAAACGATATTGCCAGGATCGGACACAACGGGCGTACCCGCGTCGGACACAACGACTACCTTTTCCCCGCGCCGAGAGGCTTCCAAAATCTTTGCCGCCGCTTCCGTTTCGTTGAATTTATGGCACGCGTAAAGCGGTTTTTTGATCTCGTACGCGTTCAACAACTTAATCGTGTGACGAGTATCCTCGCAAAAAATCACATCCGCTTCTTTCAGCGTTTCCAACGCGCGCAAAGTGATGTCTTTTAAATTCCCAATCGGGGTCGCTACAAAACTAACCATTTTTTTTATTTCCTTTTTTTATGGGGCAAGGGACAGCTGCCCTTGCGAGATATGGATCAACGCCCCATAATCATCTATTCTTATTTTTCGTTCCAAACAGTGTCTAAAATTTCACAACTCGGTTTACCGCCTTTGACGCCTTCTACCATTACCAAATATGGCCTCGATCCATACCTGCCCCCCACAAATTGAATTTTTTTTACTTCAATATTCACTTCATGTAAGGTGTAGCAAAGCTCCGCCAAACGATCGGCGCGGTTTAAAATCGCCAACCTGCCGCCGTATTTTAATACGTGCGCCGTAGCTTTTGCGATCTCTTGTAAATTGATCGTGATCTCTTTTCGACAAATCGCTTTGTTGTAATCGTCGTTGTCAAACCCCACGCCGCTACGTTCGTAAGGGGGATTGCAAAGCACGAGCGAAAATTTTTCGTGGTATTCCTTGCCAATATCTTGCAACCGACAATTCACTGCAATAAAATTTGTAAAACCGTTGTAAGCCGCCGTTTTTTTGGAAAGCTCGGACAAATCTTTTTGCATTTCAAAAAGCGTAATCGGCATTTCAGGGAATTTTTCTTTATGCAAAGCGTAAAAATGAAACCCGACAATTCCACTCCCTGCGCAAAAATCCGCTACAACGTCGCGTTTTTTCGGCGTCGCAAACCGCGACAGCAACACGGAATCGGAAGTAAAACGGTACAGCCTAGTATCCTGCACAATTTTAAGGTTTTCAATCATCATGTCTTCCAACACTTCATATTCCCCAAAAACCACGTTCGTTTCGTCCATACCGCCCTCCTTTTGCGTTTTTTATCTCTATCTTTTACCATTATATAGGATATTTTCGCAAATGTCAAGCAATCCGTGATTTCGCATACTTTTTTTACCGTTCGACCATACTGCTTCCGTGAATACTTTATGCTGTACGTTACAAAAAAATCTCTCGGCTTTGAAAAAAGCTCTGCCATCCGAAGATATTCTCACGTATTCCTTTCAAACGGAGGATAAAACGGACTGCGCAATCGTTTACGCCGATGGGATAGTCAATAAACAACTCTTGGGCGATTTAATCGCTCGCCCTTTATCCGCGCTTTCGTTACGTGACAGCGCGCAAGCAAAAACCACGTCGAAAATTAAAAACGACGGGGGTATGTCCGCGTTGAATAGAGAAAAAGTGGAAGAATCCATCAAAAAAGCGACTCTGTTTCCAGAGCTAAAACAAGCGGAAACAATCGAGGACTCCTGCAAGGAAATTTTAGATGGGAACAGCCTTTTATTGATTGATGGTTTGGACATGGGGCTGATTGTGGGCGCGAAATTATTACCCGTTCGCACGATCATGGAACCACCCACCGACGTCGCCGTCAAAGGCCCGCGCGAAGGATTTATCGAGGACGTGAAAACGAACATGGCGCTTGTGCGCAAGCGTTTGAAAACACCAAATTTACAATTCCAAACGGTGCGCGTAGGCAAACAATCAGACACCGCCGTGACAGTATGTTGGCTGGAAGGGATTTGTGATCCAACCATCAAAGAACAAATTATAAAAAAATTAAAGAGTGTCCAAATTGACAACGTTCCTGATTCTTCCTATATCGCCGCGTTTTTATCACCGCGAAAACATTCCATTTTCCATACAATCGGAAAAACGGAAAAGCCTGACATTTTCACCGCTAAAATTGCGGAAGGCAGAGTGGGAATCCTTGTGGACGGCTCGCCCATAGCCCTCACCGCGCCTTTTGTTTTGGCGGAAGATTTGCAAAGTAGCGAAGATTACTTCATCTCGCCGTTTATGGCGACAATTTTTCGGTTTTTGCGGTTGATTTCTCTGTTCATCGCGATCCTGCTGCCTGCATTTTACGTTTCAGCGCAACTTTTTAAGATGCAACTTTTGCCCTTAAATTTAATGCTGACCATCGCCAGCAGCGTACGTGAATTACCTCTTTCTCCAAGCATGGAAATGTTCGTCGTGTTGCTCCTTTTGGAAGTTTTGAAAGAAGCAAGTATCCGAATGCCAAAATACGTCGGTATGTCCTTATCCGTCGTTGGAGCGTTGGTGTTAGGAGAAACGGCGGTGTCGGCAGGTTTTTTGTCCACGCCAGCCATCATTATCGTCGCATTTGCAGGGATTTGTCTTTACACCGTTCCCAACTTCGTGGAAACAGGCAGTATTTTACGTTGGGTGTTCCTGCTTGTCGCAGGCAGTTTAGGCCCGTTTGGGATTGTGCTTTTGATTGCTTTTTTATTGTATTATCTCATCTCCACAGACGCATTTGGAGCGCCCATCTTAGCGCCTTTTTCACCTCTTATTTCTCGCGACCTTCGGGACAGCGTTTTGAAGTACGATTTGCTTTCGTTGCGGACACGCCCCCGTCTTTTTCACTCAAAAAACGTTACACGCCTTCGTACAAACGATAAAAAATAACCCAAAGGAGTCATCATTTTGTCCTACACTGTTTCCTCGGTAACCAAGTCTGAAAATAATAAAATTTACGCGCGACAGATTGCGTTTGTCGCCGCTTTTATTCTACCGACTGCTAAATTTTTAGAAGCGCCGTCTCTTTTGGCAAAATACGCAGCAGGGGATCTTTTATTGCCTACGCTGTTGCATTTTCTATTACAAGCAGGAATTTTGACGGCGTTACTTATCGCCGCTTCCTTGTCACGTTCAACCATTTCCGAACGAATTTCTTACGCTTTTGGTGGTTTTGCTCGAATTTTTTACGTCTTATACGCGATATATTTTCTCTTTTCCGCCATTCTTCCGTTGTTGGATTTAGAAAAATTCGTCTATGCCGCGTTCTTTGACACCGCCCCCACAACGTTTGGTTTCGCTTTGTTTTTTATTGTCAGCGCATTCCTTTGTTGTAAGGATAAAAACGCAATCGGCAGGAGCGCGGATTTGTGTTTGTTTTTATTTCTAATTCCATTCCTCGCCCTGATGGTTATGTCCGTATCAGAATCCGATCTCACAGGACTTTTCCCCCTCTTTGGTGAGAAATTTGGGGATACCATGTCCGCGTTTACGCGCACTTCCCCCCATTTTTCCGACGCCGTGTTGTTGTTTCCGTTGATTGCAAATTTGCGATACAAAAAAGGGGACGGAGCAAAAATTTTAACAGGGTATGGTTTCGGCGCGTTATTTACGCTCGCCTTCTTAGCCATATTTTTCGGGGTGTATTCTTCCATCGCGCCTAGGGAACACTATGCTTTTTCCAAAATTGCACAATATTTCCCTGCTCTTTCCGTCGTGGGGAGAATTGACTTAATCTTTATCTATCTTCTCACCGTTGTTTTGATTTTTTACACTTGTCTGCCTTTGCAATACACAACTCATTTATTACAAAAAACGTTTGGGATAGAAAGTAAAATGATTATCGCCGCCGTATTAAATTTCGGATTATATCTTTTTGTGCTGTTTTGCAACAAATATTACAATTCGTTTTACAGGGTAATATCAGGAAAATTACCCTTTGTTTTTTGGCTCATCGCGGACATGCTACCTCTATTTTGCCTTTTGTTGCCCAAAAACACCCAGCCGCCAAACGCCAAAACCGCAGTATCATCACCAAGAAAAAAGGAGCTACAACATGTTTCAAAATCACGCTCGTAACACCGTTCGGTATTTTCTTTTGATCGCTTTTTCGTTGGTGTTTTTATTCTTTTCCAACGATTTTGGGATGATTGACGTGCAAAAAACAGCCATCGTTATGGCGGCTGGTATCGATCGGGAAGATGATTCGTTTATCGTCACCTCCCAAATCGCCATTCCGCAATCTTCCAAACAAGGCAAAGCCGCTGAAACCGTACAAATCGTCAGCCGCGGTAAAACGGTAGCCTCTGCCTTTGAAGAAATCAATGCTAAAACAGGTTGGTATCCAAAACTCGTCTTTTGCAACTTGATTATTTTAGGGCAAAAAACAGCAGAGTACAACGTGTTCGACGCCTTGGATTTTTTTCTTCGCGACGAGTATCTCTCCGATAATTGCTACGTCGTCACCTGCGAGGGTTTGGCAAAAGACCTGCTTAACACCACCGCCCTTGTCGATCCGTCAGGGAGTATCGCTATTCAAAAAGTCCTCTCCTCGCACGCTGAGCGGGTCGGCACCGTCCTGCCAACAACCTTGCGCGAATTTGCCATCGGATATTTCAGCGAAAGTAAAAGCGGTTTTCTCCCTATTGTCAAAACCGAACCCCAACAAGAACAAATCGGTTCTTCTGGAAGTTCGTCAGGCGGTTCGCAAAACGGTTCTCCGCAAGAGGGTTCGTCGGGTGGCAACTCGCAACAAGGCGGTTCAAGCGGCGGTTCAGGGCAAGGCGGACAAACCCAACAACAAAATGACAAGCCCGTATTCAGCGCAGGTGAAACGGCTTTGTTTTTGGACGGGAAACGAGTAGGAACGTTGACGAAAGAAGAAACGTTTGCGTTCGGCGTGGTGACAAATAAACTGCGTTTGGCAGCGTATTCCGTCGAACAAGCGGAAAAAACCTGCACCCTCACCATCAAACGCAACCAACCCAAAATCCGTTTCACCGTCGCGGAAAACGAACGCGCGTATTTAAAAATCGAAGTTACTCTTTCGGCAGGCATTTTGGATTATTCTAAAGCGTTGGATTTAACCGAAATCAGCGACGTGGGCGACGTGCCCGAAGGCATTTTTGCTATGGCGGAGAAAAAACTCGCCGCGCAAATCCACCGAGTTTTTGAAAAAACGCAAAAAACAGGTTGTGATCTTTTCGGCGTGAAAGAGCGTTTGGAAAAATATGAAAAGCGGCATTTTTACGCAATACAGGACACCGCTTTGCAGGGCGCAATCGTGGAAGTGAACGTCCGTTTCCGTAATATTCGATAACCCTTTTTTTGCTTCGTTTATAAAACTTATCCACAAAAAATACGATTATTCTCGGCTGTATATTTCGCCTTTTGTGGACAATCCACAGAAATTGTGGATAAATAGGGGTTGTCCACCGTAATTTTTTCAAAATTGTGGATAACTTTATCAAAACAAACGTTCTTATTGTGGAAAACTCTGCGATTGCGTGAATTAACCCTCAAAAAACCTCATTTTTCTGTGGATAACTACTCCACAACGGGTATTGTTGATAACATTTATTCATTCATTTCTTGTGGATAACTTAAAAAAAACCAAAAAATTGTGGATAATTTTCGGAAAAATGCGAAAGAAAAGCACAAAAAAACGCCTTTTTATCCACAAACGTTTGTTCTTTTCCACAAAACCGAAAGTTATCCACATCTATACACAATCGAATATTTGTATAGGAAAACGAATAGAACAGCACCGCTTTTCTTGTTTTTGTTTTGTCGAAAAAAAATACACATACCAAAATTCCCCCAACTTTGGTATGCGTATGGTTTTCTTACAATACAATTTGCAAGCTCTATTGTTATTTATTTCATCCCTTGCACATCAAGATTGTTCCACAAAGATCGTCAACGTAGAATTTGCCAAATCAACTGTATTTTGAGCAATTTTCGCCGTTGTTTGCTCGCAAAATAAACCTTTATAGTTGGTATGCCTTACAAACAGCGGAAAAGCTGACGAGGATATATCCACACGCAGTTTTTCCCCTTTCTTTACAACAAAGGCGTGCTGTTCAAATGTGAACTCCATATCCACCCTATCGTTTGGCGTATAAGAGGCCTCAAAATTCGATATTTGATTGATATCGTCACGCAGTCCATAAGCCCCCTCTTCTTTTACAAGGCTGACACGCACGTAAAAACAAGTATCCTCGCAATCCGATTTCACGCGCAGTTTTGCCTGCATTTTCCCTTTAATAAAGGTGTCTTCTTCAAATTCGGGGGTAAAAACGCTGATGATATCATAACGCGAATTGGGTGGCTCTTGCCAAGCGTTACCCGTGATTGCAGTCAAGCCGCCGTTAAAGACAGCTGGTGCGTAAGGATTATAGCAATATGTCTTTTCCCCTTCGCCAAGAGTAAAAGTCACTTGCTTTTTGGGTTGAACGAACTCGTCCGTACACCAAGTATCTCCAAACAGCTTGTAATAGGTGATTTTTCCCCTTTCGACAAAGGGCTCTTCGCCCATTCGAATGGCGTTTAACCATTTCACTTGATAATCCCCAAATTTTTCCTCAATCGTGGCGTTGTCAAATTGAATTGGTTGACTGTTAGGCGTGACGCCATGATTATAAGGATGGACAATAAATGCCGATTTTGCTTTGGTGGTTTCGTCCAAAGCGTTCCACATATCGAAGATACCGCCCGTAGAAATATCATAAAAGCCTGCCGTCAACAAAATAGGTATATCGGCGTTTTGAATAGCGTTTCGCCTTTCCCCGCCGCCATTTCGGGTATTCCAAAACGCGTCGTTGCGGTCGGGATGATGCAATTTTTCATCAAATGAAGGAATATTTTCCCCGAATACCGTTTTTGTAAAATCAGAAAAAGGAAGTATATTGTACGTTTCCATCACACAATTTCGTTGTGCGTGGCTCTTTTTCTTATACATATTGACGTACCAGTTCCAAAAGCCCATTTTAAATATACCGTTTCGGTAGGTATTGTTATAATATTCGCAATCCTGCTTATTAAAAACTGCTCCCTTGATGTCGTCGGCAAACGGCGCAGTGGCGTAATGCACCGTAGCGGTATAACTGCCGCCGCATAAATACAATTCACCATTATAAAAAGGTTGCTCTCTTATCCATTGTTGCAAGGCAAGCCCATCCTCACGTTCGTTGACGTAAGGAATACAATCCCCATCACTCTTACCGCAACCGCGGCAATGCTGATATACCACTGCATAACCGTTTTCCACAAAGGATTTTTGCATCTCCGCAACACGAGCAACCGCATCTTCCTCGCTTATATTTTCCGCATAATCCACGTACGGAGAACGCAAAATCACGGTGGGAAACTTATCGGTTGCGTTGGGCAAGCAAATCACCGTAAACAGCTTTGTTCCAAGCGTATTTACATAGGAAAAAGTGTTATAGGACAAAGTTTCAGCCTTCTCGTTTTTTTCTTGCGGCTCTTCGCCTCTTTTTTTATCACTGCGTTTCACGTTGCTGATTACCACCGCCAAGGCTATACACAAAAAAGCGAAAAGATAATGCAGCTGCCATAAATTTTCCCTTAAAAGAATCGCGCTTAAAATCGCCGCAAACAACGGCTCGGAAAGTTTGATGATAAACAGTTTCGACAATTCGCAAATTTTGATGATGGTGTACCAAATGATATAACTGACACAAGTTGCAGCGATTATATACCCAAACAACGCAAAATCGCCAAATTCTTTTAATTTTATACTACCACCCAAGGCAAGTCCTATTCCCAACAGTACAACACCGCCAAGTAACTGCGAATAACCTGTCATCATTATGGAATCTGTCGTTTTCAAAAGTTTTTTACATATTGCGCTGGCGGTCACCGTACAAAATGAAGACACAATGATGATAATTTCACCAAGCCCCATGGAAAACTCTAACTGGTTTATGTTCAAGATTAAAATACTGCCTAGCCCCAATACAGCGCCGATGCCTTTCCCTATCGTCATCTTGTCGTCCTTAAAAAGCAACGCGCACAGCACGATGAATATCAATACGCCCGACTGCTTTAACAACGCCGTTTTTGAGCTTTCCACCAACGATAATCCATAAAAGGCGCACCCATAGTTGAGTATCACCGCAAACAAACCAACAAGGGCAATCCCACCCCATTCCTTTTTTGTTTTCACGGTAGGTATCGCTTTATTTTTTACACCGAGGAATAAGGAAATCGATGCACCGCTAACCGTAAATCGAAGTCCTGCAAAAATTAATAAATTAGGGTAATACGACGTATCAATTTGAAATAATGTATATCCCAACTTCACAGTGGGATACAACGATCCCCACAACAGCATGACAATAAACGCAAAAAAAATGGGGTTTATGTTGTTTTTCTTTTTAATTTTCATTTTACCTTTAACACTACTTTTCCTGTGTTTTCAAATCTTTCTAAAATGCCGTGCGCTTCTTCCGCTTGCTCTATCGGCAAAACCTTATAGATACTCGGTTTAATCGTTCCGTTTTCCATATGCGGAAACAGCTCTGCAACAAGCGATTTTAAGATAAACGCCTTTTCCTCGTTGGTTCGGTTTCTAAGCATACTGCCGACAAGATGCAAGCCTTTCGTCAAAAGCGGGCGGAGTTTGATATTCGTTTCCACACCTGCGAGAGTAGAAATCACTACCCAGTATCCGCCTCGCGCCATATACGGCATTGCCTTGCCCAAATCTTCGCCGCTCAAACAATCCATACAAACGTTGACGGGTCTGCCTTCCTTTTCCAATTTTTCAAACGCTTCGGGAATACTCTCTTTTTCTTGAATAATGATGTAATCCGCGCCTAGATTTTTAATCTTTTCCGCTTGTTGATAGGTTTGTACACTCGTCACCACGTATGCGCCGATTGCTTTACCCATAGGGATTGCCGCGCTTGCAAGACCGCTTGCACCTGCCGCCATATAAAAGGTTTGACCTTTCTTCAAATGCCCTTCCAAAAACAGGTTAAGATAGCTTGTCGCATACGCTTCGGGAATTGCCGAAGCCTCTTCAAACGACCAGCCCGTAGGAATAGGCATTAACAATTCGTAAGGCACAGCTATCCTTTCCGCATAACCGCCGCCACCAACCAAAGCGCATACCTTATCCCCTACTTTATAAGAGGATTTTTCTTTTGCACCGCTACCCATGTCCGCAATCACGCCTGCAAGCTCCAGCCCCATCCATTCGGGCCAACCTTTAGGGGAAGGATACGTGCCGTTTTTTTGTAAAATATCCGCGCGGTTTAACGCCACCGCGTAAATGTCAATCAATACGTCGTTTTCCCCCATTATGGGTTCTGCCACTTCCGTCCATAATAATTTTTTATTGTCACCGACAAGCATCGCTTTCATAATCTATCCCCTATCAATCCGTACCCTTCATACCAAGCGCACGACCGCCGTCCACAACGTACGTTTGCCCCGTAACAAATCTCGCTTCCTCTGATGCCAAGAACAACACAACGGGCGCAATATCTTCCGCTACACAAATTTCACCAAGGAAGTTCGTCGTTCTCGAACGCACTTCGTCTTCTTCGCCAGGACGTTGTACAACACCGGGCGCAACAGCGTTTACCGTAATACCATATTCAGCAAGCTCTTTCGCAAAAGATTTTGTAAATGCCATCACCCCGGCTTTCGCCGCGCCGTAATCACAGCAACCCTTCAACCCATTCAACCCAACCGTCGAAGAGAAGGAAATAATTCTGCCGCCCTTTACGCCGTTTTCTACCATATATCTACCTACTGCGCGCCCAACGTACATCGCGCCGTACAAATTCACCTTTAAAACTCTGTCGATTACGTAATCCTTTTGGTAAATCAACACCGAACCCGACATAGGGGAAACAATTCTCGCACTGCCGCCTGCTACGTGTACGGAAATATCAATTTTACCAAAATCCTTCACGGCGGTTGCCACCACTTCTTCCACGCTTGCGGAGTCGGTGACGTCAATCAAATACCCTTTTACGTTTGCACCAAGTTCTTTAATTCTTTCTACTTTTGCATTCAAAGACTGTTCGTTCATATCGCAAAGAGCAATCGCCGCACCTTCTTTTGCGAATTGATACGCTGCTTCACCGCCTAAATAACCGCCGCCGCCCGTAATAAACACCACTTTATTTTCAAATCTCATAATTTTTTCTCCTTATTTTTGTATTATTTTTTTAGACAAATTTCATCCAATATTTTTTTTAATTTTAATTCGTGTTCAAAACTGAAGGGATTTTCCTTTTCCCCTACGATATAAACGTAAAATTCCTGCACCATATCGTCATACCTGCAATCAGGAGGAATATCCTCTATATCTAAAAGAATTTTTCTATCCGCATACGGCGTATCCGCAATTTCCAAATCCGAATACGTCACTTGAATTTTATTCTCGATCGGACGAATATCGACACTCCCCTTACTGCCCGAAACAAAAAACTGTCGCCTACCCCAACCATTAACCTCTACGGAGGAAACGAATACCCTTGCCAACGCCTGTTCGTATTCCATTACCACCAAATTATTGTCAGGGAAATCAACCCCGTCCAGGTTTGTATGTTTGAAAAATTTCGTGATCTTCTTCGGCTCGCCTAATATGTACAAGATTAAGTCAATCAAGTGACATCCAAGGATGTACATAATTCCGCCGTCAAACGACGTTAGCCATTTTTTATATTCAGGCGAATGATAAGTGCTCATTTCGGCGTTGATAGAATAGATTTCACCAAGTTTGCCGTTCTTTATGAATTCCAAACACTTCTTTACGCCGTAATTATTTCGATACATATACCCAAGCTGTACGACGAGATTTTTTTCTTTTGCCGTGTTAAGCAGGGTTTCAAACTCCTCGTACGTACCGCTTGCGGGTTTATCCATGTGGATATGTTTCCCCGCGTTTACGCACCGTTTTGCAATCCTCGTAAGATCTTGTACTTCACATTCGACCAAAACCGCATCCGAACTCTCGATAAGTTCTTCCACCGCCAAACGCTTTATCCCTTGATAGGCAGGCTCACGACCGCGTTCAAGAACCCAACGTTCATTTTCTTCTGCGTAACCAACAATCTCAAACAACTGCGGAAATTTTTTAACCGCCGACATCAACGCCGAAGCATGATTGTGACCTATCCCTATTTGACCAATCTTAATTTTTTTCATAGTTATTAATTTTCGCTGTCGATCCAACCGAATTGTTTGAAAAAGTTGACCGCCGTCACAATATCCAGCTGCTCCTTGATACGGTTTCCGTCATCCGCTTTCGTGCAAAAGCACATATACGAGCCAAGCACGGGATTGATAAGCCTCGTCGTTTTCCCCATTTCCCCGCAACAATGAAAAGAAATTTTTTGCCGCAAATTTAATTTATTTAAGCGACGCATTGTATCAAAGGCTTCCGTCAGTTCGTCTTCCGTATTACAACGAGTGACGATTTTTATAACGTCTGGGTTTCTCTCCGCCAAAAAATACACCAAATCCACCAATTGATCACCAGTCATCGGGATATTGGGGTGAGTGCTTAAAAGCACCTCTTTCCCCATACCATGTACGCATTCAATAAGCTCTTTTTGCTTTTCAATCACCCTTTTATCCGTCACGATTTCCAAAGGATTATTTTTCGTAAACGAGTAAATATCCTCGCCTGCGAATTTTGCTTTTGACGCAACGTCAAAGCTATATCCCAACAAATCGATTGCCGAGCAACCCGCTTCCAAGCCTTTTATTAAAAGTTCCGCACGCGCCTCTTCCGTTTCCTCTATCTCCGTCCAATCGTACCGCCGAGAATAATTCAGCGCCAAAATCGGCAACTTCGTTCCGTCCGCAATCGTCTTTATCGCTGCCACCGTCTTATATTCGTCATCCAAGCAGGACAAATGCAAGTCTATCGCCGTCGCTCCGTTTTCTTCAAAATAGCGTATCTTTTTTAACACATCTTGCGGCGTACGCTCTTTGACAACCCCTGCAAGCAGCGGTGTATTTGAATCTGAAAATCTTTTTTTCATTTTCTTACCCCCTATAAACAACCTCTCCGTTTACAATCGTCAGCTTGCATTTGTAGCCCTTATCCCAAGCCACACGGTTTCCGCTGAAATCCGTTAAGTCATACGGATCGTCCTCGTAGGCAAGCACGGCAATATCCGCCGATCGCCCCTCTTTCAAATAGCCCCATTCTTCCGCTTTTCCAAATACGCAAGCAGGCGTAGAAGTCACACTCCGAAAGATACTTTCCTCGTCTTGACCGCAAACCTTTGCTATGTTCATACAAGCAGTCAATCCATACCTGCCCCCCCTCTTAAAAGCGCTGTACAAGGTCAAGTCGGTGGAAATTAGGTCTGGCGCATACCCCTTTTCTACCGCTTTGCGGTACACGCCAAAGTCCGTATGTATATGCCCTGCAAAGCCTGCGTCAAGCACCACACCTTTCTCTCTTGCGTATTGCAAACACTGAAAATCGTATTCGGCCGCAGCATTTTGCCCGCCGTGATAGGCATGTGTCAACACATCCCCTTTGCGCAGAATCTTAACGATTTCTACCATCGGCACAGGGGAATGATTGCAATGTACCATCACTTTCAAACCGTGTTGATTGGCAACCTCAACCGCCTCGCGTATGGGCGTGATATCTCGCGCATCCGTGTCCTTTCCGTCAAAACAAACTTTGATTCCTACTGCTTTTTCCTTCCAAACCTTCCTCAAAGGCTCGACTTTATCCGTATGCAGGTGATTACCCGAAATCCAAGTGCCGATAAATCCAATGGTTTTTATCATCCTAGCGGTTGCTACTGTCACGTTGTCTTGCTCTATCCAAGAGTCCACCGCCGCAGTCACGCCAAAGGGAAAACACGCCCACTCGCCTACCCCCAAACCATCAGCAGACATTTTACGTAGATGTAAATGAGAATCAATCAACCCGGCGGAAACAATTTGTTCTTTCGCATCATAGACAAATTCCGCGTTCGCATTTATCATTTTAGCTATTTTAGAAATTTTTCCGTTTTCTATCAGTAAATCGGAAAAACAAAAGCGTTCTCCGTCCCAAATTTTTCCGTTTTTAATCAAAATATTCGACATATTTTTATCCTCAAACCAACAAAACATAATTTGGTTATTTTTATTATACAACGTTTTCGATTTTTGTAAATATCAAACCTGTGGTTTTTATCAAATTTGCTGTTAAATTTTCTTGACAAAAATCGGAATGTTTTTTATAATACAAGAAAGAACCGCGCAAGGAATTACCCTCTATGCACAAAATATTATCTGAACTCGTCATCACAAAAATTTATTCGATAAGCACAATGTACACTCAAAAAAGCGATAATAAAATCGTCAAAAAAAATCGTCCGTGTTGGGGGGTAATTTTGAAATATGAAGGCGAAACCGTTTATTCAAATCATACGTCTGATTACCTTTCCGACGAAAAACATTTAATGATTTTACCCAAAAATTCATCATACGAATGGGTATGTACAAAATCAGGACATTACGTAATCGTCGATTTTGAATGCAACCTAGAAATTAACGAATTATTTTGCTTGGATATAGGCGAAAACACTTCTATTTTGCGTATTTTGAAAGATTTAGAACAGTTACAGCTTTCCAAAAAAAATTTTTCTAATATCGAGAGTTTTCATTTATTATATTCGCTGCTTGTAAAGGCATTCAAAGCGCATCAAGACAACACCAAATACGTCCCTATCGACAAAAAAGAACGCTTACTGCCTGCATTTAATTACATCATCAATCATTTTACCAAACCTATTAAAAATGATGATTTGGCGGCTTTATGCAAAATGTCCACCGTTTATTTTCGAGAGCTTTTTCATAAAGTGTACGGCGTTTCCCCAATGAATTATATTCAAAATTTACGTATTCGCCGCGCCAAAGAAATGCTTAGAAGCGATTACAGTAGCATTACCGACATAGCGTTTGCGCTTGGATATAACAATATTTACGAATTTTCCAAAGCCTTCAAAAAACATACGGGCGTTCCGCCAACAAAATATTAAATTGTGGCTTGATACTCCCTCTTTTTTATCTGTTTCACTGTAAATTTTCCTATCATAGAAAAAAGCGTAAGGTGGTAAACCCTACGCTTTTTGTTGTTATTTTGTTTTGATAAAAACCATTTAAGAAACTTTTTCGTTTAAAGCAACAGCCGTCACTTTTTTCTGTTTACGTTGCGTGTTCCATTCGCTAATTTTTGCTTTTAAGGCTTTCATATCTTTTACGAAGTTCGCGTGATCGAAGATCATGGACAACCCAAACGCCAACGGCGTCACCAAAATGTAGCAAGGGAAAATCAGCCAGAACCACGGCCACACTTTTTCTTGACCTGCGTATTGTCCAACGGGGATTATTTTGAAAAATTTTGGACAGAATATTGCCAAAAACGAACCGATCGCGTCGTTTGTTCCAGGCCCCCAAATATACGACGAATTTTTATGGTTAATGTCGAACATATCGCCGTTGCGAACGGGCGTGTACCCAAGCTCGCTTTGGAAAATTTGATTGAGGATAATAAAGAGCATCAACAGCAACAACCCCGTAGGCGCAACCAAAATGCGCTTGTAGGAAATCGTATGCAATTTCAAAAGCACCATCAACAAAGGCACAGCAAGCAACATCCAGTGGTGGAAATAGAAACGCACGATATCCCAAAATTCACCCAGTTGGTTGGATTTCGCCAAAGGTTCTTGAGGATAGAACAACGCAATCAAGCCGCTGATAATCCCGATATAGAACATATAATCCTTCACTTTTTTATTCTTCATTACAAAGAAGAACGGGAAAAAGAAAATATTTGCGCCGCAAATGTTATTCATCCACAAATCACGGAGTTTTCTCGCTTCGTCCACCGAATAGGGCGGTATGTAAACTTTCAAGAAATTCAGCGCAAACCCGACGGCTAAAATGGAAAACAGTACAATTTTTTGCGTTCGTTCCGATGCTTTTCGCAAAGCGAAATACAAACCGACAATCGCGCCCGCCGAAAGCAGTAACCAGAAAAAATACCAAAAGTTGAACATTTTAATGATCATAGTTTTTCACCTGTTGATACGTCATAATTTTTGGAAAATTTTATTTCCTTATATTAAACAACGTGCGCGCGAAAATTACTCTTGATTTTTTCCTTATTTCTTATTTTTTTGTAAATATTTTAAGAAAAAAGCACTTCGATACACTCACCGAAATGCTTTTAGATTTTTTATGTAAAATTTATATCCAAACGTCAGTGGAACAAACCGCCGATAATGACGTTCAAGGGATTATTGTTGTACAAAGTCCCGACAAACAAACTGTTACTAAGATAAGACGTGATGGCTTCTCCAGGAATGATTGTCAATATAAATAAGACGATACACACGATAACAAACGCTTCAAATAAACCCACCGCCGCGCCTAATACTGTGTTGACTACGCCCACCAACGTCAATCTATCCGCCAACGCGTTGAGAATCCCTTTTAAAAGCAACATCAAAAGTTTTGCCGCGATAAACAACACTACCCATACGATAAAATTAACCGCCAAAGAGGAGAGGGTAGTCGCCGCCAACAGCGCAACCGTCGTGCCTTCTGCCAAATCTTTGTTGCCGTAATTTTCAATGATGAGATCAATAAGGAATTTCGGAAGATTTTTTTCTGCCATTTCCGCTTCTAAACCAGTGTTGGAAAGATCAATGTCAAAGCCCTTAATTTTCAAGAAAGTTTCCTCAAACCCGCTTGCCATAGAGGTTTCCAAACCAAAAACTCCGCCCGTAGCCAAAACGATAACGTCCGTCAGAAAAAACGCCAACAACAATGCTACAATCGTAGTAATAAAACCGAAAAAACACTCGATAAATCCGCGACGCGCGCAAACAAAACCAAACCCGATCAACACCAAAATCACGACAATGTCCACGATAAAGTTGGTAAAATTGCACCCTGCGCACAAATCGTAAACGCTCATATTTTCTCCTTTTTGTTTTCTTGTTTTACATATTCACTTGCTTATTATACCATATCCTATTACATTTTTCAACCTTTTCGCGCGAATTTTTCTTTTCCTTTTTTACGTTTATTTTTACAAAGCCTTGGCTATACTTGAAAGGAAATCTTTTTCTCGGAGCGCTTTTTATGGAGTATTCTTTTCATATATATAACAAACTTGCCGCGGACGGAGTATCCATGTCTGCGGATAAACTGCTTCGCGCTGTTTGTATTCGCAAAACAGCAAAAACGAAGGGGGCATGTACGAGTTTAATCGAAAAATCTCCTGTTTTAAACAAAAATGAACCACCCGTGGTCGTGTGTATCGGGAGTGATCTTGCGATCGGGGATTCATTAGGACCCATTACGGGGTCTATGCTCAAATATAAGACGCAGGGGTTGAATGTTTTTTTATACGGTTCGCTTGCCTCACCCGTTACAGCGAAGGAAATCAAATATCTCCGCGCATTTTTAAAAGAAACGCATAAAAATCGACCCGTGATTGCCATAGACGCCGCCGTGGGGGATCATGGGGATTTGGGATTGATTAAATTATCCGACAAACCCCTGATGCCAGGCGCGGGCGCAAATAAACAATTAGGTGAAATCGGGGATATTTCCATCATGGGCGTCGTTGCGGAAAAATCCGTTTCTAATTACGGACTTTTTAACACTACGCGGCTGAATTTGGTATATACCATGGCGGAAATTATTTCCGACGGGCTTGCGGCGGTGCTGTGGGAGCTTTGCAACAAAACGGCAGATACGAACCAAGCCTAAAATCTCGTCAATATTTTTCTTCGCGTTATATTTTTTATTGACAAGAAATAAAAAAAGTGCTATTATATTGAGGAAAGGAAGGTTTTCGGTAAACACTTCCAAATAAAAAAACCGAGGTACAATTTTATGAAAAAAGGTTTCACGACCAAACGACTTTGTCGCGCAGGCGTTATTGCCGCGCTGTACGTTGCGCTCACTTACGTATTTATGCCCTTTGCCTTCGGCCCATTTCAAATCCGACCGGCAGAGGCGCTTTGCATTTTACCGCTGTTTTTTCCAGAAGCCGTACCCGCACTGTACGTAGGCTGTATTTTATCCAACCTCGCTTCTCCCTACGTTCTTTTCGACGCATTGCTCGGATCGTTAGCAACCCTGCTTGCCGCGCTCGGCACGTACATGGTAGGGGTTTTTGTGAAAAAAGAGGGGTTAAAACTCTTGTTAGGCGGATTATTTCCCGTGCTTTGCAACGCGTTCATTATTCCTATTATTATCGTTTTTTTATGTGGCGGAGCAGAGGGATATGCCACGACGACGGTTGCGTATTTTTCCTTTGTAGGCTCGCTGTTCTTAACGGAATCGGTATGGGTATATGCGCTGGGCACGCCGCTGTATTTCGCCATTCGGCGTATCAAAAATCAAACATTAGAATACTAACCTAAAAAACCGCTTACACGAGCGGTTTTTATATGTATAAATATATATAGAAACTCTTGCAAAATGCGTTTGCATATGCTATACTAAATAAAATAAACAAAAGAGGTCTGTTATGTTTTCCACACTTCACTTCGTTTGGTTGGGTATTTCCGTAGCATTGATCGTTGCAGGCAGTATCGTAACCATTAAAAAGAATATTTCCTTAAAAACAACCCTCTCAATCTTATGCGCGATTTGCGTAGCAAGTGAAATCGTTAAGATTTTCTACGTCATGATTCGAGGCGAGCGTTTTAACGACAACGGTTATTTTATCAAAGAAACCGATCTTCCGTTTCACCTTTGTTCGTTGCAACTGTTTTTCGCGTTTGTAGCAAGATTTACGCAAAAGCAAAAAGTGCGTGATTTTTGTATCAATTTCATGATCCCTACGTGCGCAATCGGCGGCACAGCGGCGCTTTTGATTGTCACCGTGCCTTGCGTTTTCACCAACGTGCGTACATATCAGTATTTTGTTTACCATATTTCTTTGATTTGGTTTGCTGTCGTAGCAATTAAAAAATCGGGATTAAAACTCGACGTAAAAGCGATGCTGAAAATGCTTGTCGGGCTTGGCGCGATTGTGTACGTAACGTTCTATATCAACGGATTTTTCCAAAACACGAACTTCTTGTATTTGTCCGAACCGCCCATGGACGGATTGCCTATTTTGAATATGGACAACGGTTGGTTTGTGTACTTCATCTCGTACATGGTATTGGCTTTGGTGCTGATTACGCTGTTTTACGTTCCGTTCTGGATCTATTATAAAGTAAAGAAAAAATCCGAAAATTAAGAATTTAAGGAACTTAGTTCCTTATCGGTAGAACAAGGGCGGAGGGCTCTTTGGTATTAATAGCGCAAGCATAAAAATTATGGAGCTTTGCTCCATACCTCGCAAGGGAATGTTTCCATTGACCCTTATTTGGTAATGAACTGTAATTTCTAACCGATACCGAAAGATAGAAAGTCACGATCCAACGGAACGTTGGCGGTACGTTGGGAAAATAATAACACCGCAAGGTTTTTCGCCCTGCGGTGTTTGTTTTATTATTCTTTATCTTCGCTGTTGCCGCTATTTCCAAGGAAAATTCCGAAGAAATCGTTGGAAGTTTTCAACGTCGTGCCGCCCGTAGTAGAACCGCCGCTGGGCGAGCTCTTTTTATCGCGGTTGTAGGGTTTCTTATTATACCCGCCGCGATTGCCGTAACCGCCTTTATTGCCGTTTCTTCCAAAATCTCTGCCGCCTCTGCGGTTGTCACGGCCTCTGCCGCCGCGTTCGTGTCTTGCAGGGATTGCAGGAGCATCAGGATCTTCAAGGTTATCGGGAATAATCACCAAATAACGATTGGGTTCTTTGCCTTCGCTCTGCGTGGTTACGCCTTCTCTTTCCGAAAGCGCGGAGTGCATAATTCTTCTTTCATAGGGGTTCATGGGTTCAAGTTTGATCTTCTTACCCAAACGAATCGCCTTTTGCGCTAAATTTTCCGCCAACGTATTCAACGTCGCTTCACGATTTTCACGATAGTTTTCACAATCCACAACTACACGTTTGTATTCATCTCTGCCCGTGTTTGCAACCGCTCCCGCAAGGGTTTGGATTGCATCGAGCATTGCGCCGTGTTTGCCGATTACCGAGTTGGTATTTGCAGCCGTTACGTTGATTTCTACCTTTTCGCCTTCACCAACAAGTTCGGTACAAGCGGTGATGTTTAACAATTTGAACAGACCTTCCAAGAACACAACCGTTCTTTCGCCATCCGTCATACCTTCCGTATAAACAGCTTCTACGGGTTCTTTTTCCGCCGTTGCCGCTTCGTTTGTTTCTTCGTTCGAGCTGTTTTCAACTTCTTCGTTTTCAGCCGTTTTTGGCGCGATTTCTACACGCGCTTTCACTGAACCAAACAGTTTCTTTTTTCCTTCTTCGAGGATACGGATTTCCGCCGTTTCCTCTGTCAACCCAAGCTCTTTCAAGCCTTTTTCGACGGCTTCATCCACCGTCTTGCCCGTGAATTCCGTATATTTCATTGTCTTACTCCTTATTCCCGCTTTTTTGTACAAGCGGATTTTCATATCTCTCAGAGATTATTTTTTGTTTTTCTTATCGGCGTTTTCTTTTTCCTGCTTTGCTTTATAGCCAGGGTAACGCTGATTTTGTTTTTCCTGCAACGCGATGCGTTCTTTCTTTTCCTGCACCATGTCTACTGCTTTGTTGATAATCAAAGTGGAGAGGAGGGAGAATAGGTTGCTCGTAATCATGTAGATGGAGAATGCCGAGCTGTACATAAACGAGAAAATCGCAAACATACCCGTCATCATAATCATCATCATTTTTTGTTGCGACGCGCCCTGCCCATCTACCGTCGAATATTTCTGCTGTTCTTTTTGCGAACGCATAGAAACAAACTGCTGTAACAAAATCGTACCGATCGAAAGCAAGATCAAAATATAATAACCGTTCGCTTGATTTTTCTGTTCGTCAAGTTTATTCGTAACGATTTTATACGTATCTTCTTTGTAAACGTTGGTGTAGTTGGTAACGTCGCTCAAAGAAACTTTTTCGCCGTCAATGTTGAATTTTTCTCTTTCGATTTCCGTCTTAAATTCGGTATATTCAAGAATAGGGTGCTTATAGCTTGCGTCCGTAGCCCAAATATTTTTAATCCAAAGGAAAGAGGTTTTGCCTTTTACTTTTTGATTATACGCAACGACTACGGCATCCTGCGCTTGGGAAATAAAGTAACTTTTTAAAGCGGTTTTGGTTTCTTCCGTCACGTCGAATGCAGGCGCGCCTTCCGTCTTTTCATTTTCCGCTTTCGCTTCCGCTACTTTCGTGGTAACAAACGCCTGAATTTCAGGATTTGCCAACGCTTTCACTGCATTGATTTTATAATTTCTTTCTTCCGTTTTTATGCTTTTGATATACGCGTAATCGTTTTCTGCGTAGTTTTCTACGTAATTTACAGTGTAATAAATGAATTTGTTTCCGTTTTCAACGTAAATTTTATCGCCGTTTACGCTAACAATCGTACCTTCGTCATCCAAATCCGCGCAATATTCTTCAATTCTCGTGTTATACGCCTGCACCATCGTGTTGTAGTTTTCGATGTTGGAATACTGCGAATATGCGTTGAATGCGTTGATGGCAACGATAAAGATCACCATGGACAAAATCATGGGCAAGCAGGACGAGAACATAGAAATCCCGTTTTCCTTGTACAATTCCATGACTTTTTGATTGTAAAGTTCTTTGTTATTCGCGTATTGTTTTTGTAATTTTTCCATACGCGATTGCTGTTCTTTCATTTTAATGTTTTGCTTACGCATTGCAATACGCTGGTAAACGTCGAAAGGCAACACGATAAATTTCAAAACGAGGGAGAATAAAATAATCCCTACGCCGACCGAGCCTACGCCGATAATCCAACGTATAATTTTGCCGATCCAGTTGAGGTAAACGTCGAAGGTTTGTCCAAACAACCCGATATCTACGTCACCGATGGCGCTTGTTAATAATGTCATCAATTCCATAATCGTTTATATTTCCAACTTTTTTTTAGTTTATTTTCAAAATAAGGGTCAAGGGAATGTTCCCTTGTTGGGAGTGCGAGGACAAATAGCCCTCATAAATACAGCCCAAAAGTTAGCAATCGATAGATTGCACTCTTACGATTTTTACGTAATTACATTGCTATAACAGCCATTTTTTTCGCCACCAAACTTCAGGCGCAGGGTCGTATCCGCCTTTTGAAAAAGGGTTACAGCGAAGTATTCGCCACGAGCCTAATAATATCCCTACAATAACACCGTGGTTGTTGATACACTCCAAGGTATATTGCGAGCAGGTAGGGCGGTATAAACACGTATGACGGGATAAATACCGCTGATAAAAAAGAATCATGCGCAAACAAAGCATTTTTAAATAGGGTTTAAACACCGTTTTTCTTAAATACTTTGCGTTCGCTTTTAAAAGTCGGAAAAATCCCACTTTTACATTTTCTCTTTTTTGATCATACATTGTAAATGCCGTTTGAATGTGCTAAAATCGTATTCGTCGCTGACCTTGGGGATCAATACGATCGAATACGTTCCTTGCATCTCGTTTTGCGTTAGACGGAAACTTTCTCTCAAAAGCCGTTTAATACGGTTTCTTTTCACGCTTTTTCCGTGCCTTTTGCCTACGGAAATCCCCATACGCATCTTGTCCGATTTTGAATATATCATCGTCAAAGAAGGGGAAAAAGCGCGCTTGCCTTTTTGAAACAGCTTTTGAAAATCCGTTTGTTTTTTTAATCTTAAATATTTCATTTTTTTCCATTTCTCCGACTTGATTTTCGTCAGTTTTTTAACAAACTCCATTCGTCTTTAAAATGGCAAATCCCTTCCTTTTAGGGTAAAAGGAAAGGAATTGTTTTCTTCTCGTTTATCAAAAACCGATTAGTGCGTAAGTCTCTTTCTGCCTTTTGCTCTACGTCTCTTCAAAACCTTTCTGCCTGCAGTCGTAGCCATTCTTTTACGGAAACCGTGTACTTTGCTTCTCTGTCTTTTCTTGGGTTGATAAGTTCTTTTCATAAATCTTTCTCCTGATTTTGGTTTTTATTTTCTTATTTTTTGGTGTATATCGCGACATACCCCACGATAACTTTTCCTATTATATCGCAAATTTATAAACTCCGTCAAGCAATTTTACTCGCTTTTTTCGTTGTTTCCGTATTTCTTTGCGCTTTTTTCCTTGTTTTTCCTTGTATGAAACTCTTTTTTTCGCGTAAACGTTCTTTAAAAACGGTTTAAATACGAGCAAGACAAGGCGTACGAGGCTTTCCTGCAGGGAGCGTACAAAACGTACGTAACCCTCAATACATGTTTCCTACCGTCACCGATTAAGCTATTTAAAAACGATACGGAAAGATAGAAAGGCTTGCCCGCGTAAACGTTCTTTTTAAAACGGTTCAAATACGAGCAAGACAAGGCGTACGCGGCTTTCCTGCAGGGAGCGTACAAAACGTACGTAACCAAAGGAAAACGCAAGTACAACGCCGCATTGCGACGTATTTCAAACGTTTTACTATGCTTGGGTGCTGCTCGTACGTAAAGGCAACACCAAATACTGACAACGCTTGTCCTCTATATTTTCCAAAGTGAAAGGGGAAACGGACGTGTTGAACGACAACACAACCGTGTCTTCTTCCAACGCCTTCAACGCATCCGAAAGGAATTTGCTGTTCATCGCGATTTTGAGTTCTTTACCTTCAAAATCCGCAGCGACCGTTTCTTCAATCTTACCCATATCCGAGTTCGCATTGATAACGATTTTTCCTGCTTTAATATCGAAAATTACGAGATTATCCTTATTACCTCTGATGAGGACGGAAGCACGTTCCACACTGCCCATAATCTCGTTTCTATTCACGCGCACAGTCGTCGTAAATTCGATAGGATAGATATTTTCTTTACGCACGAACTCGCCTGCGTATAATCTAGACGTAATGATGGTATCCTGCACTTCAACGGACAATATATTTTTGCTTGCGTAAATTTTTAAACTTTCGTCGCCGTCGAGCATACGGGAAATTTCTACAAGCGTTCTTGCCGGGCAAACGATTTTCATATTCCCGCTGCATTCAGTAAGTTCGCAATACGAAGTCGCCATTCTGAACCCATCCAACGCCGTCGCAGTCAATTTACCGTCCGCTGCTTCCAAAAGACAGCCTTTTAAAATCGGTCTGCTTTCGTCCGTCGCGCAGCAGAACACGACTTTGGAAATCAAGGTTTTTAAATCGGATTCTTTCGCACCGAAGAAGTTGTCTTCACCTGCCGCATTGCCGCCAAATTGCGGGAAATCGGAAGAGGGGAGCGCCTGCATATACGATTCGCTTTCCCCGTATTGAATAATAACGCCTCTTTCGTCTGCGGAAATTACCACTTCAAAGGCCGCGATTTTACCTACGAAATCAGCAAACGTTTTCCCGTTGATACAAACCTCGCCTTCTTCTAAAACTTCCGCTTGGATTTTCTTTTCAATGGAAATTTCGCCGTCGTATGCCTTTAAAATTAATCCGTCGTTTTTCGCTTGTAATTGAATACATTCCAAGATAGGCGTGATCGTTTTCACCGCGCAAGCCTTGCTGACGGTGAGTGCCGCATCCGATAAAATCATACCTTCACAAACAAATTTCATAACTGTTTTTCAACCTTCCTAAACCTTAATTTTTTTCTATCTTGTTTATTGTACCACATCAAGCAAATTTTGGCAAGCAAATGAACGCTCTGCGCGGGATTTTTTTACACTCTTTATTTTTCAAATAAAGAAGGTAGGTTTTTCAGGGTATTTTTTTTGGAAATATTTTACGGTGTACGCCGCTCCGCCCGTATCTTTTTTACAATACGCGATAAGAGCTTCGGCATTGTCCGACATGTATTGATCTCGTACCTGCATACAACCGCGGTAGTATTTTTCAGATAAGAGGATTTGTTCATCCGCTTGGCGTAAAATATTTGCATAGCGTTTTTTATCAGCATCAGAAAAATTTTTTTCTTGATGATAACACGGAATACAAGCGACTAATTTTACATATGGGTATTTGTCTTTTAAGGAAAGCAGAATTTCCGCTGCGAGCAAATCAAACCCAACTGCCATGCCGTTATAGAAAGTGTCCGCGCCTTTTAAGATAGTTTCCTCAATAGTGGATTTTAATTTTTGTATCGGAAAATCCTGCGGCAGTTCGCGATGCCCCGTAAATGCGCAGGAAGTGATTTGGATATTCGGTTGTATTTTAATCCGTAACTGTTCCATGTTTATGATTATATCACTTTTCTTTACCATTGTCAACCAACGTTCCGCCAACGTTTCGTTGGATCATGACTTTCTATCTTTCGGTATCGGTTGGAAATTACAGTTCGTTACCAAGTAAAAGTCAAAGAAAATGTTCCCTTGTGAGTTTAAGGACGAGAAATCTTTATAGTGAATGAGGTAAACCCCCATTATTAGCTATACTTTCAAAAGCAAGCTATGCTTGCGTTACCAACGCATAGGCGTAAGGACGCAATCTTACGATTGCTTATCTTTGGGCTATATTTACGAGGGCTTCCCGCCCTCGCGCTCCTGACAAGGGAACACTTCTCTTGACCCTAAATTGTAGAGGTTTCCTTATCTTTTTACTTATTCGCCTTTACCAAAAATTTTCAAAAGTCATGCGCCTTAATTCCGTTGCTTATTATTATATTTATTTTTAATTGTAATAGTAGTTATAGTAGGGGCTTGTGGAATTGTGGAATACTTGATTTTTGACACTTCTTTCCCTTTTTATACCTAGCTTTTTCCAATTTTTTCTATGGTGGACAACCCTCTTTTTCCTGTGGACAAACCTGTGGATAAGTTGTGGACAACCTAGTGTTATCCACAACACGTAAAACCTATAATTTTACAAGTTTAGAATTATTATACAAAAAAGAGAATAAAAATCAAATAAGGAAAGTTATCCACATAAGCTGTTCACATTGTGGATAACTTTATACACACGAGAGTGGACAAGTTTTGATAAAGGATATAAAAAAGGATTGATATTTTAGAAAAAGCGTGGTATAATATAGCTATTATGGAAACGAAAAAACTGCAAGAAATTTACGAAAACGAGATACTTGGCGAGAAAAAGGAACAGTTTGAGAAATACCGTTCTTTGATTTTGGAATACAATCAAAAGTATAATTTGACGACGATTTTAGAAGAAAAGGACATGTATTACAAACACTTTTTAGACAGCGCGGCAGGCGTGGAGTTGTTTAAACCCAACGCAAAGGTGGCAGAGATAGGCTCAGGTGCTGGATTTCCCTCGATTGTGCTGAAAATTTTACGTCCTGACCTTTCCTTTGACTTATTTGAAAGCGTAGGGAAAAAATGCGAGTTTTTGCGCGCGGTTGTGGATAACTTCGGGTTTCAAAACGTGAATATTTATAACTTACGGGCGGAAGATTGCGCGAAGGATAGTAAATTTAGAGAAAAATACGATTATGCGACGGCGCGGGCTGTTGCGAGAATGAATACGTTGACGGAATACTGTTTGCCGTTTGTGAAAGTGGGCGGGCAGTTTATTGCGTACAAGAGCAGCGACGTGACGGAGATTGACGAGGCTATTTCGGCGTATAAAATTTTAGGCGGGAAGAAAAAAGCGGTGTACGAATACGCTTTGCCTGAAGAATACGGCGACAGAGTTTTGGCTGTGATTGAGAAAATCAAACCCACGCCCCCGAAATACCCTCGCGGACAGGGCAAAGAACGCAAACAACCTCTTTAAGCAACGTTCCGCCAATGTTCCGCCAACGTTCCGTTGGATTATGACTTTCTATCTTTCTTGGTCGGATGGAAGTTACGGTTCGTTTCCTTACAAGGGTCAAGCCAACGTTCCGTTGGATCATGATTTTCTATCTTTCTTGATCGGATGGAAGTTACGGTTCGTTACCCTGTAAGGGTCAAGGGAAATGTTCCCTTGCGAGGTTAAGGACGAGGAGTCCATACTTATCTATACTTAAAAAAAGCAAGCTATGCTTGCGTTACTAACACCAAAGAGCGTTCCACTCACGCGCATCTGGCAAGGAATTAAGTTCCTTGACCTCTACCTTTTTTACCCTAAACCATAGGAGAAATTATGAAATTTGCATTTGTAGACGGAGAAAAACTCGGCGTATATCACGACGGGAAAGTCTTGAAAATGGAAAGCGAGTACATAACCAATTATCGCCGTCGGGCTTTGCAAGCGGAAAAGAACCGCGAATGGAAGAAAAACAGCGATATTATGATGTATGAGGGAATGTACGAGATCGGCGGAAACGAAGTTGTTGCCGCTATTCATGGTATTGCTTTATCCGCGGAAGAAAATAAAATATCCTACGCTTTTTCCGTTAATGAATCTTCGGGCGTGTATTATAAATACCTCGACGACGAAAAGAAAACGGAAGCGCATATCGTGTCTTCCAACGAATCGCAATTTTTATCCCTTTTTACAACTGATCAGGGGGATATGCTCTCCACCGTGCAGGACAACCCCGAATCCTCTAAAATCGCGATTTTCTCGCGCGCGGGCGGAGATTATAAATGTTTAACCGACGGTGACAGCCTCGACGAAAATCCCGCTTTCGATCAAGACGGAAACGTGATTTTTAACTCCTACGGCATAGGCAGGGATGCGAATAACGTGTTTGTGACCTATATGCCGTCGGAAATTTACCGCCTCAACGTTAGGACGCTGGAGATTCAAACGTTGGTGTCTAACGAGAAAATTTCTTACATCAAACCCATGACGGATAGCGATGGGAATTTGTACTGTATTCGCAAGCCTGGCGCGGAAAAAGAAAAAGTCAACGTGTTCTTGGAAATTTTATTGATCCCCGTGCGTATCGTGCAGGCGATCGTTGGGTTTATTTCCGCGTTCGTGTCCTGCTTTGCAGGCAAACCTTTGGTGTCGTCGGGCGGCAGAGCTATTCAAAACGGCAGCGCGGCGAAAAACGGCGGCGCTGATCCTAAAAAAGTGTTCGTCAACAACAATTTGATTAACGTCGAAAAGGAACTCAATAAAAATAAAAAATCCGAGGACAGCGGATTTATTCCCCACAGTTGGAAGTTGGTGAAATTTACTCCCGATCAAAACGGAGAGTTTGGCAAGAGTGAAGAAACAGAACTCGCATCGGGCGTTGTGGATTATTTTATCGACGAAACGGACGGAGAAAAAACGTTTGTGTACTCCAACGGGAAACATATCTTTGCCGTGAAAGAAAAAGATGGAAAAGTGAAGAGAGAAAAACTCGTTGACACCGATTTTTGTTTGAAAGTAGGTGGTTTGAAAAAGACGAATGCGCCCTCTTTAGATAATTTTAAAAATAGCGCATCCGACGGATTGTTTGATATGTTATAATGTAAATTTTATAAAAATGACCGTACCATGTACGCGACGAAAGTAAAAAAACCGCCTACAAAAGGCGGTTTTTCTATTGCTATTATTTAGTCGTTAGGAAGTTCGTCTAAATCGTCGTCGTTGTCCTCTTTTTCCGCTTGGAAATTGCGTTTAAAACGCACCTCGTCCACAGGAAAATCTTTATAGATCCAACCGCCCGATTTATCGTCGATCTTCACTTTTACTAACATTTTTAACATATTCACCGACACCACAATCGCTTTTCCGTCCGGTGTTCCCACTTCACCGCTTATTTTCGGTACTTTTTTACTGACGTCTGCGTAATAATCGTTTTCATAACTCAAACAGCACATCAATCTTCCGCAAAGTCCGCTGATCTTACCAGGATTTAAGGATAAACCTTGCGTTTTTGCCATTTTTACACTCACCTTTTTAAATTCAGGCATATTGCCCGCGCAACAGCAAACTCTGCCGCAGGGCGCGATACCGCCGAGGTATTTCGCCTCGTCGCGCGTACCCACTTGACGAAGTTCAATACGAGTATGGAAGGTGGAAGCAAGGTCTTTGACAAGTTCTATAAAATCTACACGGCTGGAGGACGTAAAGTAGAATAAAATTTTGTTTCCGTCAAATGCGTATTCGCAATCAACAAGTTTCATTTCCAGCTCGTGCTTGGCAATTTTTTCCTTGCATATTTGCATAGCTTGCGGACGCTTTTCCTGACAGTTTTCGTAATGTTCGGTGTCCTTTTGCGTCGCGATACGAATGATCGGTTTTAAAGGCGGCACGATCTCGTCGTCGGGAACTTCTCTTTCGGGATACGCAACCCATGCGTACTCCAAACCACGGGACGTTTCTACAACAACGGGCATATTCCGTTCGTAAACGTCGCCTGCTTTCGGCGCAAAATAATACAATTTTCCGCCGTTTTTAAATTTAATAACAACTACTTTTATCATATAATTCCTTACGTATAAGTTTTGGTTATAGTTTATAAATATACGGTTTTTATCCGCGCAACGTTTGCGCGTTTTTTTCTAAAATTTTAGCGATACAAATCTCGATGCATTGTGGAAAAACGGCGTTGAATTTCACTTGTTTTTCCGCTTCGCTGATTCTTTCTTGCGCGTAGAACAACGCGGGCAGGGTGTATTTTTCAGCGATATCCTGCGTCGTTTGTTTTTCCGCAGGCAGGAGTAGTTTGTATCTTGGTAATGAGGGCTGTGTTTTTAACAGCATCGCGTCGCGGAAGAGGATACGAAGAAGGGACAGCAGCTCTTTTTGGTGTTTGGTTTCCCCGATTTCTTTGACAATTGCAGGCAATCTTGACGGAGTAGAGAGCGCCAACGAAAGAGCATTTTCTATCAATGTTGTATAATATCCGCCTTCGACGGCGTTTTGCGCTTCGCCAACGCTTCCGCCCGACGCCGCCGCGCAAAGCGCGAGGGTTTCGCGATCGTATTTATCTCCGTAGATACGGGTAAGACATTCGGTGACTTCCGCGATTTCAAAGGGTTGAATTTCTAATTTTTTCGTTCGGGAAAGAACGGTAGGCAGGACGGGAAACACAGTCGTCGCGCCCAAGAGAAAGATGACGCCTTCGGGCGGTTCTTCCAACATTTTCAAGAGTTTATTTTGCGTTTGCACGTTGGCTTCTGCAAAATCCGCCAACAGAAAGACTTTTCTATTCCCTTCAACAGGATTGAGCGTACATTCTTCCTGGATACGTTCTGCGTCCTCTACGGTGAGTTTTTTATCCTGGGACGGAAAAAAAAGGCAATCGGAAAAACTGTCGTTGTCAATGAGTTCGGCAATACGTTTTTTATCATTCGACGCGTACATGCCCCCCTCGTTTTCCGTTTCCGCGCAATCAAAAAAGAGTTTTGCAAACGTTTTTAAAGCGAGTCGGATATTTTTAGGATCGTTGAAAAGCAGAAGGTAAGCGTGCCCGAAACGGCGTTCTTTCCCTTCCGTTTGCAAAAGCGAATAAGCTTGAGTTGTTTTCAACAGCGTTTGCATAAAAATCCTCGTAAAAATCCTTTCCTTTATCTATTATAGCATAAAAAACAAAAATAATCAAGCGAAACGTTCCGTTTCCTTTGGACTTTCTATTTCTCGGTATTACATACGTTTTTTAGGTAGTGGTCAAGAAACTAAGTTCCTTGCGAGTTAAGGACGAGGAGTCCTTACGAGGGCTCTTCGCCCTCGGGCTCCTGTCAAGGGAAGATTTCCCTTGACCCATACTTGGTAACGAATTGTAACTCCCAACCATCACTGAAAGATAGAAATTCAGGATCCAACGGAACGTTGGCGGTACGTTGGAAGCGTTGGTTGACAAGGTGATAAAAATTTGGTATAATGATATAAGAAACTCAAAAAAGGACAAAAAATTGTATGCCTTATACTATTTATTTAAAAAAGAACGAAGAAAAACGCTTGCTCGCGGGGCATAGCTGGGTGTACGCCAACGAAGTGGCAAAAATTGAAGGTAAGGATAAAAACGGTTCGTTGGCTACCGTGTGCGCTTTTGACGGGCGGTTTATCGGCAAAGGCTATATCAATCACGCGTCAAAAATTTTGGTGAGAATTTTTATTCGTAACCAAGACACCGACGAAGGAGATTTTTATTATAACCGAATTTTAGAGGCTTGGGAACAACGAAAAAAACTGGGCTATGAAAACTGTTGCCGTGTTGTGTTCGGTGAAGCGGATAACCTGCCTGCACTCATCGTCGATAAATACGCCGACGTGTTGTCCGTACAATGCCTTTCGCTTGGGATTCATCAACGCAAAAAGACGATTGTGGACGCGTTGGTACGTATTTTCTCTCCGCGCGGAATTTTTGAGCGCAGCGACGTTGCCGTGCGCGCTAAAGAGGGTTTACAACAAGAAAAAGGCGTGCTGTATGGCGAAGTTCCCGACGAAGTAATTATCGAAGAGAACGGCTTAAAAATGTCCGTGGACGTGAAAAATGGTCAAAAAACGGGCTATTTTCTCGATCAAAAAGAGAACAGGTTTGCTTTGCGTCGGTACGCGGCAGGTGGGCGTGTCCTCGATTGTTTTTGCAACAGCGGCGGGTTTTCTTTAAATGCCGCCATCACTGCAAAACAAGTGACCGCCGTGGACGTGTCGCAGTTCGCGCTGGATAACGTCAATAAAAACGCACAGCTTAATGGTTTGAAAAATATTAAAACGGAATGTGCGGACGTGTTCGCGTTGCTTAGAGAAAAACGCGCGGCAGGTGAAAAATACGACCTTGTCGTACTCGATCCTCCTGCGTTTTGTAAAAGCGCAAGCGAAGCAAAGGACGCCTATCGTGGATATAAAGACATCAATATTTTGGGTATGAAGTTGGTGGAAAAAGGCGGATACCTTGCGACGTGTTCTTGCTCGCATTATATGACCCTGCCGATGTTTGAAAAAATGCTGTCCGAAGCGGCGAAGGAAAGCGGCAGAAGAGTGCGCGCGTTGGAAATACGTATCCAAGCCCCCGATCACCCTGCTCTTTTAAACGAAGAAGAAACCATGTACTTAAAATTCTTTGTTTTACAGGTACTTTGAAAATAAAACAAGATACCATGTCCGCGTTGAACGGTAATTTATACCAAAAAACAATAGGATAAAAATAAAAAATGGGCATACCATGTCCGTGTTGAAATAAAAAGAACTCCTTTTTAAGGCAATAAAACGCTAGAAAAGGAGTTTCTTTTTTTAAGTAAAATAAAAAAAACGCTTTACAATTCATTAAGGAAATGATATAATAAACTCGGTATGGTATGAAATATATAGTGTTTGCGCGCCTGCGCATAAGCAAAAGGCTTTATAGAAGGCTGCAAACGAAGGAAAAATACGCGTTAAGGAGAACTTCATGGAAGAAAATTTTCAGCAAGAAGGTATCAGTTTAATTGACCTAATTAAGGTGTTACTTAGCAGAATTAAATTGTTGATTTTTGTGCTCATCGTCGGCTGCGTTGCAGGTGGCGCATTTGGGTTTATGAGATCGAATAATATTGATTACTACGGTACGTCCGTTGAATTTTACGTAAATCCGAAATTGGCTTCGGGTATGACGATTGAAAACGAGAGCCAGTACGGCGTTTACGGTGCGTACGGCAGACACGTCATGGATAATATCGTAAAACTGCTTAGTTCGGAAAGTTTTGCTGAACAGTTGATGTTGGAAGAAAACAATTTGCCGAAGAAAGGCATCACCACTTCATTGGATGAAAAGATCGACGCAGCACTTGCGAAACAAGTAGAAGCGGCTAATGCGCTTCAAGAAAAAGAAGTGGCAACGGAAGCGAAGCTTGCGGCGATTGAAGTGAGAAAGGAAGCGCAAAAATACGTAGACGAAACGTATGAAACGCTGAATGAAGCGTGGATGTTGGCGGGTAACCCTGGCGAATTTGATTTGAGCGGTTATCTTTCGGGTTCGCTTTTGAACGGGAAAGAGGTTTACGTAAACCAAGAAATGCGTGATGCGTATTTGTACTGGGATACGTATGCGAAAGATGCGTTAGAAAAAGCGGAAGAGGCGGAACAGCAAGCGATTAAAGTAGAAACGGAAGCAATCAAAAACGCCAAAGCAAAAGAAAAAGAAGTGTTGGAAGTTACCGAGATTGCGTTGGAAGAATGGCGTGAAACAAAAAACTATGAACCGCAACTGCAAAAGATTAAGGAAGCGGTTTCCTATTCCTACCTCGAAGATAATGCGGATACTGAAGATGCTGCGAACCTTGCAAGAAGCTTCATTTACGTGAAGATTTCCGTATTAAACGACGAAGAGTTCGCGTTCGATTTATTACAAATCATCAAACGTGAAGTTCCTATTTACGTAGAAGCGAATATGGCTGTTCCTTCTGGGTATGAAGGTACGAATTGTCAACGTGTTACGCGTATGGACCAAGTTGCTTTGACGAACGCTGATTTCCAAAGAAACCAAACGTTGAAATTCGGTATATTGGTAGGCGCTGCGGCGTTTGTAATCGTTTGTGTGATTTTGATTCTCGTAGACGTATCGGATAAGAGATTGCGTGATTACGAAGTTCTTACCAAGCGATTCAACGTTCCTATTTTGGGTGTTGTGCCTACGATTGAACCCTTGAACCATGAAGCACAGAAAAAGCGTAATGGCAAAACGGAGGTGTGATTATGAGTTTTTCTAATAAATTTTCTAAACGTTTTCACGACCACAGGGCAAGAAAAAACGCTGAAAAAAGTAAAAACCGTCATCACTCTACACGTGCGGAATATCTTTTAAATGAAGAAACTCCTTTCGACGTAACGGAGGCCTTTCGTAATTTGAAAGCGTCTTTGTCCGTATCCGTACCCAAAAAACAAGGCGGCATAGCGATTATGACGACGTCGGCGTATCCCGAAGACGGAAAAACGACGGTTACAGTAAACCTTGCATTGATGTTCGCATTGTCCAATGCGAAAGTTGTATTGTTGGACGCGGATATTCGTAAAGGCAGAATTGCAAAATATTTCAAACGCAAACCTGCGCCTGGTCTTTCCGATTACTTGTCGGGTCAAGCAAATTTGGATAAAGTAATCCACAAATCGCAAATAAACGAAAATCTTTCCTATATCACGTGCGGTACGCACTCCCCTCGCCCTTATGAACTTTTGGAAAGTGAAGAAATGGCGGCATTGATGGAAGAATTGAGAAAACGTTACGATTACATTATCATCGATACGCCCCCCGTATTGTTGATTTCGGACGCGTTGGCACTGACGCCGATTACGGACGGTGTGGCGCTTGTTTGCCGTCACCAAGTTTCTTTCGTGAGTGATATTGCGCGTGCGTTGAATACATTGAAGTTTGCAAAAGCCAATGTTTTGGGGGTCATCGTCAACGACTACAAAGCTCCTCAATCGGGTAAATTCTATGGCGGATATAAGAAATATTATTACTATTCGTCCTATTCTTACGGTTCGACAAATCCCGAAGACAAGGATGATGGGTCGGAAATATTGCTGGAATTAGAGGATGACGAACCCACTCCCGCGCCGACATCTGCCCCCGCAGTTGCGCCTAAAAAGGAAGAAAAACCTGTGGAAACGATTGCGGAAAAATCCGTAGAAAAACCTGTTACGACACAGGAAGAAAAATCCGTGGAAACACCTGCTCCCGTGGAAGAAAAGCAAGAAGTTGCTGAGGAAAAGAAAGAAGAAATCACAGAAACGGTGACGGTGGAAGACGTAGCGAAAGAAGTTCCTGAAACTGTGGAAGAAGCTGAAGAAGATAAAGCAAATAAGTTGGCAGATCTTCGCAATAAATATAGCAGATAATTACGAAAAATAAAAAACGGCGCAAAAAAACAGCGCCGTTTTTAAATACCCGACGGCGCGTAGGTATTTTGCAAAGCAACAACGCTAAAAGCGTATAGGCGAAACCTAACGGTTTCTTATTTTGGGGCTATACTTACGAGAGCTCTCCGCCCTCGCGCACCCGACAAGGGAACACTTCCCTTACCCCCTTAGTTCCTTAAAAGCGATCAAGAAAGATAGAAAGTCATGATCCAACGGAACGTTGGGGAACGTTGGGGAACGTTGGGTGTTTGAAAGTAATTATTTTTGGGTAAAAATAAATATATGGAAAATTACACAGAAAAAGAAATATTAAAAACGAATATCCTGCCCATCATTCCTTTGCGTGGGCGAGTGATGTTCCCTGACACAACACTCTCCATTGAGGTGGGTAGGGATATGTCCTTGAAGGCTTTAGATCGGTCCTCTTCGACCGATCGTTTGGTGTTTATTTGTTCGCAAAAAGACGTTGCGAAAGATGCCGTTACCGCGGAAGATCTCTATAACGTCGGTTGCGTGGTAAAGATTAAAAACGTTACTCAAACCCCCACTTCCACCAAACGCGTAACCTGCGAAGGCTTGTACAAAGCCAAAGTAAAACGCATTGAATTTGGCGGTGGCTATTTCTACGGCGTAGCGGAAGAAATGAAAACTGTTCACGGCGACGAGGTGTTGGAAGAAGCCTATCTTCGTACGGCGAAAGCGCTTGCCAAAGAAGCGTTGGAAGGCAAGGTTGTCAAGACGAGTTTTGAGGCTTGGGATGCTTGCGAGGATGCAGACGTGTACGTAAACAACGTACTTTCGGTTATGCGCGTGCGTTTGGACGTCAAGCAGGCGGTTTTGGAAGAAAATCGGGTTGTGGAACGTTTGAAAACATTGGAACGTTGCTTAAACGACGAATTGGAAATTTCTAAAATTGAGAAGAAAATTTCCACGTCCGTACGCAAGAGTATTGATAAAAACCAAAAGGAATATTTCCTGCGCGAACAGTTGAAAGCAATCCATAGCGAGCTTGGCGACGACGGCAAAGAAGAAGACGAATACCGTCAGAAGATTTTGGAAAAGAAATTGCCGCAGGATTTGGAAGTCAAATGCCTCAAAGAAGTGGATCGCATGGACAAAATGCAGCCCTCTTCCCCCGAATACGCCGTGATTACGGGGTATCTCGATCAGGTGTTGGCTTTGCCTTGGACGGAAGAAACCGAGGACACCGAAAAGTTGGAAGACTGCGTGGCGGTGCTGGAATCCGATCACTATGGTTTGGAAAAAATCAAGGAACGTATCACGGAATACCTCGCGGTTTTAAAACTGACGGGGAATATGAAAGCGCCTATTTTATGTTTTGTCGGCCCTCCGGGTGTTGGTAAAACGAGTATCGCGCAATCGATCGCGCGTGCTTTGGGCAGAAAATACGTGCGTATGAGTCTTGGCGGTGTCAAGGACGAAGCGGAAATCCGCGGTCATAGAAGAACGTATATCGGCGCGATGCCTGGGCGTATTATTTACGGCATGAAGCAGGCGGGTTCGATCAACCCCGTGTTCTTGCTTGACGAAATCGATAAGATTACTTCGGATATGCACGGTGACCCCGCAGGCGCGCTTTTGGAAGCGCTCGATCCCGAACAGAACTCCACTTTCCGCGATCGTTATATCGAAGCGCCGTACGATTTGAGTAAGGTTTTATTTATCACAACGGCGAACTCGTTAGACACCATCCCTGGCCCTTTGCGTGACAGAATGGAAATTATCGAGGTTTCGGGCTATACGATGGAAGAGAAAACGGAGATTGCGCGTAGATATCTCGTGCCCAAGCAGTTGGCAGCGAACGGTTTGACGGACAACAACGCTTTGTTTACGGTGGACGGAGTGCGTATGGCGATTGATGGGTACACTCGCGAGGCAGGTGTGCGTACGTTGGAAAGAACAATGGGTACGCTTTGTAGAAAGATTGCCGTGAAATATGCGGACGATAAATCGTTGCCTTGTGTGACGGTTGATGAAGAAAAGGTCAAGGAATTGCTTGGCGCGCCTAAATTTGTCAAAGACGAGGAAATGTTTGACGCGGAAATCGGCGCGGCGACGGGGCTTGCTTGGACAGCGGTCGGCGGCACGACGTTGACGGTGGAAGCGGCGGCTTTGCCTGGGAAAGGCGAAATCAAACTGACGGGAAAACTCGGTGACGTGATGAAAGAATCGGCGCACGCAGCGTTGACGTTTATCCGTATGAATGCGGAAAAATACGGCATTGACAGCGAGAATTTTGCTAAGACCGATTGGCATATTCACGTACCCGAAGGCGCAACGCCTAAGGACGGGCCTAGCGCGGGAATCACGATGGCAACGGCGATGCTTTCGGCGATTACAGGCAGGCATGTACGCGGTGACGTGGCTATGACGGGTGAAATCACTCTGCGCGGAAAGGTGTTGCCGATCGGTGGGTTGAAAGAGAAATCCTTGGCGGCAAGACGTTTGGGAATTAAAAATGTCATCATTCCTTTCGGGAACGCGAGAGAGATAGCGGAATTACCCACACAAGCAAGAGAAGAAATCCACTTCTTCCCCGTGAAGAACGTGCAAGAAGTGTTTGATATGATGTTGGAAGGCGGCGCGGCGTACGATTTGGTGAATACTGAAAGCAGCGTGGCAAAAATGCAAGAGGAAAAGCCTAAAACACCTAAAAAGAAACGCGCGCCTAAGGCGAAACCCTTACCCGTAGTTCCTGCGGACGAAGTCAATCACGATGGCTTGCGCTGTTAAAAATTTTTGATTTTCACACGGAAAAAGCAAGATGAAAGATCATAAAAAAAAGACGAATGCGGCATACATGTACGCGTCCACGCCTAAAAAAATAAAAACCGACGGCAAAAAACTTGCGCAAGAAACACAAGAGCCGTCCGAAATAATTGAGGATAAAAAGCCTACGCTTACGATTAAAAACGCTACGTTCATCACGTCTGCGGCAAGAGCGGATCAATTTATCACGCCCGATAAGCCCATGATCGCTGTTTGCGGAAAATCCAACGTTGGAAAAAGCTCCTTTATCAATATGCTGGCAAACCGTAAAAAGTTGGCGAAAACGAGTAGTGAACCTGGTCGAACTAGGCTGGTCAATTACTTTGATTTTGGGGAGTTTGTATTGGCGGATTTGCCTGGGTATGGTTTTGCGCGCGTGTCCAAGCAAGAAAAAGAAAAATGGGCGAAAACTTTGGATGCGTTTTTTCAAGATAGAGAAAAAATTTCCCACGTGTTTATGTTGGCGGATTCTCGTCACGATCCCACGGCGGAAGACGTGCAAATGATCGAATATCTCAATTTCCATATCCTGCCCTTTACCGTCGTGTTGACGAAAGCGGATAAATTGTCGAGAATGAAACTCAAAGAGCATATTCGCGCGATTGCGGCGGACTTGTATTTAGGGGAAAGCAATTTGATTGCAACAAGCTCGGAAACGGGTTATGGCAAAACGGACGTGTTGAACAAAATTCAGTCGGTCATTCAAACGGCGGATTTGGTTTTGGAAAATCAAACGTTGGAAGAAGAATTTGAAGAAGACGAAACAGAGAAGTAATATAAAAAGGGCATACCATGTCCGTGTTGAAACTAAATAAAGACAACAAAAAAACGGCTTTTCAGCCGTTTTTCTTTTATGCAAGTTTATATAATTTTAAGCGGATTGCTTATAAATGAGTTTCGGTGTTGCGCCGTCCGTCAAGCATTCCTTGGTGATCACCACTTCTTCGACGTTTTCTTCGGACGGGATTTTATACATCACTTCAGTCATCACGCTTTCAATAATGGTACGAAGTCCGCGCGCGCCCGTCTTTAAACGGATCGCCGTTTGCGCAATTTCACGCACCGCTTCGTCCTCTACCGTCAACTTCACACCGTCAAAGCCCACTAATTTTTGGTATTGTTTGATAATCGCATTCTTGGGTTCGGTAAGGATTTTCACCAAAGCGTCCTCACCGAGCGGATCGAGATTGACAACGATAGGAAGTCTGCCCACAAATTCGGGGATCAAGCCAAATTTCGTTAAATCTTGCGGTTTCACGTCGTCCAAAACGGAATAATCGGCTTCGTTTGCGCCAAGGCGAACCTTGCCGCCAAAACCAAGCGTCGAATCGTCCTTACGCGAAGATACAATCTTATCCAAACCCACGAACGCGCCTCCGCAAATAAACAAAATATTCGTCGTATCGATGCGCAAACATTCCTGATTTGGATGTTTTCTGCCGCCTTGCGGGGGAACGTTCGCCGTCGTACTTTCAATGATTTTCAAAAGTGCCTGCTGTACGCCTTCGCCCGATACGTCGCGAGTAATGGAAACGTTTTCGCTCTTTCGTGCAATCTTGTCAATTTCGTCGATATAGATGATACCGCGTTGCGCGCGTTCGATATCATAATCAGCGTTTTGAATGAGCTTCAACAAGATATTTTCCACATCCTCGCCCACGTAACCTGCTTCCGTCAGCGTCGTTGCGTCCGACGTAGCAAAGGGCACGTTGAGGATTTTTGCAAGCGTTCTTGCCAGCAACGTCTTACCACTACCTGTAGGCCCAAGCAAAAGCACGTTGCTCTTTTCAATTTCTATGCCGTCGTCGTCCTTTCTCTTCGCCTTTGCGGTGGCGTTGATACGTTTATAATGATTGTAAACCGCAACGGAAAGGACACGTTTGGCTTTGTCTTGCCCGACGATATATTGATCGAGTTCCGCTTTAATCTCTGCAGGTTTTTTCAAAGGCACTTCCGCGGAAACGTCTTCGTCCTTTTCCCATTCGTCAACCATCGATTTGCAAATTTCGATACATTCGTCGCAAATACAAGCTCCGTCGGGGCCTGTGATCAAACGTCTGGTTTCTTCTTTTGGTTTACCGCAAAAAGAACAGTTTTGGTTTTTATTTGCCATAGTTTTACTCCATACAAATTTAGATAAATATAGGATATGCGAAAGGGAAAAAGAACGTGAAAAACGCGTTCATCGCATACCTGCCCCCACTATTTTAGAATTATCTTCTGTCGAAAACTCTATCGATAAGCCCATACGCACGCGCTTCATCCGCGGACATATAATGATCTCTATCGGTGTCGCGTTCGATAGTGGAAAGGTCTTTGCCTGAATTTTCCGCCAAAATGCGGTTAAGTTTTGCTTTCGTACGTAAAATATGTTCGGCTTGGATTTTAATATCGCTTGCCTGACCCTGCGCACCGCCCAAAGGCTGGTGGATCATAATTTCGGAGTTCGGCAACGCGTAACGTTTGCCTTTTGCACCGCTGGAAAGCAAGAACGCGCCCATGGACGCCGCCAAACCGATACAAATTGTGGAAACGTCGCATTTAATGTAGTTCATAGTATCATAAATCGCCATACCTGCGGAAACCGAACCGCCGGGGGAGTTGATGTACAAATTGATATCTTTCGTCGGGTCTTTGCCTTCCAAATAGATAAGCTGCGCAACGACAGTATTTGCCACAGCGTCGTTGATTTCGCCGCTCAAGAAAATGATACGGTCGTCGAGCAAACGGGAATACAAATCGTACGTACGCTCACCAGAAGAAGTGCGTTCGACGACATAGGGAACTAATACATTTTTTTCCATAATATTTTTCCTTTTTTAAAAGTTGTTGCTTGCCACCAAGCGAAGATATAAAAGAAATAGGAAGTCAAGAGGTGAGTTTTTTGTGAGGTTTGCGCTGTAAACCAAGCACAGTCATTACGTCTTGACGCTTTTTAACTTGACGTTTTTAATTAGTAAGGGCGACCAAAATTGGTCGCCCCACAAAATCCGCTTTAACTAGCCGCTTACGCTTCCACGTACATTTCGTTGTTTTCTTTCAACAACTTGAAGAGCTTGGTGATGATGATATCACTTCTGATATAATCGATCTGGCGGGGATCCATATTCTTCTTGTATTCTTCCGCCGTCTTTTCTACGGAAGCAGCCTGGTCAGCGATCTTTTCGTCAACTTCTGCTTCGGTAGCTTCGATATTTTCTTCTTTAATGATTTGAGAAATGATAAGCTGGTTCAAAACGTTCTTCTTCGCTTGTTCTTCATAGTTCTTTCTAAAGTCAGCCTTTGTAACTTTCAAGAAGTCAAGATAGTCTTGCAATTTCAAACCCTGATACATAAGCTGATATTCGAATTTTTGTACAAGCCCGTCGATTTCTCTATCGATCATTGCGTCGGGGATTTCTACTTCTGTATTCGCAGCGATTGCTTCCAAAATGCTGTTTTCCGTAGCGTCGTTTGCTCTGCGGTCAGCTTGCTGCTGCAATCTTTCTTTTGCTTTTGCCTTGTAAGCTTCTACCGTTTCGCTGCCCGTTGCGTCTTTGATAAATTCGTCCGTCAATTCGGGAAGTTCTTTGCCCTGAATACCATTGAGTTTCACTGCGAATACTGCGGGTTTGCCTTTAAGGTTTTCCGCTTGGTAATTTTCGGGGAAGGTAACGTTTACGTCCTTCGTTTCACCGATATTCATACCAACAACTTGATCTTCAAAACCGGGGATGAACTGACCGCTGCCAAGGGTGAGGTCGAAACCTTCCGCTTCGCCGCCTTCAAACTTCACGCCATCCACGGTACCTACGAAATCGATATTTACGATATCGCCGTTTTGAGCTGCTCTGTCGGTGACTTCCACTTTACGAGCGTTTCTGTCAAGCAAGCGGTTGATTTCTTCGTCCACTTCTTCGTCCTTAACAGTATACGCAAATTCTTTGATTTTCATACCCTTATAGGAAGAAATTTTCACTTCGGGTTTTACAGGAACAACTGCGATCAAGGTGATGCCGTCGTCTTCCAATTTATCCACGGAAACGTCGGGGTCGCCAACAATCGTGATTTTCTTGGATTCTTTTTCTACGATCGTGCCGTAGTTTTCAGAGAAAAGCATATTCAGTGCATCTTCATAGAACACGCCTTTACCGTAAACGTTTTCGATAACGTTCTTAGGCGCTTTGCCTTTACGGAAACCATTGAGCGCAAATCTGCCTCTCGTTTTAAGATACGCTTTGTTTTGCGCTTCTTTCCATTCTTCTGCGTCAAATTTGATGGTAAATTTTACCGTGCTTTTTTCTGCCGCTTTGCTAGTGTACTTCATGTTAGAAATTCTCCTGCATCTATAATAGATTTATTTTTTATTTTTTAAACGTTGTCTTGACTCTTGGTTGTCAGACAAACTATATTTTACCATATTTATTAAAGAAAATAAAGCGTTTTTGGCGGGTTTTTATTTACAATTTACGAAAATTGCGGTATAATGTTAGTATTCTGTCGAAAGCATTTTAAAAGGTAGGAGGTGAATACGTATGCCACAGGACGCGTTTCATATACGTCGTTTGACAAAAGAACTCTCCGATTTTCTCGTCGGGGGGAAGATTAACCGCATTTCACAAGTCAATAAAGACGAGCTTACCTTTATTATATACACCGGAAAAGCGACGGTTAAACTCATTTTAAGCGCAAATGCGTCAAATGCAAGAGTTTGTTTATCTTTAACCGAAAAAGAACCTGCGCCAATCGCGCCGAATTTTTGTATGTTGTTGCGAAAACACTTGCTTGGCGCGGAGATTCTTGACGTTAGACAGTACGCGTTTGAACGTATTGTCGAGATCGATTTGCATTGTACCACCGATTTTTCCCAAAGCACCAGAACACTGCATTGCGAACTGATGGGGAAATATTCCAATATCGTGTTGACGGAAAAAGGGGTGATTTTGGGCGCTTTGAAAACGTCCGCTTTGGAGGACAATTCTCGACGAGTTTTGCTGTCGGGCGCGAAATATTTATACCCCGAACCGCAGGACAAATTATCGCCTTTCGACGGGGCAGGTATGCGTTCAAGGCTGGAAAACTTCCTTTTCACGCGCACGGAGGGGTGGGATCAAGAAACCCTTTCTTCTTTCTTATTTGAGAACGTAGCAGGGCTTGCGTTGCCGACGGCAAGAGAGATTGTTTCGCGCGCTTGTAAAGAGGCAGGGGCAACGGCTTTGGTGCTTTCGCCGTCGATAAAAAAGCCGCTTTGGGATTTCGTTGGGGATTTTTGCGAAAACGAGCCTTGTCAGCCTTGCTTAAAAATACAAAATGGAACTCCCGTGGATTTCTTTGCTTTTCCCGTGGAAAACGGCGCGAAAATGCCCTCTTTATGTAAAGCAGAGGACGAATTTTATACGGGCAGGGAGACGAAGAAAGGTTTTGAGGATAGAAAGCGTAAATTAGAAAACACCGTTCGCGGATTAAAGAAAAAACAAACGAAGAAATTGCAAGATACCTTGGAACGTTTAAAGGAATCGGAAAAAGCGGACGAGTATCGCATCAAAGGAGAACTTTTAACGGCAAATTTGTATCGCATTGAAAAAGGGATGACTTCGGTGGAGTTAGACAACTGGTATTCCGAGGACGGAGGAAAGGTAAAAATCACGTTAGACTCGACCATGCCCCCTGCAAAAAATGCGCAACGGTATTTTAAAACGTATAATAAACACAAGCGTGCTCGTGAGATTTTGACGCCAATGTTGGAAAAAGAAGAGGCGGAAATTGCGTACACGGACAGCGTTTTAACGGCAATCGCTTTGTCGGAATCGAGCGAAGATTTAAAGGAAATCGAAGAAGAAATGGTTGCGATCGGGCTTTTGCGCGCGCCCAAGGAACGTGTGGGCGGTAAACGCAAGGAAGTGGTGACACCGTTTAGAGAATACGAGTTCGACGGCTTTAAAATTTATGCAGGCAGAAACAACCTGCAAAACGATCGATTGTTGCGGCTTGCTGCGCCTGAGGATGTTTGGTTGCACACACAAAAATACCATTCTTCACACGTGATTATCGTCACAGAGGGTAGGCAGGTACGCGATGAAATCATTTTATTTGCTGCGGAAATCTGCGCGTATTATTCCGACGGACGGGATGGGGATAAAATTCCCGTGGATTATTGCCAAAGAAAATTTGTTAAAAAGCCCAATAAAAGCAAGGCAGGGTTTGTGATTTACACCGATTATAAAACGATACTCGTCCAACCCAACGCCCATAAAGAATGACAAAAAAGGAAGCGAATATACCATTCGCTTCCCTATGTTTTAAAAGAAAAAACCCGACCAACTTGGTCGGGTTTACCTTTGTTGTTATTGAGCGTTTGCTACAGGGTAAACGCTTGCTTTTTTCTTGTCTTTGCCCATTCTTTCGTAACGTACCACGCCGTCAACCAAAGCGAACAAGGTGTCGTCTTTACCGATACCAACGTTCGTGCCGGGATGGATTTTCGTGCCTCTTTGACGAACGAGAATGTTGCCAGCAAGAACTGCCTGACCGTCGCTGCGCTTCGTGCCAAGACGTTTTGCCTCGCTGTCTCTACCGTTGTGGGAGGAACCGGTACCTTTTTTATGAGCGAATAAACTGATGAAAATCATTTTTATTTCTCCTTATATTCAAAATTTTGCCGATCCATAGAAAAATCTAAGGATCAAAAGGTGTTCCGCGAAAAGCGCTTCGATTAGAGTTCGATTTTTTCTACTTTTACTGCGGTGAAGGGTTGTCTGTGACCCTGCTTCTTACGTTCGTTTTTCTTAGCTTTATACTTGAAGACGATTACCTTCTTTGCTTTAGCTTGTTTAACGACCGTAGCGGTAACTTTTGCGGAAGCAGCTTCAGCGCCAACCTTCACGTTACCGTTATCATCGGAAACCATCAATACGTTGAAGGAAACTTCTTCGCCTTCGTTTGCTGCGAGTTTTTCGAGCTTAACGATGTCGCCTTCCTGCACTTTGTACTGCTTGTTGCCGTTATCGATAATAGCGTACATAAAATTTTACCTCCTCTTTCCAGTCTCGAAGAATATCCAAGGCGCAGTTTTTCTACGGATTTTCCGTAAAAAAGCCTGACTTAAAAAGCCCGTTCCTATCGGCTCGACTATAACTATAACACATTTTCTTAAAATCCGTCAAGCATTTTTCACTTTATTTTAAACTTTTTACAAAAAAATCAATAGAAAAGTATATTTTTTAGAGGAATTGCGCAGGCTAAACGTAAAAGGAGAACGATTTATGGAAAATCAAGTTAGAAAACAAACGGAAGAAGCGTTGGCGGAAATTTACCGCAACGCACAACTTGCTTTGCAATCTATTTCTAATATTTTGCCTGCAACGGAGGACACGGAAGTGCGAGATTTATTGACGGCGCAACACGAGGAATACGAACGTTTTTCCGCAAAGGCGTCTATGCTCGCCAAAGACAAGGGGTTAGAGCTGAAAGAACCTAATCCTATGAAAAAAGCAATGATGTGGGGATCTATCAAGATGAGCACGTTGACGGACAATTCCCGTTCGCATATTGCGGATATGATGGTGCAAGGCACGGTGATGGGTGTGACGTCCTTGCGAACAACGATGAATGATCTTGCGGCAGACGGCGACGAGGAAATCAAATCGTTGATGCGCGAGATGATTGAAGCGGAAGAAAAATTTGAAAAAACTTGGAAAGAATATTTATAAAGAAAAACCCTGCGGCGTAATACCGCAGGGTGATTTTATTATGTAAATGAAGGGGGCAGGTATGCGTTGAATAAAAAATCAATACAGAATCTGCGCTTTATCGGGTAGGGTCAAAACCTGCGCGTTGTCCCCTCGAACGCTGAAATAATCCTCTCGGTAGGTTTTGTGGGGAATGAAATAAATGCGCTTGTCTTTCCAACGGTTTTTCGCTTCGATGGAAAACAGACCTTCTTTTAAAATTTTCTGCATAATGCGTTCGTTGAGTTCGATAATCGCGGCGTTGTAACCGTCCGCAAAGCAATCCAAAATTGCCGTGCGCAAACGAGTGATAACGAAAATATCTTCGTGGACGTATCCTGCGCCCGTACAAGAAGGACAGGGCTTTACGAGATATTCTAAAACTTCAGGGCCTACTCTTTTGCGAGTAAATTGTGTCAGGCAAAGTTCGCTCATAGGCAATACGTTGCATTTGGCTTTGTCCAAAGCGAGATGCTTTTTCAACTCCTCAGTGACGGCGAGGCGGTGTTCTTCTTCCACCATATCGATGAAGTCCACGACAACGATACCAGAGATGTTGCGAAGGCGGACTTGTCTGGCGATTTCTTTTGCCGCTTCTAAGTTCGTTGCGTACACGGTAGCCTCTAAATTGTCTTTTCCAACGTAACTGCCTGTGTTGACATCCACCACGGTCATGGCTTCGGTGTGCTCAATCACAATCGAACCACCGTTTTCCAACGTCACCGTCGGGCGCGCCGCGTCGTACACAAGAGGCGAAATTCCGTATTCCTTCATCATGGCGCGCTCGCCTTTGTATTTGATGAGCTTGCGTTCAGGAATATCCCCGCGCAATTTGATGAGTTTTAAAAGACGTTGATACAACTCCTCGTCACCGACGTGTATGGCGGTGATTTCATCACCAAAGCTGTCGCGCATAACACGGACGGGCAAATCGCTGTCCTCGTACAACACACTGCCAACGGGAGCGTCTTTCGCAAACTCCTGCATTTCTTTATATAATTTTTTAAGGTAGTCCGTTTCCGTCTTGATTTGTTTTTGCGTGGCGAACGGTGCTTGTGTGCGGACGATAAATCCTTCCTCGTGCGAGGAACGCATTTTTTCCGTTGCCGTCAACAGCTTTTCCCGTTCCGCTTCGTCTGTGATTTTTCGAGAAATACCCAAAAAGTCGGTGTTAGGGAGATAAATAATCAATTTTCCCACAAACGAAAGGTGGGTGGTTACCTTCGCGCCCTTCGTACCACGTTCCGCTTGCGTCACTTGCACAATCACTTCGTCACCCTCTTTTAAATTGAGGGAAGGCTTGTTCGTTTCGCCCATGGTGCCGTCATATTTGGTGTAATCCGTGTACGATTCTTCCATAGACAAATAACAGTTTCTATTCAACCCACAGTTGATAAACGCCGCATTCATTCCTGAAAGGACGTTGGTAACTTTGCCTTTGTAAATGTTTCCCACGACGCCAACACGGGGTTCATTTTCGACGTAAAACTCCGCCAACCGACCTTCTTCTAACAGCGCGGCAAACTGCTGACCGCAATAACGGTCTAAAAACCACTCTTTTCTAATTTCTTTCTTCATGCTATTTCGTCCCGATTCTTCTTCCTTTCAACGCCAAGCGGTCGGACGTAAATCCGCTTCGTTGAGGGGCATACTTTACAAGTATAGCACAAGCAAGGGGGGATTTGCAAGGAGTTTTATCCTTCTTTTTCCCGAAAAACTACCGATTTTAACAAAAAATGTCGCGTATTTACGAAAATTGGCTGTTTTTTATGCAGTTGTATTATAAAGTTCCTCCAAAGTCGTGTAAGGGGACGGGGTGTTGGTGAATAAATCAGATAATTGATTTTGCGAAAGGTCGAAAAGGTGATGATTCTTGGAATCGTACACTTCCAATACCAAAAAACTGCCGTTGGACAAAAAACGAAAGGTGTCCTTGATGGGACAAGAAGCGGACACGGCGACGCGTTTGATTTCCACTCCTTTTTGTAAGGCGGTGGGATTGGAAAAATTGATTTTGTCATACACGGCGGTTTTATCGACGTTGCCAAACGCGCCGATACAAAGGAAAACGGCGAACGCAAGCAGGGTGAGATTGACGTTGCTTGTAAAACATTGCAGTAAAAAAATGGCAAAACATAAAAAAGCGAAAAAGAGAGTAACCGCTTTGGCGATAGTATTTGCTTTTTTCTCCGCTGCGTTTTCGTCGGGGTGGCGTTTTAGGAAAATTCGAGCGAGTGCGCATTTTAAAATTCTGCCGCCGTCCAAAGGATAAGCGGGCAGTAAATTGACGACGGCAATCGAGAGGGAAGAATAGCAAGCAGTGTCGGTGAACGCGTACATGGTAGGGGCAAACCACCATAAAGCGACGAATGCGCCTGCGGTGATTAGGTTGCAAAGTGGGCCACAAATCGCTACGGTGATTTCGTCTTTGAAAGAGATACCGTGCAGGTCGCCGTCAATCACCGCTCCAAAGGGCATCAACACGATTTTGTTGAGTTTATATCCCAGTTTCGCGGCGGCAAACGCGTGGGCGCATTCGTGTTGCAATGCGACGAGCGCACTCAACAAAAATAAAAATAATTCTCCTTTGAAACAATACCATATCCCCACAAGCAAAAAGAGTGGGTGCAGTTGAAAAAAAGAGCGACAGCCGTGGGACTGTCGCCGACCTTTTTTGTGGGGGGAATCGTCGCGCGTGCCTTGTTTTCGCCTTATTCTTCCGATACCCATGCAAGACAATTTTCTTCCGTCACTTCAAAGCAGTTGAGAAGCTCACCGCCAGAATACATCGTCACCTGCACTTCCGTTTCGCCTGCGGAATACCCCACGGGAACGTTGCTTTTCACTTCGTCGCCCACAGCGTAATACACTTGATCAAGTCCGCCGATCACGCCTGTGAACGTTGAGGAATGTGCAATCTTGATACGATACGTGCCATCCGCTTCTTGTGACACTTCCGCCACCGTGCCGTCTGCCGCAGGATACACGCAACACGCGTCCGTAAAGGAAAGAATACCCGTCGGGGATACGTTTAATTCTGCGTCCGAAAACTCGCTGACAACACCCGAAAGAGTGAAATCGCTGTATGAGCGGTTGTCAATCGCCGCGGCCGCCGTCGAGCCGTTTTGCAACGTGCGGAAAAAAGTGTTGATGGCACTGTTGGGCATAAATACGTTGGTGAAAAAGATAGCACCGCACAGCGCGCAACAGACGGCGAACTCTGCGCCGAGCGCGATACGCAGGGCTTTTGAAGCGGGTTTTTCCGCGTTCAACGCGTACCTGCCCCCTTCCTTTTGATATTCTTCCTCAAAATCGTAATCGTTTTCGGGGATATTGAAACCATTTCTCCAAAATTCCCGATCCTCGTCGGAGGAATACAAACGCACTGTATCGATACGGTCGGGGACGGGGTCAAAATCAATGTGTCCTTCGCTGTTTGCGCCTTCAGCAAACAACTGCGCGTCGGCTGTAATAGAGGTTTCGTTTGTGGGTTCGACGCTTTGCAAATCGTCGTTCACCTGCGCAATCACGGTATCTTTTAAGGATGTGGGCGTGATTGTGGAATCGTTTGCGTTCAAAGCCGCGGTTTTGGGTTTTGACGCGGGTAATAAAGCGTCGGCGTTTTTCACTTTACGGCGACGGGAAGTTTTTTTCACTACGTTGACGGTAGAAACGGGGATTTCCAGCATTTCCGCGTATTCGATTTCTTCGTTCATACAAAATCTCCTTGCTTTGGTTTTTTAGCTTTGTTTTATCATATGCCAAAGGTGTGGGATTTAGAACAAAAATAAAAACGCCGAACGCGCGGAATAACGCTCGACGTTTTTTGGTTGTAAAGTATAAGGATGAGTAAGGAAAGACGATCAGCCGCATTATGGAGGTTTTCGCGGTCGTTCCGCAACCGTTTTCCATGGATAATTACCGCCTACAAGCGGTTCGTTATGTCTAAAAATTTATCGTTTAAGAGAGCGTGATCACGTACATGCCCCCATCATTTGTAAAAGATTGTGGGGATGCCGACAGATCGTCGTCGGGAAGGGGTTGCGTTTCTTCGCGCGAGGGTTTGGAGAGTGGACGGAAATGATCGAATTTTTCCGACGTGCCAAAATAAATGCCCGTGGGAATTAAAACGCCCAGCATTAAAGACGCAGTGGCAACGTTTCGTGCAATTTTACGACGGCGCGCCCTCGCTTCGTTTTCTTTTTCGATTTTTTGCATCACTTCTTCGGACAGTTGTTTACAGGTCTTCATAAGTACCGCCTCCTTCCAGCAGTTTTTCTTTCAGCGCGAGTTTTCCGCGCGCGATCAAATTATATACTTGTTTTTTTGTTCGTTTCGTCACTTTTGCGATCGTTTCAGGGGACATATCCTCTAAAAATCGCAATCCAAGCACTTCCCTTTGGTCAGGTTTTAATTGTGACATTGCTTCGTGTACTCGTTTTGTGCGCTCCGATTCTTCCAAAGCGTTTTGCGGAGAATGATCCACTCGGTAGAAAAGGGAAGGTGTGCCCTCCTTTGCGGGATTTTCCGCGCCAAGCTCCATAAGAGCGTCCAGCGAAACTTCTCGTTGTCGTTTCCGCTTTTTGATGGCGTTGAGGGCTTTGTTTCGGGCAATTTTATATAAGTACGTTTTCAACGTCGCGCCGTCTGTTTCCTTAAACGAGCGTTTATAATATAAAGCTAAAAATACGTCGGTAAAGATATCCTCGGCAAGCGCTACGTCCTGCACGTAACCATAAATAAACCGCAAAAGGCCATGCTGATAAAGGGCGATCAGTTCTTCCAATCCCCTTTCGTCACCATTGAGAAAACGGCGGTATAATTCAATGCCGTTATCTTGCATAGCTGCCTCCTTTTGCGATGGGACGTGCGAAAGGCTCTTACCTTTTTTAAACAACGCCCGCGCCTGTTTTACTCCATATTTTTATTGTTTTTTTAAAAATGCTAATATTTGTCGCTTATTTTCCGTGACAAAAATCGTAATACCAACATTTGTACGGTTGGTTGCAATGCTCGCCAACGCCCACAAGCGGTTCTAATGCGTCCTTGCGTTTGATTTTTCCAAACTCGAAAATATGCTTTTCGGCAGTCTTTTCCATCAGTTTTGCCGCCGCCGTAACGTCCACGATTTTATAACAAAACCCATCGTGAAAAATGCGTTCATCGCATACCTGCCCCCTCCCTTTTTCCGCGTCCTCCTTTTCTGGAAGGTCACCGCGGAGCACCAGTTTGCTGGATAAAAGGGGTACGCCGCATTTACGCAAAATCAAACGTTGAAAGCCAAGGTCGGAGATAAATTCCTTACGGACAGCGTCGGTATTTTTGACTTCGTATAAAACGTAGCCGTTTTCTTCGCGTTTTAAAATATCGGCGGCGCAATAATTGCCGTACCACGTAAACGCCGCTTCGCAAATAACCTTTTGCTTGTTTTGTATCAACGCTTGCGTTTTCTCAATCATTGCCGCAAAATGCAGCCTCCCGTCCTCGCGGAAGGTGGTTGTTTCCACAAATTCCCCAAAAATACCCATGGCTTTGTCCCCAAATTCGTTGCCTGCGTCAAGTTTAGCCTGCACTTCGGGTGGGATAACTTTTTCTTCGGGGTGATGGCTGTCCAGCCACAACATCTTCGGGCATTGTAGCGCGCGAACAAAATCCGTTTTGGAAATGGGCATAGACGAGCCTCCTTTCTTATTGTTTGCGTTTTTTGCGGCAGACATACGCCGCCGTTGCCAAGCAAACGCTGAATAACATCATAGCACTTTCCGTAGCTTTTGTCAAGGGGGCAAAAAAGAAAAACCGCGTTTTCGCGGTTTTAAAAACGTATCAAACACTTATTCGCTTTCCAGCTCTTTTAGAAATTGAAATAGAGCCAATTTTTTTGCGGCGCTGAGTTTTCGTACAGATTTCAAAATACTAAATTCTAAACCAATGGCAGGTTGACGGGTAGGTGGGTCGTATTCCTTGCCGAATAATTCGTCGATGGAAACATCAAACAGTTCGGACAGTTTCATAATTGTATCGCAGTCGGGTTCGCTAATCCCGTTTTCCCAGTTGCTGATATTTCGTTGCGCGCTGCCTAGTTTTTCTGCTAGTTCGCGTTGCGTTAATTGTTGCTCTTCACGCAACTCCTTAATCTTTAGTTTCATATTACCCTCCACGCGTACTATTATCATACTAAAAAATTTTCTATAATTTCCCAACAATGAAAAAATCTTACTATGTAATCCAAAAGGTTAGTAATATATTTACTATTTTCATAACATAATAATACATTGAAGAGAGTTTGTCAAGTAATTAAAAAGCGCGAACCGAAAAAGATTCGCGCAAAGAAAAATATCATTTTATTCAGCGTTGACGGCGAACACGTCTTGGTCTTTGCCGTGCAGGGAATATAAATCGAATTCGGTGTCGATGTCAAATTCCTCGGCGGAATCAAACGCGGCGAGTTTAGAAACGGACACTTCATACGCGGTCATTGTGCGAACGTCGGAATCAGAAAATCGTTTTTGGTATTCGCGGCTTTGGATGCGGCCAGAGATGGCAATTCTATCCCCAACGTTGAGATTTCTAACGAATCTTGCGTTTCTGCCCCATGCGATACAAGGGATATAATCGGATTTATTATACGCGCGATTGACAGCAACGAGAACGTCTGCAATCTCGCGGTTAAAAGGCGTTGTACGATAGATGGGCGGTTTGCAAATATAACCGCTGAGCAAAATACTGTTGGGGTTTTTATCGGGCAGATCGTCCAAAAGTTCGCGCACGAACACCGTCAGCATTAAGCGGGATTTTCCGCCTTCGATTTTGTTGTAACTTCTAAACTGCCCCAAAGCGCAAATGCTTTTGCCTTTGCCGAGCATCGCGCCTTGGATCAGGCGTTCGGACAGCGTAACGGGAAGAATATCCGCTTGGCCGGAAAGGCGCATCACGCGGACGTAAAATTCATAAAATCCCTCGCCGTAAACTTCATGGGAAAAGGTAGCGTCACTGACGATTTCTCCCATCACGTAAACCTTGTTGTTTTTTTCCGTAACGTAGTTCATTTGATACCTCCGAATTGTAATATGTATAATCATAGATAATGATTGCTAAGATAAGGGTTATGCGACTGCAACGGAACGTTGTCTGCCGTTGTGGTCGATGGTGTAGTTTTCTTTATAAATCAGCTCGCTGATCGGTACGAACGTAAAACCGCGGTTTTTCAGTGTGGAAAAAATCAACGGCAACGCTTCGGCTGTGTGTAGTCCGTTGTTGTGACAAAGAATAATCGAGCCGTTTTTTGCGCCGTTCACGATCCGCATCGCAATTTCCTGCCCCGATAGATTTTTCCAGTCCAACGAATCCACGTCCCATTGAATAGGATATATCCCCATTGTATTGCAAACGTCGATTAACCGATTGTTATAATCCCCATATGGCGGACGAAACAAAATCACCTTCTTGCCTGTAATCTTTTCAATCGCCAAAGAGGACGTTGTCAACTCATCGCGGATCTCGCTTTCCGTCAGTTTACTCATATAGGAATGTGTACGGCTGTGCGTTCCCATTTCATGTCCTGCCGCAACGATTTTTTCGACATATTGCGGGTATTTCTCCACCCAAAACTGCACGGCGAAAAAGGTGCACCGCACGTCGTTTTGCGCCATAATATCCAGCAGTTTTTGCGTGTAGTCCACACCCCACGCACAGTCAAAACTAATCGCCACTTTTTTCTCGTTTGTCTCCACGGAATAAATGGGCAAAGAACGTGTTGAACTCGTACCTGCCCCCGCCATTTGCGAGTTTTCGTCAAGTTTTTTTCGCACGCAATATACACAGGTGAGTGCCATTGTTGCGGCGAGGAGTAGGCATAAAATTCCAAATACTGCGCCGCCTAAAAAACGCTTAAAACGAAAACAGACGATCATGTCCACACGCCTCCATCATAGCAAATTCCGCTTGTCATAATTTCAATAAAAACGGAGAGTTTTGTCCCCTTTTGTCGAAAACGAAATCGCCGTAGCTGCGGTCGGTTTTCGTTGCCGATTGGGGATAAAATAATCTATTCGAGAGGTGGAAATTTTATGCGTAAAACGCTTGCAAACGGTTTACTTTTTTTGATTGAACGTGTATAATATTAGCAAACGAGGGAGGCGAACGCAGATGAGAATTTGGGCGAAATTGATGACGGACGGACATATTAAAAAGCAGTTCGTTTACGAAAATCCCGAAAAATTGACGTATTCGCACTTTTTCGATTATCTGACGGATATTTGTATGGAGTTGGATATCCCCACCCCCGTGTTGACGAAAACACATATTTTCAATTTTGCCAAATTCAACCGCGTGAAATTTATTCCTCGCGATTTCGTGGAGAGTTTAGGCTACGACAATTTATTTTTGGAAAACCTGTTTTAAGCAAAGGAATTTAGCTCCTTTTCGACAAAATTAACCTTGAAAAGCGAGTGAAATTCTTTGGAAAACTTCTAAAAATCATTGACAAACGCTTAAAAATACAGTATAATAAGGCTAATGAAGATAAACGCCGTGGCTTTTTGGTGTAAAAAGTCACGGTTGTATTTTTAACGTTCCGCAGGAGAACGGTTTTTTTCGCGTAATTTTCCTTTGCGAGGGGTCGAAAAGTCAAAGAAATTCGCTTAAAGAATCTAAAAAATATAAGGCGCGGAACAGGAGGAGTTTATGGCTGAACAGCAGTTTATTATGACCCAAAAAGGCTACGATGAAGCGGTGGAGCGTTTGAAATATTTGCAGACGGAAAAACGTCAGCAGATCGTTGATCGTATCGCAGAAGCGAGAAGCCACGGCGACTTGTCGGAAAACGCCGAATACGATGCAGCTCGTAACGAACAAGCAGCAAACGAAGGTGAAATCGCGGAACTTGACTACAAAGTAAAAAATGCCGTGATTATCGAAGAAAATACTGACACGTCCTACGTGCATATCGGCTCGAAAGTACGCGTATATGACGAAGAAATGGACGAAGAAGAAGTGTATGAAATTACCGGTTCGACGGAATCCAACGCAATGGAAAACAAAATTTCCAACGAATCCCCTGTCGGCAAAGCTTTGTTGAAGCGTAAAGTGGGCGACGTTGTAAAAGTGGTTGCTCCCGACGGCGAATATAAACTCGCGATCAAAGAAATTTTCTAATCGACGAAAACAAGCGTTTTTTCCATTGTTCATATTGGATGAATTGCAAAACATAAAGTAATTAAATTAAAGTATTATTGTTTAGAGGTTTACAAATGCAAGAAAATAAAAACGTTACCGCGCCCGTAGATGCGGCAGCGGAAGAAGAACAGCTTATTGAGCAGGCGAGAATTCGCCGTGAAAAGCTTGCGAAACTTGTTTCGGAAGGCAAAAACCCCTATGAGCAGGTAAAATATCCCGTAGATGCGGATTCGGAAACAATCAAAAATAATTTTGAAGCGTACGAAGGCAAGACGGTGGTGATGGCAGGACGTATGATGTCCCGCCGTATCATGGGTAAGGCGTCTTTCTCGCACATTGCGGATAGAACGGGTTCGATTCAAATTTACGTTACTCGTCAGGATATCGGCGAAGAAAATTATATGTCTTATAAAAAGGACTATGACATCGGTGATATTTTTGGATTCAAAGGATTTGTATTCAAGACGCAAACGGGCGAAGTTTCTGTACACGTTTCGGAAATCACTTTGTTGACGAAATCTTTGTTGCCGTTGCCTGAAAAATACAACGGTTTGCAGGATAAAGATTTAAAATACCGTCTTCGCCACTTGGATTTGATTATGAACAAAGACGTGCGCGACACTTTCCGTATGCGTTCGCAAATTTTGAAAGAAATCCGCGCATATCTCGACGGCAGAGGGTATCTTGAAGTGGACACCCCCACGTTGTTGCCTTTGGAAATCGGTGCGGACGCTCGTCCTTTCAAAACGCATCACAACGCGCTTGACCTCGATATGTATATGCGTATTGAAACGGAGCTTTTCTTGAAGCGTTTGATCGTAGGCGGTATGGACAAGGTGTACGAAGTGGGGCGTATCTTCCGTAACGAAGGTATGGACGCATACCACAACCCCGAATTTACCACGATTGAAATGTACGAAGCGTACAGCGATTATTTCGATATGATGGATTTAATCGAAGATATGTACAAAACCGTAACGTTGAAAGTTTGCGGCACGCTCGACATCACCTACCAGGGCGAAATCATTCACATGGGTGAATGGACGAGAATGACGATGGCGGAAGCGGTGAAGAAATACGCAGGCGTGGATTATAATGATTGGGCTACGGACGAAGACGCACGCGCTGCGGCGAAAGCGTTAAACGTAGAACTTGAACACGAAAATGCAACGAAGGGCTGGGTGCTTATCGAACTCTTCGACGCGTTCGTAGAAGACAAATTGATTCAGCCTACGGTGATTTACGATTATCCCGTAGAAAACTCGCCTTTGGCAAAACGCAAACCTTCTAACCCTGCGTTCACCGAACGTTTTGAATATTTCATTTGCGGTCATGAATACGGCAACGCGTTCTCGGAATTGAATGATCCGATCGACCAAAAACAACGTATGGTAAAACAGGTAGAAGCGAAGCGCGCGAAGGGTAACAACGAGGCGCAGGTGGACGACGATTTCATCAATGCTTTGGAATACGGTTTGCCTCCCACAGGCGGACTTGGTATGGGTTTGGATCGTTTCGTAATGTTGTTGACGGATAGCTCCACCATTCGCGACGTTATCCTCTTCCCTACGATGAAACCTAAAAAATAAGCAAGGTACGCGCCGATCAAACGCCAAACGGCGAGATCGACGCGTATTAAATTATACAACCTTTATTCATTTCAAAAAGGATATGTGTATAAATCATTCTAAAATTATATTCATTTATACAATGATATAATACGGAGAAATAAATGGATGCAAAAATAACAAAACAGCGGTTGAGCAGAATGTTGTCTTACGATTGGTTGAAGATTGTAGGTTTAGCGGCGGCGTTGATTATTGTTTGGACGTTGGTGTTCACAATGTCGGCGACGAGGATTACTTCCGCGCAGCAGTTCACAGTCATCAACCACATGAACAACCTTTCTTTCAGTAATACAAAATTCAATTCGACGTATAACGATATGTTTGAAAAGGGCAATCTTTCTTACGAGGTGTTGGAAACGAATTATACTGACCTTGCGACGAGCGGTGAATACGCATGGCAAGTGTTGGAGGCACGCTTAGCGGTTGGTGAAGGCGACGTGATGTTTGTTGCGGACACGCCTGATAAAAGCACGGCGTATGAAGAAGACGGCGTAACGAAATATAAAAAGTCATATTTGGAAACGTTTGTCGGCAGTCGGTGGGGGAACGTTGCGAGGTTGGACGGTGAAAACGGCTATTTCGCGAAGATGGAAGCGTATTTAAATGCGTACTATCACGGCGATTATCAAAACGGCGTGATTGACGAGGCGAAGATTAAGGCGGATTTTCGCGCTCGTATCAAGGCGAATAAGGACAAGCGTTACAAAAAGGAAAGCCAAATTCAAGCAGGTGAACAACTGGATATTGAGCGTATTCAAAAATATCGTGATGGGCTGGTGAAATTCAACGGATATCTTCAAAAAGGGTATATCGAATTTACGGAAGTGGAAGTTTTGCTTTCGACGGGTGTAGCGGAAGAAACCGTGGATAAGACGGGCGTGTACGCGATTAATCTTTGTCCGGACGTGGAAACGATGGGAAATTTAAAGGATACAGCGGCTTATCTTCAATCGTATATCGACGAAGCAACGGGCGAGGAAAAATATAAGAGTTCCGCGGAAAATATGAACATCTTATTTTTTAAAACGGACGTTGAGGAAGGTTTTGAATATGAAAACGTGCTGTACGTGAATTATCTTGTGGAAACGTATTGCACGGAACTGAATAATAAATAACACACACGGAGGGGAGCTATGCAACGGCGGTTTGAAACAAACGACAGCGTTTTGAAGGATTGCAAAATTTATCAAATGCTGCAAGAAAACGCCGAAAAACAGCACCTCTCTTTTCATACTCCTGGGCATAAGGTGGGTGCGTGGGATATCACGGAGTTGTCTTTTTCGGACAATTTGGCTTGTCCTCGCGGTTGCATTTTGCAAGCAGAAACGGATATTGCGCGTATCTTGGGCGCGGAAAAAAGTTTTCTCTTGACGGATGGAAGCACCTGCGGTGTGCTGTCTATGTTGTACGTGGCGAAAAGCGTTGGCGTGAGGAAGATTGCGGTGTGCCGCTCTACTCATAAGAGTTTTTATAACGGCTGTTCTTTGCTTGGATTGACGCCCTTAACGTACGCGCCTTATGAGGACGAAAAAATACCATTTCCCCCTACCATGTCCGTTTTGAAATCGGATTTTGCGGAAATTTTAGAACAAGCAGACGCTTTGTTTCTTACCTCTCCCGATTATTACGGCAACGTAGCCGATTTGCGGAACATAAGAGAATATTGCGACCAAACGGGAAAGCTATTGCTTATTGACGGAGCGCATGGCGGGCATTTGCATTTTGATAAAAAATTATATGCAGGCGGGTACGCAGATCTTTGGGTGGACGGCGTTCATAAGAGTTTGCCTGCCTTAACGCAAGGCGCGGTCGTGTCCGCAAAAAACGCTGTTCTTGCGGAGAAATTGCAAGAAGCGGTGGGGATTTTTCGCACGACCAGCCCCTCTTATCCCATTATGGCGTCGGTGGAATACGCCGTGAAATATCCAAGAAATAATGAATTGGAAATTGCAGTAAAAGCGTATGCAAAAACATCGCCAAGGCTGCTTTTAAAAGAGGATTGGACGAAACTTTGCGCGGTGTTTGGCGGTGATGCGTTTGCGGTGGAAGAAGAATTGCAAGCTCGTGGAATTTATCCTGAATTTTGCGATGGGAACGTGATTATGTTCTACCTCTCCCCTGCGACAAAAAAAGAAGAATTTGACGGCTTACGGGTCGCGTTGAACGAACTTTTTATCAAATACCCCCTACATGGGTCAAAAATAAAAGAAAAAGGGTTTCAATCCGCACCTGTCCCCTTTGTTTTGGATAAAAATGCAAATACGGAATGGGTGGAAATGGAGAATGCTGTGGGAGAAATTTGCGCGGCGGATTGCGGATTGTTCCCCCCTTGCACGCCTTTGATAGCGCGCGGGGAAAGGATTACGGAAGAAAAAATTAATCTATTGCATAAAGCAGGCAACGTGTTTGGGTTGTCGGACGGAAAAATATTGACGGTGAAAACGCCGAAAAGCGAGGAATAAGTACATGGAAAAAAGAGGGAAGTTTATTACGTTTGAAGGTTGTGACGGTTGTGGTAAAAGCACGCAGCTTAGAATGCTCAGTGAATATTTAACAAAGGAAAACGTAGCGCATATTTTTACGCGTGAACCTGGTGGCGGCAAAATTTCCGAAGCGATTCGTGAGATTTTACTCAGCGGTAAAAATTCTGAGATGACGGACGAATGCGAGGCTCTTTTATATGCGGCATCGCGCGTGCAGCATTTAAGCGATCGCGTCGAACCTGCTTTGAGTGAGGGAAAGCTTGTGATTTGTGATCGGTACGTGGATTCTTCTTTTGCGTACCAAGCTTATGCGCGTGGACTTGGTATGGATTTTGTAGGAAAAATCAACGCCTACGCGACGGAAAAATATCCCCCCGACGTTACAATTTTCATTGATTTGACGCCTGAAGAAGCCTTCAAACGCAAACACGGCGCGGATGAAAACGACCGTTTGGAGCAGGCAGGTATGCAATTCCACAAAAACGTGTACGCAGGATACAAGCAGTTGGCGCAGGATAATCCTCAGCGTATCGTATGCATTGACGGCAGAAAAACTCCTGCGGAAATCTTTGCGGACGTCGTGAAAACGTTGCAGGAAAAAGGCTGTTTATAAGCTATAAATACTATGAATTAAAAAAGTAAAATAACCCGATCGGAAACGGTCGGGTATTTATATAGCAACGACAAATGGTTGTCTTTAAAATTGGCAAAATCCGACCAAACGGACATAAAACGACAAGCAAGTGTGTTAAAAATGTGAACATTTGTTAAATGTTTGGGAATTGAGGGCGGAAACACTTGAAAAACGGTGGGTTATGTGGTAAAATAATACCGTCGTTAAGGCAAAAAAAGGAAAATTTGATAAGTAAAATAACAAAACTTTGCCTTTTCGGTGTTTAGAAATCGTGACAATCGTGTATAAATAGGTATTGCAAACATTCCTCAAAAAAATGGGGCAACGCACCTTATCGAAACAACGTTGAAACAAAAGGAGCAACACTTTGAATAAGAAAACAAAAACAATTATTTGGATCGTTGTAGCGGTACTTGTCGTAGGTTTAGTCGGGATATTGCTTTCCGACATTATCGGCTCGGCAAGGGACGTATCGTTCAGCGAATTTATGGCGTATTTGCAAAAAGGCGAAATTCATAAATTATATATTGACGCGTACAACTGGACGGGATATGCGTTGGATTCTAACGGCAATTTGGTGCCTGTATTGGCTACGGTTGCGCCCAGTGTGTACGATTTTTCTTCTCTCACGGCACTTTTAGAGAGTTTGAATAATCCACAAGTGATCGCAAATCTTGCGATTGAGTTTACCGATCCCAACGCCGGCAGTATTTGGTCTAGCCTTATTCCTTTGTTCGGCGTAGTTCTTGTTGCGTTGATGTTCTGGTTGATTATGCGTAATGCAGCAGGCGGTAACAACCCGACCATGAGCATCGGCAAAACCAAAGCGCACGTACAAAACAACCTCAAAGTTCGCTTCACGGACGTTGCGGGTGCGGAAGAAGAAAAGGAAGAGTTACAGGAAGTCGTTGAATTTCTCAAATCCCCTAAGAAATTTTCCAACCTTGGCGCAAGAATCCCTTCGGGTGTCCTGCTTGTAGGCCCTCCGGGTACGGGTAAGACGTTGTTTGCGAAAGCGGTAGCAGGCGAGGCAGGTGTACCTTTCTTCTCCGTTTCCGGTTCGGATTTCGTGGAAATGTACGTCGGCGTCGGCGCGAAACGTGTGCGTGAATTGTTTGATCTTGCGAAAAAGAATCAACCCTGTATCATTTTTATTGATGAAATCGACGCGGTGGGCAGACGTAGAGGCGCAGGGCTTGGCGGCGGTCACGACGAACGTGAACAAACGCTCAACCAAATCCTCGTACAGATGGACGGTTTTGAAGCAAACGAGGGCATTATCGTTATGGCGGCTACTAACCGTGCGGACATTCTCGATCCTGCGTTGCTTAGACCTGGCCGTTTCGATAGACAAATCACGGTGAACCTTCCCGACGTAAAGGGTCGCGAACAAATCCTTCGCGTTCACGCAAGAAATAAACCCATGTCCCCCGACGTCAACTTCAAAACGGTGGCGCGTATTACGGCAGGGTTCTCGGGCGCAGATCTTGCCAACCTTCTCAACGAAGCGGCGATCTTGGCGGCTCGCGCAAATAAGAAATTGATTGAAAACGTGCATCTTTTTGATGCGATTGATAAAGTGATGATGGGCTTGAAGAAAAAGAGTCACGTAATCACCGAAGCTGACAAACGTATCCTTGCGTACCACGAGGCTGGCCACGCGGTGTTGGCGGAACTTTGCAAATATTGCGATCCCGTACATGAAGTGACGATCATTCCTCGCGGCAACGGCGCAGGTGGTTTCACAATGACTCGTCCTGCTGAGGACAGTGTGTTCAACTCTTATAACGAAATGTTGGACGACATTTGTATGACGCTCGGCGGTAGAGTTGCGGAAGAGCTTGTGATCAAGGACGTAACGCAGGGCGCAAGCGGCGATTTGCGTATGGTGACGAACACGGCGCGCCGTATGATCACGCAATACGGTATGAGTGAAGAACTCGGGCTTGTTGCTTACGATTCTGATCAGCCTGTGTTCGTGGGTATGGAATACGGACATTCCGAAAGTAAATATTCACAGGAAACAGCGGCGAAGATTGACGCGGAAATTCGTCGTTTGACAGCAGAAGCGCATGAAAGAGCAACAAAACTGTTGCAGGAAAACCGTTCTATTCTCGACAACATGGCGCGTTTGTTGGTGGAAAAGGAAACAATCTACACTGAAGAAGTGGCGATGCTCATGAAAGGCGCAAGCTATCAAGAAGTCATCGCGTTTATGGACGAGAACGCAGGCGTGCGTGAAAAAGATCCCTTCGCAGCGATGATCGGCGGAGTGAACAAGGAAACTGCTGAAACGGCGTCGGAAGAAAAAACTGAGGACGTTTCGACGGATAAACAAGAATAATTGATATACAAAAGACGGAGCTGGATATATACGGCTCCGTTTTTAACAAAAACCCCTAAAAATGTAAAATGGCATGGGCATGTGCGAGTAGAAGGAGAAGTTTTATGAAAAAGATACGCAGAAGAACGCCGGATATGGATTATGAAAAGCGTACCTTACGCGAGGGTGTGATTGATACGGAAACGACGATTGACAGCTATGAAAAAAAGGAATTAAAAGCGCGCGCGGCGTATTTCTTATTGAACGGCGTGCCTGAATTTGCAGTCAACGCGCAGGACGGCGGCAGGTTTAAACTGTTGGCGGCGGAGCGCGACTTTTTCGCTGCAAAGATTGCGGGGGTCACCGAATTTTCCGTCCGCGTTTATCGTTTTTCCGAAAAGAGTGCTGAAACGTTTTCACTGATTGAAAAATTAAAAACAGAAAACCTCTCCACGATGGAAGAGGCCTACGTTATGAAACGTTTGGTGAAGGATCACAAACTCACGCAAGACGACGTGGCGGCACTGATCGGAAAATCCCGTCCTGCGGTAGCCAACACTTTACGCCTTTTGACGCTTGCGCCCGAGGTGGTGGGGCTTGTTGAGAGCGGCAGACTGTCCGCGGGCCATGCCCGTACCCTTGTCAAAGTTCCCAAGGAAAAACAGCTCGCATTTGCGGAAGAAGCGTTGAAGCGCGGGTATTCCGTTCGTGAAATGGAACGCGCAGTGAAAGCGTTTTTGACTCCGCCCGAAGTGTTGCAACAGGAAAAGCAAGCCAAGGCGGCGGCGAAGAGTGAGGAATTGAAAGCTCTTGTCGAGCGTATGCGCGGCGTGTATCGCACAAAAGTCACCTTGATAGGCAACGATAAAAAGGGGCGTATCTATATCGATTACTATTCCCCGGAAGATCTCTACCGTTTTGAGGAATTTTTAGACGTTTTGGAACAACATTTTTAAATTCTTATGATAAAACCTAAAAGGACAAAAAGAAAACCCGACTCGCAAGGAATCGGGTTTCTTTTTATTTGTTTGTTTAGTCTGCAAGGATGAGATGACCCTTCAAAAGAAGATAAACGAAGTCGATCACACCAAGGAACCAGCCCCAGCCCACGAAAAGGAACAAAGCGAATACAACGATGTGAAGAACACTCTTCGTTCTAAGCGCCACGGACAATCTTACGAGACATTCGCAAACCCAACCAACGAAAGGAAGGAGAAGGAGAATAGCCTTGATAAGCGTAGACTGGCTGTTAAACCATTTATCGAATTGCATAACATAACCTCCAATTTTATTTTTGTAATAGTATTATAATATAACTTTTGTATTTTGTCAATATACATATGACAGGATATTTATAAAAAAACAAGGTTTTTAAAAATATTTACGCATCTTTTTCGCTATTGCTCTCGTTGGTATCCACGTTGCGCACGTGATCGCTATCGGGCGTCAGCAACGGTTCAACGTCTTGCGTCTGGGGATCGAGTTCTTCCTGTTTTTGTTTGCAAAGTAGCATTAATCCAAAAAACAAAGCCGCTACCAAACCGCAACAACCTGCCCAGCCCCAGCCCCAAAGCGCACCGACGGGCAAGATCACGGCAATACTAGCCGCCGCTAAAATAGTAAACACAATACGAAGTTTTAAAAACATAGGAATCCTTTTTTCACGTTGCGTTTTAAAAAAGAGCAGTAAAAACACAAACGCTATATATTATATATAATATTGTATCACGCGCGCGCGCGTATGTCAAGCAAACGCCGCTTTTATCGAGAAAATACGTTTGACAAATTTTTCCTTAGGGGGTATAATGGAAGAAAACTATCAAGACGGAAAAAGACATGGAAGAATTTATCAAAATCGATTCGCACGTACACTCCAAAGGGGTAAGCAAATGCAGCCGTGTGACCTGCGAAGAAATTATTGATCAAAAAATAGCTTTGGGATATGACGGCGCAGTGCTGACCAATCATTGTCAGGCTTGGTACTATCCGCCCGAAGAACACGCCGCGTGGGCGAAAAATTTTCTTGAAGAATACGAACGCGGTCGCAAGTATGCCAAAGCGCGCGGCTTTACGTTTTTACTCGGCATTGAAATTTCTTTGAATGATCCGCATTACGCAGACTGGTTGGTGTATGGTGTGACGGAAAGCTTTTTACGCGAAGTGCCTGCGCCCTATACGTTAAAGCAAAAGGAATTGTTTGAGGCTTGTGAGGCGTACGGTATGGTGATGGTGCAGGCGCATCCGTATCGGCAATCCCCTGCCAATGTACAATATATGCATGGCGTGGAAATAAATTGTACTCCAGGTGATTTGGAAAGGGCGGACGAAGTGCTTGCATTTGCCAAACAAAACAAACGGTTGGTCACCTGCGGCACGGACTATCACACAGCGGATCGCGATTTCTTTGGCGGTATGATGATCCCGAATGGTATTGAAACGGGCGAGGAATTTGCAAAGTATTTATTATCTACAATAGAAACGAAGGTGTTTTTGAAAGAGAAGCTCCTGACAATCCCCACATTTAAGGAAAAAGCGAAATAAAAAGCGAAAATTTCTTAAAAAAGTTAAAAAAATGTCGAAAAAAGAGTTGACAATAATAAAATAAAGTGGTAATATAGTCAAGCTGTCGTCGCGAGAGCGAGAAACGGAAGCGGAAAACAAGCAAAAAGAAAAAACTTTTAAAAAAATGAAAAATTTTGAAAAAAGTTTGAAAAAATGCTTGACAAAGACGGTAAGTATGTGGTATGATATACAAGCTGTCGCCGCGGAAGTGACAGACCGAACTGAAGTTCGGATAAAGAAGATTAAAAATAGAATAAGAAAGAAATGAGATTTTATTTGACAAACAAGCAAATGAAAGGTAATTTCCGTTAATTTTTCAAAGAAACTTAAGAACACTTA
>SVII01000006.1 GCA_015069605.1 Clostridiales bacterium | reverse complement strand
TCGTTTCAAATATCGAGCGCTTGATTTTTGAAACGAGCGGCCGAAATGCGAAGATGACGGCGGAAAGAATGAAATTGCTTGCCGAGAAGAAAGAATTTGCCCTGACGACGCCTGAAAAGCAGCGTTTAGACGAAGAATTTTTTGCAGGATTTTCCAGTGAAGACGATACGATCGAAGCGATGTACGAAGTATTCGACGAATATGGATACGCTATGGATACGCATACGGGCGTAGGTTTAGCAATCTACGCACAGTACAAACAGACGATAGAAACGGAGGACAAGAAGGACAAAACTCCTATCGTAGTGTTTGCGACGGGGAATCCGTATAAATTCCCGCAGGACGTACTGTACGCATTGTCGGGCAATGATGTAAAAGACAGTTTTAAAGGCATTAAGAGATTGAATTTATTAACCGCAATGAAACCGCCGAAATGTTTATTGGGCTTGCGTTACCGTCCCGAACGTTTCAAAAAGAAGATTAGCGGCGACGTCAAGGAGACGACGGCGGAGATTTTGCGCTTTGTGGATGGAGAAATTGTGCCCGTACCCGATCAAAAATAAAAAGGCTAGTAAAGCAGCCCAAAAACACGAAACAAGTTTCCCGTGAAACCGGTTTTTGTTAAATGAGTGATAAATTCCGTCATTTCTCGTGAACGATCGAGGTAGGCGGAATTTTGCATTTGCGTTTTGAAAACGGATATGCTATAATAAGATAGAGTTTGAAGAGGCTCACAAAGGGGGAGTATGTTCGGATACGTTCGCGCGGATACGCCGTATTTATATATCAAAGACGAAACGCTGTACAAGGCAATGTATTGCGGCGTGTGTAAAGGTATTGCCGAAGTTTGCGGACAAAGCGCGCGTATTGGGCTTTCCTACGACGTCACTTTTTTGTCTGTAATCTTGCACAATATCGCAGGGCAGGACGTGACGATTGAAAAACAGCATTGTCTGACCCATTGTATCAAGGCGCGCGCGATGGCGAACGTGGATGAAATGACTCGACAGCTTGCGGCGTTCAACACCGTGCTGGTGTATTATAAATACACGGACGATATTATCGACGGCGATCGAGGCAGGGGAAAACGTTTATGGTTCAAAGAGGGCTTTAAACGAGCGAAGAAAAAATACCCTGAAATAGAACAAATTGTCAAACGCAACCTTGCCGAACAGGAAAAAGCGGAAAAAGCTAAAACGGACAGTGTGGATCGGGCGGCGGACGCTACGGCAAATATGTTGGCGGAGTTTTCCGATTACGTTTTAGGGGAAAAGAAAACACCGCATACCCACAACCTATTCTATACGATTGGAAAATGGATTTATCTAATCGACGCTTTGGACGATTACGACAAGGATAAGAACAAGGGCGCGTACAATCCCTTCTTGCTTGCATACAAAGCAGGCAGCCGCGCTGCGCTGATGAGCGGAAAACAAGCAGAGGAAGTAAAATACGTATTTCACGCTTTGTTCTTTGATATTCGCGAAAATTTATCGCATATCACTTTCCGTTTTAATCGTGATTTGTCCGATAATATTCTGCTTAGAGGCTTGCCTGCTATGACCAAAAAGATTATGGAAGGCTGTGGCTGTCGTCCCAAACGCGACGGCGCGCCGAAAAGCATTTCCAAGGCCTAATGTGCGCTGTATGGATAAGAATAGCGAAAAATATATATTATAATAGAGTAAGAAAAATCGGCGGAAAAGCCGAATAGGAGATAGAATGAAGGAATATTACGAACTTTTCGGTTTAACGGATAGCGCGACGGATGAGGAGATTACCGCTCGTTATCAAGAACTGAAAGCAAAATACAACGAGGACAAATGGTTGGACGGAGAGGCTGGAACGGACGCGGCGAGAATGCTGACAAAGCTGGAAACGGCGTATCAGGAAATCATGGCCTCGCGCAAAGAACAAAATAAAAACACCGAAGGCAAAAACGCTTTTGAGGAAATTTCCGATTTACTCCGCAACGATAAAGTGGCGGAGGCGCAAGACCGTTTGGATGCGTTTAACGAACGTACGGCGGAATGGCATTATTTACAAGCGGTCGTTTATTACAAGAAAAATTGGACGAACGACAGCAAGAAACAGTTGGAAATTGCTATTGAAATGGAGCCTGATAATCAAAAATACCGTACTGCTTACGGTAAAATGAACGCGAAAAACGATTATCAACAACAATCGGCGCAGCAGGAAAATCCTTATTCCAACAAAAACGGAATGCCCATTGACGAAGAAGACCAAATGGGCGGCAATTTTTGCTCGAATTGCTGTTCGTGCTGTTATACCTATCTTTGCGTGGACTGTTTGTTCAGCCTTTGCTGCGGTTGCCGTTAATCGCGGTGTTGGCAGATGAAGAAGATTACTTCCTACGAAATCGCCTTATCCGCATTATCGTGCGCGATTGCAACCGTGCTTTTGACGGTAGGCGTATATTCGGAGATCCTGCTATTCACGGGATACCTGTTCGCGTGTATTGCCCTGATGCTCCCGTTGGCAAAACAGAGCTATAAAGGGTACGTTCTCGCGTATATAGCTACGTGTATTTTAGCATTGATCTTTAACGCGGCGAGATTTTTCGATCTGTTGCCGTTCATTATGTTTTTTGGATTGCATCCGCTTGTCAATGAATTGCAACTAAAAACCAAGATCAACCGTTGGATTGCGTGCGCGATCAAAGCGTTGTGGTTTGATGGAACCATGTATCTCGTTTGGCGGTTTGTGTTTGGAATGACAACGACCGTCCCGTTTATCGATCAATATATTATCCCGATTTTACTTATCGGTGGCAGCGCGTTTTTCGTGCTGTATGATTACTTAATGTACAAATGGCGTTTTGCCGTGAACGTACTTGTAAAACGTATCCATAAAAAGTAGAAGCAGACCACTCAATCGTGTTGCAAGACACAAAAGGAGGGGAGTTATGATAGAAAAAAACGATATAATTTGCGCCGTAACAGATGCAATCGGCTCTAATGGCGAGGGCATCATCAGGCACGAGGGGATCACTTTTTTCGTGCCTGCTTGCTTACCTGGTGAAAAAGTGCGTTTTAAAGTTCTAAAAATTAAAGGGAATATCGGTTATGGCAAGGTGGAAGAAATCTTGACGCCCGCCGAGGAGAGAGTGCGTGAAAAATGCCCCGTGGCATTGCGCTGCGGTGGGTGTTGCTTGCAGCACTTGGATTATAACATTCAGCTTGTGCATAAAAGCAACGTCGTTAGGGATGCTTTGCGCAAGATCGGCGGATTGCACGTTACCGTTCCCGTCGCGGTGAAAAGTGACCTTCCCTTTGGTTATCGCAATAAATTACAAATTCCCGTTGGAGTAGATAAAGACGGAAACAACGTTATCGGTTTTTATGCGGAGCACAGCCATCGCATTGTACCCATTACGTCCTGTGCTATTCACCCCGAATGGGCGGAACGTTTGATAGCTATCGTCAAACGCTATATGACGGAATGTGCGGTGAAAGGGTACGACGAAGAGAATAAAAAAGGTGCGATTCGCCATATTGTTGCGCGAGAAATCGACGGAAAATATATCATTACACTGGTGAGCGCAAAACGAGAATTGCCTAATTTGCCGTATTTGATTGGTTTGATTTCCGAGAGTTTTTCACAGTTCACTTTGTATATCAATTTCAACGATCAAGACACCAACGTAATCTTTGGAAAAGAGTTTCAACTCGTACATGGTATGGGCATTTTCGAGGGGGAGGAACAAGGGATTCGATACATGGCAGGCCCTGTCACCTTCTTGCAAGTGAATGAAAACGTGCGAACGAAACTTTATAAAGATGCTTTAAAAACGGTATGCGAGGATGGTGACGAGGTCGTTGTGGACGCATATTCGGGCGGCGGGCTTTTGACGGCAATGATCGCAAAGAAAGCAAAGCGAGTGTATGGTATCGAATTGGAAGAAGAAGCGTCAAAATGTGCCGATTCGTTAAAAGAGATGAACGGGTTGGGAAATATGACGAATATTTGCGGCTACGTAGAGGAAAAATTGCCTGCGGTTTTGGCGAAAGAGAAGAATGAAAAATTGCGTTTAATTCTTGATCCCCCTAGGGCAGGTATCCATCGAAGCGTGTTAAAGGCACTTTTGGAGAGTAAAATTCCGCAACTGACGATCATCAGTTGCAATCCGGCGACGCTTGCTCGTGATTTGGGGATTTTAAGCGGTCGTTTGATAGAAGAAAACGGCGAACTTCTTAAAAATCCTGCATATGCGGAGAAAGATAGTGAAACGTTGCAAGGATATTACGAGATTGAAAAAATACAACCCTACGATATGTTTCCTCATACGAAATGGATAGAAACCTTAGTGGTTTTAAAAAGAAAATAAAGCAATCGAAAGGGGATTTTGAAGAAAAATTCGAAATCCCCCAACTTTTGTTTTTACGGAGAGTATATGAAAAGAAAATTTTTAAAATTATCACTCGTATCACTGTTGATTGGAATTGTCGTATTGATGGCGGCATATTTTTGTTTTCATTTTGTCACCGACGAAGGGATTACGTTGGTTTGGCACGCTGAGGCGGGAAAACCAGTCGTTACGTTCCTTATCGGTGTGCTTGGTGTATTGTTTGTATGGGCGAGTGCTATCAGTGCTTTCATTTCCGTTATCTTTTTTAAGAATGAAAAATAAAAGAGGAAAAAACATAAAAAAAGAGAAAAAAAATATAAGGAGAAATATACATGATACCACACAATGACAGCGTGGAAAGTATTTTTAAAGAATTAAATACGAACTCCACGCAAGGTTTATCGTCTGCGGAAGTAAGCGAACGTCTTGCGAAGTACGGCGAAAACAAGCTGAAGGAAAAGAAGAAAAAGTCCCTCGTACAAAAGTTCTTCGAGCAATTTAAAGACGCAATGATCATTATTTTGCTGATTGCGGCGTTGATCTCGTTTGTAATCGCGTGCGTGGAAAAGAACCCGAGGGAATTTTTCGAGCCTGCCTTGATTCTTTTAATCGTCGTATTGAACGCGGCGATGGGCGTTGCGCAGGAAAGTAAAGCGGAAAAAGCGTTGGAGGCATTAAAAAATATGTCCGCGCCGCACGCGAGGGTACTCCGTGAAGGGAAAGAAAAAATCGTCAACGCAGCTGAACTTGTTCCTGGCGATATTATTTTGTTGGAGGCAGGGGATTTCGTGCCCGCGGACGCAAGACTCATTCGCAGCGTCAGCTTAAAGAGTGAAGAATCCGCTTTAACGGGTGAATCCGTACCCTCCGAAAAGGAAGCGGAAGCGGAAGTAAAAACGGACGCGCCTTTGGGCGATCGTCACAATATGGTATTTTCGGGTTGCAGTATCACGTACGGTACGGCTATGGCAGTCGTAACGGGTACGGGTATGGACACGGAAATGGGCAAGATTGCAAACTTGCTTGCAGGAGAAGCGGAAGTACAAACTCCCTTGCAGGAAAAATTGGCGAAGTTGGGTAAAAACCTTGGATTCTTGGCATTGGCAGCTTGCGCGATTATATTTGTGGTTGGCTTAATCGACAACATGGATCCTATGGATATTTTCATGACAGCGGTATCCTTAGCGGTTTCGGCAATTCCCGAAGGATTGCCTGCAATCGTTACCATCGTGCTTTCCATCGGCGTACAGCGTATGGTGAAAAAGAATGCGATCATTCGTAAACTTCCTGCCGTGGAAACGTTGGGCAGCGCTTCTATCATTTGTTCGGATAAGACGGGTACGCTTACTATGAATCGTATGACGCTTGTCAAGGCGTACGTGGAAGGGAAAGGCGTGGAAGAAATCACAACGGACAATTCCGAAGAAACGAAAAAGATTTTGACCTACGGCACGCTTTGTTGTGACGGTTCGGTAGTCTTTAACGACGGCAAAGAAACGCATATCGGTGATCCCACGGAAACAGCGATTGTCTTGGCGGCACATAGAAATGGTATGCCCAAGGACGATTTGAATAAGAAATTCCCTCGTCTTGGTGAATTGCCTTTCGACTCGGATAGAAAATTGATGTCCACGATCAACCTGATCGACGGTAAATACGTTGTTATTGTCAAGGGCGCGTTCGACGTTATGGAAAAACGCTGCGTAGCAGGTGATTTTGAAACCGCTCGCCGTATCAATGATGAAATGAGCTCTTCCGCTTTGCGTGTGTTAGCAGTAGCGTATAAAACAATTGACGCGATTCCCGAAAAAATGACTTCGGAAAATTTGGAAAACGGTTTGACGTTTATGGGGCTTGTCGGTATGATCGATCCGCCTCGTCCCGAAGCAAAAGAAGCGGTAAAGGTATGTCGCGAAGCAGGTATCAAGCCTGTTATGATCACGGGCGACCACGTTGTTACGGCGTCAGCGATTGCGAAAGAATTGGGTATTTTGCTTGACGGCGACAAGGCGATTACGGGCGCGGAGCTTGACCTTATGACCGACTCGCAGTTGGATAAGGAAGTGGAAAATATTTCCGTTTATGCGCGTGTATCCCCTGAAAACAAAATCCGTATTGTCAAGGCTTGGCAGAGAAAGGGGCAGGTCGTATCCATGACAGGCGACGGCGTCAACGACGCTCCCGCATTGAAGGCGGCGGATATCGGTTGCGCGATGGGGATCACGGGTACGGACGTAGCCAAAGGTGCGGCGGATATGACGTTGATGGACGACAACTTCGCAACGATCGTTGATGCGGTGCAAGAAGGCCGTGGTATCTATGCAAATATCCGTAAAGTAGTCGGGTTCTTGCTCGGTACGAATATCGGGGAAGTGTTCACCGTATTCTTCGCAATGTTGTTGTGGCGCGTATCGCCGCTTGTATCCATGCAGCTTTTGTGGATTAACCTCGTAACGGACAGCTTGCCTGCAATCGCTTTGGGTATGGAAGCGGTAGAAAAAGACGTTATGAAACGTAAACCCAAACCTAAGAATGAAGGCATTTTCGCGCACGGCTTGGGCTTAAAAGTAGTGTTGCAAGGCGCAATGTTCGGCGCATTGACCTTGATTGGCTTTAAGATCGGTGAAATGGAAGGCGGACTTGTTTATGGTAGAACGATGGCGTTCACTGTGCTTGCATTGACGCAGCTCGTGCAGGCGTACAATATGAGATCGGATCATTCCTTGTTCAAGATCGGGCCTTTTAGCAACGGTAAACTCAATCTCGCGGCACTTTCGTCGCTTGCATTGGTATGCTTGGTGCTTTTCGTTCCCTTCCTTCGCACGGCGTTTGAATTGGCGCTCTTGCCCGGTTGGTTGTACGGCGTAGCCGCAGGGCTGATTTTTGTACCGCTTGTGGTAATGGAGATTATGAAGCTCATTGAACAGTTGGTAGAGAAAAAGAAAAATAAATAAGATACAATAAAAGAGCGGTTGTCTTGAAAAAGTCAGTCGCTTTTTTTCTTATAGGCGTTGACTTTATCCATAAAAGGAAGTATAATAAAAGAGAGAATTATTCAAAGGACGTAATGCATGGAACAAACGCAGAACACAAAAACGCCGTATCAGGATTTTACGTTGCTTGTGGACGGAAAAAATGCATTTCCCGAAATTATCCGTACAATAGACGAGGCGGAACATTCGGTGAAGATTAATATGTTTATTTGGCGGGACGATACCATTGGTAATCGGCTTGCGGCGGCGGTGTTGCAGGCGGCAAAGCGGGGAGTAAAAGTGAAAATCTCCGTGGACCGCTACGGTGTGGTGTTGGAAAAATCGGAAGAAGTAAAAAAATCCTTTTTCCACAAAACGCAAACGCTGACGGAAAAAATCAAAATTCGCTCGTTGGAGCTATTTTATCCCATGCCCAACACGCCTAAAAAAGCTAAGGATGAAAGTTCGGCTTTGTATGAAGAAATTATTGCGCATCCGAATATCACAATCGAGGCGGACGAATTTAAAGCTGACCACTCTAAATATTATATTATTGACGACAAAATTTTGATTTTTGGCGGCGTCAACGTCGAAGATAAAGAAAACGGCGCGGATATGCAGGGCAGAGCGTATCAGGATTACATGATCAAACTCTATGGCGAGGAATACGTATCGGCGTTTGAGAAGAAACTTTTGACGGGGGAAAACTTTTCGACGGATTATTTATTCGGGATCAACGTGAAAAAGCCTGTTCGCCGTTTTGAGATGGAAAAACTTTATCTCGATATGATCAGGGAAGCGAAGTCAAAGCTGTATATCACAATGGCGTATTTTTCACCCTTAAAACCTTTTGTCAAGGCGATTGTGGCGGCGGTGAAACGCGGCGTTGAGGTGACGGTGATGGTTCCTAAAAATGCGAATTATCAAAACGACAGCAATATGAAAACGGTGAAAAAGTTGATGAAATTGACGGGGAATAAGATTTGTTTGTATTTCTCTCCGAAAATGCTGCACACGAAGATGATTGTGACGGAAGATTGGATTTCGTTCGGTTCGACAAATATCACGAAAAAGGCTTTTCAACAGCTCAATGAATTGAATATTTTTCTCAAAAACGTGGATAGCGAAGTAAAGACAAAATTGATGCAAAGTATGCAAGAAAATCACGCGCTGAGTGAAAAAATCAACACGTATAAAAGGATAAAATACAACGCGTTTGCGGCGTTTGTTGAAGGATTTTTGGTATAAAGGAAGGAATATGCAAAAGAGTTACGGAAATAAAAACAATTATAATAAAACAGACAAAGGACGTGGGAAGGTACGCGTTGAACACGGCGCGGTGAAAAAAACAATGGGGCAGGTGCGCGGTGAAAGAGTGAACGGCGCGCCCGTGTACACGGCGACGTATAAAGTGAATCGCAGTGACGAATTGTTGGAATTTTTACTCCGCAAATGCAATACGTCTAGAAACAACGTCAAATCCTTATTAGTGCGGCGTTGCGTGCTTGTCAACGGCAGCGTAGTGACACAGTACAATTTTGCGTTGGCAAAAGACGACGAAGTGAAAATTTCCAAAACGCCCGTGCGTGATGGAGAAGGCTCGAAAGCAAAACCGAGCGCAAAGGGAATGAAAAAACCCGTTCGTATGCCCGTGACAATGAAGATTATTTACGAGGACGAGGATTTTATCGCGATTGACAAACCCGTGGGTTTGTTGTCGGTGGAGAGCGATAAGGATACGGAATGTGCGTATGGGTACGTGTTGGAATACCTGCAACAGCAGGGCAAAAATGCAAGACCGTTTATTTTACACCGTATCGACAAGGAAACGTCGGGGGTGTTGGTATTTGCTAAAAACATAAAAATCCATTCCATGCTTCGTATGAAATGGAATGAATTGGTGACGAATCGTGAATATTTTGCCGTTGTGGAAGGCGTGTTTGAGAAAAAAGAAGACACGATTGTCAGCTATTTAAAGGAAAATAAAAACAACTTGATGTATTCCACGCAAGACCCGACGGGACAAAAGGCGATTACGCATTATACAGTGATGAAAGAAACGGCGGATTATTCTTTGTTAAAGGTAAAAATCGACACGGGGCGTAAAAATCAAATCCGTGTGCATATGCAATCAATGGAACACTCGGTGGTGGGGGACGATAAATACGGATGCGCAAAAAACCCGATGGGAAGACTGGGTTTGCACGCTTCCAAACTCGAATTTATCCACCCTGTTTCTAAGGAACTGATCACACTCACCGCATCCATGCCCCCTGCATTTCGGGCTTTGTTTGGGAAATAAGAGGTGAACAATGAGTATATATCAACGCATAAAAATTGTATGCGGTGACATCACAAAAATCGAATGTGATTGTATCGTGAATGCCGCGAACAGCAGTTTGCTGGGCGGTGGCGGTGTGGATGGAGCAATTCACGCGGCGGCTGGTCCGCAGCTTTTAGAAGAGTGTATCACGCTCAACGGCTGTCGTACGGGTGAATCGAAAATTACAAAAGGTTACCGTTTGCCTGCGAAGTGGGTGATTCACACCGTTGGCCCTGTGTATCGTGGCCGCGGTGACGAGGCGGAATTGTTGGCAAGTTGTTATCGTTCCGCTTTGGATTTGGCGAAAGAATACGGCATTAAAAGTATTGCATTTCCTGCTATTTCTACGGGCGTATATCAATATCCTTTAGAAGAAGCGACGGACGTAGCGGTAGCTGTGGTAGCGAAATGGATGCAAAATCACGCTGATTACGAAATAGAAGTAATTTTTTGTGGGTTTCAAAACCACGTTTGCGGCGTATATCAGCGCGCGATTGGGACGAAAATGTCCGAGGAAAAAACAATGAAAAAGATTGCAAGTTTTACAGTCAATCACGACGTATTGACGAAGGGTATGTACATTTCTCGCATTGACGGGGATGTAGTAACTTACGATATTCGTATGAAATTGCCCAACGGCGGCGATTATTTACAAATGTCCGCGGCGCATACGTTAGAACATTTATTTGCTACTTACGCGCGCAACAGCCGTTTTTCAGAGGGTGTTATTTACGTAGGGCCTATGGGTTGCCGTACGGGTTTTTATCTCTTGCTCCGTGATACGATCAGTTACGCGGACGCGATCGAACTCGTCAAAGAAAGCATGGCGTTCGCCCGTGATTTTGAGGGCGAAATCCCTGGCAATAAAAAAGCGGAATGTGGCAACTATCTCGATCACGACCTCGCTGGCGCAAAAGCAATCGGCGCGGAAATGGCGGAAGTGCTCCAAAATTGGCAAGTGTACGATTTAAAATATAAGGAGTAATAACGATGGACGCATTACAAACTATGATGACAAGAAAAAGCGTAAAAAGTTATAAATCCGATCCTGTGCCCAAGGAATTGCTGGAAAAAATCGTAGCGGCAGGGTTGCAAGCACCATCAGGATTGAACAAACAAGCTCCCATCATTTTGGTGGTTACCAACAAGCAGGTACGCGATGAACTGTCCGCTTTGAATATGCAACGCGATCCGTTCCACCGCAGTGATCCTTTTTATAATGCGCCCGCGGTGCTTGTCGTGTTGGCGGATAAAAGCGCGTTCACGTACTTGTATGACGGTTCGCTTGTGATGGAAAATATGTTGCTTGCGGCACACGCATTGGGGCTTGGCGGGTGTTGGATTCACCGCGCAAAAGAAACGTTTGAAACGCCCCAAGGCAAAGCGCTTTTGCAAAAGCTCGGCATTGAGGGGGATTACGAGGGGATCGGGAACTGTATCGTGGGGTATCCTGATGTTGCACCCCAGGAAAAACCTCGCAAAGAAAATAGAGTATATTACGTGGAGTAACGACAAAGTATGCAAGTAGGCGTTTCGACGGCATCGCTGTTTATGCGGAAAAATAATGAGGACGCATTGCCTCTTTTCAATACGCTCGGAGTGAAAACTGCTGAAGTTTTCCTCACTTCCTTTTCTGAATATGGTACAAAATTTGGGGAATTTCTCGCACAAAGAAAGGGGAATGTACATATCAATTCCGTCCATGCTTTGAACACGGAATTTGAACCGCAATTATTCAGCGCGCATACCCGTGTCCGCGACGACGCATATTTTTGGGCAGGAAAAGTGTTGGAAACTGCCAACGCTTTGGGAGCGAAATATTACACCTTTCACGGCTTATCGCGCGTCAAACGTGCGTCCCGTTCGGGCGCAAACGACGATTTTGCTTGGCTTGGCGAAGGTTTTGCAAGATTGACGGAATTTTGTAAAAACCGAGATGTTACGCTGTGTTTAGAAAACGTGGAATGGTCCACGTACAATCGCCCGGGTGTGTTTGAGAAGATTTCCAAACAAGTCCCCGATTTAAAAGGCGTTTTGGATATCAAACAAGCGCGTATTTCCGAATACCCTTACGAATTTTATTTAGACGAAATGGCGGAAAAGATTGCATACGTGCATTTGTCCGACATTGACGAAAACGGTCGAATTTGTCTGCCTGGGAAGGGAATTTTTGATTTGGAAACGCTGATTAAACGCCTCAAAGACGTCGACTTTGACGGGAATTTACTTTTGGAAGTATATAATCAAAATTATAAGGAAGAGCAGGAATTGAAACTCGCCTGCGATTATGTCAACGAGTTGCTGGATAAAAACAACTGCCTTTCCAAATAAAAATCAATTTTTTTGAAAAATTTTTTTATTTTTGCGGAAAACTATTGACAATAGCATTTTAATATGTTATTATTAAATAGGATTTAATCCTAATAAATAAAAGGGAGATAAAAATAATGAAAGTATATGTATGTGAAAAATGCAAAAAGACGTTAATTTCGAAAGAGGAAGTGAAGTTGGAAGGTTGGGTGGAACTTATTGCTTGCAGCACGGACGCGGCGCAGGAAAAGCACGTACCCGTAGTTACGAAGAAGTGTAAGCAAGTGACGGTGGACGTAGGCAGTGTAAAACATCCGATGACGGAAGAACACTTGATTGAATGGGTAGCGATTGAAACGGAACAAGGCTATCAAGTGAAATATTTGACGGCAAACAGCGATCCCGTATGTTCGTTCTCGCTTGCGGATGGGGATAAATTTGTAAAAGCGTATGCATATTGCAACTTGCACGGACTTTGGACTGCATAAGAACGCAGGAATAAAATATAAAAAAAGTTAGGAGAAACCGAAATGATTGAAAAAGAGGCTATGTACAAAATTACGTACGGATTATTTATGTTGACGACGACGGACGGAGAAAAGCAAAACGGTTGTATTGTAAACACCGTGTCCATGATCACTGACAATCCTAAACGCATCGTCGTGTTCGTGAATAAAGCGAATTATACCGAAGAACTTTTACGGAAAACGGGTATTTTCAACGTATCGATTTTGACGGAAAAAACGCCTTTCGATATCTTCCGTCAGTTCGGTTTTTCGTCGGGCAGAGATACCGATAAATTCCAAGGCAAAACTTATCCGCAAACGGAAAACGGATTGAATTATTTGCCTGAATACGCAAACGCTGTACTCAGCGCAAAGGTAGTCAATGCGTACGATTATGACACGCATACGCTGTTCGTTGCGGAAGTGACGGAGGCAAAAACGCTGTCGCAGGATAAATCGGTGACGTATGAATATTATTTGAGCAATATCAAACCCAAGCCTCAAACTACGGTGCAAGAGTCAAAACAAGAGGAACAGCCCAAAACGGAAAAATGGGTATGCAAGATTTGCGGATACGAACACGAAGGCCCGTTGCCTGCGGATTTCATTTGCCCTTGGTGCAAGCATCCTGCAGAGGATTTTGAAAGAGTTTTATAATCTCGCGCGGCGTAAAAACCTTTTTCGACGGAAAAGTTGAAAAAAGGACACCCTTCGACAAATTGCGAGCATTTGCGTTTAAGAAAAAAGGAAAAAACAACAAAAAGCTTGTAAAAACCGCAAAAAAAGACTTGACAGAAAATACCTAAATTGTTATAATTACGAGGTAATCATTAAACGCATCGGCAAAGGAGGGTTGAAAACAAATGTCTACGGTTAGAGTTGGAGAAAACGAAAACGTTGAAAGCGCATTGCGCCGTTTCAAGAGAAAATGCTCCCGCGACGGTATCATCGGCGATTTGAGAAAGAAGGAATTCTATGAAAAGCCTTCCGTAAGAAGAAAGAAGAAATCCGAAGCAGCTAGAAAAAGAAGCAGAAACTAAAACACAAAAGAGCTCACAGATTCGTGAGCTCTTTTCATTTGTCGAAAAAACACGAAAAAACAAAAAAAGAGGTGGATTATGTCGAAGACGGAAGCGAGAACTTTGCGCGAAGAAGCGCGTCAGGCAAAGAACCGTATCAAGAGCGGTTTTTGGCAAAAATGTCAGTTGAATATAGAGGCGCAAAAAGCAAAAGCAAGGGAACAGGGATTGAACGAAAGCAAAGTCGGGCGTTTTTTCACTGAAAAAGTATCCGAACAAATCGCAGGGAAAAAAGAGGACGATTTTTATATAAAAGTCAAGGAAATATTGCTTGCGGAAGGGGAAGTGAGCGACGCAATCGGGCGGCTTACGGACAAGCCCTATTATGACACGCTCACCTATGAAGAAAAGCAACGCTACAACCTTAATTTAAGCGAAAAATATCTTCGCGCTTTAGAACGTTTCCGCCGGGAGTGTCAATTTGACGTATTAAAAAACGTGTGAGGAAGATTGCTTAAAAAAGACATTCGCCTATTAAGCGTACTGCCATTTGAAAACCTTGGGTAAACAGACGCTCGTATTCGGCGCCGTATTCCATAAAATGCAGGTCTTCATATTGCAAAAATAGCTTTTTTTGTTCGTCATTTAACGTGGCGAACAGTTTATCGTAAACAATTTGGCATTCTGATTTTCCCGCATTCGTCTGGATTTCGCTTTCGTGAATGTGGTAATAAATTTCTTTAATAATAGATTCCATAATGTTTTTCCTTTCTAGCAGTATTCTGATATTTATATTATAATAACAGAATTCTGTTAAGTCAAGTATTTTTATCAGCTTTCTGATATTATTTATATAAGGAGAGCTATTATGATAAATCAATCGTTAAAAGAGTGGAGAAAAAGTCGGGGATTAACACAAGTTAGCTTGTCTAAAGCGATAGATATACCGCAATCGACGATTAGTGCTTGGGAAAACGGAGTAAATATTCCCAATATGGCAGATTGTATAAAGCTTGCGGATTTTTATGAAATTACGCTTGATGAATTAGTGGGAAGAAATTTTAAAAAGAACTGGTGATTAGCTTTCCTCTTTGAGAGGGAAACCACGCAGTGGTGTAAGGAGTTGTCTTTTCACGAGGGAAAATTATGAATTACGGAAAAGAGTTGAAAGCGCATAGAGAAAGTAAAAATATCAGTCAATCAGAACTTGCTAAAAAAATAGGTGTCAATCAAGCAACAATTAGTTTATGGGAAGATAATAAGCGAACACCGACGATTGATAACTGCGTAGCAATGGCGGATTTTTATGAAATCACCTTGGATGAGTTGATAGGCAGGGATTTTAAAAAGAACTGGTGATTTAGCTTATTGTCATTCCGACTGGAATGGAGAGAATCTTTTTTGTGTATTTTTAACATGGAAAGAGTAAATACAAATAAACGTAAAATTCGCCCCTTTTGCGACTTGCAAATCGGGGCGAATTGTGCTATAATAAAACCGTTATGACAAGAATAGATGAAATTTTAGAGCAATTAAATGAAGAACAAATCAAACCCGTCTTGCAAACGGAAGGCGCGGTGTTGGTTTTGGCGGGTGCTGGGAGCGGAAAAACCCGTGTTTTGACTTCTCGTATCGCGTATTTGGTGGAAGAAAAGGGAGTGCCTGCGGAGGCGATTTTGGCAATCACGTTCACCAACAAAGCCGCCAACGAAATGAAGGAAAGATTAGGGCGTATCGTGGACGTTTCGCGGTCGTGGGTATGCACGATTCACAGTATGTGTGTGCGTATTTTGCGTATGTATGCAGATGACGTGGGGATTACGTCCAACTTCTCCATTTACAGTGAAACGGAGCGCAACAACATCATTAAAAAATCTTTCCAAGAATGCGATTTTGACGATGAAAAGCTGTTGAAAAATATCAAATTTCATATTGCAAACGCGAAGATGCTGGGTTTTGACCCCGAACGCTATGCTGAGGAATACGCAGGGGAATACAATATCGACGAGATTGTGAAGGTGTATCGCCGCTACCAAAAGCATTTGCGCGAAAACAACGCTTTGGATTTTGACGATTTGTTGAACGAAACGCGATTGCTGTTAAAGCGCAACGAGGAAGCAAGGGAATATCTTGGCGGTCGTTTCCGTTATATTTTGGTGGACGAGTTCCAAGACACCAACGCGGTGCAATACGAAATCGTGACGTTGCTTGCCTCGGTGCATGGCAATTTGTTTGCAGTAGGCGACGACGACCAGTCCATTTACGGTTGGCGCGGTGCGAAGATTGAAAACATTTTACATTTTGAAAAAGATTTTGTCGGCGCGAAAGTGTTTAAGCTTGAACGCAACTATCGTTCGACGAAAAATATTTTAAAACTTGCCAACACGGTAATCAAAAACAACGGACACCGTAAGGATAAGACGCTTTGGACGGAAAACGACGAGGGCGCGCCTGCCAAAGTACACGAAGCAGAGGAAGAGAGCGGCGAGGCGAGGTATATCGCGCACACCATCGCTGGTTTAATGCGACAGGGATATAAATATTCCGATTTTGCAATCTTGATGCGTTTGAATGCTCTGACGCGTTCGTTTGAACAAGAGTTCACGGGGGATGGGATTCCCTACAAAGTGTTTGGTGGGTTCAAGTTCTTCGAACGCAAGGAAATTAAGGATTTGCTTGCATATTTACGTCTTGTCAACAACCCGTTTGACAGTGAGGCGGTGACGAGAATTATCAACTTTCCAAAGCGCGGTATCGGCGCAAAAACAGTGGAAACCTTGCAAAGATACGCCTATGATACCGAACTTTCGGTGTACGACGCATTGTTGGATTTAGACGAAATGGGCTTTATGGGCTCGACCAAACAAAAGTTAGTGGATTTTCGTGATATGGTGAAAACTTGGATTATCGACAGCCAAGATATGCCCGTGAATGAGCTTGTGAAAAAGATTATTGCAGACACCCAAATGCGCGAGGCGTACGCTGACGAATCGGACGAAAGTATCAACAAGCGCGCCAACATTGAGGAATTGATCAATTCCGTGGAAGAATATTGCCGTTTGAACGAGGGCGCGACGCTGACCGATTATCTCAATCAAGTGTCCTTGACTTCGGATACGGACGAAATGGACGATGGGAACTACGTGACGTTGGCGACGGTACATTCGGTAAAAGGTTTGGAATTCCGTTGCGTGTTCGTGTGTGGTATGGAAGAAAATATCCTGCCCGTATCCCGCGCAGTGGAAAACGACGACGATATGGAAGAAGAACGCCGTTTGATGTACGTAGCCATCACGCGTGCGCGTGAGAATTTATATTTAACTCGCAGTAAGAGCCGTTATCTTTACGGCAAGCGCGAGCCGACGGCAAGATCTCGCTTTTTGAAAGAGCTTTCTTCCGAATTAGAATTGCCCAAAGAAACGCGTAGAATGGGGTATGGTTACGACGGATACGACGACCCCGAAAGTTATGGAAATTCTGCATACGGTGGGGGTAGGTACGAGTCTAACGACGATTACGGCGGCAGAAGAAACAGTTTTGGCGGTGGTTACAGCTCGTCTTACGGCGGATCGGCATACGGTTCGTCGTATGGGAAATCGTATGGGGATTCTTCGCGTAGCAATTCGGGCATAACACGTTCGACTTGGAACGGCGGTTCGTCGTATGGCGGTTCGTCGTATGGAAGTTCTACGTACACAAGTCGTCCGACAACGACGAAAAAGAGCGGCGGCAGTTTTACGTACGGCGCGGTAGGCAGTACGGTGAACAAACCCAAGCCCACGGGCGGAAAGGATTTATCGGCGTTTAAAATCGGTGTCAAAGTTTCCCATCCTAAATTTGGTTTAGGCACGATTGTAAATGCGCGCGGCACAGGCAGCAATATGATTTTGGATATAGCCTTTGAGGGGTTGGGGATAAAGCAGTTATCCGCATCGCTCGCTCCGCTTACTGTGTTGGGTTAAGATAAAGAAAACTCTTATTTCCAAAATAGAGGGGAATATATGGATAGAAAAAGAGAACTAGTTGACATTCTCAATCAATGGGCGTATGAGTATTACGTGTTAGACAATCCCACGGTGTCGGACAAAGAGTACGATACTTTGTATGACGAACTTTGCCGTTTGGAAAAGGAAAGCGGCGAAGTGTATCCCGACAGCCCGACTCGTCGCGTTGGAGGCGAGCCGATTAAGGGTTTTGAAAAACACACGCATATCGAACGTCTTTTCAGCCTTGATAAATCGGTGTCCACCGAGCAGTTGCAGGCGTTTTTAACGCGCGCGCAAAAACTCATCGGCGCAGAGCCCGAATGTACGGTGGAATATAAATTCGACGGTTTGACGGTGTGTTTGACTTACGAAAACGGGCATTTTGTTCGTGCGACGACTCGTGGCAACGGCGTAGTGGGCGAGGACGTCACGGCGCAGGTGTTGACGATTAAATCTTTCCCTTTAAAAATTGAATATCCAGGTGTTTTAGAGGTGCGCGGCGAAGCGGTGATTCGTTTGTCCGTATTGGACGCGTACAATAAAACGGCAGCGGAGCCGTTGAAAAATGCGCGCAACGCGGCAGCGGGCGCAATACGAAATCTCGATCCAAAAATTACGGAATTACGCCGCCCTGAAATCTACTTCTATGACGTCAATTATATGTCGGACGGGGCACCCATGTCCCAAACGAACGCACATGACTTCCTTGTAAAAGAGGGATTTAAAGTGTTCCCGTATTTCCGTGTTTGTAAGACGGCGGACGAAGTGATTGCCGCAGTAGCGGAGATTGAAAAAGAAAGAAAAACGTTGGACGTCTTGACGGACGGCGCGGTTATTAAGATCAATGACGCGGTTTTGCGTGAGGAAATGGGCTTTACGGACAAATTCCCTCGTTGGGCGATGGCGTATAAGTTCGAAGCGGAAGAAGTAACCACCATGTTAAAAGACGTCGTTTGGCAGGTCGGTAGAACGGGTAAACTCACCCCATTAGCCTTGTTAGAGCCTGTCGAACTCGGCGGTGTCACCGTTTCGCGCGCCACGTTGAACAATTACGGCGACATTTTGCGTAAGGACGTTAAGATCGGTTCGCGCGTGCTGGTTCGCCGTTCCAACGAAGTTATTCCCGAAATTTTAGGCGCGACAGAGCATACGAAAGACAGCCGCGCAGTCAAAAAGATTGTGATTTGTCCTGCTTGCGGCTACGTTTTAAAAGAAATCGGCGCGCATCTATTCTGTACCAACCGCGTTTGCACCCCTCGATTGGTTGCAAAATTAGACCATTACGCGAGCAAAAATGCGATGAATATCGACGGCTTTTCCGAAAGTGCGGCGCAACAGCTCGTATTGAAAAAAGGAGTGCGGAATTTCTCCGATTTGTACAAATTGACGGCGGAAGATTTGGCGGAATTAGAGGGTTTTAAAGATAAAAAAATCAGCAATTTATTAAAAGCGATAGAAGGCAGTAAGACGCCTACTTTGGACGCGTTTATTTACGCAATCGGCGTAGAAGGCGTGGGACGGGTCGCGGCGAAAGACCTTGCGGCTCGGTTTAAAAGTATGCAAAATCTCAAAAACGCGACGTGCGAAGAATTGATTGCGTTGGAAAACGTAGGCGAGATTACAGCGAACGCAATCGTGGAATATTTCCAGGACGAAGAAAACCTTGCAGAGCTTTCGGCATTGGAAGCAGTCGGCGTGAAGCCCACGTGGTCGGATGAAAAGAAGGAAGGCGTATTTTCGGGGGAATCTGTGGTGTTGACGGGTACGCTGTCCTCGTTCAAACGCAGTGAAGCCCAAAAACTTATCGAAGAACGCGGAGGAGTTTGCCAATCGTCCGTAACAGCGAAAACGACCTTGGTGCTTGCGGGCGAAGAGGCAGGCAGTAAGTTGGAAAAAGCGAAAAAGCTCGGCATCAAAATCATCGACGAAGAAACCTTTAAACAAATGCTGTAAAGTGTCAACCTTAAAAATCAAAAAAACACAAGAAATATTGGGAGAGCGGAGAGAAAATTTTCCGCTTTTCTCTTTTTTTTATAAAAAAAGAGCGGATAGTACTTGAATTTTTAAAAATTATTTGCTATAATGTTATGAACCGAAATATTTGGTTTATAATTTTATTATAAAAACACACGAGGAAAACAGCTTATGTTGAGCATGACGGGCTATGGGAAAGGCGAATACAGCGCAGGCGGCATTGAGATTGCTTGCGAAATCAAAACGGTGAACAACCGCTATTTAGACGTGTCCATCAAAGCGCCCCGCATTTTTGCGGCGTACGAGGACGTGATACGCGGTATGATTCGTCAAAAACTTACCCGCGGCCATGCGGATTTGTACGTTTCCTTGAAAGATAAACGCGAACGTCCGACGGCGCTCACCGTGGACATGGCACTCGCAACTTCGTACGTGGCGGCGGCGAAACAGCTCAAAGAAGCGTTTCCCGATTTGCCTGACGATATCACTCTTTCGTCCGTGCTCCGTTATCCCGAAGTGCTGAAACAAGAGGATGCGCAGGGCTTGGACGAGGAATTGACGAACGCGCTTTCGATTGCCTTGAATACCGCTTTGGATAAACTCAATGAAATGCGCGCGGTGGAAGGCGCGAAACTCAAAGCAGATATGTTGTCGCGTATGGATACGATCGAAGGCTTGGTTGCAACGATTACGGAGCGCGCTCCGCAAATCGCAAGCGAATATCGCGAGAAGTTGACGGCGCGTGTGCAGGAATATTTAGACGGCGTGCAGGCGGACGAAGGCAGATTGCTTTCCGAAGTGGCGGTGTTTGCGGACAGAAGCAATATCGACGAGGAACTCACCCGTTTGCGTTCGCATATCGAACAGTTTAGAAGTATCGCAGAAGAAGGGATTGTGGGCAGAAAGTTGGATTTCTTAGTGCAGGAATTTAACCGCGAGGCGAACACGACCTGTTCCAAGAGCAACGACGTTACGATTACACGCACGGGACTTGCGCTCAAGAACGAGATTGAAAAGATCCGCGAACAAGTGCAAAATTTGGAGTAAGAAAAATGAAGCACATTCTGATGGCGATATCTGGTCCCGCGGGGGTCGGAAAAGGTACGATAGTAAAAACGATTATTCAACGCCGCGAGGACGTAGTGGAGTCGGTGTCTTGTACGACGCGCGCGCCGAGAATCGGAGAAGTGGACGGTACGCATTATTTTTTCCTTTCCAAAGAGGAATTTTTAAAACGTATTGAAGAAAACGATTTTTTGGAATACGACGAACATTTTGGAAATTATTACGGCACGCCTCGTTCTTTCGTGGAAAAGACGCTGGAAAGCAAATCCATTATTTTAGAAATAGACGTAGTGGGGGCTTTGAACGTAAAAAAAGTTTTTCCCGAATTGGTGCTTGTCATGATAGCACCACCGTCGGTGGAAGAGCTTAAACGCCGTTTGATAGGCAGAGGCTCGGAGGACGAAGAATCTTTAAAAATTCGTCTTGCAAGGCTGCAATATGAACTTGATCAGAAAGATAAATATGATTATTATATCGTCAATGACGACTTGGAAACTGCGATTGCAGAAGTAGAGAGTATTTTTGACGGTACAAAATAAAGACAAAACACCAAAGGAGTGAAAAAATTATGATAAATGAACCTTCTGTTGACGCAATGATCAGAAAACTTGGTACGGAGGAAGATCCGATCAGCCGTTATGCGCTCTGCACGATCGCGGCGAAACGCGCTCGTCAGATCATTGAAACGGAGAAAAACCTCGGCGTACACGATTCGACGGGTAAAGACAAAGAACTGTTGTCCGCCTGCAAGGATATTGCAGACGGTAAAGTCGTTATCGCAAAGGACTAAAATGCGACAAGCAGATTGCCTCGGGGGATTGCCTTGGGGCAATTTTACTGTTAACATTTAGGATTTTGCCTATACGTCTTTGGCGTTTATAACGCAAAAAAGTTTTGCTTTTTGAGTATAGACATACGGTAGAACTATACGTTTTTTTTGTAGAGGGATTTATGATTGCGGAAGTTATCGTAGATATCGCGGCAAGCGAAACAGACAGAATATACGATTATCTCTGCGACGACGATATGGTCGTTGGCAGCCGCGTTCGCGCGCCCTTTGGAGGAAAAACGGTGCCAGGGTTTGTCATGCGGATTAAGGAAAAATCCGATTTGCCTATCGAAAAATTAAGGAAAGTTATCCCTACGCCCGACGAATTGCCTGCGCTCAACGAAGAATGTCTTGCCCTAGCGGAAAAATTAACGGCGAGATACCGCGTTCCCAAAGCGCTCACGTTGCGGTTGTTTTTGCCCTCGGAAATGCGTACGGGCAAGGTGCGCGAACTGACGAGAAATTACGCGACGCTCGCGACGCCCATTGCGGAAATGAAACTTTCCAAAACGGCAAAAAATCAGTTGGGGGCGGCGGAATACCTTGCCGCCAACGGCAAAATGGACTGCGCGTATTTAAATAATATGTTCCCTGGCGGCGTAGCGGCTTTGGAAAAGAAAGGGTACGTTACGATCACAAAAGAACAAATTTTACGCGATCCGTATAAAACGTTGGATGCGGAAAGCGTGACGCGTGTGTTGACGGAAGACCAAGCGCGCGCGGTGGATATTATCCGTAACGATGAACGAACGGTGCAGCTTTTGCACGGCGTCACGGGCAGTGGTAAAACGGAAATTTACCTCACTTTGATTGCAGAATGTTTAAAACAAGGCAAAAGCTCGATTTTTCTCGTGCCTGAAATTTCCTTGACCCCCCAAATGCTTTCACAGCTTCGTGCAAGATTTGGCAAAAACGCAGCGATTTTACACAGCGGACTTTCCGCAGGCGAGCGTTTCGACGAATGGTGGCGTTTGCGCACGGGTGAAGCGAAGATTGCTATCGGCGCCAGAAGCGCTATTTTTGCACCGCTGGAAAATCTTGGCGTTATCATTATTGATGAGGAACACGATTCCAGTTATTCCAGTGAAACCGCGCCTAGATACAACACCTTTGACGTAGCGTTTTTACGCGCCAAGCGCAATGATTGTAAACTTGTACTCGGCAGTGCGACGCCCTCGGTGGATACCTATAAAAAGGCAAAGGAAGGGGAATTTTCTCTCATTCGTTTGCAAAAGCGTATCAACAAACGCCCCATGCCCGAAATCACAATTGCGGATATGCGTAGGGAAGTGCGCCGTGGTAACAACAGCGCGTTTTCGGGTGTTTTGAAAGAGGAATTGGAAAAATGCCTTGCCGCAGACAAACAAGCGATTTTATTTTTGAACCGTCGCGGTTATTCCCAAACGGTGATTTGTAAGGAATGCGGTTATGTCGCAAAATGCGAAGCGTGTGACGTTTCGCTCACCTATCATAAAGACGAAAACTGTTTAAAATGCCATTATTGCGGTATGAAATATAACACCTTGCCCGCGTGTCCCGATTGCGGTGGATTTAAACTCTCGTATGCGGGAACGGGTACGCAACGTATCGCGTATGAACTGGAAAAAATGTACCCCACGGCGCGTATTTTGCGTATGGACAACGATACTACGAGCGGCAAGGAAGGACATTATAAAATTTTAAAAACGTTTGCGGAAAAGAAAGCGGATATTTTGGTCGGTACGCAAATGATTGCCAAAGGTCACGATTTCCCGTCTGTAACGCTTGTTGGGATTTTGGACGCGGATATGAGTTTGCATTTTTCCGATTATAGAAGCGGTGAACGCACTTTCCAACTGCTGACGCAGGTGGCAGGCAGAAGCGGTCGAGCAGAAGAAAAGGGCAAAGTAGTTTTGCAAACGTTCGATCCCGAAAACGACGTATTGCGGTTTGCAACGGCATACGATTACGAAGGGTTTTACGAAAACGAAATCTCCCTTCGCGCGGCGATGGCGTTTCCGCCTTTTTCCAAAATCGTGCGTGTGCTGGTGACAGGCGAGGAGGATAAAAAGACGTTAGAAGCGCTCCGCGACGTATATTTTGCGTTGGAGAAATTGTACACGGATAATCCCGAAAAGTTTTTATTTTTCAATAAGATGCGTGCGCCGATCAAGCGGATACAGAACAAGTTCCGTTATCAAGTGCTAATGCGGCTTTGCGATCCGTCGGTGCTGCCCCAAATTTACAACGCCTGCGCGGAAGCAAGAACGCGCGATGTGTTGGTGTCTGTGGAAGAAAATCCGACGAATTTGAGCTAAAGAGGAGACGAATATGCTTGGTTATTATGGAACTTTGATTTGCTTGATAGTATGCTATGGAATAGGGATAAAACTTATCCCAAAAATAAAACAAACGAAGTTGGTTACCATACTCTTTCCGTGTGTAGTTTTTGTCGGGTATATTAGTTGCGTAATCAGCATGGGTATCAAAGCAGGCGTAAAGGATTGGAATTTTACCAACACGTTGCCTACGGCAAACGTCAGTCCGTTTATGTACTGTTTAACACCGCTGATGTGTTTATTTCCGAAAAAAGCGCGACGGTATTTATACGCTTTGGTTGCGTTGCTGTCGTTAGCTATGCTATTCGCGGGATTGATGAACTGTGTCTTTAATATATACCGTCATTATAAATTCCATTGGGAAATTGCTTTGGATGCTTGGACGCACGTGGCGGTGTCTTGGTTTGGAGTATATTTACTCAAAACAAAGCAAACGGTTTTGGATAAAAAAACGGCTTTGATAGGCGCGGCGATTGTTATTGGTGTCGCTATCATTATGTTGATTTTAAATATATTTTTACATACTTCGTTTTTTGGGTTGTCCTTGTACGGAGAACACAATATCTATAACGTCGTTGTATGTGAAAGCGGATATTTATCGGCGGCTATTTATTTTTTGGGTGTATCCTTTGTGTTATTCGCAGGTGCAATTTTCCAAAAAATTCTTAACCCGAAAACAGTAAAGAAACAAGAGAAATAAGGAGAGAAACAATGGCTATTAGAAACGTAGTGCAAGTCGGTGACGACGTATTAAGACAAAAATGTTTTCCCGTGGAGAATTTCGATGAAAAACTTTGGACGCTTTTGGAAGACATGAAAGACACGGTCAAAAAGGAGCAAGGCGCAGGTCTTGCCGCGCCGCAGGTCGGTGTTTTGCGCCGCGTAGTCGTTGTGGACGTGGACGAGGGGTATTTTGAATTTATCAATCCCGTCATCACCAAACAAAGCGGTGGACAAAACGGTTGGGAAGGCTGTCTTTCCGTTCGAGGGAAAAGCGGTATTGTGGAACGCCCCATGCGCGTTTCGCTCAGCTATCAGGATAGAAACGGCGAGAAACACGAGCTCAACGCCAAGGGCTTTTTCGCGCGCGCGATTTGTCACGAACTTGATCATTTGGATGGGGTTTTGTATATAGACCGCGCTTCTCATATCGAAAAAGCGTAAAACGACGTATATACGTCACATTTCAGCGTTGCGTTTCCGCGCGCTTTGGTCGTGTACGTCTATGTACACTCCCGTCAGCGTGCTCAACGCGCCTTGAACTGCTCGTATCTCCGCCGTTTTAGGTAAACGAAATATATGCATTGTCGCACTTGCGTTTTTTCTTGGTCACGTACGTCTATGTACGCTCCCTGCGAAAAAGCCGCGTGCTTCTTGTCTTGCTTGTATCTCCGCCGTTTTAGGTAAACGACGTATATACGTCATATTTCAGCGTTGCGTTTCCGCGCGCTTTGGTCGTGTACGTCTATGTACGCTAATTACTAGAAGTCAAGAAACTTAGTTTCTTGCGAGGTTAAGGGCGAGCAGCCCTTACGTGGTATGGAGTGGAACTCCATCATTGTCTATGCTAAAAAGGGAACAGCTCCCTTGTTTCGAAATAGAAAAATAAACCGAAAGGAAAACTGTATGAAGATTGTTTTTGCCGGCACGCCTGATTTTGCGGTTGCGCCTTTACAAAACATTATAGACAACGGATTTGAAGTGGTCGGGGTAATCACGCAAACGGACAAACCGCAAGGGCGAAAGGGAATTTTGACGCCGCCCCCTGTGAAGACGTTAGCGCAAAAATATAATATTCCCGTATTACAACCCGAAAAAATCCGCGACGAAATCGAAGCAGTACGCGCGTTACAAGGGGATATTATGATCACTTGCGCGTATGGACAAATCCTTACGCAAGGCGTGTTGGACGCTTTCCCTATGGGGGTTTGGAATATTCACGCAGGATTATTGCCTGCTTATCGCGGCGCGTCACCTATCCAAAGCTGTATCGTAAACGGAGAGACGGAAACGGGCGTTTCGATTATGAAAACGGAATTAGGCCTTGATTGCGGCGACGTTTTATATGTCGAAAAAACGGCAATCACACCCACGGAAACGTATGGGGAGTTGTCGGAAAAGCTGTCCCGTATCGGCGCGGAAGCAATCGTTACTGCATTAAAAATGTTGCAATCGGCGGAATATTCTTTGATGCCGCAAGGGGGCGAGGGAGTCAACGTTGTCAGAAAGATTAACAAGGAACACGCGAAGATTGATTTTTTCAAAACTGTCAAGGAGATTGTTGACCTTGTTCGAGGCATGAACCCTGCGCCCGTGGCGTACACCGAGCTGGATAGCAATAAAATCAACGTATATTTAGCGGAAAAAGCAGACTTAACGGAAGCGGAAAAAGAAATATTTACTACGGCAACCATCGGGGAGATTTTATCCGACAACCCCAAACGCGGTTTACTCGTCAAATGCGGCGATGGCGCGTTGCGGATTTTGGAATTACAAGCGGCAGGCGGTAAACGCATGAAAGGCGGTGATTTTATCAACGGCAGAAAAGCGCAAAAGGGACAGGTGTTCTCATGTTGAGCAATCCCGTTTACGACCCTTTTTTAATTTTGACGAAAGTATATTCAGACGGAGCGCATTTGAAACAAGCGATAACGGATACGTACATTGAAGAACAATACCGTTCTCGTACCGTGCGTATTGTGTACGGAGTGCTGGAAAACGACGTGTATTTTGATTTTTGTATTCGACATTACGCGCCCAAAGCCCCCAAACTCGCCGTGCGTACAATTTTAAAAATTTCGCTGTATATGTTGCTGTTTATGGACAAAAAGCGGTACATGGTCACCGATTGCGCGGTGGATTTATGTAAAAAATTAGGCAAGAGCGGCGTCAGTGGTTTTGTCAATGCGTTTTTACGTCGGTTTGACAAGGCGGCGGTGGACGCAGCGTTGCTAAAGACGGCGGATGGGGAAGCGATTGCGGTGTCCTATCCCACATTTGCTTATCAGTTGTTGAAAAAAGAATATGGCGACAGAGCGCAGGCGATTGCTACCGCAAAATCGGCGGGAGTGTCCGTCCGTTTTGCACACGGCGAAGAAGAATATCAAAATAAACCGCACGTCAAAACGCCGTTCGAGCATAATTTTATCTTTGAAAATTTCGTGCGTGACGAGGGCTTCGACACGGGGAAATACACCTTTCAATCGGTGGGCAGTATCGCGATTTGCGATTGTGTAGCCCCTTGCGAAACGCTTTTGGACAGTTGCGCTGCTCCGGGTGGAAAATCGGTGCTTTTGGCGAAAAAATGTAAAAACGTCACGTCTTTTGAATTGCATCCGCACAGAGTCGAACTCATTCGTCAATACAAGCAAAGAATGGGTGTGGAGAACGTGACGGAATTGCAAAAAGACAGCTCCGTATTTGACGAAGCGTACGAGGAAAAATTTGACGCGGTGCTTTGCGACGCGCCTTGTTCGGGGTATGGCACAATCAGTGAAAACCCTGACATTAAGCTGTTTAGAAAGCAGGAAGATATTGCGGCGCTTGCCAAAACGCAAAAGGAAATTTTATCCACTGTTTGCCGGTACGTGAAAAAGGGCGGCGCGTTGTATTATTCCACTTGTTCGATTTTTGAAAGGGAAAACGATCAAACGGTAGCGGCATTTTTGAAAACGCATCCCGATTACGAAATTGCGGAAATCAGCAGTCCGTTGGCGCATGAAAAGAAAAAATTTGGGTTACAGTTCTTACCCGATACAGCGTACGGCGCAGGTTTTTACGTAGCAAAACTTGTAAGAAAATCCTAAAAGTCAAGAGAAAAAGTTATGAAAAAAATTCTACAAGATTTATCGTATGCGGAGTTGGAAACGTTGGTGCTTTCGCTCGGTGAAAAAAAATTTCGTGCAAAACAGTTGTATGAAGGATTGATGCAAGGGAAAACGATCACGGGAATCACGTCCATCTCCAAGGATTTGAAAGCCAAACTTTGCGAGGAGTACGAGGACGAACCCATTCGTATCAAGGAAAAATTTTTCTCCGCAGACGGTACGGAAAAATATTTGTTTGAGTACGCCGACGGCAACCTCGTAGAAGGCGTTTTGATGAAGTATAAATACGGCTATACGCAATGTGTTTCTACGCAAGTGGGTTGCAGAATGGGCTGTAAATTTTGCGCTTCCACCTTAAACGGTTTGATCCGAAATCTTACGGCAGGAGAAATTTTATCGCAAATTTTGATTGTCAACGCCTTGCATAAAAACGACGTGGTTGGGCAGGGCAAAGAGGCTCGCGCAGTCACCAACGTAGTGCTGATGGGCAGCGGTGAACCCTTGGATAATTACGACGAGGTGTTGAAATTTTTGAAAAACATTACGGCAGAGGGCGGTCTTTGTATCAGCGCGAGAAATATCTCGCTGTCCACTTGCGGTATCGTGCCCAAAATGTACCGCCTTGCAGACGAGGGGATTTCACTCAATCTCACCGTATCTTTGCACGCGACGGACGACGAGGCGAGAGCTCGTACCATGCCCGTGGCAAAGGCGTATAAGATAGCGGAAATTTTAAAGGCTTGCGAGTATTATTTTCAAAAAACAGGCAGAAGATATTATTTTGAATACACCCTTATCCAAGGTGAAAATTGCGACGAAGAACACGCGAAGGCTCTTGTGGAATTGTTGAAAGGCAAGCCCTGCCACGTCAATTTGATCCGTTTAAACGAAGTCAAAGAACGTTCGTTGAAATCGACGGGGGATAAGGATGCGTATAGATTTTTAGGAATGTTGGAAAAGGGCGGTTTGAGCGCGACGTTGCGCCGTCAAATCGGCGTGGATATCGGCGGTGCGTGCGGACAACTGCGCGCAGGATATTTAGAAGGAACTATTACGAATCAGGAGAGAACATATGAAAAAAATTAAAATTGCACCTTCCATTTTATCGGCGGATTTTTCTAAAATGGGAGAAGAAGTGCGTTCGTTGGAAGAAAACGGCGCAGACGTAGTACATTGCGACGTGATGGACGGTGTATTCGTCAACAATATCACGTTTGGGATTAAAATGGTAGAGGATATCAAAAAACATACCTCATTGCCGCTTGATTGTCATTTGATGATCGTGCATCCCGAAAAATACGTTGAACGCTTTGCCAAAGCAGGCGCGGATATCATCACCGTGCATTATGAGGCTTGTCAGGATAATTTGAAAGAAGTGCTGATGCTCATCAAATCAACGGGCGTAAAATGCGGTGCGGTGATCAATCCCGACACTCCCGTGGACAAGATTAAAGACGTTGTAACTCTTTGCGACATGGTGCTTGTTATGAGTGTTTTTCCTGGTTTTGGCGGTCAGAAATTTATCCCCACGGCGTTGGACAAATTGCGTGAGCTTCGCGCAATAATTGATGAAAGCGGCAAGGAAATTGATTTGGAAATTGACGGTGGCGTAACAGCGGAAAACGTAGAAGAAATCAAGGCAGCGGGCGCGAACGTAATTGTTGCAGGCAGCGCCGTATTCAAAGCGGAAAACAGAGCGGAAATGATTGCAAAACTCAAAGCGTAAAAAAGAGGCGAATAAAAAATGGAGTCGGTAAAAAAGAAAGTTGACTTTACCGAAGGCAAAGTCTTTTTAAAAATTGTTTGGTTTATTCTGCCGATTATGGCAACCAACCTATTGCAAACCTTTTACAATGCAGCGGATATGATGGTTGTCAGCCTTTCCCACGAAGCAAACGCGGTGGGGGCGATCGGGACGACGGGTTCATTTATTAACCTTGTCGTCAACGTATTTATCGGGTTTTCGGTGGGCGCAAACGTCGTCGTAGCCCGTGAAATCGGCGCGAAGGATCGAGAAAAAACGCAAAAAGCCGTGCATACCGCGCTATTGATGGCGGTGATGTTCGGGGTGCTGGGTATGGCAATCGGTGTGTCGATATCGCGTTTGGTTTTGCGAAGTATGGGGAACTCTGGCAATCTTTTGGATCTTGCTGTAAGATATACCTATATCTATTTTCTTGGCGTTCCGTTTTTGGCTTTGACGAATTATCTCATGGCTATTTTCAGGGCGAAAGGGGATGCAAAAACACCCCTTGCCGTATTGACCTTAACGGGACTTTTAAACGTTGGCATGAATTTCATTTTCGTTGTTGTCGTAGGATTATCCGTGGAGGGCGTAGCGTTGGCAACTTCCATGGCAAACGTTGCTTCCGTCATCGTCTTATTGACGAAATTGAGTAAAGAACAAGATGATACGACGTTTTCTTGGAAGAATTTAAAAATTGACAAAACGTCCTTTCAAGATATCGTAGTCAACGGTTTGCCCGCAGGCATCCAAGGCGCGCTGTTCTCGTTGTCGAATATTCTCATTCAATCTTCGGTCGTAACAGTAAACAACAAACTTGTACCGCCGAACAGCAATTACGACGCGATAATCAACGGTAATGCGGCTGCGCTCAATTTGGAAGGGTTTGTGTATATGGCAATGAGCGCAGTATATCAAGGCGCAATCACTTTCACCAGCCAAAATATGGGCGCGAAAAAGCCTTGTAGAGTAAAGCGTATTATGTATTCCTGCGCAGGGATTGTATCGGCAATAGGACTTGTGATGTCCGTGATAATGTTCTTATTAAGAACGCCTTTGCTTTCGCTGTACGGCATTGTCCCTGGCGAAGAAGGAAGCTTGCAACGTTTGGCGTTCCATGCCGCGGAAATGCGTTTTATCTATATTTGTTTATTTTACTTCCTTTGCGGATTGATGGACGTAATGACAGGTGTGTTGCGCGGTCTTGGAAAATCAATGATAGCAACGATTTTGGCTCTTGTCGGCGCGTGTTTGTTGCGTGTGGTATGGATTTGGACGGTGTTTGCTGCATCGCAGACGCTGGAAGCTATTTATATTTCCTATCCTATTTCGTGGGTAGTAACGACGGTTGCAGGTTTTACCACTATTCAGCTTTTGCTTAAGAAAATTTTAAGAAATCAAAATTGCAATACGCAAACTAAAGAAGAAAACACCACGGAAGAAATAAAAGAAATCGAAAATGACTTCATAGAAATCAATTAAATAAGAAGTATAAGGAAATCGAGAGAGCGTGCAAAGCTTTCTCGGTTTTTCATATTTTGGTATTGACAGCATACAAAAGGTGTGTTATAATCAAGATGCAATGAGAAAGGAGGGAAAAGGATGAAGAAAATTCTCAAAGTATTGTTAGGCACTTCGTTTGCACTTTTGTACTTATTTTCCGTAGGCTCTTGCGGTTATGGCGGCGGAGGTGGCGGCTACGGTGCAGGGTTTGGTGGCGCTTACGCTGATAAAGAAGCCGCTGGGGGTATGGATGCGCCCACGGAAGGCGAAAATGGCGCTTTGGATGAGGATGCTTCCATGGATGAAGAATCCAAAAAGGAAGAAGAAATTGTGCAAAAACCCGCGGGGTTGATTACGGCAGGCGCGTGGAATGATAACGATAATTATGAGTATTGGAAAACGCTGTTTTCGCAGGACGGAGAAACTACGGGGAAATTTTATGAATATTCCAAGGCGGAAAATTCTTGGGGATTTAACTCGTACAATCGTGTAAAAGTGACGGTAAAAAATGGCGAAACGCCTGTGGCAGGGGCTACGGTGACAGCGAAGAATGAGAAAGGCGACGTGTTCTTTACGTCTAAATCGGACGCAAACGGCGTAGCGTATGTCTTCACGGATGAGCAGGCAGGGATTGTCGAGGCGGTCAGCGGCGCAGGGCAAGCAACGTCGGAGTTTACCCTTGAAAATAGAGAGATAGAAATCGAGCTTGGCGAAAACGAGGTGAAGAAAAATATCATTGAATTAATGTTCGTGGTGGACGTCACGGGTTCGATGGGGGATGAATTATCCTTCCTTAATAACGAGATCGCGGATGTGGTTAATAGAGTAGCGCAGGCGGACAGCGCAACGCAAATCAATCTTGCTTTGTTGTTCTATCGTGATCATGTCGATAGTGAAGTTTTCAAATATTACGATTTTGAGGATGTGACGAATGCCGATGGTTTGGCAAAACAGCAAGCGGCGATTGCGGCGCAAAGAGCGACGGGAGGCGGCGATTATGCCGAAGCGGTAGAAGAAGCGCTTGCCATGGCTGTGGAAAAACAATGGAGCGAGGCCGCAACGACGAAAATTATTTTCCAAGTATTGGACGCGCCTCCGCACAGCGGAACAAACAATCAAACGAAAATGAATGCGGCGGCGATTGCGGCGGCGGCGAAAGGGATTCGCGTATGCCCTGTGCTTTGTAGCGGCGCGGATGAAGTGACGGAATACGTCATGCGTCAAACGGCGGTATATACGGGCGGTACGTTCGTATTCGTGACGGACGATTCGGGAATCGGCAATCCACATTACGATCCCAACCTTCCCAACGTAACGGTGGAGGCGCTCAATTCCTTGATGGTGCGTTTGATTAACGGTTACCACAGCGGCACGTTTGCCGAACCTATTGACTGGCGGCAAGAAGTGAAGTGATTTTCTCTATTCATTAAGACCCATTATGCCACTCTACTTACGGTAGAGTGGTTTTTCTATTGCGAGTAGAGCGTTGAAAATTGCTTGGTAGAGTTGTTATTTAATTTGGTAGAGAAATTTGGGATAAAATTGTTTGTGCGTGTGGAAAAAAATGGGTAAAATAGAACTGTAAACAATGAAAAGTTTTCAACAAAAATTCCGCAAAATCGAGAGTTTTGTACAAAATCCGCGCGACGTCTTGTGATAAGATTTTCTATGCTGAAAAAACGGCGAAAAAAGCAAGGGAGGAAACGCGGAATATGGCAAGAAAGATCGTGATAACGTCCGGGAAAGGCGGAGTGGGGAAAACTACGATTGCGGTACATCTTGCCGCACAGCTTTCCAAAAAAGGACAAAGAGTCATTTTATGCGACGCTGATTTTGGACTCAACAACGTGGACGTTGCTGCAGGGGTGGAAGATCTGGTTACGTATGATATTGTGGATGTAATTGAGGGCAGGTGCCGTGCCAAACAAGCGCTCGTTCGACACCCAAAATACGGAAATATGTATCTTCTCACCAGCAGTCATTCTGCGCCTGAGAGGTACGTATCGCCGCAGGCGGTGAAGGTGGTTTTGGAAACGCTTGCGCCGCAGTTTGATTTTATCCTAATCGACTGTCCTGCGGGGATAGACGACGGATTTCATCGAGCGGTGGCAACGGCGGATGAAGCGATTGTCGTGACGACGCCGCACATTTCCGCTCTTCGCGACGCAGATAAAGTCATTACCGTATTAAAAAGTTATCAACTCAACGACTTGTCCTTGGTGGTCAATATGGCGCGTGGGGATTTGATGATGACGGGAGAAAGCCTTGCGCCAAGGGACATTTCGCAACTGTTAAAAACGTCTTTGCTTGGGGTATTGCCTGAAGAATACGAGATTTTTCGGAGTGATTTAACGGACACGCATGCGGCGTTCAAGCTGTTGGCGGGAAACGTTTTGACGGGCAAGAAAAAGATATATGATCCCATGCGGAAATACGCAGGGTTACTTGGAAATATTCGCCGCGTTTTGAAGAAAAACTTATAATTAGGAGCGGCGAAATATGCGACAAAAAACGGATGCGTTTACAAGGATAAACAACGTGATACAATCGGACAAAGCGGTGATGAGTGACGCTTGCAAGGCGTTGGTTTTGCAAGATTTTTCTGAAAAATTCAATGAATATTTTGATCTGATCGGTTTGCCAAGGCTGGAATTGACAAGAAAAAACGGGATATACACCGTTCAAATTCTTTTCGAAGCAGAAAGAATTAAAAAATTCAACGTATTAAAATAGACGACACTGACTACGCGTAAAAAATATATTCAAAGGAGAAAGACAAAATGAGAACATTTGATATTATCACGGACAGCGGTTGTGATATGCCGGAAGCATTTTTCAAGGAACACGGGGTAGCAAAAGTCAACCTTGGTTTCACCATGAACAACGTCAACTACGAAGGGGAGGGCGGCGAGCATATTGAGCCCCAGGATTTTTATGCGCAACTTCAAAACGGCGCGATGCCCACCACGTATCAGGTGACAGGGGAAATGGCGAAAGGATATATGGAAAAAAGTCTTGAAAAGGGGAACGATTTGTTGGTGCTGACCTTTTCTTCTGGGCTTTCAGGCACTTCGGGCAGCTTTCAGGTGGCGGCTCGTGAATTGTCTAAACAATATCCCAAACTGAAAATCAAAGTGGTAGATTCTCTTTGCGCATCGATGGGGCAAGGCTTGCTTTTGTATTACGTTGTAAAAAAAGCGGATGGGGGAGCAAGTATCGAAGAAACGGCGAAATACGCGGAAGATTTGAAATTGCATATTTGTCACCATTTCACTGTAGATAACTTATTCCATTTAAAGCGCGGCGGCAGAGTTTCTACTGCCACAGCGATCGTAGGCTCGATTTTGAAAATCAAACCGATTATGCACGTCAACGACGAGGGAAAACTGATTGCGATCGGTAAAGCGATGGGGCGTAAAAAATCCCTGCATACTTTGGTGGATAATTTGATGGGGACAAAGGATATGGACGAAAACGACCCCATTTTTATCAGTCACGGAGATTGTATCGAGGACGTCGAATATGTGAAAGGCTTGTTGAAAGAACATATGCCCAACGCGGAAATTTACGTTAATTACGTAGGGCCTGTCATCGGAGCGCATTCGGGCTGCGGTACGCTTGCCATTTTCAATAAAGGTACGCATCGATAAACAAAAACCGTTCGGGAATGTACCCGAACGGTTGCTTTTTATAGGTCTATTACGTCTTTTACAGTCAAAATATTTTCTTTGACAATGAATTTGATTTCCTGCTCGCCAAACCGCATACCATACGTTCGCGTTTCGTCATCTTGATAGGAAGGTCTTGGATCGTCGGCAAGACATTCCAAAAGTCCGTTCCGCTTTTGCGTGGGGATTTTGGAAAGCAATTCCTGTGGAAACGTCACTTCCAAACGATGGTTTTCGCCCTCAGCCGCATACCCTGCCGTTGCGTCCGTGTGGCAATCGGCAAAGGGCAGGTACGGCTTAATATCGAAAATAGGCGTGCCGTCCAAAAGATCTGCGCCCGACACCACCAAAACGTCACCGTCCTTTTCCGTGTGTTTCACTTCCAACAACCGCACGCAGGACAAACCCAAAGGGTTGGGACGAAAAGGGGAACGGCTGGCAAACACGCCCACGCGCTTGTTTCCACCAAGCCGCGGCGGTCGAACGGTAGCCGACCATTCCTCGCGATGCGCTAACGAAAAATCAAAGATCAGCCAAAGATGAGAAAAACCGTCGATTTCGCGAAGTGCTTCAGGGTTTTGATATTCGGGATAGAATACGATTTCCGCGCGAAGAGAGGGCGCTCTGCCGCTTTGGCGCGGAATACCGAATTTCTCTTTGAAATCGGAACGGATATAGGCGATGGGTTTAAAAATGCATTGTGTTTCCATAGAAAATATTATAAGCACAAATTTCTCTTTTGTCAAGTAAAAAATTTTTTTAAATTCTATGGCTTTTTTGCGAAAACGTGCTATAATAGATATGACAAACGAAAAAAGGGTACTTTATGAAAAAACGTATCATTTCCGTTTTGTTGAGTATCATCAACGCGTTTTCTATCGTAGGATTTTTCGCTTGAAAATAAAAACGGGCGTATGGAAAAGTGTATCTAAAATAAGAGAAAAGTACTTAAAAGAGTTGAAAAAGCGTTTTGTATTATAATATACACAAAGAAAATAGAATGCCGTTCGCAATAGAATTGCAATGAACATGGAAGTCGATTATGAGAAAAGTAAATAATGCTAAAAAATTACTGGCGTACGTAGCGCTCGTTTCCGTAGTATTGATTTGGGCAACGTCACCGCTGGTTTCCAATTTGGAGTTGGTGAAGAAAAATTATTCACCGGGGATGATTATTGCTTTGCGCGCATTCGCGGCAACGTTTGCGTTGGCGTTGATCAATTTTAAAAAATTAAAGGAACTCAATAAAGAATATTTCAAAGTGGCAATTCCCTCGGGGTGCGTTTTAGCAGCGGCGTCCATCAGTCAAATGGTAGGGTACAGGTACGAGGCAACGCCGGGAGAATCAGCGTTTTTGGAAAATATTTCCGTAATTGTAATTCCTATTTTATTGTTTTTATTTACGAGGAAAAAACCGACTTGGACGAAGGTTTGCGCGGCGATTTTGTGTTTTATCGGCAGCGCGATTATCGCTTTGGAAGGGGGAACGGGAAATTTCTGGTCGATCAGCCTTGGAAAATGGTTGGCAGCGTTATCTGGTGTTTTATACGGCGTGAATATCGCGATTACGGGCGTATATACCAAAAAACTTGATTCGGCGCTGTACGTTTTTATCCAGCTTGCAATTCAATCCGTGGCAGCATTTTTGTACTCGTTCATTATCGAGGACGGGGTGTTACATACCTTTTCTATGTCGTTCTCTTTCCTGCCGCTGCTTACGGTGTCGATGCTCGGTGTGATTGCAACGGGAATTTGTTGGACGCTTAGAACGTATTGCTTTAAAGAGATTCCCGTTATGGTCGTCACGGTTGTGATGCCCTTTGCGGCGGTGCTGACGGGATTGCTTTCCGTAATAATCGGGATGGACGATTTGACGTGGAATTTGGTGGCAGGCGGCTTAATCGTGTTGTCCGCAATTTTCTTAGCGGAGCTCGGTGACAAACCGAGAAAATGCAAACTGTTAAAAGAGCCGATAGTAAACGTCGCACAAGAAGACGCGCTGAAATCGGCGACGGTTGACGAAACCCAACTGCAATAAAAATGGAAGGAGAAAAGAATGAATAATTTTGTTTACGATATTCCTACGAAAGTGTATTTTGGCAAAGACCAGTTGACGCATTTGGGTGAGGAGCTTAAAAAATATGGTAAAAAAGTGTTGCTTACGTACGGCGGCGGTTCAATCAAAAAGACGGGGTTGTACGATAAAGTGATCGCACAAATCAAAACCGCGGGGTTGGAAGTGTACGAATTGTCGGGTATCAAGCCCAACCCTTCCATTCAGTCCGTTCGTCAGGGCGCGCAGCTTTGTAAGGAACATGGCATCGAAGTTGTGCTTGCTGTGGGCGGCGGTTCGACGATTGACGCTTCGAAGTGGATAGCGGCGGGCGCGTGCGTGGAGCACGATCCTTGGGATTTCTTTACGAAATGGTCGCCTGTGGAAAAGGCTTTGCCCATTTTGTCGGTGTTGACGTTGGCGGCGACGGGTTCGGAAATGAACGGCGGCGGCGTGATTAGCAACGAGGACACGTTGGATAAAAAGGGTCGAGTAGAACAAATTTTACGTCCAAAAGTTTCCTTCCTTGATCCTACGAACACGTACACGGTCAGCGCGTATCAAACGGCTTGCGGTTCGGCGGATATTTTAAGTCACGTGATGGAAGTGTATTTTCATATGGACGATGATTTGTATATGCTTGCTTGTGTAATGGAAGGTTTGATGAAAACGGTGATTAAATACGCGCCAATTGCGATGAATGAGCCAGATAATTATGAGGCTCGCGCCAATTTGATGTGGGCGTCCTCTTGGGCAATCAACCGTTTTGTCAACGGTGGCAGGCAGCACGCGTGGAGTTGTCATCCCATGGAACACCAACTCTCTGCGGTGTATGATATTACGCATGGGTTGGGGCTTGCTATCTTGACGCCGCGCTGGATGGAGTATTGTTTGGAGGAGAATACTCTTTCTAAATACGTACAATTCGGTGTCAACGTGTTCGGGATTGACTCGAAATTGTCGGATAGGGAGATTGCCAATCAAGCGATTGAAAAGACGAAAGAGTTTTTGTTTGAAACGTTAGGCTTACAATCCACCTTTGCGGAAATCGGTATCGGGAAAGAACATTTTTCTATGATGGCGGAAAAGGCTTGCGGTGGAAAGTCGATTAATGGGTTTAAAACGCTATATAAGGAAGACGTGGAGAAAATATTGGAGATGTGTCTTTGATAAAAAAAGCCCCGTTCGCAGTTGTTGCGAACGGGTAATTTTTTGTTTTGCGTAGGGCAGGTATGCGTTGAGCGCTTATAAGAACAACAACGACGTAACCGTTAAGATCAATAAAAACGCGAAGTTGAAAGCGGAAAAGGTCAATATGTATTTTCCTGCTTTTCCAGGATTGTGTGCGGAATATTCGCGGAAAGTGATCAGGCTTGCTAGCGACGAAATCAACGTGCCGACGCCGCCGATATTGACGCCCAAAAGCAGAGCCGTGTAATTGTTGGTGAATTGCGAAAGTAAAATCGCCGATGGAACGTTGCTGATGATTTGACAGGAAAAAATAGAAACGAGCAACGCGCTTTTTTCCATCAACGAGCCGAATAAATGCTGTACCGCAGGGATGCGCGCCATATTGCCTGCGAAAATGAAGAAGGCAACAAAGGTGAATAATAAACCATAATCGACGTCTTTCAACGCTTTCCTATCTAAAAACAATAAAACAAGTGGAATAACAATCAACCCTACTATGAAAGGAATGACGCGGAATACAATGACAATGGAGAGCGTAAACAAGATAGCATAAATAACCGTGCGCCATTTTGGAAGTTGCACTTTTTCGTCTGCGATTTCCAACGGTTCTTTCTTTAAAAAGATTAGACAACACAGGGTGATAAGTGCTACGGAAATGAAAAACGGAGGTAGCATGGTCGCGACGAACTCACCCGTAGGGATATTGAACTTAGTGTAAAGATACAAGTTTTGCGGGTTGCCAAAGGGGGTGAGCATACCGCCCAAGTTGGCTGCGATATTTTGCATAATAAAGGTAAATGCCATGTGTCTTTCTTTGCCCGTCGTGGTCAAAACGAGATATCCAAGCGGCAAAAAGGTGAGCAGCGCCATATCGTTTGCAATCAACATTGACCCGATAAAGGTGACGTACACAAGGGCAAGTACGCACGCGCGGACGTTTTTAAACAGTTGCACGATTTTTCTTGCCAATACGTAGAAAAACTTGATGTTTTTAAAAGCGCAAACAACCGCCAGCACGCAAAATAGGCAAGTCAGCGTTTTCCAATCGAAATATTCAAGATATTCCTTATCGGGTGGTACGATCAACGCCGTGACAAACGCCGCAAGAATCGCAATGCAAAGCACGGCGTTCTTTTTTAAAAACGCAAGGGCGTGTTCTTTGATATTGTATTTAATTTTGTGGTGAGTAACCGTATTTGTTTTAAACATACGAAAAATATTATAATACTTTTTTGGTAAAAAATCTATCTTTTTAGAATGGATAACGGAAAGTTTTTTGAATTACTTGCTTTTTCTTTAATGATATGCTAAACTGATGGCAAAAGTGTAGATATGAGGGGATCTTATGGAACAAAATATGGGGATTAAAATAGGGAAATACAGACATTTTAAAGGCAACGAATACGAAGTGTTGGCGATTGCAAAACATTCGGAAACACAAGAGGAAATGGTGGTGTATCGCGCTTTGTACGGCGACGGTGGCGTATGGGTGCGTCCTGCGTGTATGTGGAACGAAACGGTGGAGAGGGACGGAAAGAGGTATAAAAGATTTACTTTTGTGGAATAAAAAAGTCGGAGGTGGCTTATGCTGAAGAAATCTTTGATGGTGCAAACCAAGCCGACAGCCGATAAAAATAATATTGTTTTTTGGGGAAATTATCGTGTGACCGTTTTGGGGTCGCGGTTATTTCGCATTGAACAGAATGATAAAAAACAATTTTTAGACAAAGCAACGCAAGCGGTTTGGTTTCGAAACGCTAAATTGCAACAATTCACCTTTCGCTTGGAAGAAGATTTTGCGGTAATAGAAACAGGAGAATGTAAACTGTTTTTGTATAAAGACAGGGGGCAGGTATGCGTTGAACTAAATGGAAAGCGTGTAAAAGCTGATAATACAGGCAACCTTTTGGGAACGTATCGTACGCTAGATTGTTGCGACGGTGATATACATTTTTTCCCTTGGATTGAGGGGGATACACCCTATCAAATTCAGCTTGGGAACGGTGTGTGTTCCAAAACGGGGGTGGCTGTGCTGGACGATTCGCACTCCCTTGTGCTTGATGACGACGGGGAAGTGAAAAAACAAACCGCCCAGGGGAGTGATGAATATATTTTTGCGTTTGGCAATGATTATCGCGGTGCGTTGCAGGCGTTGTATGCACTGACGGGGAAAACTCCGCTTGTGCCAAGATATGCCTTGGGAAATTGGTGGAGTCGATATCACGTGTACACGGATAAGGAGTATTTGTGTGTTTTGAACAGGTTTGAGGAACGTGAAATCCCCTTGACCGTAGCGACGGTGGATATGGATTGGCATTATTCCGAGGACGTTGACAAGCGTTTTTCTCTTACGGAAAGCGGAAAGGCGAATAAAAAATACTTAGGAGAGTGCGCAGTAAATTTTGGTTGGACGGGATATACTTGGAATACCGATTTATTTCCAAACCCGCAGGAATTTTTACAAAAAATCAAGGATAAAAAATTGAAAATTACACTAAATTTACATCCGTCTGATGGGGTGCGGTTTTGGGAAAAAGAATACCAAAAAATGGCAAATGCGGTAGGCATGGACGCGTCCAAGCAAGAACAAGTGCCTTTTGATTTTACAAATTCAACGTTCATCAACGCGTATTTTGACGTATTGCACCGCCCGCATGAAAAGGACGGCGTAGATTTTTGGTGGATTGATTGGCAACAGCCTGATATTTCGTGGAGTGGCGAATATGTAAATGCGAAGTATGATCCACTTTGGGCGCTCAATCATTATCATTATTTGGATAATGCGACGCAACGTACAACTCCGCTGATTTTATCAAGGTACGCGGGCGTGGGATCACACCGTTACCCGATTGGTTTTTCGGGGGATACGACAATTTCTTGGGATACGCTTGCTTATTTGCCTTATTTTACGGCTACGGCAAGCAACGTGGGATATACGTGGTGGAGTCACGATATCGGCGGACATAATTTTGGAGAAAAGAATGACGAATTATACGTTCGTCATATTCAATACGGCGTGTTTAGTCCAATTAATCGTTTGCATTGCACGTGTGATGAAACTATGACGAAAGAGCCTTGGTTTTATGGCAATGGTATGGGATTGATTGTGGAAGAATTTTTACGCTTTCGGCATCGCTTGATTCCCTACCTATATACCGCTTCTTATCAAACGCACGCAAACGGCAGGGCATTGGTCGAGCCTTTATATTACGAATACGATACCCCGAAAGCCTATCAATACAAAACGGAATATTTTTTCGGAAGCGAACTGCTTGTCGCGCCCGTAAAGGAACCCGCGAAAAAAGATGGTTTTGCGCGCGTAAAAGTATGGATACCCGAAGGGGTGTGGACGGATATTTTTACAGGCGACGAATATATCGCGGACGAAAAGGGGAAAGAAATCACACTATTGAGGAGTTTGGACAGTATGCCTGTGTTGGCGAAATCGGGCGCGATATTGCCGCTTTCCGCTGACAAAGGGAACGTTTGCCTTAACCCCGAAAATTTGGAGATTTGGGCATACATGGGGTGCGGTGAATACGAATTGTACGAGGATGGGGCGGAAGAAAACAAAAAGGGCGCATATGTCACTCGTATTCAATCGGAATTTGTTGAAAAGGACGAGGCATGTACGCAATCATTGACGATTTCTGGACAAGGAAATCAAGAAATTGTACCGAAAAACCGTTGCGTATCTGTTCGTTTTAAAAATATCCCAAGCGGAGAAGTTTGTGTATATCAAAACGGAAAAAAATTGCAGCTGGAAGAATGGTTGACGGATTGCGCGGCGGCAAAATTTGCATTTAACCCGAAGAATACCTATCGGGTGGAAGTAACCTTTCAAAAACGTACGCCGTTAGAAAAAGCGAAAGTAAAAATGCAAGACGTTTTAACGCGCGCGCAAGGCAGCAACGTTGAAAAGGTAAAAGCGTTTAAAGCGTTGAGGCAAACAAAAACGATAGAGGAATTTTTCAACGTTTTGCAAACGGTCAAGTTAGACAAAATTGCAAAAATGCAAATTGAAGAGAATTTTTAAGAAAGACATTGTTATATAAAAAGACGGGTCGGAAGAAAATTCCGATCCGTTTTTCTACTCCGTGAAATCACGTTGAATTTACAATTTATTTTTTGGACAAACTTTGATGCAAACGCCGCAAACGCTCCCCCTGCCGACGTCTTGAAAATGCTCTTTCATATATTTTGAACATTTTTCGGCGTCAAAATTACGCTCGCCGTCCGTTGTGGGCTTTTCTCCATAAATCGCACCTGCGGGACAAGCGTTACGACAAATTTGACAATCCCCACACCCGTTTTCGATCACGGGCAGTTCGTTTTGTAAAGGCAAATCGGTCAACACCGTTGCAAGTCGCACTTTACCGCCATATTTTTCCGAGAGGAATAAGCCGCTTTTTCCAACAAACCCAAGTCCCGAAAGACACGCCGCCGTCTTATGCGCTACGACGCCGCGATAAGGATTGTTTTTGCCAAGACTTTGGCTGGCAGCAACGGGCAGAGCGGAAAATCCTGCGTCTTCAATTTTTCTACTCAAACGAAAGGCAACGTTGTCAAGCAACGTATTCGCCGTGCGGTAATGCTGGAAATACACGAACGAGGGCGCGCCGTCGATGGTTTTCAAAACCGCGTCGGACAATTTTACAGCGAGGGACACCGCGTAATGCAGGTTAGGCAACTCGGCAATCGGGCTGTGTAATAAATCACAAAACCCAACGAGATCCGCGCCAAGCTCTAAGGCTAAACATTTTAATTGTTCCTGCAAGGCAGGCTGAAAAAGGAGAGTATTCGACATAATCAAACCTTTTGTAAAAAGAATATCCAAGTATAACATTTTTTCGCGTATTTGTCAAGCTGTACAAAGCATTGCTTTTGTTGACAAAATCGTATAAATGTGCTATACTGCAAAAGAAAAAACACAAGATAATGGCGATTTAATTAGGAGTATCGTCGCAAGGAGAACAGTATGGAAAGCGATTGGCGTGAACAATTTCAAAGCGAAGCGGAGAACTTTTATAAAGAAAATTGTGAAAAATCGAGGTATATGTTCGGATATCCGTCCTATCATTATCCCGTTTCCGATTTCACGAAAGCGTTGTTGATGATGCATTATTCCTCACCGTTTTCCAACAACTGTGGGGATATTGACGAGCGCGGTAATTACGCTATGGACACCAAAGAAATGGAAAAACGGATCGTTGGGCTGTACGCGAAAAAGTTCGGTATGGGCGACGAATTTTGGGGATACGTAACAAGCGGCGGTTCGGAGAGTAATTCTTGCGGGATCACTTCTGCATTTTCCAAAAATCCCAACGGCGTGTTGTATTATTCTGCGTCCGCGCATTATTCGGTGGAAAAATACGCCGAACGTTATCCGCGTGTCAAAATCCCGACGGTCGAAAACGACGTAATGGATATGGAGATTTTAAAATCGGAGATTGAAAAAAATTACCTAAAAAACGGCGCAGCGGCAAACTTAGTGCTGACGCACGGCACGACGAAATACGGCGCGTGTGACGACGTGGACGAGATTGTAACGTTTTTGAAAGAAAAAAATATTCCCTATTATATACATTTGGATGCGGCGTTGTTCGGTGGGATTCAAAACAACCAAGAGGACGCGCCTGTGATTGTCAACGCAAAGGCGCGCGGGATTGATTCTGTGTGCGTGAGTATGCATAAATATTTAGGCTTTCCCGACGTGAAATCGGTGTACGTAGCGGTGGAAAAACCGCAGGGTAAAGAGATTGCGTATATCGGACAGCACGACACCACCGTTTCGGGTTCTCGTTCCATACCTGCCTATGCCCTTTACAATCATATCGTAGAACATTCTCAGGAAAAGCAGACGGATGCATACGTGAAAAATGTCCGCTTTTTTGAGGAGCTTTTAAAGGCAAGCAACGTGGAATTTTATCGCGCGGAAAAATCAAACATTTTCGTCATGGACTGTCCTTCGGAACTACTTTGCAGACAATACCAACTCTCGTGTTTTGACGAGGACGAAAGCGGAAAACCTCAAAAGGCGCACGTGATTATTTTCCCCAGCCACGGTGAAAAGGAGATGCAGGAATTGGCGCGAAGTTTACAAAAGGAACTTGGCAAATAAAGAGGTGGCTATGGCTACGAAATATCCAATCGTGTTGGCGCATGGAATCATGCTTAAAGAACTGAAAACGATCAAGGCGTTTGGAAGGATAGAGAAAATTCTAAAAGCGCAAGGGTACGCTGTCTACACAGCGAAAACGGACGGCGTGGGGAAGATAGAAACTAACGCGCAGCAGTTGAAAGAGTGTGTGGATGAAATTCTTCGCGCGAAAAATGCGAAAAAAGTGAATATCATCGCGCATTCCAAAGGCGGTTTAGACACAAGATATATGATCGATCGATTAGGGATGTCCGACAAAATCGCGTCGGTGACGTTTTTATGTACGCCGCATAAGGGTTCACAGATCGCTACGAAATTGTACAATTTGCCGAAATGGATTAGAAATTTTATAGGATTTTGGATGAATTTTTGGTATCGTTTCTTTGGGGATAAGCACCCCGATGTCATTGAGGCGTGCAGGCAGCTATGTTTTTCGCCCGAAGGGGTATTGGAAAAAATTGACGATTATGACGGAATTTTTATGCAAAGCTATTCCACGACGCTGGAAAAAAGTACGGACGATTTCGTGATGGGAATTCCGCTGATATTTTCCCGAAAATTTGAAAGTAATTTCTCGGATGGCGTGGTATGTGTCGAGTCTACGAAGTTTGGCGAATACAAAGGTCGCTGTGTAGAGGACTCCGTTTCGCACACCGAAATCGTGGATTTTATGGTAAAAAAGAAAAAACGGGAAAAGATTTACGCTTTTTATATCGGGCTTTGCAAAGACTTGGCAGATATGGGCTATTAAGAAAAGAATAGGAGAGCGAAGATGGATTGGTGGATTTGGGTTTGTATCGTTTTGGGCGGTTTGCTTCTTCTTACGTTCGTGATTGCATTTTATTGTTTTATGCGTGTGTTTTATTCACCAAAACGCCAACCTGTCGGTGAGGATGAATATCCCATTCCTGATGGGGAGATTTACGAAGAATACCGCGAGCAGATGACAGAGTGGACGAAAGCGATTCGCGCGATGCCGCACGAGGAAATGTCTATTCAATCGTTTGATGGTTTGACGCTGCGGGGTAATTATTATGAATACGCGAAAGGCGCGCCGATCGAAATTTTATTTCATGGATATCAAGGCTATGCAGAACGCGATCTTTGCGCTGCGGTCGAGAGATGTTTTGCGTTGGGTAGAAGCGTGATTCTTGTCAACCAACGTAGTAGCGGTACCAGTGACGGACGAGTCATTACGTTTGGGATTAGAGAACGGAAAGATTGCGTTGCGTGGACGAGATACGTTTCGAATCGATTTGGAAAAGATATCAAAATTATGATAGGCGGCGTATCGATGGGTGCGGCGACGGTGCTGATGGCGGCGGATGAAGATTTGCCCGAAAACGTCGTGTGTATTATGGGGGATTGTGGCTATACTTCCGCGCAAGATATTATAAAGAAAATTATCAAAGAAATGCGGTTGCCTGCGGACATGGTATATCCTTTTGTTAAATTGGGTGCAAAAATTTTCGGAGGGTTTAACCTCGATGAAACTTCGCCTATTCAGGCGGTACAAAAGAGTAAAAAACCCGTTATTTTATTGCACGGCGACACCGATGCGTTTGTGCCGTATGAAATGAGCGAACGCATTTATAAGGCGTGTACGTCGCAGAAAAAGTTGGTAAAAATCGAGGGAGCAGGGCACGGTTTGGCGTATCCGAAAAATCCCGAAAAATACCTGCAAGGTCTGCGTGATTTTGAATCGGAGTGCGGATTTTAATACAAAAGCAACCCTACGAAATAATGTATAAAAGAGCCACGGACGATATAGCGTCTGCGGCTCTTTTATCAACGTAAAAGGTTTATTTTTTTCGAGTTTCGCGTTGTTTGCGCTGGAAAATTTCTTCCGTCGCAAATGCTAGTTTCGTCACGACGTTTTCCTGAGAAGGATAGCAGTAAAACGAATCCTTTTCGGTGGAAATATCCAAACAATCGGCGCGTTTGATACGGAAATAATCGTATTCCACGTGCAAACTGTTGATTTCCAAAGGCGTGCGCTGAATTCTGTAATCGCTACCATTGTAATGCCCTTCTAAAATAAATCCGTTTTCGGGATCGTGCGTCAATTTTGCTTTGCCTAAAGGCACGAAGTTCCAACAGCGGGGCAGGGAATGTACGTCCACTTCGTCTTCATAGCGGTATTCTCCGCTTTCTACTTGTTTACGGACTTGTTCTCTTTCCCATTCAAACCAGTCGGGGATGTGCGAAAATTCCGTTTCACCATTCAGCGCTGAAAGCGACCCATCCTCGTTCATTTGCCAACGTTTTCCACATGCAGTGCAAAATAATTCTGTGTCTTTGGAATCCATTTTCGATTCCGTTTTACAATGCGGGCATTGATATAAAATGCGGTGCAAACCTTCCGCGCGGAACGGTTCTTTGATCAAGATACCGTTTTCTTTTTGGTAACGGTATTCGTCGTATTGCAACTCCTTTTGGATCACGGCATTAATTTCGTTTACGGACATTTTTTCTATGTCTTCCGTCGTCAAAATTTGTTTCATCGTCGTGTGAAAAGGCACTTTTCTCTTTTTGCGGAAATTCCAAAAGGGCGAAAATAAATAATTGCCATGATGCACTACGGCAACGATAGGCGCTTTATTCATCTTCACAATCTTTCCTAACGATTCAGGGAGATACGAAGTTGTACCGCAAGGGGAATATCGAGCTTCGGGATACAAACAAAGAATATCGCCGCGTTTTAATACCTGTCGAATGGATTTCACCAACTGAATATCCGTCGTAAATTTTCTCGTGCAAACAGAGCCGATCCATTCCATAAGCCACGGGCGGCGGAAATAACCGTCCACGTTGACGACGTTGTTGACTCGGTGGGGGTATGTACCCGTTGCCGTCAATTCAAAATCAATAAAGGACATATGGTTGCTCAAAATCATGTATGGCGGTTTCAGTCCGTCCATATTAATCTTTTCCACCTTATATTTTTTGCCCATGAGCGCAAATTTAGACAGTACCCAAATCAGCCAAGTGAGATAAATGGGTTGACGGATAGGCGTTTTGCCAGTGTTGTAAAGTTTTTTGTTTTTATAATTTACAGGAATATTTTGCATAACACTCATATTGTAGCGTATTATTCTAAAAAAAGCAAGAAGTTTGTTAACAAAATAAAGAATTTTATGTGAAATAGAGTGGTGTACAATTTTTATATGCAGACTTTTTTTTGCCAATCGCTTGCTTTTTTGCTATTTGCATAGTATAATATCCTTATCAACCGAATACGAACGCGCGGTACGCCTTTTGCGAAAGGCGTTTAATAGGGAAGAGAGAAACTTTTTCGTTTTGGGAAAGATTGCTCCGCTGCCCCCGCAACCGTAAGAACGTTTTGCCTTTATTCACTGTCGAAAAATGGGAAGGATAGGGGCAGGTATGCGTTGAACGACAAAATTTGCCGAAAAAATGCATCGAAACGTTGTAAGCCGGGAGACCTGCCCTGCGTTTGAGATACCGAATTTTCCAAGGGTGGTGGAAAACGTCGTAACTGCTTGGTTTGCAAGCGGTCTTTTCACGTTTGTGTTTCCCGAATTCCTTGAAAAAGAAGGAGTTCGGGATTTTTTATAGGAGGCGTGAAATGAAACGCAAAAGTATTGTATTTTTACTAATCGTATTGCTGTTTTCCTTTTGCTTTGCGGGGTGCGAAGATGGAAAGGGGAAATCGCAAATGAGCGTCAGCGTACAAACCGATCAAATCGTTTTGTATTGTATGGCAACAGAGGGGAAGGAAACGTTGATTGATGCTATGGCAAGTCTGCAAGAGTCAGGTGAATTGCAATATGCCGTTTTGTCTGGTATGGTGACGGAACTTAACGGCAAAGCGAATACAGCGAACAGTTATTGGATGTTATACACGTCGGATGCGGAATTGTCCAACACGGCGTGGGGAACGATCGAATACGAAGGCAAAACGCTTGGCAGCGCGATTGTTGGCGCGGAAGCGCTTACGGTGGAAAAGGGTGAATCTTACGTTTGGGTATATCAAACGTTTTGATGAATAAAAGTTGAAAGGGGTAGGCAGGTACGAGATGAATAACAAAAAAGGACAAAAATCGACGAGGATGCAAAATGGTGCGTATTCAGCGAAAGAATGCGCCTATCTTGCTGTGTTCGTTGCGCTCTTGCTTGCGACGCAGCTTGCGCTTGCCGTGCTGCCAGGAGTAGAGGTAGTAACTGTTTTATTCGTTTCCTATGCTTTTGTGTTCGGCGCGAAAAGGGGAGTATTGGCGGCGACAGCGTTCTCCTTGTTGCGGCAGTTAGTTTTCGGATTTTCTCCCACAGTTTTGATTTTGTATTTGGTGTATTTCAATGCATTAGCGGCAGTGTTTGGCACAGTGGGAAAGCGTATGAAAGTACCCGTTGTAAAGAATTTACCGTGGTTGGTAGGATTGGCGTGCGTATGTACCGCATGTTTTTCTTTGCTTGACAATGTGTTGACGCCACTTTGGTATGGCTATTCATGGCGAGCATTCCAAGTATATTTCACTGCTTCCTTGACGGTGATGGTCTCGCAGGTCGTTTGTACGGCGGTATCCGTAACGATTTTGTTTTTTCCGTTGTTGCGAATTTTTACACTGATCAACAAGTGGTTGCATAGATAAGGCTTAAAAAGTTTCACAAGAAACGGAAATATTTTCTACTTTTTCAAAAAAATGCTTGTATGCGTAAAAAATATTAAAAATATTTTATATTTGGCGCGTGTAAGTTGGGAAAAAGTATTGACATTTCTTTTAATTTGCGGTAAAATGATAGTATATAAAATTAGGTAAACTGGATTTTTGTAGAAAAATGAAAGTTTGTCGATGAAATTTCGGAGTTTTATTTATGAGTAAATACGTAGAACGTCATTTATACGAAAACGAATATATCGTTGAGAAAGCATCCCGCGACGTTTGGGGTATTGTCGGGGTTTGGGTACTCGGCGTATTGTTCTGTTGGTTGCTTTTCGTTCCTCTGATTATTGCAATCAAAGAAACGGTCATTTTCGCAAATACGGAATTGGTGCTCACCAACAAGCGTTTGATTAAGAAAACGGGTGTGTTCCATTCTTGCGCGAAGGATATTCCATTGACGAAAATTCAAAGCGTTCACGTTGACGTGGATTTCTGGGGCAAGATTTTCAACGTTGGTATTATTTACATAGATACGCCGAAAGGGAATTTCGTAACGGCGCGTTTGCAGGATACGGACGAATTTAAAAATATCATCCTCGGTCAGATTGATCAATACGAAAACGATCGTATGGCAAGACAGGCTGATTGGAATGCGGAAGCTCTTCTTCGTGCGGCAAGAAAGCAAGGCTTGATCAAAGACGAACCCAAACAACCCAAGAAACGTGTAAGAAACGGCCGTTCCGTGTACAATGGATACACCAGCTTTGGTGGGTACGATGGGTATGATGATAGAGAGTACGCGAAAGAACCTGCATTGAAACAAAATAAATCTGCAAAAGGTTACAATGAAAATGCCTACGGTCCTAATGGTTACGGCTATCCTGAAACAGCTTATGGCTACGGTGCAGACGCGTATGAGAATTTCGCTGACACCTATGGTGGCTATGGTAAAAATCCTTATACAGGTAGAAAAAATTAATAAAAATCATAGAAAAACGGAGAGTTGTTGCTCTCCGTTTTTATCATCTCTAACGTTATGCCCCGCGAAGATGGGAAAAATCCTCGCAATCTTTCATCATATCCAACGTTTCAAACAAACATATATTACAACCTAAATACGGATGTGGTTTTCCACCTGTCACTTCCGTAATCACCGCGTCGCGACAAAAATTCTTTTTGAAGACGTAAACGAGCTTCGCGGATAGTTTTTCGTCTAAATATCCCAGCACTCGATTGAGAGGGATACTATATACGTATATATTATAAGGAAAGCGTTCCTTTGGTATATGTACAAATTGCAACCGATCGCCTTTACGACTTTGCGCCAACGCGCCCTGCCGATCGCTGTCCTTTACACCGTGAATTTTACAGTATAGCGGAAATTGCAATCCACTCTTTTTTAATCGGCGCATATAGAATATGTTTTTGAAAAAGGTACGTATGCTCATATATACAGTATAGCATACAAAGGGAAAATTGTAAAGAAAAAGAAAGTGATTTCTTTCACGAAAAGGATAGAGAAAGAATAACAAAAAATACGGAAAGAATTTTATAGGGAAATCTTAAAAAAAGTCTTGCATTCTTATGGAAAATTTGATACAATAAGAAAAAAGAAAAAAGGAGTTCTATTATGACTTACGAACAGGCGAAAGCGTTGCTTGAACAAAAAGGACAAACGCAACTTTTAAAATATTACGATGAACTTGACGAAGCAGGCAAGAACAACTTGCTGACCGCGATAGAAAACATCACTTGGGATTTCGAGGATGCTTTGGCGAACCCTGCGGATTTGAGTGGTAAAGATCGTGACATTCGTCCCATCAATGGCTTGCGTCAGGCGAAAATTCAAGAAAAGAAAGCAGAGTTTGAAGCGATTGGCGTAGAGGCGATTAAAGCGGGTAAGGTCGCAGCGGTTTTGTTGGCAGGCGGTATGGGTACGCGTCTTGGCGTTGACGGCCCGAAAGGTGCGTATGACATCGGCGTGACGAAACCTTTGTATATCTTTGAACAGCAAATGAAAAATTTGTTGGACGTGGTAAAACAATGCGGTGTATTCGTGCCTTTGTATATTATGACCAGCGATAAAAACCATGAACAGACAACGTCGTTTTGGAAGGAACACGGCTATTTTGGGTATCCCGAAACGGAAGTGAAATTCTTTAAACAAGATATGGCTCCCGCAGTTGACTATGATGGAAAGATTATTTTGGAACGTAAAGATACTCCCGCCCTGTCCCCCAACGGTAACGGCGGTTGGTTTGCTTCCTTGCAACGCGCAGGGCTTTGTGAAGATTTGCATAAACGCGGTGTGGAATGGTTGAATATCTATGCTGTGGACAACGTATTACAACGTATTGCTGATCCTGTATTCGTGGGCGCGACGATCGATAGCGGCGTAAATTGCGGCGCGAAAGTTATTTGCAAGACTAACCCTTATGAAAAAGTGGGCGTTTTGTGTATGGACGGCACGCAGCCTGACATTATCGAATATTACGAACTCACGGATGAAATGGCAAATTTGAAAGACGAAAACGGTGATTTGGCGTATTGCTACGGCGCGATTATGAACTATTTGTTCCGTTTGACGAAGTTGGAAGAAATTGTGGACAAAAAGATTCCCGTGCATATCGTTGAAAAGAAGATCGAATGTCTTTGTGAAGACGGCGTAACGAGAAAACCCGAAAAGGAAAATGGAAAGAAGTTTGAAGCGCTTGCTGTGGATTTGATTAAATTGATGGGTAGTGTATTGCCTTTCGAGGTTGTTCGTGAACGTGAATTTGCGCCTATTAAAAATAAAACGGGCGTGGACAGCGTAGAATCCGCAAGAGAATTGTTGAAACAAAACGGAGTAGAATTATAATGGATCAGGGGAAGGAATGGTTGGAGGAAGAACAACCGATTGAAAATGATGTAGAAGAATCCGCCGCGGTAGAAGAACTCGAAGAAGTTGAAACGGTTGAAGAAACGGAAGATGAGGCTGAAATTGAAATCGAAGCTACGGAAGAAATTGAAGTTGAGTTGGAAGGCAACGAAAACTTGCAACGGTTCATTCAACTGCTGTGCGATTTAAACAACGAGGCAGCGGAGCTTTTAAAATCGGGCAATATGGAAACGTTGTTTGCGATGAACGATACTGTGGAAGAAATGTTTGGAATTCAGAACGGCTCGGAAGCGGTGGAATATACGATCATTGATGAGGATTGCCAAATCATTTATAAAAACTTCAACGCAATCATTACGATGATCCAAAGCAACGAAAGCGACGAAATGGACGCGGCAACAAGCGAAGCGGTCAAGATGTTTGTAAAGAATATTTTTGAGGCAAACGTGCGTATTGTTCGTACTTACGGCTTAGCGTAAAAAACAATTCAATAAAGAAAAAGAGGCACCCGTGTACGCAACGAGTGCCTTTTTGATACTATCTTAAAAAATATTTTCCAGTCGCAAGGAATATGTTTGCGGTATGTTTTCCGCCATGGCAAGCAGGATTTCCAGCTTAGAAATTACGTTTGGATAATCTTTGGAATACAGTAGCCCAATCGCTTCGTTGAGCTGATAATCAAATTCTTGTAAAGTGGAATGGGGTAGCCACACGTACATAACGCTTTTTTTAGATTCCCAATATTCCCGCACGGCAGCGCCGTCCTCATAATTTGCCGTATGGTTTTCCGTTTTGTCTTGCAAGGTCAATAGGGTGCGTTGGAAATCTTGAAAAAGATGCTTTACATAGACATTTTCAAATATGGCCGCGCCGATTAAAATTGACAGCGTCACCAACATACTTACCAAAGTTTTTACCATAATTGCGCCTCCCAATCCAAATGAAATACTTTATATTTTTGTCGTTTTTTTTGCAGATATACTTTACCGTTTCCGTCCACCGTCATCACCAGCACTTTTTTTAATTCATCGCAGCCATGCTGCCGCAAAACGTCCAAAAAATAGCCTTTCGGTTTTTGCGTCAGTTTCAAATTCCGCTCGTCAAATTTTCCCTCATCTACCAAGATAATGGGCAGGGAAGTTTGTTTTTCTTGGTAATTCTTTTTCGGTAAAGCGGAAAACGTACCCTCCGCCTCGTATAAGGCATAATCGACGGCGTCAAGAGAAAAGTATCCCTCAATGCGCAGGCTTTCAATGAGGTCGGAGACGTCCAAATTGTTCTTTTTCAATTGCGAATCATCAATGCCGTTTTTGTTTAACACGACGCTAGGAGAGCCACTCAACACCAACTTGGCTTGATTAAAATTCAAATCGATTAAGCACACCACTTGGTGTAAAAAATAGACGGTTAAAATTGCTACGATACCATATAACAAGGGAATAGACGTATCACCCATCGGAATGCAAGCAAGTTCAGCAATGATCAACGTGATGACAAGTTCGTAAGGTTGCATTTCACCAATTTGCCGTTTTCCCATCAAACGCATAATTACAAAAAGAGTAATAAAAAGAATAATCGTACGGATAAAAACAAGTCCCATATGCGCAGTTTGGAAAAATTACGCAAAAATTATACGTCGGGAAAAGTATTTTATATCAAATTGCTTGCTATTTAAAAACAAAAAGAGTATAATAGGAAATAGAAAAGTAAGAGTAGCCTTTGGCGCGTAAAGTGTCACCGAACGGGACGTTGTCGGTGGACGAAAGAGAGCAAAATCTTGATTTGACTTTCTGCGGTGCGAAGGCGCGTCCGCTACAAAAGGAAGCAACCATGTCCGAAACGAATAAAAAATGCGTAAGGACGGGTCGCGTTCAAAATTCTCGCGGACCTCTATCAAGGAGGTTTCTTTTTTTATGAAAAATCAAGGAGTGTTCGATTTTTCTATCGAATGGAAAGAATTGCTGTTTTCTCACGCGCTTTCGCGTAAAAACCGCAGTCACAAAATTGCGTATATCGCCATAATGACGGCATTTACTGTTGTCGCGAATATGTTTTTTGAGTTTAAACTTGCGGAAACACAGTTTTCTTTGACGTTGGCGGTGTCTTGTTTGACGGGAATCGTGATAGGCCCGCTTTTTGGATTTGTTGCTTGTTTTTTAGGAGATCTCGTTGGGTTTTTCTATCATTCGGGGGGGTATGCGTACTATCCATGGATTGGATTTGCTATGGGCATGTCCGCGTTGATTGCAGGTTTTCTCGTCAATGGTACGAAAACAAAAGGGATGTTGGGGCTTTGTATAAAGTTGTCTTTGACGGCAGTTTTGACCTTTTTGATTTGTTCGGTGGCGATAAATACAACGGCGTTTTGGCTGTTGTATGCAAAGGGAGTTGATTTTTGGACGTATTTCATTTCCCGATTTTTTATCCAAGGCCAAATTTATAACAGCCTTGTCAACTATGCACTATTGTTCGTGTTTGTGCCGCTTTTGCAAAAAATTAAACCGTTGAAATTGAATTTTTATGGATTCGCCGAAAAGAAAGAGGAGGAAGAATCAGAAGAAACGGTAGAAGAAACGGTATAAGAATGTGATAGAAAAATAAAAATCGTGAAAAAATCGTCGGGAAACCTTGACGATTTTTTATTATTATGTTATAATAATAAAATGAAAAATGCGGTTTTTACGGATCAATGCGCTATAAAGGCTTGAAATCCCTGAAAATCCCGTGCTTTTAAGGAGGCAGTATGAATTTTACAGCATTGATGGCATACGAATCGCCTGGTATTTCTATCTTCGGGTTTAAAATTTATGCATATGCACTGATTATCGTTTGTGGTATGATCGCGGCGTTTTGCGTCATTTCTCTTTTATTTAAACGCAGAAATATGTCCCCCGATTTATTCTTGACGTTCTTTTGCATCTGTTTGCCCGTAGCAATCATCACGACTAGATTATTCTATTGCATCACCAGCGGTTTACCCTTTTCCGAATGGTTCAGTTTTGAATCCATTCGCCAAGGTGGTTTGTCTATTATGGGTGGTATTTTGGGCGGCGCAGCAAGCGTTGCGATTATTTGCTGGGTAAAGAAAGTCAACTTTTTCCGCGTGGGCGATTGCGTTGTCGTGGGCTTGTTGTTGGCGCAGGCAATCGGTAGATGGGGCAACTTTGCTAATCAAGAAGTGTACGGCGCGGAGATTACGAATGAAGCGTTGCAATTCTTCCCCATCGGCGTGTATATCAATAAAACGGACGGCGGAAGCTGTTTACAATCATTCACTTTGACTTTCTCCAAATTGTTCGGGTTTGAAACGGACATTTCGGGCGGAACGTGGCATTATGCGTTTTTCTTATACGAGAGTTTGGTGACGTTCACGGCGGCACTTTTAATGTTCATTCACGCTTGGAAAAATCCCAAGAAACCTAACGGTATCAATACGGCGTTCTATTTTATTGCCTACGGTATTACAAGATCGATTATGGAGCCGTTGCGTTCGCCTGAATTTATTTTAGGGGATTCGATTCCTTGGTCGATGGTGACGTCGCTTTGTTTGTTAGTAGGTGGTCTTGTATTCCTGTTTGTGGTATTGTATCTCAACAAAAAGAAAGAGGGAGTGTTGATTGGGTCGGCAAAAGGCGAACCATACGGTATTACAGAGTATATTCGCGACGACAAAAAGGAAGTGGCATATCTCAACAACGTCAACATGATGTGTAAAATTTATCCCGAAAACTACGTAAAGCCTGCGGAAGAGCAGAAAACGTCTATTTTCGATTTCTTTAAGAAAAAGGAGAAAATTTCTACCGAGCAGGTAAAAAACGAAACACAAGCAACAAAAGACAACGAAACGAGGGAAGAAAAATGAGGAATTTAACTTTATTGACAGACCTTTATCAGTTGACGATGGGCTACGGCTTTTATAAAAATGGTAAACACGAAGAAACGGTTACGTTCGATTTGTTTTTTCGCCGCAGAGAATTGATTAGTTATTCAATCGCGGCAGGGTTAGAACAAGCGATGGATTATCTCTTGAACTGGCATTTTGACGATGAGGATATTGCCTATCTTCGTTCGTTAAACCTTTTCGACGAGGAGTTCCTTGCCTATATTAAAAATATGCGTTTCACGGGTGACGTGTATGCGGTGCGCGAAGGGGAAATTGTGTTCCCCAGCGAACCCATTTTAACGGTGAAAGCACCCTTAATCCAAGCGCAGTTCGCGGAAACGGCGTTGCTTAATATTATCAATCACCAAACGTTGATTGCAACGAAATCCTCGAAAATTTCTCGCGCAACGGGTGGTAATGGTATCGTGATGGAATTTGGTTTACGTCGTGCGCAAGGCCCTGATGCAGGAATCTACGGCGCAAGAGCAGCGATTATAGGCGGCTGTTCTTCGACGTCGAACGTACTTGCAGGGCAGATGTTCGACGTACCCGTGGCAGGCACGATGGCGCACAGTTTTGTTATGGATTATCCTACCGAATACGACGCATTCCGCGCATACGCAAAGGCGTATCCCGACAGCTGTATGTTGCTTGTGGATACGTATGATACGTTGCGCAGCGGTATTCCCAACGCAATCAAAGTGTTTAAGGAATTGAAAGAGGCGGGGCATACGCCCAAGGGTATTCGTTTGGACAGCGGCGATTTGGCGTATTTGTCCAAAAAAGCTCGTAAAATGTTGGACGATGCAGGCTTTCCCGAAGCCAAGATCTGCGTTTCGGGCGATCTCGACGAACGGTTGATCAATTCTTTGTTGCAGCAGGGCGCGAAGATTGATACGTGGGGGATTGGGACGAAACTCATCACTTCAGAAGATTTACCGTCTTTGGGCGGAGTATATAAATTGTCCTCTATTATCGGTGAAAATGGAGAGACGACGCCCAAGATTAAATTGTCGGATAATACGGTGAAAATTACCAACCCCGGCTTTAAGAGTTTGTATCGCTTATATGATAAAACCAACGGCATGGCGATTGCTGATCTTATCACTTTGCACGATGAAACGGTGGACGAAAACCAACCGTTAACGCTTTTCCACCCCGTAGAAACGTGGAAGGAACACGAAGTGGAAAATTTCCACGTAGTACCCTTGCAACATACGATCGTCAAGGACGGGAAACTTGTGTATAAATTCCCGACGCTCAAAGAAATACAAGCGTTTTCCAAGGAAGAGATTTCTAAATTCTGGGAAGAATATCTCCGTTTGGATATGCCGCAGCTTTATAAAGTGGACTTGTCGCAAAAATTGCACGCGCTCAAGATCGGCATGATTGATTCAATTCGTAAAAATGCAAAGAAAGGAAATAAAGATGGCTAATAAATGCATTGAAAACAAAAAAGGCGGGGGCGTGTACTCGTTGAAAGGGTCAATCCTTTGGGGGATACTCTTGTTTTTCGTATTGATTTTTATCGATCAGCTGACGAAAATTCTCGCGGACGCCTATTTCTCGCAAGAGGACGCGCCTGCTAAAATCGTATTCATTCCCGGTTGGATCAATTTTTGTATCACGTACAACCGCGGTATTTCTTACGGTATGGGTACGAACGCACCCGAATGGTTAAAAATCGGCGTGATCGCCGCAACGGGCGTATTGATGACGGTGTTCGCCGTGTTCTATTTTATTTTGGATAAACGCCGTTCGCTTCTTCGACTTGCACTTGTGTTTGTCGTTGCAGGCGGAGTAGGAAATCTTATTGATAGAGTCTATTATCAAGTTTGGGACGTCAACACTTTGTATGGTGTAAGGGATATGGTTGACCTCAGTCGTTTTGGGTTTGCCGTGTGTAATTTTGCGGACTTTTTCATCTGCGGCGGTGCAGTGATGTTGGTGCTTGCGTTGTTGTTTTTCGATAAAGACGCCATGTATCCCATGACGGCAAAATACAAGGCTTTGGCAAAAGAGGCTGAAGCGGAAGAAGAGAAAAAAACGGAAGAAAAACGCCGTAAAAAGCAAGAAAAAGTAACGGCAAATTCGGAGAAAAAGGACGAATAACCCACATGGATAAACGTTTTTTCGTGGCGGAAGAGGGTGGAAAACGTCTGGACGTTTTTTTGAACGAACAGATGGAAGATTTCACTCGTTCGCGGCTTAAAAAACTCATAGAAGAGGGCAACGTCACCGTTTGCGGTAGGCAAATCACCAAGGCAGGTACGGAAATAAAGCAAGGAGACGAGGTTGCGGCGGTGATTCCCGAAGCGGTGGAGTATTCCCTGCAAGCGGAAAATATTCCCATTGACGTCGTGTATCAAGACAAGGATTTTGCCGTGATTAACAAAGCCAAAGGCATGACAGTACACGTCGGCAACGGCAACGAAAGTGGTACGCTTGTCAACGCGCTCTTGTATGCGCTGGATTCTTTGAGCGGTATCGGCGGCGTGCTGCGCCCAGGGATAGTGCATCGTATTGATAAAGACACGACGGGGTTATTGGTCGTGGCGAAAAACGATAAAGCGCACGTATCGCTTGCAAGTCAAATTGCGCAAAAAACCTGCCGCAGAACGTATTACGCGCTCCTGGAAGGGAATTTGAAAGAGGACAGCGGTAGGGTGGAGACGGATATCGGCAGACACCCGACCGAGCGTTTGAAAATGGCGGTGTTGCCTGACGGAAAAGGGAAAATTGCAATTACCGATTTTGAAACGGTGGCAAAGTTTGGCAACGACTACACCTTATGTCGATTTATTTTACAAACGGGCAGAACGCACCAAATCCGCGTACACGCGAAACATCTTTCCCACCCGATTGTGGGAGATCCTGTGTATGGGTACAAAAAGCAAAAATTCAACGTGGACGGGCAGCTTTTGCACGCGCAACAGTTGGAGCTCACGCATCCCACAAGCGGGGAGAGAATGACTTTCAACGCGCCCCTGCCCCCTGTGTTTGAGGAAATTTTACAAAAACTTTGCAGACAGTATTCGGTTGATCTATCGCAATTTGAGTATTTAACGAAATAAAGGTATAAAAAGTTCGTATGTTGAAAATCACAAAAGTAAAACGCAATTCAATCGCCAAAGAACTTGGCTTGGAAATCGGGGACGAGATTATCGCCTTCGATGGTTTTGCTTGCGAGGACGAGTTGGATTATTTATACTATTGTGAAACGGATGGTTTTACGATGACGGTGCGGGACAAGCGTGGCAAGGGCGAAACCACCGTCGAGGTGGAAAAAGAAGAAGGGGAAGACCTCGGAATAGAGTTTGAGAAAAACCCCACTATCCGTACCTGTCACAACCGTTGCGTGTTCTGTTTCGTTGATCAAATGCCTAAGGGTATGCGCGAAAGTTTATACGTCAAAGACGACGATTACGGTATGAGCTTTTCTTGCGGTAATTTCGTGACGCTGACCAATCTTTCCGATGAGGGGTTGGAAAGGATTATCCGTTTAAAACTCTCGCCTCTATACGTGTCGGTGCATACGATGAATCCTGAAATTCGCGTGAAATTATTACGCAATCGTTTTGCAGGAAAAATTGTTGAGCAGATTGATAAACTTGCCAAAGGCGGTGTACAGATGCATTGTCAAGCAGTGCTTGTGCCCAACGAAAACGACGGGGAAGAGCTTGCATATACGGCGAGAAAGTTGTTTTCCTATTATCCGATGGTGGCGGATCTTGCCTGCGTGCCGACGGGGATTACAAAATATCGCGAGGGATTGTATCCCATCTCAGACGTGGACAAGTCGTATAGTGAAAAATTACTTGATCTCGTGGACGAGCTGAATAAAGAATTCGGCGTCAATTTCATACAGCCCGCTGATGAATATTTTGTGAAAGCGGAACGTCCTTTTAAAGACGCGGCGTTCTACGGCGATTTTGAACAAATCGAAAACGGAATCGGTATGACGTCAAAATTTATCATGGAAACAAACGCGGCGCTTGCCGAGTTTATTGCTCAAAAGGACGGGGGCAGGTATGCGTTGAACGCACCTAAACGCTCGGTTGTCATCAGTGGTGTATCGGCGGCAGACATCAATCGAGAAGTTTGCGAAAAGTGCAACGCGGCGGTGGAAGGCTTGCAGGCAAGCGTACTTCCCGTTGTCAATGAATTTTTCGGACACACGGTAACGTGTACGGGATTATTGACGGGCGAAGATATTTATCGAGCGTTGGAAGAATATAAAAAAAGAGGCAATGAATACGATGAGATCGTATTGGCTGGCAATGTTTTCAAAGAATTTGAAGACGTATTTTTGGACGGTATGACGTTGGAAACGTTCAAAAAGAAACTCAATTTTAAAAACATACGTATCAACCGTGATGGCGGTTACGGACTTGTGGATATTTTGTCCACGGAAAAATAAAGGAAGATAGGAAAGAGGAGGCGATAGGAAGATGGCAAATCCCCTGATTGCGTTGGTGGGTAGACCCAACGTAGGCAAAAGTACGTTTTTTAATAAAGTGGCAGGTCGTAAGATTTCGATTACGGAGGATAGACCTGGCGTTACGCGTGACAGACTGTACACGGACGCGGTGTGGCGTAGTAAGCATTTCACGATGGTGGATACGGGCGGTATCGAGCTCAAATCCGAAGACGTGATGTGGAAAGAAATTGCAAAACAAGCAGACGTTGCGATTGAAACGGCGGACGTTATTCTATTTTTTACGGACGGCAGAGAAGGATTGCACCCTTCCGATTACGACGTAGCGGATATTTTACGCCGTAGTGGTAAACCCGTCATTTTGGTAGTCAATAAAATCGACGATTACGCACCCGAAAAAGTGTTTGAATTTTACTCCTTGGGCTTGGACGAGCCCTACGCTATTTCCGCGGAACATTCCACAGGGATTGCGGACGTGTTAGATAAAGCGGTGGAACTCTTTCCCGAGAACACTTCCGAACCCGTTCCGTCGTTGAAAATTGCTGTGGTCGGTAAGCCCAACGCAGGGAAATCCAGCCTTGTCAATAAGATTCTCGGCAGCGAAAGAAGTATCGTTACCCCCATGGCAGGTACGACGCGAGATGCAATCGACACGTTATTTTACCGTGGCGACAAAGCGTACACGATTATCGATACGGCTGGTATTCGTAAAAAGAAAAATGTGGACGACGACGTGGAATATTACAGCAATATGAGAGCTTTCGACGCTGTTCGTCGTAGTGACGTTTGTCTTTTGGTTGTCGATAGCGCGGAAGGTTTGACGGAACAAGACGTTAAGATTATCGGTTACGTGCATGAACAAGGTAAACCGTCCGTAATCGTTATGAATAAATGGGACTTGGTTGAAAAAGACACGCATACAGTCAACCGTTTTGAAGAAAAACTCAAAGAAGATTTGAAATTTATGGATTATTACAAATCTATTTATATTTCCGCAAAGACGGGGCAAAGAGTGGAAAAACTCCTTGCGGCGGCGGAAGAAGTGCATAGAAACGCGTCTTTCCGTATCCCTACGGGCGTGTTGAACGATTTGATTGGCGATGCAATCCGTATGCAAGAACCGCCTTCCTACAATGGTAGAAGAATGCGCGTGTTCTTCTCCTCGCAAGTAGCGGTATGTCCGCCTCAGTTCATTTTATTCGTCAACGACGAAGGCTTGCTCCATTTCTCCTATCAACGTTATTTAGAAAACAAGATTCGCAGCGCTTATGATTTCACGGGGACGCCGATTAGGATAGCGGTGCGTGAAAAGAAGGAGGAAGAATAAAACGGCGCATATACGTCGCATTTCTGCGTTGTGCCTCCGCACATCTCGGTCACGTACGTCTATGTACGCTCCCATCGAGGTGCTCGACACGCCTTGAACTGCTCGTATCTTCACCGTTTTAGTGCGTTAAGCGCATATACGTCGCAATACTTTGTCGGACTTGCTTGTATCTCTCATTTCAATGAGCTTATTTGGGAATGAAGAGTAATTTCAAACAAGTAGGAAAGATAGAAAAACAAGATGCAGCGTTATGCTGCTTAGGAACCTATATGAAAATTTTTTATTTCTCGCAAAACTGGTATTGGTTAGTGATTATGGCGGTCGTGTGCTATTTTATCGGCTGTTTCAATTTCGCCAGCCTGATTTCACGCAAGAAAAACAGAGATATTAAAACAATCGGCAGTGGTAATCCTGGTACGATGAATATGACGAGGGAATTTGGATTTAAGATTGGTTTTCTTACCTTTTTTTGTGATGCTTTAAAGGGTGGAATTCCCGCGCTGGTTGCCTATTTCCTTTTTAAAGATTACGTCTTTGAAAACACGGTTGTGCTGGCGTCCGATTTCATGCGCTATTTTTGCGGTGTATTCGTAGTCATCGGTCATATTTTCCCCGTTACGATGAAATTTAAAGGAGGCAAGGGGATTGCATCCACGCTGGGCTTGTTTTGGATTAGTTTGGCTTGTGAAAACCCTTGGTGGCTTCTGATCGGATTTGCCTTTTTATGGACGATCGTGCTGTATATCTATCTTACCGAATGGGGTTCGATGGGCTCTTTGTTTGGAGTGACGGGGTTCAGCATTACGCAGATGGTTCTCTTCTTTCTCAAATATGCAAAAACGCCGTTCAACGCGTACACGGTATGGATCTATCTTATGATTTTTGCGATCAATATTTTAACGTGGACAGCACATCATAAGAATATCAAACGCTTATTTGCAGGGGAAGAACACCGTACTTCGTTTAAAAAAATTGCAAAAAAACATCAAAACAATAAATAAAGAAGAGTGGACAATGAATATTATTATTGTAGGCTGTGGTAGAGTGGGACAAACGCTCGCCGAAAAATTGAATAGCGACGGTAATGACGTAACGGTCATTGATACGTCGGCGGAAAAGGTAAAAACCGTAGCGGATCGTTGTGACGTCATGGGCGTCATTGGCAACGGCGCGACGTTGGCGGTACAGCAAGAAGCGGGGGTGGACAACGCCGATCTTTTGATTGCTGTCACCAACTCTGACGAATTGAATTTGCTTTGCTGTATGATTGCAAAAAAAGCAGGGAATTGTCAAACAATCGCGCGTGTAAAAAATCCCGATTACAGCAAAGAAGCTCCGTATTTAAAGGACGAACTTGGGCTTGCGATGGTCATCAATCCCGAATACGCGGCGGCGGAAGAAATCGCGCGTGTGTTGTGGTTCCCGTCCGCAATCAAAATCGAGCGTTTTGCAAAAGGCAAAGTAGAGCTGATTAAATTCCGTTTGCCCAAGGATTGTAAAATTATCGGTATGTCGGTAAAAGACGTTGTGACGAAGTTGCATTGCGACGTCCTTGTTTGTACAATCGAACGCGGCGACGAAGCATATATCGCCAACGGTGATTTTGTGTTTGCGGAAAAGGACGTCGTTTCCATTGTCGCTTCGCCTAAAAAAGCGCGGGATTTCTTTGGAAAAATTCATTACAAAGGCCATTCTATCAAGGATGCGATCATTGTAGGCGGCGGCAGTATCACGCACTATCTTTGTGAAATATTAGAGCGTTCTTCCCTGTCAGTGAAAATCATTGAAAAAGACCGAAAAGTGTGTGATGAACTTTGTTCTAAATGGCCCAAAGTGGACGTTATCCACGGCAATGGGATCGATCGAGAGGTGTTATTGGAAGAAGGCGTGGACAAGGCGGGCGCGTTTGTCGCGCTGTCGAATTTAGACGAAGAAAACATTATTTTATCTTTGTACGCAAAAGATGCAGGGTCGAGTAAAACGATTACAAAAATCAATCGAATTGATTACGACAACGTTATCAACCGTTTGGATCTTGACACCATGATTTGTCCTAAAAACATCATTTCGGACAGCATATTGCGCTATGTCCGTGCGACGAAAAACGCACAGGGCAGTAACGTGGAAACACTGTACAATATCATTCAAGACAAAGTCGAAGCGGCGGAATTTATCGTCAAGGAAAATTCCCCGATTGCAGGTACTCCGCTTTCTGAACTTAAATTCAAAGACAACGTATTGATTGCGTCGATTTTGCGTAATAAGACGGTGTTGATTCCGCGTGGTCATGACGTGATTGAACCTGGCGACAACGTAATTATCGTTTCCAAACAGATCGGTTTGCACGACGTTGCCGACGTTTTGCGATAAGGCGGTAGAGTGTATGAATTTTGCAGTTATTAAACGCACACTCGGCTGGATTTTGCTGTTTGAGGTGGTATTTTTACTGATACCAGCCGTCACAGCCGTCGTGTATTGGGAAAAAGAATTTTTCTCTATTCTTATCACTATGCTACTGTGCGCAGCGGTGGGCGGACTTTGTTTGATTGGAAAAACCAAGAACACGTCGCTGTACGCAAAAGAAGGATTTGTTATCGTAGCACTCAGTTGGATTTTTATGTCCCTTTTCGGAGCGTTGCCTTTTTGGCTTTCGGGAGCAATCCCGTCGTATATCGACGCGTTGTTTGAAACGGTGTCGGGCTTTACGACAACGGGCGCAACGATTTTAGCTACGGGTGAAGCGGTGGAAGGTATGGCAAAATCCCTCTTGATGTGGCGTAGTTTCACGCATTGGGTAGGCGGCATGGGCGTGTTGGTGCTGATTATGGCGTTTTTGCCGTTGAGCGGCGCGCGCAATATGAACTTGATGAAAGCGGAAAGCCCTGGACCTTCGGTAAGCAAACTCGTACCCAAAGTGCGTACAACAGCGATAATTTTATACGCCATTTATTCAGCAATGACAGTGCTGCAATTTATTTTATTGCTTTGCGGCGGTATGCCCGTATTTGACGCATTAAACACAGCGTTTGCAACGGCAGGAACGGGTGGTTTTGCTATCAGAGCAGACGGATTTGCGGGCTATTCGCCCTATACCCAAGTAGTTGTTACCGTGTTTATGCTGTTGTTTTCTATCAACTTCAACTCCTACTATTTCCTGTTGAAAGGCAAGATTAAGGAAGTGTTCACAACGGAAGTCAAAGTCTTTTTAGGGATTGTATTTGCGGCGATTTTAATGATTACCTTAAACGTCCTTGCAACGCCTAGCGAAGTGTATGATTACAACGTGGGAGAGGCGATCAGGCATTCAGCGTTCAGCGTAGCATCTGTGATCTCAACGACGGGTTTTTCGACGGAGAATTTTGATCTTTGGCCCGCGTTTTCCAAGACTATGTTAGTCATTTTAATGTTTATCGGCGCGTGTGCAGGCAGTACGGGCGGCGGTATGAAAGTTTCCCGTTTTCTCATTTTATATAAAGGCGTAACGCACGATATGAAACGAATGTTGCACCCTCGCCAAGTGAAAAAAATTACAATCGACAAGCATGTGGTGGAGCATGAAGTAGTGCGTTCCGTCAACGCCTACGTTGTGGCGTACGTATTTTTGTTCGTAGCGTCCCTTTTGCTGATTTCTCTGGACGGACAAGACCTTGTAACGAACTTTACCGCGGTAGTGGCAACCATCAACAATATCGGGCCAGGGCTGAACAAAGTCGGGCCAGCGGGCAACTTCGCGTTTTTCTCTATCCCTTCCAAATTAGTCTTTATTTTCAATATGTTGGCAGGGCGTTTGGAATTATTCCCGATGCTGTTGTTGTTTGCGCCTGCAACGTGGAGAAAATAACCTTTTTCAATGCAAAAATCGAACTCACCTCGCCCCATGTAGGGGGTAAGGTGAGTTTTTTGTATAGTAACACCACGCGAGACGGATAAAACCGTCATATCGATAAAACACAACGAAAATGTGGATATGTTAAAAAATTAAATTTATTTCATAAATTATGGAAATATCATTGACATAGAAAGTGTGATATAGTATAATGTAAGATGTAGAGTTATATAAAGTTCGCAGTAAACGAAAAATTTCCCCATGGGGCATCTTGTTTCTAAAGAAACAAGATGCCCCATGGGGCATCTTGTTTCTAAAGAAACAAGATGAAAACATTTATTTGGAAAAAATTAAAATAAATATTAAACATACAAAGGAGAAAAAACTATGTTTAAAGCAAAACAGAAGTTCACGAGTATTCTCGTGGCGTGCTTAATGATGATCGTTTCGCTGATCATGGCTGTTTCGACGTTGGTAGTGTCGCCCCAAACGGCGAGCGCCGCGGATGGTGCTTGGACGCTTGTTACTGATGCAAGCACTCTTGCGGTTGGTGACCAAGTTGTTATCGTGGCAAAAGATTCTGATTATGCGTTAAGTACAACGCAAAATGGTAATAACCGTGGGCAAGCGGCGGTTACTAAGAGTGGTAATACGATTGCTTGGACGAGTAGCGTTCAAGAATTGACGTTACAAGCTGGTAAAACATCTGGCACGTTTGCTTTCTATACGGGTAGCGGTTATTTGTATGCAGCATCTTCTAGTAAAAACTATCTTCGTACTGAAACTACGCTTTCTGCAAACTCTTCTTGGGCGATTACCATTGCGGCAGATGGTACAGCGACGGTAAAAGCACAAGGCTCTTATACAAGAAATACAATGCAGTACAATAAAAATAGCTCCATATTTGCATCTTATGGTTCTGCACAACAAGCAATTTGCCTTTACAAATTTATAACGGCAACATCTGGCGGCGGCGATTCTACTTGCGAACACGTAAATCAAGCCTTTGTACGTATTGGAGATACATATAAACATATTTTGACGTGTACGGATTGTAACAATGCCATTGAGGGTGCAACTGAAGTAGAGTGTAATGGCTATGGAGAGTTCAAGTCTAATCAAGATAAAACGCATACAGCTACGGGTACTTGTACTGATTGTAAAGAAGCGGTTGAAAAGACGGAAAACTGTACGTTTGGAGATGACAATATTTGTGACGTTTGCGATTATGAGGCGACAGTATATACGTTGAACTATAATGTACCTGAAGGCGTTACAGTTGGAATGACTTCGCAAACGGAAGTTGAAGGGACAGAAATCACCCTTCCTGAGCCTAGTGTTCCCGATAATTATACATTTGTAGGTTGGGCTGAAGCTGAAATCGACGGTTTAACAGAAGAAAAACCTAATTGTGTTTTGGGTAAATACACCGTTACAGCAAACAAAACATTCTACGCAGTATATTCCCTTTTCACAGCAACGGGTGGAGCTGCTGCATATACGAAAGTAACGACTGCTCCTGCTGATTGGTCGGGGAATTATCTTATCGTTTATGAGAAGTTGTCATATATTTTTAATGGTAATACAGTTACAGATGTTGTTAACAATTATGTAACTTGTACTATAGAGAATGGAACAATTAAGTCCAATCAGGAGACGGATGCGTATGCGGTTGAAATTGAAAGAATGGATGGCGGATATGCAATAAAAACGACGAATGGTTATATCTACGGAACAAGTGGTTCAAATAAGTTGAATTTTGGACAATCGGCGAGCCTTAATACTTTTTCTATCGATAACGGAAGAGCTATTATTACTAGCAACACGAGCGTTCTTCGTTTTAATGAAACAAGTGGACAAACTCGTTTTAGATATTTTAAATCTACCACTTATCCAGGACAGGAAGGTGTTCTTTATAAATTAACGGCAGGCGGTACGACCAGTTATATGACGTCTTTCGCGGAATGTGAGCACGAATATACCAAGTTGGACGCAAATGAAAATCGTACGCATAACGTAGTTTGTAATGATTGTCAAGACATTATTGCTGAAAACGTAGATTGTTCTTGCGAAAACTTTAATGCTTATGAAAAGATTGACGGAGTATATCAACATAATGCAACGGGTGAATGTGGTTGCGGCAATGAAGTTGTAGAAACGCAGGATTGTACGTTTGTTGATTTCGTTTGTGAAGATTGTGAATATGAATTGCCTACATATACGGTGACGTATTACGTAAAAGACGAAGTTGTAGAAACAATCAAGGCGCATGAAACGGAAAAAATAACGTTGAAAGAATGTACGCAAACGTTTGGCGATTATACCTTTGCAGGTTGGACAACGGTTGCTGATACGACTTCTTCTGAAGGTGCGAATGCGGCAGGTTTTACCTATGAGGTAACTGGCGACGTTAGTTTCTATGCGTTGTACACGAAGGGCGCGGCGTTTGAAAAGGTTACGACAACGGAAGATATTACTGATGGTGAATATATTATCATTTATATTGACGAAGAAACTGGTGCGGCGTATGTATTCAACGGTCAAGATGCCGTAAATGGCTATGTTGCAGGTACGGTTGTGGGTGAAACGATTGCTGTAACCCCCGAAGTAAGCGCAGTTACGGTTACGATTGCGGCAATGGAAGGCGGTTATTCCATTCTTACCAAAGATGGATATATTTATGGAAAAAGTGGTAGCAATGCATTGAATTTTGGGGAAACGGCTCAAGCAAATACGATTGAGTTCGATACAGAGGGAACGCTTCTTATTACAAGCGATACTTCGGTATTGCGTTACAATTCCGCAAGCAATCAAATGAGATTCCGTTACTATAAATCTGAGTCTTATGCTGCACAAAAAGCAGTTTGTCTTTACAAATTGACAGGCGACGCTGTTTACACCACCAATCCTGAAATCTGTGCGGTTATTAGCAGTGCATCTCTTTCGCTTGGTGCGGATTTGACGATGAACTATTACGTTAAGTTGTCTGCAGGTTATGAAGATGCAACTATGACGTTTACGTTTGGCGATAAGACGGTTGAAGGTGTTGTAGGCGATGTACAGAACGATAGTAGATATAAGTTTGCGTTTACGGGTATCGTTCCCCAGGCAATGACGGTGGAAATCACGGCAAAAGTGATGTATAATGGCGTAGAACTTGTTAAGCATACTGGTTATAGCGTACAAAAATATGCAATGAACGTTTTTGCTAAAGAAAGTACGTCAGATGTAGATAAAAAAGTTCTTGTTAATATGCTCGTTTACGGTGCAGAAGCGCAGGGATATAAAAACTACAATACGGATAATCTTGCAACGTCGCAGTTGACGGAAGAACAGCTTACTGCTTGGAAAGTAGCGGATGTTCCCACAACGACGGATTTCAGCCTTACTGATGCCCAAAATCCCGTATGGTTCTCGGCGGCAGGTGTTTACTTCGATAACACCAACAAATTGTACGTGAAATTGGAAGGTTCGTTGGAAGGCGTAACGTTGAAGATCAACGGCGTAGAGGTAGCGGCTGAAGACTTGTCTGCAACGGTTTACACCGATGGCATTATGATGACGGATTTCAATACAACGTATCAATTTGATCTTTATGTTGAGGGGATGGTTGATCCTATTCAAACTTTGACGTACAGTGTAAACGCTTATGCTTATGAGAAACAAGCGCACGACGAAATTGGAGAACTTGCTCTTGCAATGTATCGTCTTGGCGTGGCGGCAGAAGCCTATGACGCATAAATAAAGGAGGGTTACGATTATGAAAAAAAATTATCAAACCCTTGCTTTGGAAATTGTTGTTTTAAAAGCACAAGACGTGGTAACACTCAGCGGCTTTGACGGCATTGATCATAATTTTAGTGCGCCAGTCGATGTTGATACTGTATTTGAAAAAGGAGCATAAGTTATGAAACATAAATTTATGACAGGCGTACTTGCTTTGTTGATAACGGGAACGTTTCTTTGCTACGGTGGGTGTAACTTTTTCATTCCCTCACAATTAAGCAGTAGCTCTGAAAACGTTACGGAAAGCAGCGAACAACAAGATAGCTCTTCTACCGAAGACGAGGAAACGAATAGCGGTTCGTCTAGCTCTTCCACCGAAGACGAGGAAACGAATAGCAGTTCGTCTAGCTCTTCCACCGAAGACGAGGAAACGAATAGCAGTTCGTCTAGTTCTTCCACTGAAGACGAGGAAACGAATAGCAGCTCGTCCAGCTCTTCCACCGAAGACGAGGAAACGAATAGCAGTTCGTCTAGTTCTTCCACCGAAGACGAGGAAGTGCCCCACGTACATACGCCGAATGATGATGACGGAAATTGCACTACGGATATCAAGTGCAGCGAATGTGGGGAAACTGTGACGGCAGGCAACGCGGCGCATAGCTATGAAAACGCTTGCGATTCGACGTGTAACAACGCAGGTTGCAACGGTCATCGTTTGGTTGGTGCGCACGTGGATGCGGATTCGGACAAGAAATGCGATCATTGCGGCGCGGACATTCCGCAGAGCGGCGGCGTTGTTGAATTGCCTGAAGACAAATTTGAATAAGGTGTAATATGAAGAAATTTACTCTTCTTTTATGGGTAATTTTGACGCTTGCAAGCGTAGCGTGTGTTTGCGCTTGCGGCGGCGAAAAGGAGCAGGAAAACAGCTCGAAACCGACCTCGTCGGCACAAGGCGGCGGTGTTATTGAATTGCCCGAAGACATATTTGATTAAAAGAAAACAGCCTTTGTGGGATTTTCCACAAGGGCTGTTTTTTTTGCTGTTTTGATCGGGATTTTTTTGTTTGAGGGGGGTATTTCGATAAAAGTGTTTCCAAAACAGGAGTAATCGTTTGCGTTAACACTTCGTAACCTTGCGCGGTGAAATGTCCACCGTCTACGGTATATTCCGCTCGTAATTCGTTTGCTTCGAAATCGAACAACGGTGTGAAAAGATCTACGTATTCACAGCCGTATTTTTCCGCAATAATTTTAATCTTTACGTTATTAAAACAGGCTAATTCGTTATTACGTCCCCAGTTCATACTCATAGAAGTGAGGGAGAGTAAAACGAGTTTCGTATCGGGCAGGTTGGTTTTCAGACCTTTTACAATATTTTCATAATTTTCGAACATAGTTTTAAAATTATTGGCGCCGATCAGCATGACGACGACCTTTGGTTTTAAATCGTACGCCGACACCTGCAAGCGTTGTTCTAAACCAAAAGTGGTGTCACCGCCAATGCCACGATTGACCGTTTTAAACTGCGGATAATATTGCGCTAAATCGTATCCGTCCGTGAGACTATCGCCCAAAAACGCCACATCCACCTCGTAATCTTCATAGAGTTTGTTTTCCTGTTCGTAGGTTGCGACTTTATTCTGATAATACTGTTGCACAGCGAGTTGCCATTCCCGTTGTTTTTTGTATTCGGGGAGAACGTGCAGGAAAAGATAAAGGGACGTCGCGAGGATAGCGACGGATAGTGTGATGCAAATTGCGAGAATAAGTTTTCGTTTTTTTGTCATAATCGATCGTCCTTTGATAAATGTTGATGTGTACAGTGTAACATATTTGCATAAAAAAATCAATAAGATAGCAAAAAAAGCGCCCCGAAAGGACGTTTTTATTTGTTGTTGGATCGGGGGTAACGTAAGTTGAACCTGATGATTAACTATGCAACCATTGAAAAGGTTACTGTATATGCGCCAAAACAAAACGTACGATTTCGTCTTGAACATCTTCCATTGTGACGTTCGGTTCGATGCAATCATATATTTTTTCAAAAGAATGCCCAGCGCCCTTTGCAAGCAAAAGCTTAGCTTTAACTCCACAATTTAACAATTTTTGATATAGTTTTTCTGCAGAAGTTGCAAAGACTAAATAATCGCAAGTACCTGCGATTAAAAATGTGGAAGGGGAATACGTTGTAACGTAAGTTATGGGGCTTGTCCGTTCTTTTTCCCCGTTTTGTTCCCCAATAAATAAATCGTCTAAATCGCGAAGATTATATGTAGATGGATCATGCAGTATCGTGGGCGGGCTCATAACTGCGGCTACTTTTACTTTAAATGTGTCCGTAAACGCATAGTTATCCTGAAACTCATTATTAGGCGCATACGAAAGCATTAGTGCAAGATGCGCCCCCGCGGAATGTCCCGACGTAATAAAACTATCTTTGTCTATTTTTAACGTCTCGGCAAAATGTGCGACATATCTTGCTGCATCAAAGCAGTCTGCAATGATTTCGCGCATTACGACGCCATCCTTGTAAACTCTATAATCAATGCTTACAACCGCAAAGCCTTCGTTTCGCAATGCTTCTACTGATTGTATGGAAAAGTCTATCATAGATTGCCTGTTTTCCACATGCCACCCACCGCCCGGTATTAGAAAATAAACAGGAGCCTTATCATACCTTGTTTTTTTAGGTGGTAAAAATGTTAATTTTAAATCCTTGCTTGCTGTTCTTTTATATATCAACTCAGCCGCGTTATTCCCCGTGGGCACATCTATAACGTTCGATTTACGAAACATTGAAAAATTCTCCTTTTCCCCTAAAAAGTGTTATCTTCAAATTTACAGCTATTGTTGAAAATAATTTTATCACATACAACAATATTTGTCAATCTCTACGTGCTTATCTTCGCGTTTATATATGGTTTGAAAAAGCAAAACACACGCCACTATGCCTTAAAAATCAAGGTTAGTGACGTGTGCTGAATTGGTGGAGGTGGACGATACTTGATTCTTGTTGCTTATCGGAAGAGTACCGAGCGTAAGCAACACCTGTTAATCTTGCCATTTTTGTGTTCTCCTTCCATTTTTACATAGTAAAAGAGCGCATAGCCCCATTACGAGCTATGCGCTTTTTGTAGTTATAAGGTGGTGTGCTTAGCCCTATTTAATAGTGGTTGTATTTAGTTGTTAAATGGTAGCCCATTTAATAATTACATTGCGCCATATAACTATTAAATGGGTGTTAAATGGTATTAAATGGAGTATTACATACGGCGTGTACTTTGCTATATGTATTTACCTTCTACCAATGTTATAATATATGGTTGTTAAATGGGATTTTTTAGTTAATCTTCTTTGGTATTTTCTTCCGCCCATTTTTTATTCGTTTCGATACATTCACGGATTTCTTCTTTTGTACGAAAAAACGTAGGGAAAAAATCATTTACTTCTTTTATGCATAAAGGAAACTCAAATGTGAATTTATCGTCGTAATTATAATCGGTAAAACTTGTAATATCAAAACCATCATATTCCCAAGAATCTGTTGGGTTAAAATATAAAATAAAGCCTAATGGATATGCAGTTATTTCACTTACTGCCATTGATTCAAGCCCGACTGACGTTTGCTTTAAAAGAACTGAAAATGAAGCATATTTAGTAAGATTGCTTTTAGTAAAATACATACATATTTTATATTTTGCTTTATCTATTCCAACGGCATTTTTATCTAATACAAACGCCCTTAAATCATCAAACCGTGAGTCGTTAGAATTATTGATAGAACAAAACATAGAAAACACCTGTTTTATAAATCGAAGCGGATAAATATCTTTTATCCCCACAGCATTATATTTAGGGTCAATTTCTTCGTGTAAAGTAACGTGCATTATCCGCGCTATATATGTATATGCTTTTCCATAATATACGCCTGTAAAACTATTGCAGTCCCTGCAAAGGCTATATTTCCCCATACCACGCTGTTGATGTTCATATTTCAAGCCACTCGTATCCCAAGGCATCCTATCATCATCTTCAACAAGTTTATCTCCTGAGACAGGCTTCGCTGGAGAATTGTTAAAAGCGGATTCAGGCGGTATATGCTCAAAACTTAAATTACATTCTTTTCCGCATAACGCACATTTACCAAAATGTTTCACTTGTATTCCACCTTTTAATAATCTTTCTTTTTTCCGCAACGTGAACAAATATCCGAAGTAAAGAAGATAAACTTTTTCTTGAACGCACCGCCACAATGCTGACATAATCCTTGATTGCGGTAAGACCTTTTCTGCGCTTCAATTCTTTCTTGTCTTTTGCGCGCTTCTTCTTTCCCTTGTTGGTCTTGTTGCTTTCTCTTCGTTTCTAAATCGACCACAGGAACTGTTATTTCTATCTTTTGCGGTTTTTGTTCGGGTGTATAGATTTTTGTTTGGTTTGACTCATCTTTAGGTTGAATTTTAGGTTTATCATCAGGAATAATACCCTTTACATATTTACCATATTTTTCATGAACCGCCTTTTCCGCGCTATTAAATAAGAGTTCAAAATAGTTAAATTCTTGCTTGCGTATATCGGGGTCTTGCTTGTCACGAAGCTTAACTAAAATAAAATCTTTCACAATACATGGCATATTATGTATTTTATCCAAAACCAACGATTCGAGATAATCTATCGTCCCTATTTTTAAACTATTACATATTAAATGCCGATAACATTCAATTAAACGTTGCTGGCTATTGTATAACTGTTCGCCAAGTGTTCCCATATCTTCAACATCATCTGTTTGATTAACATTATTTTCCTTTTCGTCAAACATACAAATATCAATATTGGCATTTTCAATTATTCGAACAAACATATCATAGTATTCTTGTGAATGTGCAAGCCTACCACTCAACGATTGTATGGTTTCTTTAGTAATTTCTCCGAGTTTATTTGCATCTGATAAATATTTCGAAAAAAGTTGTTCACTAAATTCATCTCGTTCAGTCATTAAATCATTTTCTATTTTCTCTTTATATTGATTAGATAAATTCTTTTTCAGTATACCAAAAAAGACTTCTTTTGATGTTTTATCGTCGAAAAATTTGGTGAAATCATAACTCAAGTTTGCATAAAACTGTAAGAACGCGCTGTATATAAATATATCATATATAGCCTGCCCCGCTTTTTGCCAAATCAGCGAAAATACTTTATCCAATACGCTTATATTTTTCTCATAAATTAAAGCCGCTATTATGTCATACAAATTTTCATTATGACTAAGATGTAAATCAATCTTCTCCGTGTCAAATTTCTCATATTGATAGTTTTCAAGATAAACCGAGCATAGTTTCTTATTAGAAAACAATTTATTGAGTTGCGCTGAATTCATATATGGATAACGAAGTGTTTCATATAACAAGAGATTCTTTTTATCATTATTCATAGGATTCTTCTCCAATCCTTCAAGAATAATCACAGCCCAATCAGCTCTTTTGTATTCCATTAAATCAACAATCAACTTTCGATATCTTTCTAAGGTTACCTCTTTTGATAAGTCCTTTGTGTAAGATTCCATAAACTGCTTAAAGGGCGGATGATTAAACGGACTGTATTTACAACTCTCCACGTAATTATCCAACTGATATCTACAATTAGCAGGGCACAAAAAACCGCTTTGTAATGTAAATGGACAACGCTCATTTAACAACAATGTTTCAGACAATTCTTTTATCTTTATTTTAGGAATATTTCTAAGCGCCCAGAGCATCTGACTTGGAGAAGCGTAAATTTTTGCTGAACGGCAGTTAAAAATAAACTGGTCATTTGACTTACACGAAACCATATACGGGGGAACTATATTTTCTTCACTCCATAACCGAATCAACCAAGAAGTATAAATATTGTCTTCTGTTGCCGCATAGTAATACTGACTATGAATCAATGGCTTATTCCTTGCCACTTCTTCGGGCGTGATATAAATCAAATGCAAATTCTCGTCCAATAAATTCAGTATATCAAATAGTTCATTGATAACGTTTGATAATGAAATCTCTTCAAATTCATCTAAATCTCTCTCAATTTCACGTCCTTTTAAAATTGCTGTTGGTTTTAACCCTGTTTCCCTAATTCTAATGAGATATAACCCTAAAGAACACAAGGCATTGTTTTTCTCTTGTTCGAAATCAATTTTTCCAGTATGCCAAACAACGCCGTCATACTCTATTGCAATATCATATTTAGGGAGAAAAATATCTGCCTCATATTTTTTAGTATTAACTTCAAAATTTTTTCGATGTTCAACTTCAACCCCATTCCTTTTTAAGAAAAAAAGAATAGTTTGTTCGGGAAAAGATGTTCCACGCCTTTTTGCTTGTAAGCAGGAAGCTGGCATTTCATAACTTCCTTCATATCCCTTCCACCAAAAATTCCTACTATCTCCAACCTCAACAGTGGCAGGAGCTACATTATTTTTCTCATAATCCCAATATTTGTCAATAAAATCTTTGTTAATATCGGTAATGTATCTTTTAACTTCACAAAAGGCTTGCTTACCTTTTCCTTTTCTACATCCACATGTACGAGCATTACCTTTCAATATGCTATCAAGCTTACGCGCAACGACTTCGCCGCAATCGCATTGACATTTAGCCATAATCGTATTTTCGTTATCTTGATATATATCAAGAATGGTTAAAGAATGGAACTTTTGTCCAATTCTATAGTACATATAGAACGGAATTCCCGTGAAATTTTTATAATACTCTAACAGTTCTTCGGGACTGCCAAAAAAGAAATTCTCTTTGCACCAAGCATAAGCTGGATATTTTCTCATACATTTGCCATACGGCTTTTCTTGGAACAAAGCTTCTAATTCTTCAATCGTATCGAGAATATCATACGCTTTGATTTTATCCCATTCTTTTAAGGCTTGTTCTTTCGTATACATTTGAATTCTCCATTTTCAATGATTATTTCATTTTGGTTAAATCAGCGAATACTGTACCTACAAATACAACCAAAAAAAGAATTAAATACATAATCTTACCACCTTTAATCAATTATAGCACAGTAAATATGACAATATCAGT
>SVII01000005.1 GCA_015069605.1 Clostridiales bacterium | reverse complement strand
ACCGCTTCTTTGATTAAATCTTCGTTGCGCGACGTTGTGTAATCGTACCCACGGGCAAAACCAACAAACTGCAAATCGCCTTGTTTCTTTAACCGTTCAGCGTATTGCCGTACGCCAAGCGGCAATTCTTCGTCTTTTTGATCTGCCAAGTCCCCGATAACCGCCACTTTTGCTCCGTTTTGAAGCGGCAACGACTGCTCTTTATTTTTCAGCAGGACAATGCTGCCCTCCGCCGCCAACAAGGCAAGATTTTCGCCTTCGGGAGTAGAAGTAATTCCTTTTTTATTCTCGCAAGCCAACGAAAAATCCACGATACGATCAACGAAAGCGTCTATCGTCTCAGGACTGATGGCGCTGCCTGCGCCGCATTCCGTTTGTAATTCGTTGTAAGACATTGCGCCCGATTCAAATGCTGCGTGCAGCATTTGGTATTTCTCGTACGCTTCCTTAAGCCGCGTATAGGAGCCGCCGAGAATGAATTTTTTGCCTTCCAAAAACGTTTCCACCGTTTCTTTTCCCGAACGGCTTTCCACAATCGTTTGATATCTCCCCGAAACGTCCTTCAACCACTGATCGTTGACGTCTTTATATGCGCCGTCCAGCTTTCTATTCGCCGTTTTTACAGCGCTGACGTTGTGACTGAGCATCAATTCAAACGGCTTTTTGAAATAATCGTTAATGGCGCTTTGATTTGGTGTTACGTCAGAATAGATCGCGTCGTTTTCACTCATCGCGGGATCGGTAACGCACACCGCAACACCGCGTTTGTGAATTGCGTCCGCAGAGGCTTTTGATAATTCCGCCACCAAAATAGGATCTTCCGATAAACCTTCCGAATAAGGTGAGGATTTCACGTTGACACTGGGTATTTCCAACAGCGTCACCCCATTCGCTTTCGCGCGCGCTGCCAATGTGTCGGAAACGTTTGAAATCAAGTTTCTATCCCACGAATTTACCAAAGCGGAAAACATCGGATATTTTAACTCGCCCGTTTTCTCGTTGACCCTTTCCAGCGTTTTAAGGGAAACACAACGCACCCCTGCCGCAGATAAATCCTCTTTTCCTAAAGAGGCTACGTCTGCAATCAACGCAAGTTTCTGTTCAATTGTAAGTTTTTCTATAATTTCCTGATGTTTCAGCATACTTCAACTCCTAATCAAACAGGTTCGTGCAACGACGATACGTATATATATTCTATCCACATGGGATAACTGAGCTTCGTATCTGCAATCGTATCCGATTCAGACGAATCTTCTTCACGGTTATCCCGACACGTAATTTCTATTGTATCGCCTACTTTAAGTTCGAAATAATAATTTTTGCTTTCAGCTTCTAATGTTTGTTTTTTGCCGCTGACAACGATCGTCACTTCGCAATCCGCCCCCTTGATGATTCCTGCGTCAAATCGAATAGAAACGTCCTTTTTCGCCGTAATCGTCAACTTGGACGTCGCGCCCTTTTCCGTCGACGCGTGAATCATACGGTAACTCGTTCCAAAAATGTCAAAACCGTCAACGTCAAATTGCAACAATTTTTTTGCTTGTTCCATAGAATCGCGATTGACGAACAAATTATTTACGTAACCGCAACGCTTGCATTCACTATTATCATATAAATGCCCGAGTTTCGGCATTATATCTTCATAATAATACTCGCAGTTTGGACAATGATATTCACAATCGCCGTCTTTCGTACAAGTCGGATTTTTCGTAATTACTTGTTGATATTCAACACGCGACGTATTGATGTTTTTGTTTCTATCGTAATTCCATTGTCCATATTCATGCACGCATTTGTTAAAATAGAAACGGTTGTACGAATTGAATAAGTAGCACTCCTCGTTTTTATTCCAATCTTTTTCCTCGCCTTCATAATAGACAATCGCATTATAAGAGCTGCCGAACGCATACCCCGTCATCTGTGGCAAGGAAGTCGGAACGATGATAGACGTTAACGAATAACAATGATCAAACACGTTTTCTTTGAAAGAAAAATTCACTCCACCGCAATCCACCAAACGTAAATTTGGAAGGTTATAAAAGGATCTATCCAACATATCGACAACAGCATTTCCAATCGTTACCTTGTCGATCGTATAATTCCCCTCATCAAACGCATAACGTACAACGCGATAGGACGTCAATGCTTTGCCGTTTGTATACATCGTACCCAACACAATCTCACGTGCATCGCCAACGTAATCCACCAAAGCCCAGTCGTTGCCGTTGTTTTTGAAAATAAAACCATTCACTTCTGTTACAGGCAACGAATTATCTACGTTGTCATGAATTGCCAATGCGTTATACGCTACTTCCCCATATTCCGTAGCGCCTTTTAATAAGTTTAAAGCGGAAAAGTTATATACTTCGTGTAATTTGATACAGCCACCGAATGCAGAATTACCAATTTGGAACAACAATTCAGGCAAATACACTTTTTCCATCTTTTCGCAATACGCAAAAGCTAAATCCTCCAACGTTGTTACAGAGGACGGCAAACGTACACTCGTCAATCCTTTACAACCGTTAAAGGCACTCTCCTCAATCACCTCTACGTTTTGAGGAAATTCAAACACTTGCAATGCGGTACAATCCATAAAAGCCCTTTGTGGAATCGTCTTCAATGGACTGTCTTCTCCAAACTCTATCGCTTGTAATTGCGTACAACCATTGAAAACGTCTCTGTCCCAGCTTGTCAATTCCGTCGCATCAAAGAAAGTGATACCGCTTCTTGCAAACGCATTCGCTCCAAGCCCAGTAATTTTTTGTGGTGTTTCAACCGTTTTTAAAGCATTGCACCCTTCAAACGCACACTCACCAACCTCCGTGGACTCAAGATAATGCATTTTGATCGTTTGTATTGCAGAAGAACAACCCTGTAAGAAGTAGTCGGGAATACCGTCCATGTATTCAATTTCTACTTCTCGCACGTTTATCCAACCGTAAAAACCACTGTTGTAACTAAATAATTCACTTAATTTTTTCTCTGTATCATTCCCCTCGATTTCGCTGTAATTGTAATTTTTTAAATACAATTTTTCTATATTGGAAAGCGAGTGGAAAGGCGTGAACGCCGAATCATAATCCACGTATGCGTTGATTCGCAATTCCTGCAACCAGTTGATGCCTGAAAACGCCAAATCTCCAATTTCTACTACGTCGTAACCTTCGCCGTTCCCTTCGATTTTTAGCGTTTCCAAGTTACCCACATTCGCAAACGCTTCTTTCCCGATAGTTGTAGCATCGTAGATTTGTATCGTTCGCAAAGAATAACAGTCGGAGAATGCATAATCCCCGATATCGTTATTCCCAAGAAGAGTCACCTTTCTTAACGTATTACAATTATAAAAAGCTCTCGAATCAACCTCAACTCCTCTTGTCACCGTTACCTCTTTGACTACGTTGTTATAGGCAAACGCATCACGCGCCACCTTGACAACGGGGTGTCCGTCCACTTCCGCAGGAATGTGGATCTTTTCGCCTCCCGCACCGATATGACCCGTTACGTACACAGGCGCGCCATCGTATTCATTCCCATCTACATAACGGTATTTTAAGTTGTTGAGGAAAAACTCTTGCGAGCTCGCCGTCTTACGAAAGTCTTGGACGTGAAGCACACCGATAATCGCAGCAGCAATCAACACCAACGCAACGAAAAAACCGACGAATGCAGGCATTTTAAATGCGCGGAAGGACGTTTTGCTCCCTTCCTCACCCGTCTTCATCTGCACTGTCGCTTCGTCGAGTTTTCTCCATTTCTTTGCTTTTTCATACGTAACGTACGTACCTTCGTCACCAAGACGATAGACGTAATTGCCGTATTCGGCATAAATAACTTTCACACGTACGTCTACGCAATTATGCGCCAACTCAATGGCCCTTTTTAAAATAAATTTACCTTTTTTAAAGGACGTCTTTTTAACTTCGTCCGTCGTTTCACCTAAAAAGTTTCCACGCGAATCCAATTGCTCGATTTGCAACTTGATTGCCGTCAACGTTTCGTTGGCAAGATTGTTTGCATCCAACAGGAGAAAACGGCGCTTTTTTCTGCGCACGATAAGGAAACGCTCGATATGTAAAAATTCGTTCGTTTGCTTATGTGAATATTCCCCTTTAGCAATTACGCTATAATTTTGAATGGTCGTTTTCATGTCTACCTTCTCGTTTTTATCTTTTATACGTTAGCTTTTCTTATTTGTTCCAACTCGTTGTTTTTCCACTGCGAATTTTCACCGCTGTGGATGTGATGATCCAATTGATGATAATCAACGCAACCGCAATCATCAGCGTCACCCCTGTCGTTTCCCAATTCAACACGAACATTTCACGGAATACACCGCCAAATATATTTGCACAGCATACTTTCACGATAAACGTTTCCATGAAAATGCAAAGACTGCACCAAAAAATAAATTTCGCAAATTTCCCATTCTCTAATTTCGCTGTTATCGGTGCGGAGAAATCCGTTGCATCCACTTCGTTGACGGAGATTGCCACGTACGAGGTCTCTTCAGGCAAATCCACCGTTTTGGTATAACCAGCTTTTTCAATTTTTTCTTTCACCGTCAATACGTTGAATACTTCGTCTCGATTGTTAAACAATACAACGTCATAAGAAAGATACGCTATGTCAGCATGAATCTTACACGTCAACTGTTTTTTACCGCTACGTTCGGATAACACGTACTGTTTCACGTATTTGCGCCATTTCATAGACGGTTCAAAAAGAATACTTTGCCCATTTACCTCTGCGATTTTTTTAATTCCTCTATCTCCCGATTTTTTCATCGTGTAACGAGTTTTTAAATACAGCTTCGGCAAGATCAGCGACGCAATTATAATCGACGTCACTACCGTCATCACCAACAACGCTCCCCAAAAAAACATACCTTTTCTCCTTTGAAAATTCAAACGTTACAATAGGCAATTTACAATTCGCCATAGTACAATTATAACACTCTGCACCACGTATGTCAAGGAATTGAATAAAAAAATATTTATTTTATATATTTATATATAAATCCTATCAACGTTAGCGTGAAAAATACAAAAAAATACTCCCGAACGCTTTGATTCGGGAGCGAAAACTTTTGAATATTTTTCAGGGTTATTTGTTACAGAAAAAATCGTCGGAGTCCGCGGCATTAGGCTTGCGGCCAACGGAAGTATTATCTTCGCGGCGATTGCGAAGCTCTGGCACTGGCGAGGGTGAAACTTGATACCGATAATCCGCGCCTCTGCGGCAAATGAAGTTTTCAATGACGCAATGGGACGGTACGATATTCGTCGTGGGATTTATCGTGTTTTGGAAACGGAAAAAGTCCGCGTCTTTGAGTAAATCTTTTACGCGAATATACGTTTCGCGATCGGACGTATATTGCACTGTTTCGCCCAAAATCTTGCGCACGTAATCAATGTTTTCATGCAGAGAAATAGGCGCGGGAAATTCGCCGTTTTTGATGACTTCGCACCAATCTTTATGCTCGTATTTTTTCAAGAGTTCCGCCGCTTTATGCAAATGAGTGATCTCGATAGAAAGATTTTCTTCCCACAGCGCTTTCACATACGGATCGGTTTCCGTCATATAGCAAGACCAATAGAGATAACATTCGCAATATTCATGCCATAAGAGCATTTCCAACCAAGTGGCATTTGAATCCATTAACGATTCGTATTGCGTGACGTGCTCTTCTTCCACAAGCGCGATTTCTTGATAGAGTTTTCGGCCCATATCAGACGAAGCAAAATTCGTGACGTTCATATAATAATTCATCGTCTGTTGCTCGGCTGCGGTAATGATCATAGTGTTCAATACCGTTTGCACGTCGGAATTTTTGGAATCGATATTACGTTTGACGTTATCCATAGGATAACGATGATGGGAAATCGTCGGTCTTCCTGGCATGATTTCCGTATAACGTCCCACCAGCCATTCCGCCGCAATCCCTTGTTCCATTTCCAAGAGATTTGCATATCTGTACAAGTGATCAAAATCTTCCAAAAGCGCAAAATCCAACGCCGTTTTTACGTTGCAATCCAGCTCGCGTTTGGCAAGTTCCGCCGTAAGATCGACTGCGAGTTGTTCGTAGGAAATCGTGTGTTCCAAAATACTTTCATTGCAAGGTTTCAGCAGAGAAATTTTCAGTTGTTGCTGTTTTTCAATATACCTTGTCAACGCAAGATCGCGGCGCAAATCGTTGTCGTCAACGTGCCGTGCGAATTGATGAGAAAACCAGTTGGATTCAAATTCCGTACCGTTCATTAAAATAATACGAGTTTTCGTGTACGGATCAACTTCGCGTTTGTTGTAGGGTTTTGGATACAGCTGTTGCCAATTTTGTATCGTCTTTTCAATAGATCTAGGTTTTTCGTTAAACGGATTCATGGGTCAATACTCCTTTGATTTTCGTTCTCTTATTAGAGTATGCCCCAAAAGAAAATTTTGTAAACTATGGGAACATCTGATAAATTTTTAAAAGGACTGCACAAAGGCAGTCCTTTTTTATGGTACCCGCAGCGGGAATCGAACCCACAATTAACCCTTAGGAGGGGTTTGTTATATCCATTTAACTATACAGGCATTTCAAAGATATTGTATAAGCCGTGCTTATATCTAACATAAATCATTTTTAATATTATACACCTTTTTGCGTAAAAAAGCAAATATTTTATATACTTTTTCTTATTTTTCTATGCCAAATCCTTGCAAAACTTTTGCAAAAATGATAGGATATATTTGTGTGGGCAATTTCGGTTGCCTTTTATTATGTAATCAATATTTATAGGGCGAGGTTTTTATGACTTACGTAGAAAGAGTATTAGACGATATTAAACAACGCAATCCCAACGAAAAAGAATTTATTCAAGCGGCTACGGAAATTTTAACAACGTTAGAACCCGTAATCAACGCGCACCCCGAATATGAACAAGCGGCTCTTTTGGAACGCTTTGTCGAACCCGAACGCGCCGTGCTGTTCCGCGTGCCTTGGGTGGACGACAACGGCAAAGTGCATATCAATAAAGGCTACCGCGTGCAGTTCAACAGCGCGATCGGACCTTACAAAGGCGGACTTCGTTTCCACCCCTCTGTCAACCTTTCCGTTATTAAATTTTTGGGTTTGGAACAAATCTTAAAAAATAGTCTTACTGGACTCCCTATCGGCGGTGGCAAAGGCGGTTCGGATTTTGATCCAAAAGGCAAATCAGATAGAGAAATTATGGCGTTTTGTCAGAGCTTTATGACTGAACTTTACCGTCATATCGGCGCGGATACCGACGTACCTGCGGGCGATATCGGCGTAGGCGCAAGAGAAGTCGGGTATTTGTTTGGACAATACAAACGTCTTCGCAATGAACACGTAGGCGTGTTGACGGGACGTGGACTTTCTTACGGCGGTTCGCTGATTAGAAAGGAAGCCACAGGGTACGGTTTGGTGTATATGACACAAGAGGCGATGCGACTCCGCGGAGATAGTTTCCAAGACAAAATTACCGTGGTTTCGGGAAGCGGAAACGTTGCCATTTATGCTTGCGAAAAAGCGCAGCAACTTGGGGCAAAGGTGGTAGCCATGTACGATTCTAACGGCTATATTTACGATCCTAACGGTATCCGTTTGGACGTTATTAAACAGCTCAAAGAAGTGGAACGCGGCCGCATCAAAGACTATGCGACAAGAGTTATTGGCGCGGAATATCACGAGGGTTGTAAAGGGATTTGGACAATCCCCTGCGACGTAGCACTCCCCTGCGCGACACAAAACGAGATTGACAGCGAAAGCGCGGCAGTTTTGGTTGCAAACGGCGTGCAATACGTTGCGGAAGGCGCGAATATGCCCTCCACTTTGGAAGCAATCGCTACTTTCCAACAAGCAAAAAATGTTGTTTTCTTACCCGCAAAAGCGGCAAATGCAGGAGGCGTAGCGACTTCGGCATTGGAAATGTCGCAATCCTCAGGTAGATTGTATTGGTCGAGCGAAGAAGTTGATGCTAAATTGAAAACGATCATGATTAACATCTATCACAATATGGACAACGCTGCAAAGAAATATGGTTTTGAGGGAAATTACGTCATGGGCGCGAACATTGCAGGCTTTGAAAAACTTGCTGAAGCAATGATGGCACAGGGCATTGTTTAAGACCCATCCCCCGCCATTTTATATTTTTTGCATGATAAAAGCCAAACCAAAACGGTTTGGCTTTTTCTTTTTTTACTGCGTTTAAATCAACGTTTTCACGAAAGAATAGCTTTCACGGAGAATGCTGCTCTTGCCGTTTGTCCACGTGCCAAGACGTTCAAAGGAATAAGGTCCAATGGACGTAGGTTCATATTCTTGCGTATGGAAAGGCCCTAACAGGTTACGATTTCCCACAGTAAGAATAATCTCGATTTCATTTTCGCCTACTTTCAAGACATTAGAAAGATCCAAACGATACCCAAACATCATTTTGCCTACGTATTCGCCGTTTACTTTCACTTCTAATAAATGGAAACGTTTATCGATGACGAGTTCCATATCCGTATCCGTAACGTTGATTTTTTGTTTCAAAACGATATCCCCTGAGAAGAACGGATACCCTTCGTCGATAAGCGATTGAATTTCTTGTTTTTGCTTGCCAATATAGAAATTTTGTCCAAGCATAACTCTTTCGTCATCGCATTTCTCAAAATCGCCGTAAACGCCAAAGTCCCCTTTCAGGTACACAGCTTCGATATCTGTATCGTAAGCAAGGCAATTTTTCAAACTTTCCGTTACGTTTTCACCGAACAATGCGTAATACACTTGTTCACTCTGGAAATAGTTGATTAAGATAACGACTTCGTTGTTGCCCTCTTTGAGATTGTTTGCTACGTCATAAGCGTACAGCGCTTTCTCAAATGCAGACGAACCGCAACGTTCTACACGTTTTCCGTTGACTTCTACCCATTCGGTGTTGGTGTCTTCTGCAAACAAGACACATTTGTTGGGAATATCTTTTACGGTAAATTCGTATTTTAAATACAATTTCCCCTCGTGTCTCTTTTCCAACATTTCATTGAATACGCCCATGTGATGCAAAGGCTCGCTATACGTCTTGCCATCAAAGGAATAACGCACGAAATCCATCGTCAAGTAGTTTTCTACGGGACTTGCTACTGTAAATTTTTCCTTCAAATATAACGGCGAAAGCGATTGTTTCTGCGCAGGCGTTTCGTCGCTGATATATAAAATATACGATTGATTTTTATCAAAATGCACGTTTGTGCCAATTACTTTATATTCGTCCTTCATGATATCGTACACTTTAAAGGACGTACCTTTTTTCAAGGTAAACTGCACCGTCTTTTCTTCGCCCAAATTGACAGCATAGATAAATTCTTTTCCGTCTTTTTCTTTACGATACGTCGTATGTAAATCGTAATTCTCCGCCGCTCCGTAAGGCTGTGCCGCAAGCATTTCCTCATAAGAAGTGTTGCTTATCAAATAATCATATTCGTATTCTTCGCCTTCCAAATACGTAGGTCTTTCATCCGCCAATAAAATCTTTCCGCCTGCCGCTACGTATTCACGCAAAAGTTTTTCGGTGGTTTTGTCCATCGTATAAATTTTAGGCAAAACAACGAAATCGTAAGCACAGTTGCCCATCACCATCTTTTTACCGTCTACCTTGCCGTATTTCGCAAGCAATGTTTCGTCTAAATAATGGTAAGGGATTTGTTTTGCCGCAAGGTCTTTCCCTAATTGCCATAACGCTTGGTTCAACTCCCCAACGCCATATTGACCGTCGTCGGGCATACGTTTATAGTCAAAATACGCACTGCGAATGGGGTGCAATACCGCTACGTTGACTTCTTCTTTGCTTTGCGCCAACATTTTGCCGAGCAACGAGAAATAATCGTTAAATTCCTTAAAATTCTTTCTTACCCAAGGGTTTGCTTCCGAATAATGCGCGGGATAGTCCCTCTTTCTTTGACCGTGTTCGGTGTACGGCAACAAATGCTGACACATGAGGTTTACCCCATACACGTATTGCGCTTCTGCAATCGCTTTGATTTCGTGCGGCGAAACGTCCCAACCGCAACAACCGTACGTTTCGGTGAGTACCTGTTCTTTGCCAAGCTGTGCGGCTACACTACCGACCTGACGTGCGGAGAGCGTACAATCAAGCGATCTGCCCAACCAATCGATTCCAGGAATATGTTCGTATTCATAGAAAGGCATAATGCCGCCACAGCACCAAAGCTGTGTTTGCAACGAGCTTTCTTCTACGTAATGTCCCGTGAGGTTATATCCTCTTTGATCGCACCAATCGTAAATCTTTTTCGCGAAATTTTCCAACATCAACGATTGCATTGCTTTCCAATATTTATAACGGAATGCGCGATAGCCTTCCTTTTCCACGAACAACAACCCGATACCATCTAAAATATCCTCGCCGTACGTATCTTTGAAATATTTAGGCAAAACTTTGGTATAAGACGTATTCCAACGATAATACTGCGGTTCGTCCGTAAAGAAGCCTTTTAAGTTATATTTGTCGCGTTTTGCGTATTCCTCGTGCGTCATTGCAAGGAATTTATCCATAACTTCGCCATTGAGAATATCTGCCGTGGACGTTGCATAATGTTCAAATACGTTCAAACAGTTTTCCCCGTTCGTCACGCGACAAAGTTTCTCCCCGTCCATCGAATAGGAAACCATCGCGTTTTCATCATACGCGCCGATCGTGTACGTTAAATATTTGTCGTGATTTTCAATATCTTCCAACAGTTTACCGCCGACAAAGCCGCTAGGCCAACCGTTTTCGTCGTACGCGTACGCTTCCATGCCTAACTCTTGTGCGCGCTTGGAGCAAGCGTCCACGCAATCAAACCATTTTTTGCCGAGGTATTCCGTTTTCAAGCCACCACGGGCGTGCATAAAAAAACCGCCTACGCCGTTTTCTTTCATCCATTCGATTTGTTTTACCAACCCTTCTTCGTCCAATTCATCATTCCAAGACCAAAAGGGTATACACTGATATTTGCTTTCCGTTTGTTTCATAATACTCACCTTTTTCCGTTGTTACACGGATTTTCTTATGTTATATATTACCATACATCTTCGCAAATTGCAATACCCTTTTTAATTTTTTTATAAAAAAAATCGGGTTTTTTCCCCGATTGCAAGCTATGTTTTTTATTTTTGTTTAAATTGCAAAAACAAAAGCTGTTTCCCTATCTGCGCCGTGATATACAGCTGCCCCTTTTTCAAAGGAAACGTTCTTTTTAGCTCCTCATTTTCGTTTAAAAACAGCGTAATTTCCTGCATTTTATCGTCATAGGTGTATTTCCCCTGTATCTCACGTTTTTTGCCGTTTTTCTCGCAATAAGAAAGCTGAAAGGTGTCATCGGCTTTTAATTCCAACGTAATAAAAGAAAATCTGTCCAAATAATCTTCTGCGCCAAAACGTGCCTCTTTGCATTCATATTCCCCTAGATACGGTTTGGTGATTTGCGTTAATTTACTATCCTTTATCCCCGAAAATAACAACAGCAACGTAGCGATGGTGGATAATAACGAAGTTTTGATTTTTACCATTTTCATAAAAACAGTATGCGAACGTTTTGGAATTTCATACCTATGATTTGCTTTTCGTTTTGCGTTTTCGTTCCTGCTGTTTTTCATAAATAATTTTTTCGCTGTTAAAAATGACGCCGACGATAAAACAAATCATTAAAATATACAACCAAAGCAAAAATACGATTACTGTACTGAGCGCTCCGTACAATCTATCCATATTGCTGACATTAATATATATGGAAAATCCGATTACAGCGACAATCCAAGAAAGTACGGTGATGAGCGTACCTGGCAAGAAACGTTTGATATGCGCCTTATACGGACATACGTACATATTTAATAGATATACCAGCAAAAAAGACAACGCTGTTAAAAGTGTATAATCTGCTACCATTTCCCACTGGGACGGCAATCGGGAAAACATATACGCGCCTAAGGCAAACAGTAGAGAAAATATGACCACCGCCGCCATAACAATTAAAAGCAGCACCAATGCACCGATACGAAGGTGTAAACCCTTTTTTGTCCGCCGATAATCGTAGATAATTTCTCCACTGCGACGCATTTGATAAAATAAGTTCGTGGACGAATATAGCGTAGTAATGAGTAAAAACACCGACGCGCCCGTCGTGGCATTTTGCGCTTCTTTTTGTACGTAAGATAGAATATTTTGCACCGAATCGAATACGGATAATTCCAAAATCCTTTCCATATCGATAGGCAGTCTGCCGATGATGAGCGACAGCCAAAACGTGAGCGGTACAATGGACATAATCAAAAAGAACACGAGCGTTCCTGCAATCGTCGTGTATTTTTTCATTGTCAAAAAATCATATTTATCTTTTAAAAAACGGTATGCCTTGCGTATTCCCATTGTATAAGTATTGACGCAAAGTCCCCATTTCAACCTCTTTTCAATAAAAAAATCACAGCGACGAAAACATTTCGCCGCTGTTTTTTCGTATTGTATAATCTTTAACCGTTACAACCACACGTGCGAGTGCTACGGTTATAACAACCGCCGTATTGACGAGCATAATACGTATCGCCGTTTCCGCCGAACGTCGTACCCGTCGTACCTACCGTACCTGTTGCCCCGCAATAGGTGATGCAAGCAAAGCCGTTGCCGCCCGTTGCGCCGTTGGTGTCATTGGGTGTCGTATTGTTGCCACCGCCGCAACCACAGCCGTCTTGACAACCATGGTGACAGCAACCGCAATTTTGTCCCCTACGAATCCATACGTTTCCGCACGCATCTCGACAAATTTGAGGATTTCTACCGAAATTATACCACTCGTAACCCTGCGTCGTACCGCCGTTCGTAGTATTGAACGTTAATCCTGTATTATAATAATTGCACATAGTATTTCAAAACCTCTTGTGTATTTGAGGAAGGAAACCTCATACTACAATATACGCGCCGATCAAAAAAATTGTGTGTGAGGAAATATTTTTTTTCTCAAAACACTTGACAAAAGCAATACTTCGTGATATGATGTATTTATAAGCATACTTCGTAATGCGATGTATTATCAAAAGGAGAGAATTTATGGATGTACAGTTGAAACGCGGACTTTTAGACGTTTGCGTGTTGGCTGCTATTAAAAACGAAGATTCGTATGGTTACAAGATCATCAAGGATATGCAACCGTATTTAGAAATGTCGGAATCTACGTTATATACGATTTTAAAGCGTTTGGAGCTATCCAAAATGCTGACGGTGAAAACGTCGGAGCACGATGGCAGGCTACGCAAATATTACCATATCACGAGCGTCGGTTTGGCGCGCATCGAGGAATTTAAAAATGAATGGAAAGAAGTGATGTCCATTTATCAATTCGTTATCAAGGAGGATGAACGCACATGAATAAACAAGAATTTCTCAATCAATTAAAAATAAAATTACGGCGACTCCCCGAAAAAGAAACGGAAGAACGCCTTACTTTTTACAGTGAAATGATCGACGATCGTATGGAAGAAGGACTTTCAGAGGAACAAGCTGTTGCCGCGATTGGAAACGTGAATGAAATCGCCACGCAGATTATAGCAGATATCCCCTTTACTTCCATTGTAAAAGAAAAAATGAAATCAAATAAACGCTTGAAAACATGGGAAATCGTACTGCTAGCAATCAGTTCTCCGATATGGCTTTCTTTATTGATTGCGGCGTTTGCCGTTGTCCTTTCAGTGTACGTGGTGTTATGGTCAGCAATCGTTTCCTTGTGGGCAATTTTCGCCGCCTTGATTGGTTGCGCTGTTGGCGGTATCCTTGCGGGATTCATTTTCCTCTTTAGTGGGAACGTTGCGGCAGGATTCGCTACGATTGGTGCGGCAATTTTTAGCGGCGGCGCGGCTATCCTCTTTTTCTATGGTTGCAAAGTTGCAACGAAAGCAATCGTATGGCTTACCAAACAAATCGCCTTGGGGATTAAAAAATTATTTATCGGAAAGGAGAATTAAAATATGAAAAAAGCAACGAAAAAATGGCTGCTGATTGCCGTTTCTCTTTTGACATGTGGACTGTTGATTTTTATTACGGTTATGTCCATCAATCAATGGGACTTTTCTAAAATCAGTACGGATAAATTTCAAACCACTAGACATGAAATTGATATGCCGTTCCATGATATTTTGATTGATGCAGACACGGCAGATATTATTTTTGCACCAACCGAAGACGCCTTTTGCGAAGTAGTTTGTTATGAGAAGACAAAGGAAAAACATTCCGTATCCGTGGACGGCGGAACGTTGACAATCCGTGCGGAAAACACGAAAAAATGGTATGAATATATAGGTTTTTCCTTTGGCTCACCCAAACTGACAATATACCTTTCCCCCCTCTCTTATACAGCTCTTACCATTAAAGTCAGCACGGGCGACGTAACCTTGCCGGACAATTTTGACTTTGAAAGCATTGATATTTCGACCTCTACGGGTAACGTGCGCGTGGAAGCAGAAGCTCTTGATTCCATGAAAATATCAACGACTACGGGGGATATTCGCGTGGAAAACACTTACACGAACGACCTCGAATTATCTGTCACTACGGGCGACATCACCGTATCGTCCGTAACGTGTCAAAACTTCACCGCAAACGTCAGCACGGGAAAAACGCATTTAAATAGCATTATTTGTCAAACACTCACTTCCAACGGCAATACGGGCGACATCTTTATGGTTGACGTCATGGCAGTGAAAAAAATGTCCATTGAAAGAAGTACGGGCGACGTAGAATTTAAGCGTTGCGATTCGCAAGATATCACCATTACAACGGACACGGGGGACGTGGAAGGCAGTTTCCTCACAGACAAAATATTTACTGCGAAAACGGATACAGGTGACGTGGAACTCCCCCCCACCTCTTCGGGCGGCACGTGTAAAATCACCACCGATACGGGTGATATTGAAATCGAAATTAACAATTAAAGTTATCTTAAAAAAAGCTCTCTCACTGGAAATATTCCAATGAGAGAGTTTTTTGCTATTTTTTATTCCCATTCGCTTAAACTGCAAACTTTTTTAACCCTTTTTCCAAGCTATTTTCTATCTCTGCGCGGAACACTTTTAACCACTCCTCTGCAATCAATTTACCTCCAGCGACGTCAGGATGTACACCATCGTACAAATAGTGTACCGCACTATACTTCGCCGCCACTTCATTAAATTTTTCCTGCAATGCAACAAAAGGAATTCCGTATTCTTCCGCAAGTTTCTTGACAACAGCCGCGTACTTCTTTACTTCTAAGAATTCTTCAAATCTTTCTTCCGTTGCGGACCCTTTCAAAACAAACGGTTCACAAAGAATAAACTTCACGTTAGGAAGTTGTTCTTTCGTATCTTCAATCAGCATACGATACACTCTTTCAAAACGTTTCAAGTCTACGCCGTTTCCGCCGTAAATTTCGTGCCAAACGTCGTTGATTCCAATAAGAATACTAATCAAATCCGGGTTATGATTCCAAACGTCCGCCTTGATGCGAGCATACAAATCAACAATTCTATGCCCACCGATACCGCGATTAATAATTTCATACTGTTCAGGATTTTCGTATGTGAGCGTACTCGCCACGCTATTTACGTAACCAACCCCGTACCCGAAAGCTCGTCCGTCCGTGTCACGGTTTCGCCCCATATCCGTAATAGAATCGCCAAAAAATAATATTTTCATTTTATTTCCTCTCAAAAATTCCGTACCAAATAGGAGTTTCTTTATCTTTGTACTCTGCCGCTGCCGTCGCCGCCTGCAAGCTTGTTCACTTCGTCCACGGAAACCATATTGTAGTCCCCTTCAATCGAATGTTTCAAGCAGCTTGCGGCTACTGCAAACTCAATAGCAGACTGCGAATCCTTCCCGCTCAAAAGGCTGTAAATCAAACCGCCGCCAAAGCTGTCACCACCGCCTACTCTATCAACGATATGCACTCTGTATTTCTTGCTAAAATACGCTTGATTTTCCGTATAAAGCATACCCGACCAATCGTTGTCGTTTGCCGTCTTGCTTTCACGCAAAGTAACAGCCACACCCTTAAAACCAAATCTATCCGTCAATTTTTTCGCCACGGAAATGTATCCGTCACGGTCAAGCTTACCGCCGTAAATATCCGAATTATCCGCTTCAATACCGAACACGTCCTTTGCATCTTCTTCGTTTGCGATACAGTAATCGACGTACTTACAAAGCTTGCCCATTACCTGTCCTGCTTTTTCCTTTGTCCAAAGCTTATTGCGGTAGTTCAAATCACAGGAAATCGTAATACCCTTTTCCTTTGCCTTTTGACAAGCAATTTCACAAATTTCCGCTACGCTGTCGGAAAGAGCAGGGGTAATTCCCGTAAAATGAAACCATTCTACACTCTCAAAAATTTTATCCCAATCAAAATCTTCCTTTTGCGCCATTGCAATCGCGCTATAAGCTCTATCATATATAACCTTGCTGGGGCGTTGGCTTGCGCCCTTTTCGCAATAGAAGATACCCACTCTATCGCCGCCGCGAACAATCTTGGATGTATCAACGCCGAATTTACGCAACGAGTTGACAACTGTCTGTCCAATTTCATGCTTGGGCAATTTGGTAACAAATGCCGCATCTATACCATAATTTGCAAGCGATACTGCTACGTTTGCTTCCGCGCCGCCAAAGGTCGCCACATATTTTTCACTTTGCCCAAAACGCAAATATCCTTCAGGGGATAATCTTAACATTAATTCTCCAAACGTTACTACTTTCTTCATGCTTTTCTTCTCCTTATTTTAACGCATTTACGTATTTTTCCGCAAGCGCGGTAATGCCCGACCAATCGCCTGTTTCCAGCATTTTCTTATCAATAATGTTCGAGCCTACGCCAAAGCCCGAAACACCCGCTTTCAAATAATCTGGCATATTGTTTTCATCGACACCGCCGACCGCCAAAAACTTGATATGGGACAACGGAGCTTTTACCGCCTTCACGTAGCCTGTACCGAAGCTTGTAATCGGAAACAGCTTTACAAAATCCGCACCCGCTCTATGCGCCGCTTGTATCTCCGTAGGCGTCAACGCACCCGGCATCGAAATCAATCCCAACTCCCTTGTTTTTTGAATTACAGGGGGGCAGGTATCAGGTGAAATGATAAATTTGCCTCCAGCCTGCGCCGTAAGTTCCACCTGTTTTTCCGTTAAAACCGTACCAGCCCCAACGAACATTCTACCTTTAAAACATTCGGCAAGCATACGGATATTCTCGGCGGTATCTTCATCGAAAACCTTGCCGTTTGCGCTATACGTCACTTCTAAAAGGCGAATACCGCCTGCATACATCGCTTCTGCCAAGGGAATGAGTTTCTCTCTCTCCACCCCGCGAACGATAACAATTATTTTTTCTTTTTCTATTGTTTGCAAAATTTCTTCTCTCATTTCACACCTTTCCTTTGTCCAAACTTTTAAAACCTAAATAAGAAACGTAACTGCCATCACTATCGTTTTCAGCAACAGCCGATTGCATATGCAAATAATACAAGCCATTCGGAAGCTCTCCATTCAACGGGAATGTCAAATGGAAGTATTCCCCTGCGCTCACGCTGACCTTCTTTTGATCGCAATCGAACTCAATTTGAAAGTCGGTGAACAACTCATCCGTTTGCATATCCCTACGCAACACGATAGAGAAGGGCGCAAAATACGGTACGGTATCATCCGTGGGATTTATCCAATAATCGAATAAGGAAACCCTCAAGCCCTTTCCAGGCAAGTACGCACGCAGGGTAATGATACCCTTTCGGCTTGCAGGGAAGTTCCACACAGCACCGCTGTAACCGCTCTGCATCCGCTTGTCCTCAAGCGGGGCAAGATGCAACGCTTCTTTTCCGTTGTTTTCAGGGCTTGGAAGCAACAATGCACTCGGCAAACGATTGTAGGCACAATGCCCAACCGTTCCAGTCCCCTTCCATCCGCCTACGATACTTTTTACGTAGCCTTGCGTGGATAAACCTGAAAAACCGTTTAAAAACTTCTCTTCGCACTCCGTCTCGTACAGCCACGCCAAATCTACAATCATAATATTACGGCAAACCTTATGCTGACCGCTGACAATCAAGGCTTTATTAAAGGGCAATTCCATCATTTCAAATTGATGAACACTTTTATCAAACGTGCAATTTTCCCCGATAGTACGGAAATCCGCATTGTGTCTTAACGGATTCAAGCGAAGCTCGCGGAAACCTTTCCACGTCTTGCCATCGTCCTCACTGATTGCTAAATGCGAGGCGTCACGGTTGGTAAAAACGTCCTCCCAAACGCCGTCCGCGCCCTTTAATTCAGGTAACGGGCGAGTGTTACAAAACGCAAAAAGAATCCTACCGTCGCTCAACTTTTGCATACAAGGAAAAGTACCCGTGCCATTGAAGGTTGTCGGGGTAAATTCCGACCACGTTTCCCCGCCGTCCGTTGAGGTTGCCGTATAGAAAACGTCCATCGAAGTACGGGAAACGCATTGCAACGTTCCGTCTTCCTTTTCAATAACCGTCAGTTCACGGTTATTTTGTTGCCAGCGATAGCCCTTGTGAGGCCACTTCACTTCAAAATAAGGAGCTTCGCCTAAATGCACAGTATGCCACGTTTTACCATCGTCTGAATAGTGCATTACAGGGTAGTATGCAGGCAGATTGTAGGAATTTTCTCTAGTCTCACAGTGCCAAACAAGAATACGATTTCGGCTTTTCATCACGAATGGCTTATCCGTATCCACAACGTATGTTTCAATGTACGTTTTTTCGTATTCTTTGGAATCGGAATTATCGCCCAAGCACGCCCAAAACCCATCTCTTCCGTTACACTTTAACCAAATACAACGGCATCATACCGCCACTAAAGAACATCGGGATCAGGACGAAAACTGTGATTACATTTCTTCCCACTAAATATTTTTTAGATAAAGCGTATGCACAAAGACTACAAGCTACAACGGATAAAATTGCCGCCAAGAAAGATGTATACAACGATACCCAAATCGAACGAATAAATTTATCGCTCAAGCCGAACAACAACCGATATCCCGCAAAGGTAAAGCCTTGAAACCATACTGAAATCCCATTGGTCATCAACTGTAAGTTATCACTTAACGAAGACACCACAATAATCCAAAAAGGAAGCAGGAAAATCAGGGAAAGCAATGCCATAACAACGGCAAGTGCCACATCAAAAACACGAATCTTTTTTATTTTCATCACATAATCCCCTCGTTTCCAGAACTTTTTGCGATCTTATTCGTGACAAGAACCAAGACCAAACCGATTAACCCTCTTAATAAACCGTAAGCTGTTGCCGTTGATTGTCCGCTACTACCACTTACTGCATTGAATTCAATTGCACCGATTACCTTCGTTGTTTCCGAAAGGGCATCCGCACGGTTCGTCATTGCCATAATCTGGTCGTAGTTATCCGACAAAACGCTGGCAATGTCCAAAATCAACTGAATCATGATTACGTTCATAATCCCTGGTATGGTTACCGAAATCATCTTCCTCAATCTTCCGCCGCCGTCGATTTCGCAAGCCTCGTACAATTCCAAGTCAATGGCGCTCAACGCGGATAAATAGATAAGAGTTGACCACCCCATCCCTTTCCACAAGGAAGATGCGGAAAGTATCCACCACCAATAATCCACCTTGGTGTACCAGTCAAAGGGCTGTCCGCCGAACATAACGATTACCTGATTAAAAATACCGCCGTCGAGCTTGAATAAGTTATAGGCCATGCCGCCAACCGAAATCCACGAGATATAATAGGGAATATAGGAAATCGCCTGCACCAAGCCCTTCGCTTGTTTACATTTGATTTCATTCACCATCAATGTGAAAATTAAAATAATCGGGAAGTTGGTTGCAATTCTTATGATGGAAATATACACCGTATTTCTAATTTCTCGATACGAAACCATCGTTGGATTAAACAGTATATTGTAGAAATTTTTAAAACCAACAAACTCGCTACCCAGCACACCTTCCACGCTTATGTAATCTTGAAAGGCAATAATAACACCAAACATCGGAGCGTAGGAAAATACTAATAAGGAAATTATCGCAGGCAAGGTTAACAAATACAAAAACTTGTGTTTTCTAATCCCCCGCAACGTAGGGCCTTGGTAAAAGTCCTTAAAGCCTTTAGAAATTAAAGCTCTCTTCGTTGGAACTTTCTTCTTATTCAATGCATTCTCTTTCATTTTCCAACTCCTTTTTCGCTTCTTCCAAGGCTTGTAGCCCTTTCCCTCTTTGATAGAAATAATTAAGGGCGCACGCAACCAAACCAACAACCAACACACCCACAATGGTAAGTGCAGCGATTGCAAATGGGCTCATACTCTTTTGGAACGCCACATATCCTACAAAAATTTTGATTTCTTCATTCGTTACTATCGATTCGTAGCTTTCCGCACTGTTTCTTGTTACTTGCGCTGGAACAGTCGTCGACGTTATTTCAAAGGTAGATTTATCTATTATCTTTATATTATCGCCGTAATAGGTAATTTCTCCTGGAAGGGTGATTTGTATTTTTTCCACCCCCAGCGTATCTAAAAGCTGAAAGGATAAAATTTGATTTTTTTTCGAAATCTGCTCCGCAAAATTCTTAACAGATAATGCCTTTCCCGTGATAGACCTTGGTTTGATTACAAGATTAGGGCCACCTTCTCTTGTCTTTTTAATTTGAACCAACCCAGGCAGTTGATTATAAAATATCGTAGACGTGCAATTAATGTCCCCGCGTTCCCAACGTTCCAAACGTTTCCATTCTTCGCTTTGCTCCACTTTCAAGCTTTCAGCTTTATACAAATAAATAATCCCGCGAGGATCCACCTTGTCGATTCTACGAAAAGCAACGTTGACCTTGTAAATCCCATTTTCTTCTTCAATGCCTTTTAGGTTTACCATATCGTTACTTCCATCGTTGCTGATAGAAGCCGCATTCAAGTCTTTAACTACTTCTTCTATTTCCTTTCGGAATTCAGCTTCTTCAAGCGCGCTATTCACAAAAAAAGTCGCTTCGCCTTTTCCGCTGTGCTTTACGTTGACGTCACCACTCGCAGTAAATCCACACAAGGATAAACATAATATCGGCAACCATATTGTCAAAAGGATATAACTTATTAATTTTTTCAACCGCATAGACTCTAATGCCTCCAAAGTGTTGTAAAAAGTTATTTTTTTAACTTTCATTCTAACGGTAAAAAATGATTTTTTATATTTTTTCCACGTTTCATATTCCTACTATAAATATAATATACCATAAGTTTCTTCTTCCAGTCTATATAAATACTTTACCAACTTTTGCAAATTTTTGACATACCTGTAAAAAACCTTGTTTTTTCTGGAAAGATGCGTTATACTATACGTGAAAACAAAAGGGGAAAAAGAAAATGATAGAAATTTACAATGAGAAAACTATCCAACAAAACTTTTACACTTCCAAATTATTAAACCGAAATATTGAGCATCATCTTCACTCTTTTTGGGAAATCACCTATTGCATAGACGGCGAAATTACCCATTGGGTTAACGACCAGCCTATAAAAACGCACGCGTTGTCTGAAATTCTTCTTATAAAGCCCAAGGATACGCATAGAATCACAAAAGATGAAGATTCTTTAAACACTTCCCCCACCTTTCATCGAGATATTTACGTTACCCCGGAAAAAATGAAACGTTGCTGTGACTTTTTATCTCCCACCTTATATAAAGAGCTTTTGAAAAAAGACTTTATCATTCTAGACGGAAAACAGGAATATTTGGAAACCTGGGAACATTCTTTAAAGGTTTTTAAAAATTATAGCACTTATCTCAAAAACGACATTGAGGTTTTAGAGAAAATACATACTTCCGTTGTTTTCCAAATTTTATCTATTTATTTTAAGAAATTCCTGCAAAAAACAACCTATCCGGCATGGATAAATTCCTTTTTTACAAAATTGAAAAGCGAATCCTGCCTTTGCCAAAGTGTTGAAGCAATTACGAAAGAATTTAATTACAGCCACGCCTACCTCTGCCGAGAATTTAAGAAGCACACGGGAAAAACGATGGTGCAATGCTTAAACGAAAGCCGTATCATCTATTCCACCCTGCTCTTGCTCGACCCCAAGGTTTCCATTCTTGAGATTGCAATGCGATTAAATTACAGTTCTCAAAGCGCGTACTGCAACGCCTTTAAGGAAATCTACAATATGTCGCCAAAAGAATGGCAAAAGGTTCAATTGAATAGTTAATATCCCTTCTTAAAAAATCAAACCTAACGGCTTACGCCCGTTATCTTAGAAAAGATAACGGGTTTCTTTTTTCGCATAAACCTTGTTGATACCAACGGCTTTTCCGTCCTTGAATACGGGGATTTTTTGCAGATACACCGTTTTATTCTCATCCAAAGGATAAATTCTTGCGCAAACCATTTTCGGGAAATCGTAATAACGAAGCCCTACTTCAAAATCCACGCCCAAATAATAATGATCGTTTACCTTTTCGCCGTCAATCAACAATTCCAAAGTATCACCATCGAAGTCAATATACAGGAAACCGTTTTCCTTTTTGCCTACACTGTATTTGACGGCTATTTCATAATCTACGTATTTACCGCAATCTTTGACGCCAACTACCTCTGCTGCCCATTCCTCTGCTTGGAAGGGAGCGGTATAGATACCTAAATCCCCCTCTTCGCCTATCTTCTCCAGACCAGCAACCTCTTCTTCCAAAGCAGGATATATTTTCATCATCGGCTTTTCAAACGTGTTGAGGTGCAAGCCGTCTTCCGTTTGATACAGCTCGCCGTCCGCAATAAAGATACGCTCTTTGCCTTGATAGTTAAATTTGTATGCCTTTAACGCTTCTTCCTTTTTCAAAAGGATAATTTTGCCGTCAAATGCGCCTTCGATTTGATAATCCGCCTTCCCGTCTTTCGACCAAAACACGTAGTCCTTTCCGTTCAACGTGCAGAAAGGCGTAGCCGTTGCGTATTTCAACACCGCGTTCCCGATAGGCATATTCAAGGGATACGCGCAATATTCTTTATTCTCCAAATGGATGGAAGGAATTGTAATCGTTTCGCTCTCTAACGCAACCTTGAAATCTTTATAATCCCTGCAAGGCAAGTCATAATGGCGAACGTAGTTATTGATAAACAAGAATCCTTGATTGCCCTTTGAACGCATTGAATAACGCAAGCTTACAAGGTCGGTAGGATCACTTGGGCTATCCTCAAAAAATTTAACGCGCATTTGCTCTACGCCAAATTCACGGGCAAAGTAGTTGCACAATTTGAATTCCCCCGCCTTTTCACGAACCTTGGAATACTGACTGATCGGGGCTTGGAAATCGTAGTTGATTTCCAACAAGTCGCTACAAAATCCAGGCACAAGCGGTCCTTCTCTATAATATTCCTGCATCGTGGTCAACGCGCCGATGGGGTTCATACCACCGTGGAATACATAATAACCTATGGTAGACGCTTCACTGCCCAAACGGCACATCGTAACAGCGCCATGCTCCGTTCCGCCAAGGATCGGTCTTCTATGATCGGTTACTTGTCCACCGCCGCTAATTTCTACCGTAGAATACGGGAATCTCATCTTGCCTATATCGGCATCCATAGCAATTTTCCCTGCTTCGCTGCCGATATTTTCATCGTTTGGATTCGGGGAGAACAAGAATGGTTGCAAAGGGGGCAATTCCCCAATCGTTCTGTCCCAAGGCTGTTCCACGTATGCGCCCCAAACGGCAATCGCATCCCCAATGGCTGCCTTCCCCCAGCCCGTAGCGCAATACACGGGTACGTCAAATCCAATCTCTTTCAGCATCTTGATAAGTGCGTTGATGTGATTATCGCTAATATCTTCCCCTTGTACGCCCCACTGACTGTATTCATTTTCTACCTGAATAGCGTAAATAGGACCGCCCTGCGAATACATATACCCGTCGCATTGTTTATACAGTTCCTTGAAGTATCTTTCCACGTAGGACATATAAACGGGATCGTTTGATCTCGTCTTACAATTTTCTTCGTAAATCCAATCGGGGAAGCCGCCGTTTCTTGCTTCTGCGTGTACCCAAGGGCCGATTCGCAAGCACATTAACATCCCCGCTTCTTTAATTTCGCGTAAAAATTTTCTTAAATTTCGATTCCCGCGGAAATCAAAATGCCCCTTAATTTCTTCATGGTGCAACCAAAATGCGTAGCTTGCCACTACGTCAATCCCTTGCGCTTTCATTTTTGCGATGCCTTCTTTCCAATATCTCACATCCGCACGCGAATACTGGTATTCCCCAGAAATTGGAAACCAAGGTTTGCCATCTTTTACATAATATAAATCGTTATAGGTTATCATAACCATTCTCCCTTTTTAATACTTACAATTCTTCCACTGTATATTCTTTAGGATATGTGCACACCGTCTTTCCGTCTTTTCGCTCAAAATACAAAAATCCGTTTTCCAAAGGCAAACGCAATGTACAATTCATATCGACTGCAGGTTTTGAAAACAACAACTTCTTCCCGTGTCTGCCTCTATACCCCGTTAAATAATCCACAAGTAAATTCGCAACGTAGGACGCAAAGCCGTGGTTCAAACTTGCATACACATCATCCTTTTCCCACAATGTTCCCGTTGCCTTAGCCATGTAATAGAAATAATCCACACATTCTTCGGCAATTTTGTATTTACTTCCGTTCTCGTTCAGCATAATCAAACGCAAGTAGTTACCAATAAACGCATTCGATTTATGCACTTGCGGATACACTTTTTCTTGGTTTCGTTTTGCCCCAAAGTTTTTCAATAGGTTTTTGTAAAGCTCGGGATAGCTTTCCTTGGTTGCTACGCCCGTGAAGAAAGCATAATATTGACAAGTTTCCGAACAATGCCCCTTCAATACCAATTCGCCGTTTTCGCGAATGCGGTTATCTTCAAAGAATTCTCCGTTAAAGCTGTCCTTGCGAATCGTTTGTTTGATTGCATCCGCTCTTTTTTGATACTCGTCAATGCCATACATTTTCGCCGTACACTCGAGCGCCATCGCATACAGCATATTCGAGGGATAGTTGATGCCTGCCGTAAATTCGGGATCATTCGCTTTGCTCCATTCGACGAACACCCAATTTTCCAAATTCTCCAAAAGTCCTTGCTCGTTTAAGTATCTATCGAAAAATTGAACAATCCCCAGTACCTTGTTTTTAGACTCCTGCAAAATGGCGTCGTCGTTGCAGCGAATATAATAATCGTATTGCTCGATAATATAGAACAACGCCCAATTCGGGATATACGAGCCGTCCGTAAAATCCGCAGGGTAACACATGGGAACCATACCTTCGGGAATACTTTGCGTTTTCGCGTGAATGTAATTGTTTAAGAAATTACACTCCACCTTGTTATTCCCTGTAAACAGCTGTTCAGCTTTTCCCAAGAAATAGGAATCACAAAGCCAGCCAGCGCGCTCTCTTGAAGGGCAGTCGGTAAGAATATCCAACGCGTTTTGTTTGAAAGTTCTACGCGCCGCTTCAACAATTGCATTTAGCTTTTCATTTTCAGTTTTAAAGCAAAAGCTTTCCGCATTGGGATTTTCATAAGTATGCATCCCTACGGATACGTTTTCGATTTTACCGCTTTTTACGTGCACCTTGATGTATTTTGCTGTATACGGTTCGAGCGTCGTATGCGCGTACCTTTGCCCCGCCTTCAAGCGATATTCAATCACGTTGACCGAGCCCATACGGTCACTTCTAATATTCGCAATACCATTCTCATCCGTGTTCAGGTTGATTTCGTCAAAGGATACCAACACTATGCTATCTTCCAGCGCCGTACACTCTAGGCGCAAAAAACCCGTAAGTACGAAATCAAAATTGTATAGAACGTATTCATTCTCCTTAATCTCGTTGTTTAATTCCTTCCTTTGATATGTCAAGCGTTGTAAAAACGCATAATTATCGCTCTCCCATTCATGCTTGGGGAAAATACGCAATCTCTCCTTCAAAATCCAAGGATTCGTTTCAGGTAAGTCCTTTTCGACGAAATACTCACCAGCTTCCATTTCCTTTGCAAGAAAAAACTCATAGGTCGGATAGGAAACATTACGCGCTTCAAACAGTTTGTCTTCAACCTGTACGGGATATTCCTTTTCCACTTCCGCTCCGTTCGGTGAAAAATCAAGATATGTTTCTTGCGGAGGGCGTTCAAAATCATAGATTTCCGTGAACGGACGCTGATAGCTGTATTTGCATACCTTTTGCTTCTTTTCTACATATTCGCGAACGATAAAATCCCTCCCCGTCCACACGATAGGCGTATTCTCTCGCGTCACTTCTGCGCAAACGAAGCCCGATTGATACAAATGGCAATAATTATAGCTGTTATACGCAACTGCTTCAATGAAAACCACGTTTTTCTCTTGTAAGTTTTTCAAGGCTAACTCGTCCACACGAAAACGACCGTGTGCAGAACGCGCAGGCCCTACCCCTACCATTTTTCCGTTTACAAAAACTCTGTATATGTTGCTAGCAGCAATCGTCAAAGTTGCATCAGATGCGCCTTCAAACGTTGCAAAAAATACACATCTTGCGTGTAATTGATTTTCCTTTCCCTTTTGCCAAACCGGCACGGCTTTTTTGAAAAAAGTATCTTCCACTTTATTATCCTCAATTGCAATAGTTATTACTTTCTTTATTCTCTTACGTTAATACGATCCCGACCAATTCTCCTTAACGGTAACGATACATTCCGCGTACTTATTACCAATCCTCACTGTAATCGTGGCTGTTCCTGCACGGCGCGCCTGTACCTTACCATTACTATCCACAACCACAATCCTTTCATCCGACGATTTCCAAACGGCAACATAACCTTTTGTCCCCGTAAGATTTAATTGATAGAAACGCCCTTCCTTGAGCTCAATTACACTTTCCATCGCAAGCGTTTCATCTGCCAACGCCTCATCTACATAGGAGTATAAAACGCTATCTGTATAGCCGTCTTGAAGTGCATATGCCGCAACCTGCGCAATGGAACGCTCTATCGGCTCGGAATAATAATACGCCCCATTCAAATACGCGTAGCTGCGCGCAACGATTACTTTATCGTAATGCTCCGCAGGAATTTCCGTCAAAACCGCGTTAAAATAAGCAAAGCCTTCTTCGTAATCCTGCGGATTTTTTTCTTTTACACTATCCGTCGCCCATTTCGTTTGCGGAATGTTGAGCACCGATTGTGACTCAATCGTCAAAACCTCGTCGCCAAGCACGTCTTTAGGCATAATCAGCGTACCAAAGCTTGCGCCATCTTCTACAAATGCATCATCTACTTTCGACTGGAAACGAAGCCCAGCAGGGGTGGAAAGGCGAACGCTGCCACCTAAAACAACGGGCGCATTGCGAATTTCAAAGGTTTGCGTGGTCGTAAAGCAACCTGCAGTAAGCGTGTAATTTGCCGTGCCCACCTCTACATTGTCCTTATACGCAACATCGAATTTATCATATTCCCAATCGTTGCTGTAATCGATGCATACGGGCGTAATTTCCGCCCCCGTATACTGCAATCCGCTATTCTCCATGCTGATGATCGCGGTTGCTGAATGGGTATCGTGATATGCGCAATGTTGCGTTACTACGTTTCCTTCAACCGAATAAGTATAATAATGCGTTTCGTCAGCAACGGAAAGACTGCCCATAAGACCTTTCATTGTGCTGTCTTGCGCCGTCAATTTCAACGTTCTATTTTTATAATTATTGTACGCCGTTTCGTCCGCAAAAACAAGCTGGGTATCCTCCACGTCTTTATTATAACGAGAACGCGCGTAAACGCCTTTATCTGCCGTAACTATTCCATCGGAATAGGAATAGGTAATGTTTGCCTTACTGCCAAGCGTTAAGTTCACACGTCCGTTTACATAGTATTGCGAAGCAAAGCTCAAATTAAAGATATTATCATCGTTGATATCGTTATAACAACCGCCGTAAATACGACGACTAATCGTACCGCCGAGAACACGCACGTCAACGTCTCCCGTCAGCGATGCGCCCCAAGAGCCGCCGAATACCTGCTCAAACGAGCCACCCGTCACCATGAGCTTTACGTCGCATCCCGTATCAACGTCCTTGCTTGCGCCGTACATACTCATGGATGCTCCACCTGTTACGGTTAGATTTGCAGTGCCGCCAATCGTACTCTCCGCCCCAAGCGAACCGCCAAACAAATGCGTAGCTTTTGCATTTCCGCCAAAGCTTAAATAGGTGTTGCCCGTAATCGTATCCGAGCATCCGCCACCAAAAAAGAAGTTTACGCCGCTGTGGTTGGAAACATCAATATCTGCATTGACTGCCCCGCCTATGGTAAGGTGAGTATCTCCGTTTACCGTTCCCATAAGGCTACCGCCATACACGTATCTATAAGTACCCGAAAGCAACGTTAGATTCGTACCTGCTACCGTCGTATCGGGCGTACCTCCGCCGTAGATATCGACTGCGTTGCTTAAAGTTACACCTTCTCCCATTACCACCGAATAGCCGTTCGCACAAATATATTCGCCTGCATTTACCAACAATGCAACGTCCGTAAACGTAACGTGATCACGAATCTGAAAGGATGTGAACGCCGTTGCATCTAAGCTGCCACCCGTGACCGTTACCGCCTTACCGTGCGTCGTCCAATCCCCAACGGAAACAGTATCCTGCAAAACAATCGTTCCGCCGTTGGGTACCTGTTCCAAAGCGTATTGAAAGGACGCGTAAGGCGCGCTGTTTGTACCATCATTCTCATCGCTACCACTTGCGGACACATACACCGTGTTGGCCTCCGCTGTTACATTCAATAAATGCAAACCGACACAAACACTAAAAGGCATCAAACAACTTAAAGCCAAAATATAAATTTTCTTTGCTATATTTCTCATAACGCCTCCTTAGATTGAACAAACCAATCGTTATTCCATCCACCCAAATCGTCCGCACTTTCACTTTCGCTTGTCGAAGAGGTAAGAACGTCCAAATTTAAAAGGGATGTAATTTTTATTTTAATCTCTTCATATTTTCTCATAAGCTCACTCCATTGCAAAAATATTACTATGTTTTTATTCAAGAAAAAGTATATATTATAGAAAAAGTTTCACAGCCTGCGTCGTGCTTTTCACGCGTTCACCTTTAGCAAATCCATAACTTTTTATTTTTTGAACCAGCCACATTTCATCAAGAGGTTATATATATTCTATCATCATAATTATATCATAGGTTTTTTAGCCTGTCTTTCGAATTTTTTTCCTATATTTGCAATTTTTTAACCTATATTTTAATTCTTTCTATCCCCATTTCTTCTACATTCAAGAGGGTTTTAAATCAAAAAAAGTGCAATTTTTTAGCATCTTTTTTGCTGCACTGTAAAATCGCAATATTTGACTGTTTTCTGCCGTGAATCGCCACGACACGCGTGTTTCCACACAATTTCGCTGCGCTATGCGATCGTTCCTTACTATAAAAGCACTTTTTCCACGTTGATACACCAAATATACAATATTGACACATAATTTGCATACAAAAAGCCCCTCTTACTTGAACTTTAACGTTCAAATAAGAGAGGCTTTTCTCCTATTTTATTGTATCAGGATCATCAAAAGGTATCAAAACGGTATCATTTTCCGTTTTTGAAAACCAAAAATCCGCTGTTTATAAGGCTTTGCGTGATTTCGTTGATTATTCCCATTCAATCGTTCCCGAGGGTTTCGGGGTCAAATCGTACAATACGCGGTTGACGTTTTCTACTTCCGTCGTAATACGAGCCGTAATTTTTTTCAACACTTCATAAGGAATTTCCTCAATCGTTGCGGACATTGCGTCCACAGTATTCACAGCACGAATAATTACAGGATATGCATACGTACGCTTGCCGTCTTTCACGCCTACCGATCTGAAATTAGGCACTGCTGTGAAATATTGCCATACCTTGCCTTCCAACCCTGCAATCGCAAATTCCTCACGTAAAATCGCATCCGATTCACGCACCGCTTCCAAACGCTCTCTCGTGATTTCCCCAAGCACACGAACGCCAAGACCAGGGCCAGGGAACGGCTGACGATATACCATGTCGTCGGGTAAACCAAGCGCGCTGCCCACTGCGCGCACTTCGTCTTTATACAAAAGTTTTAAAGGCTCTACGAGTTCAAACTGCATATCTTCGGGCAAGCCGCCTACGTTATGGTGCGCTTTTACCCCATCACTTTCGATAATATCGGGATAAATCGTACCTTGCGCCAAAAATTCGATGCCTTCTAATTTTCTCGCTTCTTCTTCAAATACACGGATAAATTCCGCACCGATAATCTTACGTTTCTTTTCGGGCTCTTCTACACCTTCCAGTTTTCCAAGGAAACGATCCACCGCATCCACGTAAACGAGGTTTGCGTCCATTTGATTGCGGAATACTTCTACCACTTGTTCAGGTTCGCCTTTACGAAGCAGTCCGTGATTCACGTGTACACAAACAAGCTGCTTGCCGATTGCCTTAATCAAAAGCGCGGCTACAACCGAAGAATCTACCCCACCAGAAAGGGCAAGCAACACCTTTTTGTCACCCACTTGCGCACGAATTGCCGCTACCTGTTCCGCGATGAACGCATCAGCAAGCGCTTTCGTCGTGATACGCGCCATCGTTTCAGGACGTACGTTATTAGACATATATTTCTCTCCTTTTATTGTAAAAAATTAAACACAAAATTCGTTTTCTATCGCCTGTTTAGTGTTGCGAATAGTTAGGCGCTTCCTTGCTGATAGAAATATCGTGAGGATGGCTTTCGATAAGGCTAGCGTTAGTGATACGAACAAATTCGGAACTGGTACGAAGATCTTCAATCGTCGCTTTACCGCAATACCCCATACCTGCGCGCAAACCGCCCTTCATTTGATAAATAATATCCGCAACCGAACCACGATAAGGCACTCTGCCTTCCACCCCTTCGGGCACAAATTTCTTCGTACCTTCTTGGAAATATCTATCACTGCTACCCGCCGCCATCGCGCCGAGCGAGCCCATTCCTCTATATACTTTGTAACTTCTGCCTTGATAAAGTTCTACTTCGCCAGGGCTTTCCAACGTACCCGCCAAAAGCGAACCGACCATAACTGCGCTGCCACCTGCCGCCAATGCTTTTACGATGTCCCCGCTGTATTTAATACCGCCGTCCGCGATGACGCGCTTGCCGTATTTATCTGCCATTTCCGCGCAATCCATAACCGCCGTAAGCTGAGGAACGCCGATACCTGCTACGACACGAGTCGTACAAATCGAACCAGGGCCGATACCTACCTTTACAACATCTGCGCCAGCTTTGATCAACGCTTCCGTTGCGCCTGCCGTTGCCACGTTGCCTGCGATAATCGAAAGGTTGGGGAATTTCGCTCTAATTTCCTCCACCTTTTTAATAACGCCTGCGGAGTGACCATGTGCGGTATCGATCGCGATAATGTCTACGCGAGCATCTACTAACGCGGAAATTCTATCGATTACGTTTGCCGCCGTACTAACCGCAGCGCCTACAAGCAATCTGCCGTTTTCGTCACGCGCGGAGTTTGGATATTGAATGGATTTTTCAATATCTTTGATCGTAATCAACCCTTTCAAATAACCATCCTTGTCCACGATAGGCAATTTTTCAATTCTATGTTTGCCCAAAATCACTTTCGCTTCTTCCAAAGAAGTGCCCTCGGGAGCGGTAACCAACCCCTTTTTCGTCATAATATTAGAAATGGGTTGATCGTAATTGCTTTCAAAACGAAGATCTCGGTTGGTAAGAATACCTACGAGCTTACCGTTTTTCGTAATGGGTACACCGCTGATACGATACTTTTCCATCAACGCAACAGCTTCTCTTACCATCTGATTGGGCGCCAAGAAGAAGGGATCAGTGATAACCCCGTGTTCACTGCGTTTTACCCTATCCACGTGATTTGCTTGTTCTTCAATGGACATATTTTTATGTATAATACCGATACCACCTTCACGTGCCATCGCGATTGCCATACGGCTTTCAGTTACCGTGTCCATCGCCGCGCTCATTAAGGGCAAATTTAATTGAATTTTGTCCGTTAACTTTGTTCTCAAATCCACTTCATGGGGCAAAACTTCGGATGCCTGCGGAATCAAGAGTACGTCGTCGAAGGTCAATCCTTCTTTTACAATTTTGCTGCTCATAAGTACTTCTCCTTATATCTTTAAAAAGTTAAATTTTTTACAATGTAACAAAAAAATGGACGCAATCCCGTAATGATACGGAACACTCATCCATTTCCTCTTTCTACGTTTTCCAACCCCAACATTTCCGCGAGAAAAATCCTGTCCGCTTCGGACAAGTTCTCGTTTGTATGAAGCTGTAACATTTTTCCCTTTATCACTTCCGACCACGTGCTGTCATTGTTGACAAGCGTTTCAACCCACAACGCTGCCGCAGCGTTGTTCGTCGGAAAATTATTCTCTTTTTCAATCAGCATAAACGCCGTGTCCACAGCGCCTTGTTTGTCACCGCTGTAATATTTCGCCAAACTAACTTGCGCGCAAATATACTGTTCGTAATTTTCTTTTTTCGTTGCGCTATACGCCATAAAATTGTTGTAGTTTTCCTCGGTAAGGAGTTCCTCGCCGCATTGTATGATCTTCTTATTGTCGTCAATTAAAATCGCTGTTTCCGTTGCGTATGCCATAAAATACAAGTCGTCAGTGTATTTGTATGCGCGACGAGCATTTCTAATACTTGCCTTTTCCATTCCAAGATCAAAAGTTATTTCCATCATAGTGGCAGGATAGATAAAACACAGCGCGCAAATCATGATGACAAACAGCACGCCGATCGCAGCCAAAGTGTGTAGAACAGTTCTGATAATCACTTTGTCCAACTGCATATACTACTCCTCCCATTCTATTTATACTATTTTAACACATAAAAAAGAAAAAATCAACTGTATGAACGAAAATTGTTTGGTATGTTTTCAACCTTTTTTTAATATAATGGAACTATGAACGATTTACATAACGCATTTTCCCCTTTTTCACGAATGAAAAAACTTTTGTGGTTGGTTTTGACGTTGATTTATCTCATTTTATCAATTAGTCTTTTTAGTGCTTGCAAAAAGGAACTTGCTCTTATGGATTACGTTTCCGAACTGCGAAGCAATATTTTTCTTGCCGATACAAACGAATTATCTTTGCGGATCTATTCCGTAACGAAAGAAACGCCCTACGTTGCCGATGGGGTGCCCTGCGAAAAATCCACTCGCTTGGAAGCCCGCTTATCCGCACCGTCGGGAGATAAGGATTGCTATCTTAGCTTTTCCGTGAATGGAAAAACGTACGGCGGAGAAATGTCGTTTGACAATGTGAAAACGGAATATTATTATTCCTGCACCTTAGACGTGTCTGCGTTGAACACAATCGATTGCGTTGTTGAATACGGAGAATCGCGCGTGGAAATGCAAGCGCTTTCCGTAATCAACAAGGATACGCTTTCTCCAAACGACGTATTAAATAAACTCAAAAATGCAGAAGTAGAATTATTTTCGTCCATGACGGATAAATACGGCTTTGCCGGCGAGATTTATTTACGGTTAATTTACGAAGATTTCCCTTATTACTACGTAGGCGTAATCGATCGAAACGGTAACGTTACCGCTTTTTTGATCAACGCGCAAACAGGGAAAATTTTAGCAAAACGCACAACGTAACTATATCATTTTTACCATACAATATATAAAAACCAGAACAGCTCATTCTGTCCTGGTTTCTTCGTTTTTCAAAGTGTTTTCGCTGTTTAATCCTGCGTTTTATATTTTTCAAACACTCGCATATCCGTGCGCGTCGTCATCAGCGGCGTTACAGTGATATAGCCTTGGTGAATGGCTACGGTGTCGCGATCGAGATCGTCGGGACAAATATCGGGAATAATCTCGCCGTCCTGATAATACATATATTCCTTGTCCTTAACGGGAACAAATGCATCCGAATAATATTCCGAACCTTGATAAGTCATGCGAATGCCTTTGGATGTTTCGGGAATATTAACGTTATAGATAGGCGTTTCGTCCAACAAATTGTTTTTGGTGATATATTCGTACACTTCGTCAAAATATTTAGCTGCAGCCGCCTGTCCCTCGAAAAAGGCGGAAAAAGCAATACCGCGCATCCCCAGCCGCGCCGCCTCGAAAATCGCGCCGCACGTACCCGAATACACTACGTCCACGCCTACGTTCACCCCGCGGTTGATGCCCGAAAGCACCAAATCATATTTTTGCTTTAACCCAAGTACGCCGTAACGCACACAATCGGCGGGTGTGGAGTCCACGGAATACGCTTTTACTCCGTCCATAAACGGCACTTCCTTAATCTCAATTTCGCCCGTGAGAATAATCGCGTGACTTTTGGCACTTTGTTCCACTTTGGGTGCAACGACGGTGACTTCCCCAAGCTTTTTCGCCCAACTTGCAAGCAGGCGAATACCGATATTTTCAATACCGTCGTCGTTTGTGATGAGTATTTTCATATTACAACCAACCTTTGTTTTTAGCTTTGTATTCTTTCAAAAGCGCGTCCGCCTCTTGTAACAAGGCTTTTGCTTCCGCTTTGGAATACACCGTTGCCCCCGCCGCGCAAGCATGACCGCCACCGCGGTATTTTTCCGCAAGTTCGGATACCGTTACGAAACGGGAACGAAGACGAACTCTAATCGCGCCGTCGTCGCCTACGATAAAAGCAATCCAAATGAGCGAGTTTTTAATAGAATCCATAAAGGAAACAGAAGCACTTGCCTGTTCGTTTGTGAGTTTGAATTTCTTTTTCATAGCTTTGGTGACGAAAAGCGACGCTACGCCGTTTTCGCTGATTTGCATTTTCTTATGCGCGTAGGCTTCAAATTTAAATTCTTCAAAATCTTTCATATAGAGGTTGGCATAAATGGTATCCACGTCAATGCCTTGGTCGAGGATAATTCCTGCAAGGCGCATGGTTTCACCCGACACTGAGCGGAAACGAAATCTGCCGGAATCGGTAACCATACCCGTATAAATATATGTCGCCGCTTCTTTCGTCATTTTCAGTTCGTCTTTAAATGCGTCATAAAAAGCCGCTACCATCTCACACGTGGAAGAACGTTCTTCCTCTACCCATTGACACACTCCGTACGATTGCACGGGGATATGGTGATCAATCTTCACGAGTTCTTTACAAAGCGTAAACTTTTGATTAGAAACACGTTCCTGTGTAGCTGTATCCATCACAATCCCCAACGCATCCGCGTATTCCTCGTCTTTTAAGGGCACGTCCTCTGCGCCTAAAAACGTCATATAATCGCAAAAATCCGAGTTTTGAAGATAGATTTTCTTATCGGGATAGCTTGCCTGTAACATAGCTTGCATACCCTTTGTAGAGCCAACTGCGTCACCGTCGGGACGGAAATGACGGAAAATAATAATTTTATCGTATGCCTTGATTTTCTCTAAAACGGCTTTCATATTCTCGTTCATAATCTTACTCCTTTATACTCCTTTGTTGTATGCGTTGAGGTCGTCGAGCAACGCCATCGCCGTTGCTTTATCGGGTACGGATGCGCCGCTTGCTTTCGCGTGTCCACCGCCGCCGTATTTCACCGCTATGGGATTTATATTGTATTTGTTGGAACGAATTTCCACAAGGATTTTGTCTTCCGTTTCCGTGAAATTCACCCAAATATCCACTCCGCGAATGTCCCCCATCGTGTTGACCATACCGCGCGAAATGGTGAACGTATCCACACCGTACGTGGGCAATTCCTCTTTCGTCGTGTAGATATACGCGACTCTATAATCGGTGAACTGAATTTTTAAAACGAACTGCGCGCGAAGTTTCACCGCCGTGAAATCGTCCGCATAAAGTTGCGCATAAATATCGTTGGTATCGAATTTTTGCTCCATCAACGCGGACGCCAAACGGAACGTGTTCGACGTGGTAGAATCGTAGCGGAAACGCCCTGAATCAGTGACCATACCCGTGTATAACGCTTTTGCCGACGCAGGCGAAAGACGCAAGCCGCTCTCCAATGCAAGTTCTGTAACAAGCCCGCAACAGCTTTCGTACGACGTATCCACCACTTCCACGTCCGCGATTTTTTCCGCGTAGATATGATGATCGAGGCGAGCTGTTGCCGCTGCCGTTTTATAACGCTCGTCGCTGATGAGATGACTTGCGCCGCAATCGAGCACAATCGCCAACGCGCCTTGATAGGTTTCGTCGGGAATTTCGTCCATCACCGAGCCGTCCATAAATGCGTACCGTTTCGCTTCGTCGCCAACAACGTACACTTTCTTGTCAGGAAAATTGTCCTGCAGGATGTACTTCAACCCGATTTGACTGCCCAACGCGTCGCCGTCGGGGCTTGAATGTCTATGAATTACGATTGTATCGTATTGTTTTATAAGTGTAAAAACTTGTTCAAACATTTTTCTTTTGTCCTTGATTTTAATCGTCAAAATAGCCGCGATTGACTATTTTATATGCTAAATATTAAATAAAAAACCGTGCAATACAATGAAATACTCGTCCAATAAAACGTTGTATTTTTTCGGACATTTTCCTTAGTTTTTGTTTTCGCTACAGTATATTATAACATAATTTGCGCAACTTATCAAGTATTTTAAAAAAACTTTGCATATATTTCGATAAAATCCCTCGATTTTACTGCTTCTTTCCTCACGTAAAAACGCCGAGCCGTAATTTGCTCGACGTTTTTTACTTTTACAATATTTTACCCTTTTCTTGTCGTTCCTTTATCTCGATTTCCGCACCCGCCGTGAGCGGTTTAGATACATTCAACGCAGACATGGGTGTGTTGTTTGCTTTTAACGAGGAAATGTATTCCGCGTATTGCGCCTCCGTGATTTTTGGAACTTTTCCTTTCTTTTTAGACGATCTACTCATACAAAATCCTCCGTTTTGGAATTTGTAAAAAGTATGTCCGTTTTTCTACTCTTTTATTCTTAACAATACCGATTTTAGAACAAAATACAAATGACGTTGCCTTTGCCTTCGTTGACAATACGGGTGACGGCGCGGCGCATTTTACGGCGTAATTCGATAGGCATGGCATTACTTTTACTGGAAAGCTCGTCACCCACAAGATCGCGCAAAGATTTTCCGAAAATATTCGTTTCCCAGACCCCATCCGCACTCTCTTCATACGTTTTCATAACACCATCGACAAACTCTTCGCTTTGCTGTTTCGTGCCGATAATCGAATTTACCGTGCCAGTCACATTGACCTTTACCACGTGATAACTTGCCGCATTTGCTTTAAAATGCACGCCATACCCTGCGCCCTTTTTCACGAGTTGAGGTTTCTCTAAGCTGTAATCGTTTTCCGTTGGATAAACGATCCCATACCCGTTTTTATCCGCTTCTTCCAAGGCGTCTTTTACCTTGTCGTATTCCTTTTTGATCCCTGAAAGTGAACAAGCGTATTGCATCAAGGAAAGCTCGTCGGAGATTTCCTCGCCACACGCGTTGCTGAGTGTTTGATAGAACAAAGAGTCCTTCACTCCTACCGTAATCTCGACCCTGCCCTTGCCTAAATCCATCTTTATCTCCGTGGGATTGCAAAAATCGTCGTCTTCCTCAAACAAATTTTCCAAATCGAAACAATCGCGCATATGCGCAATGCCGCACGCCGTTTTTTTGAGGGTGGAAAGCAACGCCGCCACCGTAGAATTTTCTTCATCAAACGTTTGCAACCATTTGGGTATTTTCACGTCAATACTTGTTACGGGAAATTCAAAAAGTGCCTTTTGCAGTAAGAGTAAAATATCCGCTTCCGTTATATTTTCCACGTTCATCGCGACCACGGGTGCTTGATATTTCTCTTCCAATGAATTTTTAAGCGTCGTTGCCGCCGAGGGATCTACACAGTTTAACAAAATAACAAAGGGCTTTTTCAGCGTTTTTAGCTGCGAAACAGTACGTTCTTCCGCCGCCACGTAAGCGTTTCGGGGGAGGTCGGTAATACTGCCGTCCGTTGTCACCATGACGCCGATTGTCGAATGTTCCTGAATGACTTTTTCCGTACCCAACGCCGCCGCTTGCTCAAAGGGCATAGCCGTTTCACTCCAAGGCGTTTTTACAAGTCGCGGCGAGCCGTCCTCCTCAAAGCCGTTTGCTCCCTCCACGGCAAACCCCACACAATCCACAAGCCGCACTGCCACCTCCGCGCCTTTGGTAATTTGAATTTTTGCCGCTTTTGCGGGTACAAATTTAGGTTCCGTCGTCATCACCGTTTTCCCTGCGGCTGATTGCGGCAATTCATCCGTCATCACCGCGCGAGCGTTTTCCTCTGCTGACGGAATGACAAGCGTTTCCATAAAACGTTTAATAAAAGTGGATTTTCCCGTACGCACAGGGCCGACTACGCCGACGTAGATATCCCCGCCCGTACGGTTTGCAATGTCTTCGTATACGCTGTAGTTTTCCATTAACGACCTCCCTTGCGCGGAAATTTTGGGTAATTTTTTATCATTTTAATAAAAAAATCTCCGCGGGCAAACCTTACACGGTTTACTATATGCGGAGAAATCTTCATTTATTCCATTGATTTTGGATAGAAGGTCGTTAAATTTTAATTTTTTAAACCATTATCCTCGCTTACAGCGGCTTTGGATGACGCCACTTCTACGGCAAGATAATCTTTATCGTCCGAAAAATCACGCGGTTCGTTATACTCGCCACCAAGCGCCTCAATCGCGTATTTGAGTTCTTGAAATTCCACAAACCCAATCGTTTGATCTTCGATACGTTTCAAAAGGTGCGGCAAAGCGCGTTCGTCGCCATACGCCGCAAGATAGCCTGCGCGCATCGGAACTTCCTCCCCTTCTAAAAACGCCGAAAGGAGCGTGTCAAAAATTTTATCTTCCTTATTTTTTACACGCGAAAGAATTTCTAACATATACTGTTTCGCGACACCTTTTTGACAATATTCGTACGCCCTCTCCCGAACTTCATCTGCATGCAAACGGAAAATGTCTGCAATATCGCTGCGAATATCTTCGTCGAAACGGTTTTGGGTGAGAATATCAAAATAAATATCGAACGCGCGCGCATCGTCCATAATCAAATTGATTGCGTAAAGAGCCGTTTGCGTATCATCTCCTTGCAAAAGAGGCAAAAGTGTCTCCACTTCCCCTCTATTTTCAATTTCCGCACAAAGAAATTCAGGCACGGGTACATCCTCGGTGAGATGCGCGCGAAGCGTTTCCGTCAATTCCTTGTCCGTCATTTTTGCATAATATTCCTTGGGCGTACATTTCACCTTGGCTACGTACGTGTCACCGAATTTTTTATACAAACGTGGAATGACGTCTTCCCATTGTTTTTCGGTGTATTTGTTTTTATTTTCTTCCATATATTGCGTCAACTTCTCGTCGAAAAGTCCGTCAAAATCAATCAATTTCATTCTTTTTATCCTCTATGTTTTGTATTTCACCGTTTTTATCCAAGCCTAATTCCTGCGAAAGCGCTACCGTCATCAATACGCTCACCTTCGCTGCGTTTGCCTCAAAAGCCGACACAATCATATCCGTGTTGTTGCCCAATTCTTTCAAACCTGACATCAAATAGATAGCGCAAGCTACGTCGTCCGTATTGTCGATTAAATCCAAGCTGTCGTAACGTTCCAAAGCTCGATACAATTTTTCCGCCGCCTCTTGGATCATTTCCCCGTTTTCCTCTCGGATCATGACGAATTTGGAAGCGGTTTTCGCGTACGCTTGTAAATATTTCTTGCGTTTTTTTCTACCGATTTGAATACGCGGCAAAACGACTTTGCGATAGATATTACAAAGCACAAACCCCACTTCAACTTCTTCGTTGCGTTCCAAAAGCATACGAATGATTTCGATTTTCCAAATATCCGCTACGTCGGGATCGAGCAGTACGTCGATTAAAAATCCGTCCGCATGAACGTGCTCCGCCGTAAGAAGTGCAAGATATTGCAGGTCTTGATCACCGCCGTCCATTTCGTCAAACGCCCAAGTGAAATACCCGTCATGCAAAGCAAGCAAACCAAAAAGCTGTGCTTCGTCCCTGGGCGATTTTCGCATTTGTAACATCGCGCGACAACGATGTTCGCGTTCTTCTTGCGGTAAATGATAAAAATAAATAAGATTCGGCGGAGTTTGCGTTTCGCCGTTTTTATACGCTCGAATTTCCCGTAAATAATATTTCGCGACTTCGGCGTCGGGATATACCGAAACCAAGGTATCGAATGCCTTTTCCGACTCGTCAATCAAGCCGCTTTTGTAAGCGGAAACGGCTTTGAAATACAACATTCTGCCATCATACGGCATTTTTTTATCCAAGATACAAAACTTTTTATATGCCGCTTCGTGTAAACCGTTTTCACAGCACACTGTCGCGACTTTGTATAAATCGTCCGTATCTTCCAGTTGTAAATCCGCAAGTTGTTCCGCCAACGCCTTACTGTCCTCCGCGCGGTTTTGTTCTAAATACACCGCGGCAAGCGTTGCTTTGGCACGAATATTGTCGGGAACGGTTTCAAGCAACGTCAAACACGTTTGTTCCGCCGCGTTAGGATCGCCTGCCAAAAGATATGCCACCGCTTGCATTTCCATTGCCGACGCGTAATCTTTCGAACCTTTTTCTACCTTGGAAAATTCTTCGACCGCACGCTTACAATCTCCCGACTTTAACGCTTTTGTTCCGCGATTAACTTCCTTGGAATAATCTGCAAGTTTGGGCGGATATACAAAGCGGAATCTCTCGCGTTTGTTAGTTGAAAACGCTTCGACAATATCCATACGGGCTTCTTCGGGCAGCGTATCGTCCACATCGATGAGTTTGTTATAATAATACGCCGATTGACCTTCGTTACCTAAATTTAAAAAATTCACGGCAAGACCTTCATAAATTTCGGGATAGTCCTCTTCGTCTGCTATATCCAAAAAGCGAAACCACCAGCGGACTGCCGAGCCGTGCAGACCCATGCCCTCGTAAATATCGCAAAGGCGGGCGTATGTTTCCGCGTCGCCGCCGAATTCTTCTAATTCTTTGTACGCCAAACGAAGCGCGGGAATGTATTTTCCCTCGTTATAAAATTGGTCAGCCAGCTTTGCATAACGCTTACGACTGAAATCGATTTTCATAACTTTTTTATCTTTCATCGATCGCCTTGCCCTTCGTTTGTTTTTATTTTAGTGTTTAGGAAACAGCTTGTCTGCGTCCTCGTCTGTAAATTCGTAATCGGTATTGCAATAATGACAATGCACGCGCACCGCACCGTCTTCGCGAATAATCTCACGCATTTGCTCTTCGCCTAAAGACACAAGCACGCCGCCAAGATATTTTCTCGAACAGTTGCATTTGTACATCGCCCCTCTTATCTCCCACACGTCCGCAGAACAATCGAAATTTTCTTCTGCTGTTTTTTGAACTCCGTCCATCTTAATTGCTTGTAACAACGCTACCATGTCCGCGTTGAACACCTTTTCCAGCGTTACTTCGTCCGCAAAAGGCAAGGGTTGCAACACCGCGATCCCTGCAAACACAAGCTCGCCGTTTTCGTTAAATTCCACCGTTGTTTTGATACGAGTGGGAAGTTGTTCGCTGATACGGAAATATTCCTCAAACGCGCTGTCCACGTCCGCATTTTCAGGATACGCGCACGCGCCCACGAACGGACGGCTGTACCCGTCATCGCGAATAATCGTCAAAGAACCCGTTTCGCCAAAACAAGCTTTTTGTGAATTTTCGTCCGCGCCACCTGCAACGTTCGTACTGCTGATAAAACCGCGCAAATATAAATTACGATTACCCGATACGGCAATCTCACCTCCGAGTCCGTCGCTTTTTGTGGATAAGGAAATCTCGCCACGCTCACCTTTTAAGCAAACACTCATGAAAGTCATAACGGATAACGCTCTACCAAACACCGCCGCGGAACAGGTGGAAAGGTCGTGTAAACGCATACCTGTCCTTACCATTTCCGTCGTATCCGCTAATGTCAGCGAAACTTGTTTGTCATAGACGAGCGTTCTTAATACGTTTTTCATTTGCCGCCTCCTTTCTTTTGTGCAAGGAAACAAATACGATCGCTTTGCGATTTATCCTCTCCCATATGCCCTTCTAGCGATAATACGGTGAAACCGTTGGCGTTGAGCGCCGCGCAAATTTCTTCTTCCGAATACGCGTATTGACGGTGCGTTTCGTCCATACGGTCAAACGTTCCGTCTGAGCGTTTGATAAATAGCGTAACGTCCATACTCACGCCGTCTTCTTCTGCTCTATTAAAACTAAGATACGTCACGTCTTCGCGATCGTCCGCGCAGACCGTACCTGAAAGCTTTTCACGGAATTTCTTTTCCGAACTGACGTCGAATAAAAACACGCCGTCTTTTTTTAAAGCTGCCGCTACGTTTTTAAACGCCGCATTGAGTTTGCTTTTAGGAATATAATTGATACAATCGTTGATCGCCGTAGCGAAATCAAAACGTTTGGGTAATTTTATTTTGGCTATGTCCCCGAGAATATATTCACCGCGAACCCCGTGCTTTAACGCTTGTTCCTGCGCGTAATCAAGCATTTCCGCCGACACGTCCAATCCCGTCATTTGATAACCTTGTTTGGCAAACGCGCGCGTAAACCAACCGCCGCCGCAACCGATATCCAACCCGCAAGCAAGCGAAAAATTACGCAACTTCAAAATTAAATACTGCGACCAATTTTCATAGTCGCAGTCATCATTGAGATATTCGAACCATTTGGCAAGATTGGCATACGCTGCTTTTCTTTCCATAACGTTCTCCTTTGGTAAACGAAAAGGTTTACCGTGTATTAGTCTTCGTCGCTCTTGATATTTTCGCCCTTTGCACGCAAAATTCTAGGTTTTTTCTTCTTTTTGCCGTCCGCTTCTTCTTGCACGGATTTTTCCAAAGCATCGAACTGTTCGTTATATTCAACGTAACGAGCGTCGTTTTTATGTTCTTCTTCGTACGCTTGCGTATCGTCTGCAATCATTTGCTTACTTTCGCGCAGACGTTTCAAGTCCTCACGGGAGAAAGATTGTGGCAATTCATATACCTGCAACGAGTCATCGATCGGTTTGATAGGATGCGCCACCAAACGAGATTTCCCTTCGGCAAGCAACGCGCGACGATATTCCTTTTCCGCAGCGCTGTCGCCGCTTGCAACCGAGGAAGTTCCGTCTTTATTGAAGATACCTCTGCCCACTTTCGCGCCTTCAATCTTCGGGTTGATATATTTATCAAATACCCATTGTCCGAAATCCAACCATACCAACAGTCCGTATGCGACGCCGAACAACAATATGATCATAACCGCAATCACCATAAAGAACTGTCCGCCGATCAAAAGCAAGATAAACGGCAACACCGCCAACGCACCGAAAAAGATCGTTTGCGGTAAAGTACCGATGGTCATGAAAAATGCGTTTTTCACCATCGTAAAGAATTTGAGCTGGTAGTTTACGCCCAACGAAATCATCCAGAACGACATCATCGTGCCTAAAGTTAATAAGATATAGCTCATCCCCTGCGAGATACGCATCCAAACCATTTGTCCTTTCGAAAGACTGCTGATGGCAATCGTAAATTCCGAGAAAGAGAGCATCAAACCGCACGCAAGCAAAATACCGCTGAAAAACAACAACGTTTGCAAGGCATTTTTATAATTAAGTTTGACCCCGCGCCAAAAATCGTTGGCCACGAAAATACCTTCTGTCCAAACCATGTTACGAATAACGTACATACCGCCAGAAAGCCCCACCGCCGTGATGAACGACGTAAGAAGAATGCCAAAGTAGAAAAACATATTACCTTGAAAACTCAACAGTTCAGATAAGCCCTGTTGGTTTGGCGATGCGGGATATCCTACGCCAAGGTTTGCGCCAAAGGGATAAATAATACTGTTGCTTTCCGTCATCAAAAGATGCATAATGACAACAATAATCAATGGAATACAAAACACCAACGTCAAAAGATTAACCTTGACAAGTTTCCAAAAATTCCCTTTGAATATATCCCAAAAAAGCTGCCAACGGTTTGTAGGCAACGTACTTCTCGCATATTCTTCGCTTCTTTCCTTTCCTTCCAACAGACGGGTGATCAGCCCTTTCTTTTGTTGCGCCATTTAAAAAACTCCACTTTTGCTTTTCCGCGTGCGCGCAAATATCGCTCGCCTTTTATCGCGTCTTGCATTTATACCACGTTTTCGTTTGTTTAAAACGCGCTTTCAACGCATTTTAATACTTACCCTTCTATTTTACTATAAATTTGTGATTATTTCAAGGAATTTTTGAAAAAAATTTTAAATTATTTAAAAATAATTTTAAAACTACCGCGCAAGTTTATGAAAAATCTTTGACTTTTGCCGCCATATGTGTTACAATACTCTTGCTAAATAGAGGAGCGGATGAACATCAGTATCCGCCGCAAGCACCCACGGACAGGTTGTGCGTTTAACGCGGCGAGGAAAGGGTATCGCCGCCGAAGCGTAAAACAGTCCGCTTTACGCTGGGCATACGGGAGAACACCCGTGTGACTGTCACCGTATGTGAAGAGCTATTTGCCGTTTTTTCCATGTTTGTTTTGGAAGAGTTCAAATGCTGTTTACGACGGGGCAAACCCGTCTTTTATTTTTTTTCTAAACGTTAGTTGATTATGCAAAAGGAGTATATATTTTATGAAAACTTTCAACGTCGGTATTATCGGCGCAACGGGTATGGTTGGGCAAAGATTTATGTTGTTGCTTGCCGAACATCCTTGGTTTAACGTCAAAGTGTTGGCGGCATCTGCGCGCTCTGCGGGAAAAACGTACGCCGAGGCAGTAGGCGATAAATGGGCATTCGAGACACCCATGCCTGAAAAATACCGCTCTATGACCGTTTTGGACGCAACGGCGGATATGCAAACAATCGCTTCATCCGTTGATTTCGTGTTCTGCGCGGTGAATATGGATAAAGCGCAAACCCGCGCGTTGGAAGAAGCTTACGCAAAATTGGAAGTGCCTGTTGTTTCCAACAATTCCGCTCATCGTTTTACCGCCGACGTACCGATGGTGATCCCTGAAATCAACGCGGCGCATCTAGACGTTATTCCGTCGCAACGTAAACGTTTAGGCACGAAGCGTGGTTTTATTGCGGTGAAGTCTAACTGCTCGTTGCAATCGTACGTCCCCCTTTTACATCCCTTAAAAGCATTCGGGATCAAAGAGGCTGCCGTTTGTACCTATCAGGCAATTTCCGGCGCAGGCAAAACGTTTGCGACAATGCCTGAAATTTTGGATAACATTATCCCCTATATCGGCGGCGAAGAAGAAAAGAGCGAAAAAGAACCTTTAAAAATTTGGGGCGAATTCGTTGGTGAGGAAATCGTTTCTGCTACCGCACCCGTAATCACGGCACAATGCTTGCGCGTACCCGTTACCGACGGTCATACGGCGGCTGTGTTCGTAAAATTTGAAAACAAACCCACGAAAGAGGAAATTCTCTCCGCTTGGGCGGATTTTAAAGGCGAACCTCAAATTCTTAATTTGCCTTCCGCTCCTTCACAATTTTTACAATATTTGGAAGAGGATAACCGTCCGCAAGCTAAACTCGACCGCATGGCAGGCAACGGCATGAGCGTGACTGTCGGCAGATTGCGTGAAGACGTCGTGTTTGATTATAAATTCGTCGGTTTATCCCATAACACTCTGCGCGGTGCAGCGGGCGGCGCAGTGTTGCTTGCGGAACTCTTGGCAGCAAAAGGCTACATGGATTAAGTGTTTTAACACAAAAACAAGAATTAGGAGAATATATTGTCATTATGAAAGGATTTTTTTATGGCAGCGGTACGGCGCTGATTACCCCCTTTAACGAAAACGGCGTAGATTACGAAGTATATGGACAACTGATTGAACATCAAATTGCAAACGGTACGGACGCATTGATTTTACTCGGCACAACGGGCGAACCTTCGACGATGACGTTTGAAGAAGAACACGAATTGATGCAGTACTCCGTTAAAAAAGTTGCAGGCAGAGCGAAAGTAATTTTCGGTTGTGGTAGCAATAACACGAAAGACGCAGTGATGACTGCAAAAAAAGCAGAAGAATATGGCGCGGACGGTTTGCTTGCCGTTACGCCTTATTACAATAAATGTACGCAAAACGGATTGGTGGAATATTACAAAACGATTTGCCAAGCGGTGTCCATTCCTGTGATTGCCTATAACGTTCCTGGCCGTACGGGTTTGGAAATCCAGCCTGCTACGATGGCGAAAATTGCGGAAATCCCCAACATTGCGGGCATCAAAGATGCAGGTGGAAACATGAGTAAAACTATGGAAACGTTCCGTCTTGTCAAGGATAAATGCGACGTGTATTCGGGCGAAGACGCTTTGAACGTACCTATCCTCGCTTGTGGCGGCGCGGGCGTTATTTCCGTAGTGTCTAACATTGTTCCTGCTAAAGTGAAAGAACTTTGCGACCTTGTAAAAGCAGGAAAATTGTCCGAAGCGATGGCACTGAACGATAAACTTCTTCCCCTGACCAACGCTTGCTTTGTAGAAGTCAACCCTATCCCCGTAAAAGAAGCGATGAATTTGCTTGGGTTTAACGCAGGCGTACCCAGAGCGCCTTTAACGAAAATCGAAGACCATAACCGCGAAAAGTTGATGAAAGCGATGCAAGACTTTGGGTTGGAGGTCAAGGCATGAGCGTAAAAATTATCGTTTGCGGCGCGTGCGGTAAAATGGGCGGCAACGTTTTGTCTTTGCTGGAAGGCGACAACGAAGCGGTGGCGGTTTGCGGTGTGGATTTATACCAAAAGGAAATCGGCGTTCCCGTGTACACTTCTTTTGCGGAAGTCAAAGAACAAGCGGACGTCATTATTGATTTCTCCTCCCCCATCGGTTTAAAAGAACGTTTGGAATACGCGAAAAATAACGGACTTGGCATTGTGTTGGCGGCTACGGGATTTACCGCAGACGATTTGGCTATGGTTCAAGAATACTCGAAATCAGTAGCCATTTTTAAAACGGCAAATCTTTCGCTTGGCGTAAATTTAATGCAGGCTTTGTGTAAAGCCGCGGCGGAAGTGTTGGGGGAGGCGTACGACGTAGAAATCATTGAACGTCATCATAATCTCAAAAAAGACGCTCCCAGCGGTACGGCGTTGATGCTTGCGGATACCATCAACGAGGCGTTTGACAATCAAAAACGTTACGTCAACGGGCGCGACGGCATCGTCGGCGCAAGAGAAAAATCGGAAATCGGTATTCACGCAATTCGTGGTGGCACGATTGTGGGCGAACACGAAGTGATGTTTGCAGGAGAAGACGAGATTATTACGATTACGCACAGTGCAAGATCTAAGCGAGTATTTGCAGTCGGCGCAATTCGTGCAGCGAAGTTTTTACAAGCAAAAGAGGCAGGCATGTACGAGATGAAGCATCTTTTAGCCGAAGAAAATTAATTATAAATATATAGAAAAAGGTCTTTCGAACCATTCTCGAAAGACCTTTATTTTTTATACAAACCACAATATCCAACGAACAAGAAAGCCTATTCCAATCACGATTAACACTGTGCAATTAAGCGTCTTATTTTTCGTAAGTTTCCCATCTAAATAGACGTAGGATAGAAGAATGGGTACGCTCCAAAACATAAAATGATATGCAAACGCTTGTCCAACTTCCCCATGAAACAACGCCACGTACGCGCGCGTCATGCCGCAACCAATACAAGGAATATGCAACAACTCACGCCATACACAGTTGAGTTTCAATATCCAAAACAAAAATACGACCAATGCAAGCGCTAACGTAAAAAGAAGTTTGTAAACAATTTTTTTATGACGCTCTTTCATTAGTCTGTCAAAGGAATTCCCTTGGCGTCTTTATCAATCTTGCCGCACAAAATTAAAATTCCTTCAACAAACGCCCAAATTGAACTGATGCCCGTACAGGAAAGAAGAATTTGCGCTACACCCTTTCCCGTAAACCCGAGATAGAAATTATGGATACCAAATCCACCCAAAAAGAGCGCCAACAAGCCTGCCGCAAGTTTGGATTTACGTTCTCCTTCAGGAATTTCTTCTTGTCTTTTTAAGGAAAAACCACAAGAAAGACAAATATCTGCAACATTACTCGTCGTATTACCGCAGTTAGGACAAAAATTTTCACCATCGCCAAGTCTATAACCGCACCCAACGCAAATCGCTGCTCTGGGATCGACTTCTTTACCGCAATTTCTACAATACATAGTCCCTCTCCTTTTTATTATTTCAAATATTTACCGCTTGCGTCCTTGTTGATTTTTCCAACTAAAATAAGGATTGCCTCAATAAATGCCCAAAACGGCGATATTCCAATACAGTTGAGCACGATTTGCGCAAACCCTCTCCCTGAATGTCCAAGATAGAAATTGTGCGCGCCCAAATATCCGAAAAATAAAGCCAAAAAGAACGCTACCCACTTGGACTTTCCGCCGCTTCCACCATTTCCGACGCTGGGCGTCGATTTTTGCTTCGATACGAAAGATTTTTTAGGCTCGGAAACAGTCTTTTTTTCTTTTACCTTCTTTTCTTTTACGGGCTTTTCTTTGCTCCTTTTCTCTTGCTTGACGGTAAAATTATACGGTCTGCCACAGACAAGACACACAGTTTCCCCTTCTTCCATAGGTTCACCGCAGTTGGAACAGTAATTGTTGCCATCCCCGACTTTGTATCCACATCCAAGACAAACCGTGGCATTTGCTTCCACAACTTTACAACAATTTTTACAATACATAACTTTTTCCTTTGTATTTGCTTTGTTATATTATATCATTTTTACATAAAAATTGTCAATAAATTTTACTATAAAACTGTCATGTAGACAAAGCCGTATTTCCAAAAAAAACGCCGTGAAATCACGACGTTTTTTTGTATTTATCTCATTACAATGCCGCGATTGCTTTTTCCAAACGTGCCATCGTTTCATTCTTGCCCAAAATTTGCATAATCGTCCAAAGATCGGGCGTGTTCGCAAGTCCCGTTGTCGCGATACGCAACATTTCCGCTACATCCGATACGTTGCCAGGATATGCCGTGGGATCAGCTTTGTACGCTTTCATGTCCGTAGCAAAACCGTTTGCCGCTGCAACCGATTTCACTTTATCAAACCACGCCGAGCAATCGTCTGCGTGATCGTAAGCCGCTTTAAACCCTTCGAGTACCGTCTTTACCACAGAGTTTTCAAAACGGTATTCATATTCAGGCGCAAACGTTGCGTTGAAGAAATAAGCAATCATTTCTAAAGCCTGCTTTGCGCAAACAAAGTCCTTTCTGCGTTTCTTGCCGCCGATGCCCATGCAAAGCGTCAAGACTTTCAAAAGATATTCCTTATCCGCAAAATACGCTTTTTGTTCTTCCGTACCAAATTCGTCCGCCCACGTTTTTAAGAAATCGTACGCTTCCGTTTCGGACATGGTAGCCATAAAACTCTTGGAAATGTCGTTGAGTTTGACAATATCGAAAAGTGCGCCGCTTTTGCCCATTTTACCGATGGAATATTTGAATTCTTCCAAAGGTTTGTCAGGGCATTTCAACAACCATTCTTCAAAGTTGGAATTAAGCAACGTCATCATATACGTACGCACCGCCGTGGGATGATACCCTTGTTCGCGATAGAATGTGAGTGATGCTTCGGGGTCTTTACGTTTGGACAATTTTCTACGCGTATCTCCATCAATCTTCTGAATGGAACAGTTGTGACCATATTTGGGAAGGCGGAAACCGAGCACTTTGAAAAGCTCGATATGGATAGGCAAGGACGAAAGCCATTCCTCCCCACGAATCACAAGCGTCGTACGCATAAAGTGATCGTCGATTGCGTGTGCAAAGTGATAAGTAGGAATACCGTCCGATTTCAAAATAACTACGTCTTGGTTATTTTCGGTAACGGTAATATCCCCCTTGACTTCGTCGTGGAAGGTGTGTTTTACTTCTACGTCACCCTGCGATTTCAAACGGATAACGTAAGGTTTTTTCGCCGCGAGATTTGCATATATTTCTTCCTCCGTCAAATTGCGGCATTTTGCAAACTCTCCATAATAACCAGGCAAAAGTTTGTTTTCCGTTTGATATTCACGCGTTTTTTCAAGTTCCTCTTCTGTGCAAAAACAAGGATACGCCAAGCCTTTTTTGATGAGTTCTTTCGCATATGCGTGATAGATTTCCGCACGCTGGCGTTGATAATAAGGGCCGTAGTTCCCGCAAAGGTCTGCGCCTTCGTCAAATGCTACGCCAAAATATTTCAAGGAAGTGTGGATAACTTCCACCGCACCTTCCACTTTACGTTTGTCGTCGGTGTCTTCAATACGGAGATAGAAAACACCGCCGCTTTGATGCGCAATGCGTTCGTTGGCAAGCGCTACGTACAAGTTTCCAATGTGCATAAAGCCCGTAGGGCTGGGAGCAAGACGGGTAACCTGTGCGCCTTTGGGTAAATCTCTTTCAGGGTATGCCGCTTCATAATAATCAAGCGGTTTTACGTTTTCGTCGGGAATGAGCGCTTCCGCAAGTTTGTTTAAATCCATATATATGTCCTCTCTTTGTTTTTCCTATTTGTTTCGTTGTTTATTATATACCTTTTTTTTCTATCTGTCAAAGGGTTTACGACGTTTGCATCATTTATTGAAGAAAAAATCCGCATTTTGGTACGTCGTTTCGTACAAACCGTTTTCTATACCGTGGACAATTTCGACAATTTTTTGACAAAGCGGAGTTTCCACGCCTACTTTTTTACCTTGCCTGCAAACGACGCCGTCAATATAATCAATCTCGCACTTCTTCCCATTTTCGACGTCTTTTAACATTCCTGAAACGAGTTTTTTATGATTTTTCATTGCAATCGGCAGTACCATGTACGCGAATAAGCGTTTCAGAGGTGTTCTGCCTCCTAACATTTTTTGCATATCGTGACCTTGCATAGGCGCAAGCTGCACACCAAGCGCATTGGCTACGTCCATACATTCCCGTAAAACGCCAAGTGCGATTTTGCGAGTCTTTTTCTTTTTTGCCACTTCGCCAAACGTCATGCCCGTCACCACGGACAGCCCTGAAAACGCTGCGTTGATCGCGAGTTTGCTCCATCTTGCCCCAAGTAAGTTTTTCGATTTTTTGACAAAATTCGGATTATCCGTCGCCTTGCCTACGTAGGACAAAATTTCCGAGAGAAAATCAAGTTTACTTTCGTCGTTTTTAAAGCCGCCGATTTCCATACTCATTGCGCTGATTTTGGAAGTCAACGCGACCCGTCCCCCGCCTATGAAGGTTGCGCCGTAAGAAGTTACCGCACCATACGCGCGATCGTTTCCAACAATTTCGGCTACACTTTCTTCGGGCAAACCATTTTGTGTGGTACAAACAAGTCCGTCTTCTTTTAAATATTCCAATAAAAACGTCAAAATTTCTTTGTTTTGACGTTGTTTGGTCATCAGGAAAATCACGTCGTATTTTTCCGTCATTTGTGCAGGTGTGATCGCGGACACGGGTATCATCCATTCGGTATTTTCCGCTTCACAAACAATCTTCGCTCCGCCTGCGTTCAACCCATCCACGTGCGCTTGGTTACGCGTAATTAAATGCACGTTTTTTAAACCGCCTTTGGTAAGCAACGTGCCCAACACCGTACCCATCGCACCTGCACCGTATATCGCAATTCTTGCGTCTGTTGCGTTCATTCTATCTCCTTTAACATCCCCCGAACACTCTTTTCAAGCTGCCTAAAATGTCCGCATCCGCAGGAGCCCAATCCGTTTCATCTAAATCTTTCGGGGCTATCCATTCGTAGCTTTCATGTTCTTTTAATACAAACTTTGACAGCATTTCGCATTCATACAAGGAAAGTGTAATGATGAAATCGGGATATTCAAACGTATGACAAGCGTATAAACCACCCACTTTTACGTCCATATCCAATTCCTCTTGCAATTCTCTTTTCACCGCGTCTTCACCGCGCTCCCCTTGTTCGATTTTGCCGCCAGGAAATTCCAATTTATGCGCTACGTAAGGATAGGGAGAAGCCCCTCTTCTCGTAGCGAAAATTTTACCTTCGTGAAAGAGTAGCGCAGCGGCTACTTGTATATGTTTTTTCATTTCAACGCGTACCTGCCTGCCTCATTTTTATCAATCGTGTCTTTCGTCGCTGTCATATATTTCGCAAAATCTTGCGGCTTTAGACAGCGGTTCGCCGCCTGCATACAAATGTCCGCAATCCCCAAAACCGCAGCAACGGAAAGTAGCAATCCCCTCGCGACGTTCTTCCGTATACAGCGTAGTAACCGACGTAGGTAAAGCAGCGAAATGATGCCAAAGCGGCACAGGCGAAATATCACATAAATGGGAAAGCAACACCATCTCCAAACCAAAATGACAAAAGAATGCAATCGTGTCCGTATTTCCCTTTTCCGTTTGATATACCCCGCCTTGACGAGTATAACCGTGTTCTTTCAATACCCCGTCAAGTCCGTCTATCACATGACGATAACGGCGTTCCATTTCCGCTGTTTCGTAAAAATCTTGCTTGTACCAGTCTTGATAATCGTACATTTTCGGGTTATCTTTCCATTCCCCAGGCAACATATCCCACGGAATCCCCCTTTCCCTGCCCGAAGGCAAAGTAAGCGGACAGCCAAATTCCTGCAACCAATCTTTGATGACAATTTCCTTTTCTTTGCCAAGCGCCTTTGCCGTATAATCGCAGGTATGTTTCGCTCTGCCAAGCGGCGAGGAATAGATATAATCAATTTTTTCCTTACCCAACTTTTCAGCAAGAAGTTTTGCTTCACGGTGCCCTTTTTCCGTCAACGTATCGTTTACATAATCGGGATCGCCGTGTCGAATAATGAGTATTCTCATTGTTGTATCTCCTCAAGGAATGGCATTAAAATGGTGTTTTGGACGTATAAATACTCATCTTTAATCTTAAGCATATCGCCGTTTAATTCCAAATATTGTACAGATTTTTTTAATGCGTTCGGGAAATCATCTCCAAGCGAAACACCGAATTTTTCTTTATATTCATTCATAGAAAGTCCACGAGAGGTACGCAATGCCAACATAACAAATTCAAATTTTGCATCCTTTTCGCTCACCTCTTCACTGGTAACAGCAGGATAATAACCTGAAATAATGCATTTCATATACTCGTCTAAATCAAAGGTGTTCGTGAAACGTTTGCCTCGCATAAAAGAGCTTGCCGCCACCCCGAAACCAATATATTCACCACGTTTCCAATAATTTAAATTGTGTTTGCTTTCGTAGCCCTTTTTCGCAAAATTGGAAATTTCATACCTTGTATAGCCCTTTTCTTTCAAAAGTCCGTACCCATATTCGTACAAATCCGCCACTTCGTCGGAATCAGGCAATTCGCCGTTGAGATAATCGGTGTAGATCGGCGTACCGTCTTCCACCGTCAACGCGTACATGGATATGTGTTTCGAACCACAAGCAGCCGCCAGTTCGATGGTTTTTGCTACGTCCTCTTTCGTTTGGTTTTTCAATCCCAACATAACGTCGGTACTGAAATTTTGTCCCTTTAAAAGCTTGGTTGCGAACACGTAATCGCGAGCATTGTGGATACGGTTGAGATCGGCAAGCTGTTCGTCTATCGCCGTTTGTAAACCGATGGAAAAACGATTGATCCCTGCTTGCAAATACGTTTGCACTTTATTTTCCCCGATCGTACCAGGATTGAGTTCCAACGTAATTTCTGCATCCTTTTTGATTTTGAAACAGTTACGGATTTGGTTCATTGCTCCCAAAATAAGTTTCGGGGGAATGTACGAGGGCGTACCGCCGCCAAAATATATGGTGTCAAACTCGTAATCTTTAAGTTCCTCTCCGCGCATTTTCATTTCTTTATACACACAAGCCATGTATGCTTCGGCGTATTCAATCTTGTCGGGAAAGGACACGAAATCGCAATAGGAACATTTGTGTCTGCAAAAAGGAACATGAACGTAAATTCCTGCCATAATTTCTTACTCCATAATAAATTCGCCTTGGTAGAGATAGGTGGTTAAATCGACGCAAAATTCCGAGTCCACTTCTACACCCTCCGCCAAAAGCAATGACGCTTGCACTTCCTTACCGCCAAACGCGAATGCAGGCGCAAGCGAACCGAAACGGTTGACTACGCGATGGCAAGGAATGATCCCTGGTTGCGGATTGACATGCAGAGCGTACCCTACCTGCCGAGCCGCGCGCGGTGAACCTACCGCCAACGCGATTTGTCCGTATGTGGCTACTTTCCCCTCGGGGATTTGCCGCACAGCATCATATACTTTTTTAAAAAAATTCATAGTTGATTTTTTTTGGTTAATCCTTATTCGTTTTAAGGATCTCCATAAACACTTCAGACGGAACTTCCACCGAGCCCACTTTACGCATACGCTTTTTACCTTCTTTCTGCTTTTCAAGAAGTTTTCTCTTTCGCGTGATGTCGCCGCCGTAACATTTCGCCAAGACGTCTTTGCGAACGGCTTTTACTGTTTCACGAGCAATGATTTTACCGCCTACCGCCGCTTGCACGGGGATTTCAAACAACTGACGAGGGATTGCTTCTTTTAAGTTTTCACAAAGTGTTCTACCGCGTTCGTATGCGTTGCCTTCAAATACGATAACGGAAAGCGCATCGCAAATTTCACCGTTGAGCAAGATATCCAAACGCACGAGTTTTGATTTTTGATACCCTGCGATTTCGTAATCGAAGCTTGCATAGCCACGCGTTCTCGATTTTAAACCGTCGAAGAAATCGTACACAATTTCGTTCAAAGGTAAGGTATAATCTAACTTCACACGGCGTTCATCCACGTACGTCATATTCTTAAATACGCCGCGTTTTTCCTTGCACAAGTCCATAACCGAACCCATATAATCGGGCGGTGTATAAATTTCCGCCTTGACGATGGGTTCTTCCATATATTCGATATCCGACGGGTCGGGCAAATGCGAAGGGTTGTCAACGAAAAATTCTTCGCCGTTCGTCTTATGCACCAAATAACTTACCGACGGAGCTGTGGTGATGATGTCAAGGTTGAATTCTCTTTCAATTCTCTCTTGAATAATCTCCATATGCAATAGTCCTAAGAACCCACAACGGAAACCAAAGCCAAGCGCAACTGAATTGTCAGGCTCAAAAATGAGCGCCGCGTCGTTTAATTGCAATTTCAAAATCGCTTCTTTCAAATCGTTGAATTTACTGCCGTCAAGGGGATAAATACCGCAAAAGACTACGGGTTGCACCTTTTTATACCCAGGCAGAGGTGCGTCGGCAGGATTGGTTGCCGACGTGATCGTGTCACCTACGGCTACGTCCTGAATGGATTTAATCGACGCCGCGATATACCCTACTTCGCCCGCTTTTAAAATTTCTTTGGGGAAAAGCCCAGGGGCAAACGCGCCGACTTCAGTGACTTCGTACACGGTGCTAGATAAGAACGGTTTGATCTTATCCCCTACTTTCACCGTACCGTCCATCAACCGCACAAATAAAATTACCCCTTTGTAATTGTCGTAATAACTGTCGAAAATCAACGCTTTCAAGGGTTTTTCCGTATCGCCGTCGGGGGGCGGGAAATGGGTAGCGATCGCTTCGAGAAGGTCTTCAATGTTCGTCCCCTCTTTTGCAGATACGCAAGGCGCGTCCTGCGCGTCCAAGCCGATAATGTCTTCCACTTCCTCTTTGACTTCGTCAATTCTTGCGCTAGGCAAGTCAATTTTATTGATAACAGGTAAAATTTCAAGATTATTTTCAAGCGCGAGATAGACGTTGGCAAGCGTTTGCGCTTCCACGCCCTGCGTTGCGTCCACAACCAAAATCGCGCCCTCGCACGCCGCAAGCGAACGGCTAACTTCGTAGGTGAAGTCAACGTGTCCCGGCGTGTCAATCAGGTTAAATTCGTATTCTTTGCCGTCCTTTGCCGTGTAATACATACGAACAGGAGTAAGTTTAATTGTGATGCCACGTTCTTTTTCAATATCCATACTGTCAAGGAGCTGTTCTTCCATGTCGCGTTTGGATACCTGACCTGTGCGTTCAATCAAACGATCGGCAAGAGTGCTTTTGCCGTGATCAATATGCGCTATGATACAAAAATTTCTTAAAAGCGGATTGGGTTTTGCCATAAATTTACCTTAATTTGTTAATTTTCTTTTTTTGGATTAGATTATTTACGAAAATAATCGAGGAAACAATGCAACGCGTACGAAACGGGTTCGTTTTTCGGTAGCAGCATACCCACCGAACGAGCGGGCAATACGGGATCGGTTTTCACCTCAAACAGCGAGCCTTCGTTCAAACGCCTGGTTGCGTATTCTCTTGGAATGACGCCGATGCCCATACCGCGAAGCACAAGCCGTTTCATCAAATCCCAACTGCCAACCTCAATCGAGGGTTGCAGTTCTATGCCAAGCGATTTACAAAATGAGTCTAACGTTTTTCTCGCTACCGTGCCTTGTTCCATCAAGATCAAGGGATATTTTTGCAACGTTGCAAAAGACACAGGCTTTGCGGAAAGTTCCATAAATTTTTCGCCCGTAACAAAAATGTCGTTCAAACGCATACAGTTGCCGTGTAAATCCAGTGCAGGATCGATCGCCGTAGGGAGATTGACAAACGCCACGTCGCAACGTTTATCCTTGAGTTTTGCAATCGTGTCGGGCGTTAAGTCCGCCATCAATTCAATTTTCACCGCAGGGAAACGTTCGTGATAATCCGCCAGTTTATCTGCGAGGAAATATTCAAAAATCGTGTCGCTTGCGCCGATACGGATTGTACCCGTTGCCGACGTTTTTAACTCCGCAAGGCGTGCCGCCGCTTGATTGAAAAGCCCCAAAGCGCGCTCCACGTCGTCGAAAATCAATTTGCCGCCTTGCGCAGACAATTCCATACCGCGATGCGTACGATTAAACAGCGGTGTTCCTAACTGCGTTTCTAATTGCTTGATGGATTGCGAAACTGCGGGCTGGGAAATGTATAATTCTTCCGCCGCCTTCGTCAAACTGCCGCATTTCGCCACCGTATAAAACACTTTGTATAATTCCAGATTTACCATAATCGCATACCTGCCCCTATCATTTGGTGTTTCGTGCCTTTATTTACCTACACAGAATTTAGAGAAAATTTCTTCAATAATCGCTTCTGTTGCCGTTTCGCCTGTAATCTCACCAAGCGCATCCCACGCCTCTTTGACGTCAATCCCGATAAGATCCAGTGGCTGACAGCCACACGCAAAAATCGCTTTGTGCAAACAATCTTTCGCGCGGCTCAATGCATTGAAATGACGTTCTTCAATCAAAAATGCCGCGTCTTCCGCACGCGAGCCAAAGCCCTTTTCGTACATCAAACGCATCAATTTCGCGATCCCTTCCCCCGTCACCGCGGAAGTAAGCACGTCCGCATCAATTAGCGTTTCGTCTTGCGTTAAGTCAATTTTATTGACAACCTTAATCAACGGTTTCCCTTGTACCATTTGCAAAACTCTAGCGTCCTCTTCGTCAAGTTTCGCCGAAGAATCCACCACGAATACGGCTACGTCCGCCGAACGAATGATGGATTGCGCGCGTTCAATCCCGATACTTTCAATCATATCGCCACTGTCGCGTACCCCTGCAGTATCGTAAAGATTGAACTTTCTACCCTCAATCTCCAACGTACCTTCTACGGCATCACGCGTCGTACCTGCCACTGAGGACACAATCGCTTTGTCGTAACCAAGCAACTTGTTCAAAAGAGAGCTCTTCCCCGTGTTGGGTTTACCACAAATCGCAACCGTTACACCTGATTTGATTTTTTTACCGACACCGTAACTCGCCGTCAATTCCGTCAATTCGCTTTCTAATTTTCTAAGCGCAATCACAAGTTCTTCTATGTGCTGTTCTTCGATATCCTCTTCAGGATAATCCACGGACACGTCAATACCTGCCAACAGCGTTTTTAATTCCGACTGTAACGCACGGACTTTTTCCGTCAATTTTTCGCTGTACAAAAGATAGCCTGCTTTGACTTCCGCTTCCGATTCCCCGTTGATCATATCCGCGACGCCTTCCGCTGACGCCAAAGACAGCTTGCCGTTTAAAAACGCGCGTTTGGTAAATTCCCCTCTACCTGCCGATCTTGCGCCCAAACGAAACGCCTGCTTCAAAATTCCGCGAGCGACGCTTTCACCGCCATGGCATTGAAATTCTACAATATCTTCGCCCGTATAGCTGGCAGGAGCTTTGAAATATACGCAAAGTCCATAATCGCAAAACGTTCCGCCGTCTATTTGACCTGGATACATACGGTAGGGTTCAAAATCACAAACTTTTGTTTTACCTGCGGGCGTGAACATTTTTTCCGCCAGCGCAAGCGGAGATTTTCCGCTGATACGAATAATCGCCACGCCGCCTTTCCCTGGGGGAGTCGCTATCGCCGCGATATTTTCTTCCATCATAAAAAACCTCCTTCGCACTTGATTTTTTACAGTATTTTTTATAAAATCAAAGCTATGTATTTATAATCTACGTTTATATCTATTTTTATTATACCACAACCCACCTTTGGTGTAAACTATTTGAAGGTATTTTTACATAAAAAAAGACGGGAAATATAACTTTTTCTTATTCCCGTCCATTTGATCGTTATTTTATTGTTTTCCCTGCAATCTCAATCAAAAAATCCGTCGTCATTCCCACCGTTTGAAGTATTAGAACGATTTCCGCCGTTTTGCGTTCCGTTTTGATTTTTCGAGGAAGAAAACTCCTCAAAAGGATCACCCGAAGCCCCGTTTGTACGGTTTTGGTTTTGCGAATTATAAGGATTGCCGTAGGGTGAATTGTTTGGTCCGTAAGGATTGTTATAGGGATTATTGTAAGGATTGTTGTAGGGATTGTAGGGCCCGTACTGATTGCGGTATTGTTGTTGCTGACGCATATACGCTTCGCGACGCGCACGCATATACGCTTGATAATCCACAGCTTTGTTTTTGCGAAGCACAAAGATAATGATAAATCTAGACAACGGCACAAAGCAGGACAGCAACGTGAACGCCATTTGATTTTTAACGGAATATTTCTTATACAACGCCGACAACAAAAGCAACATCAAAAGCGTATAACTCAGTTGCGCAATTGAGAGGAAATACTGACTGATTTCATAAAACGGAGTGATGGAGTAGCGAATACATTCTATCGCCACGCCGCTGCGAAGCGCCGTCAAAGAATGAACGTCACAATGCATACACAAATAAATTTCCGTTCCGATTACCGTAAAGCACAGCAATGTCGCTACAATTTGCGCGATCATTGCATATAATCCTGGACGTTTCATTCTACGCCCAAAAATATATGTTTCTCCTGCGATTTTTCCCATATATAAAATGTTGACAAACGGCACAAACGCAAGTCCTTTCCTTTTTAAGCCTTGTTTTTTCGCCATTACGTACAACCCAACGCCTTGTAATATAAACAACGCACCCCATAGCAAAATCGCTCCGAGTAAGCCGTAAGCAAGAGATTGTGTCAACGGCACTCTTTCCGTTGGAATAAGCATACTCATCGTATAACTTATCGTAAAATAAATATCGTAAATTTCCATGTACAACCCTTTTGTTTTTTTTATTTTTCCTTTGAATAAATCTATTTTTTCGTCTTAATTTTTCGTTTGATATTCGACTTGTAGCAACGTCAAGCCCTTCGCAGGCATTGTTTTGCCAAGCAGTTCTCGCTTCCCCGTTGCATACGCTTGCAATAAACTTTCTTCCGTTCTTCGCCCCGACGCGAGCTCCAACAATTCGCCCGTGAGCGTTCGCACCATATTATATAAAAAGCCGTTGCCCGTAACGTAGATTTTTAAATCTCTGCCACCGTACGTTTGTGCTTCTTCCACTTTCACCTCGTACACGGTACGCACTGTCGTCTTTACTGACGAACCCGAAGCGCAAAAGGCTTTAAAATCGTGTTCCCCCTCAAACAGCTTCGCCGCCGCTTGCAATTTCTCAAGATCGGGAGCAGTTTCCACTCTTGCGGCGTAGCGTTCTTTCAAAGGCATTTCGCGTAGAGAAACGTAGAGCGAATAGCAATACGTCTTGCGTTTTGCACTGCGGTTAGCGTCGAAAGTTTCGTCTGCGCCCCAGCCATCCGTTACACGAACGTCGGGGGGCAAAAAGCGATTTAAACAATCGGGCATTTTTTCAGGTGGCACAGTGATATTTTCCGCGTCAAAATGGCATACCTGCCCTGCCGCATGCACACCTGCATCCGTTCTACCACTTGCCGTCACTCGGATATTTTGCCCGAGCGCACTAAAAATAGCTTCTTCTAATTTTTCCTGCACGGTGACGGCATTTTTTTGGCATTGCCAACCTGCGTAATCCGTTCCGTCGTAAGCGATTTTTAAAACGTAGCGCATAATTCCTCCGTCAAATGATAGCAGGGACGTACACTCGCAGTAAAATAATTCCTGCAAGCAACGCCGCGCACAGCAAAAAAGCTATTAAATCCCGCCATGCAAACGTCAGTTTTTTATATTTTGTACGCACTTTGCTTCCCGAGTAACATCTTGCATCCATCGCATCGCCAAGCTCATCCGCGCGACGGAATGCACTAATCAATAGCGGAATTAAAATGGGCACAACTGCTTTCACTCTTTCTTTTAATCCACCTGATTCAAAATCAGCGCCGCGTGCTTTTTGCGCGTTCATGATACGTCCCGTTTCGTCCGTTAAAATGGGAATAAACCGCAACGCGATCGACATAATCAACGCGAGTTCGTGTACGGGGAACCACACCCATTTCAAGGGCGTGAGCAGACTTTCGATACCGTCGGTAAGCGCGACGGGAGAGGTGGTCAACGTCAGTATGGACGAACCCAATACCAACAAAAACAATCTCGATGCAAGGAAAATCGTATAAAAAATCGCCTCTTGCGTGATTGTGATTTTCCACCATTGCCAAAGTACCGTTTCGCCTTTATAGAAAAATAAATTGAGTAACGCGGTAAACAACAGTAAAAACAACACCGCTTTTACCGAGCGAAGAAGACTTTTAAAGGGGACGCCCGAACAAATTGCAATTAAAGCGAACACGGCGGCACAAGCCCCCAAGCCATAAAAATCTTTCGCTAAAAAAATCGCTACGATATACACGATCAAAAACAAAATCTTTGTTCGCGGATCGCATTTGTGCACAAAGGAGTTGGAGGGATAATACTGTCCAAAGGAAACGTCACGCATGATAATCGCCTCCTTTTTTCACAAGAACGGGATTGCTTTGATTAGCTGTTAAACGCGTACCTGCCCCCTCCATTTTTATAAAATCAAGTATCTTTTTCACGAAATCATCCGCAGTAAAATCACTGTCGACCACCAAGCCTCGTTGACGCAATTTTTCCGTCACCTTTGCTGTAAAAGGTACGTCCAAGCCAACGTTTTCTAATCGTTGTACGTTTTTAAACAGTTCTTTGGGCATATCCACAGCAAGGATCTTCCCTTCCGAGAAAATCGCCGCTCGGGTACAGTTTTCGGAAATTTCATCCATATCATGCGACACAATTATGATCGTTTTACACCACTCTTTGTGAATTTTGTGTAAAAGTTTCATAATTTCTTCTTTACCAAGTGGATCTAACCCAGCTGCAGGTTCATCTAAAACGAGAATTTCGGGTTTCGTTACGATAACGCCTGCAATCGCCACTCGACGCTTTTGCCCACCCGACAATTCAAACGGTGAACGTTTGCGTATTTCCACATAATTTAAGCCCACCGTTTCAATTGCTTCGCGTACGGCTTTGCGGACTTCTTCTTTAGGCATATCAGGCGCAAAATTTTTTAAGCCAAACGCCACGTCCTCAAATACCGTTTCCGCAAACAACTGATATTCGGGATACTGAAACACCATACCCACTTTTTTGCGCAAGGCTTTAAAATCGGTGTTTTTATCTGTTAAATCGAACCCGTCCACCGTCAAAATCGTTTTTTGAGCCTCGATTTGTCCCTTCTTTTGTTTCTTTGCTTTGTATTTCTTTTCCGCGGAAGGCACTTTGATTAACGCGTTCAAATGTTGCACAAATGTGGATTTACCACTCCCCGTATGCCCGATAATACCAAAAAATTCCCCAGCATTGATCTCTAAATCCACGCCGCTTAACGCATACGTTTCAAACGTGGAGTTTGGATTATACACATGCGTCAAATTTTTACATTCCACGCGACCAATACCGTCAGCAGTTTGCGTTGTTTCGGTCGGCAAACTCGTACCTGCCCCTGTCGTTTCGACATTTTTCGACAAGTCAGTTGTAAACGATTTTAATGCCGTTTCAATGTCGTTTGCCACGTTTTCTTCGTCCATACTGTCGCGAACAACTACGCCGCCTGTCGTCAACGCACGGCAAATTTTCAAAGGGCGAGGCAACGCCAAAGCGTATTTTTCTAATTCCTCTGCTCTATTCAATACGTCAGCAGGTTTTCCTTGCATGACGATATTACCACGGTGCATCACCACAGCCCTATCCGCAAGCATTGCTTCTTCGGGAAAATGCGTAATTAAAATTACCGTGATTTTTTCCTCTTTATTCAGACGCAAAACCACGTCCATAACTTCTTTTCTGCCGCGAGGATCAAGCATTGCGGTCGATTCGTCCAAAATCATAATTTTGGGTTTTAAAGACAGCACACCCGCGATCGCAATTCGTTGTTTTTGTCCCCCTGACAAGCGGGATGAGGTGGAATGACGATAGCTTTCCATACCAACGGAATCTAACGCAAACGAGATTCTATTTCCAATCTCTTCTCTCTCGACACCGACGTTTTCAGGGCCAAACGCCACGTCGTCCTCTACGATTGAGGCGACCATTTGGTTGTCGGGATTTTGAAAAATAATCCCCACTTGTTTACGAATCTCGAAAAGATTTTTCTCGTCGCTTACGTCTAACCCTCTGACAGTCACTTTACCAGAAGTAGGCGAAAGCAACCCATTCGTAAGACGCGCCAACGTCGATTTACCGCTGCCATTATGTCCTAAAATAGCAACGAACTCCCCTTCTTCTACGGAAAGATCAACACCATCCAAAGCGAAAACGGCATCAGAAACAAAGAGAGTGTCGTCTTGTTCCACTTCCTCATATGAAAAATATACTTTTTCAAATTTTACCGCTTCCATAAATCCTTTCTTTTCTCCAAATAGGCATACTAACCGATCTTAATTACCATTATTATAGCAAATTTTTCAATATAATACAATGAAAATGAGGTGAAATTCTGTGTTTGACAAAAGAAAAAAAACAATCAAAACGCTTTTTTCTTCCAAATTTCCGTTTTTTTTATTTTCTCAACTAAAATACGCTTGTTTTTCCAACAAAAAAGTATTATCATATATATATTAACGAATGAAGGACGGAGCAGACACTATGGCTGACCAACCTACCGAACAACAAAAATTAAAAGAACGATCTTTAAAAACAATCGCTTGCGATTTGTTGATTTGTTTTATCGCCGCGCTTTTGGTTGCTGGATCTTTGTATTATTTTTCTAACTATAACCACTTCGCACCAGGCGGCGTTACCGGTTTTGCTTCCATCATCGGTTCGTGGTTATCCGCCGCAGGCATTGGGGAAGTCACGACGAATATGAGTATTTTGATGTTCGCGTTTAACCTGCCCATCTTTATTTGCGTGGCAATCTTCACCAACCGTAAAACAGGCGGAATCTTGATTTTGTATCTCCTCTTTCAATCGGGATTGTTGATGCTATTTAAATATTTCAACGCGGAATTTGGTTTGCAATACTACGCGGCATATGTAACTGATCCCTTGTTTGTGGACGGCAACAACGTTGTGTTTGCTTCCATCGGCGTGGGTGTGATTTCGGGTTTGGGCTTTTCCTTGATGCTCCGTAGATTTGGCGCGTCAGGTGGCACGTATGCGATTTCGGCGCTCATCAAACATTTTAAACCGGAAAAAAATATCGCATGGCTTGCATTTGCGTTAGATTCTTCCGTCGTTGTCCTTGCCTTTTTCGTGCAAGGTTCGGGGATCAATGCCGTAATTTCCACCCTTTTAAACATTTTCATTTCCGACCTTGTGGTCGATTATATGTTGCAAGGTTTGCGTAGCGGTTATAAGTTTGAAATCATCACAGATAAACCCGAAGAACTCGCCACAGCGCTGATGTCTAAATTACATCGCGGCGTAACCCTTTTACACGCAGAAGGTATGTACACGCATTCAGATAAATCCTTGCTGATTTGTATTGTACGCAAACGTCAAATCGGAGAGTTTTTGAAACTCTTGAAAACGCAAGGCGCGACCTTCTCCTATTCTTGTAAAGTCAACGAAGTGTACGGAAATTTTAAACAACACGTCGTTTCCGATAAACATTTCATCAATCTTTAACCTTTTATAAAAAATTGCAGGCGGCTGTTTTTCAGCCGCCCATTTTTTCGTTCTTTTGCAGTTCAACGCATACATACCTATGCATTCTTGCTCATTTGCCCATATTTTCTATCGTATATTTCCCATCCTCTGTAACGGTAATCATCACGCTGCCATCTAAATCCGTGCGATAGGTTTCCACCTCTGCATCTTGGAGATTTTTACAAACCGTTTGTGTGGGATGGCCGTAAACGTTGTTCTCCCCACAGGAAATTACCGCTGTTTCAATATTTAAATAATCGAGAAATTCTTTACTCGTCGAATCCGCGCTGCCGTGATGCGCTACTTTCAAAATTTCTGTTTCTTTTAAATGAACACTGCGGTCGGCAAAAGCCTCTACCTTGTCTTCACGCAACAATGTTTCTTCCACCGCAGTGGGCGCGTCACCCATAAACAATGCACTAACGCCGCAATAATCCAGCCAAAGCACCGCCGAAGCATCGTTGCTTTCTTCTTCGGTAATCTCTTCATCAGAATAGGGATATAACGCCGTTAATACGTACGGCGCAGCATCGTTTTTAGACGATAAGTCTATCTTTCTAGAAACATACGTCCAATCGCAATCCTCTTTCATCAGCGCAGAGTAAAATTCCGCATATTCAATGTTGACTGTGGTTTCCGTTGCGGGAATATACGCGCGTTTGACGTCGAAATTTTTCATGACTTCATCTAAACCGCCACAATGGTCGGAATCGGCGTGCGTGACCACCAAATAATCCACCGTTTTAAGCTTCAACGCATACATGTACCGCAGCAACGCCTTATTCGCATCCGCCGAACCGTCGCCGCCGTCAATCAAAAGCACCCTCCCGTCGGGCAATTCCACAATCGTTGCATCGCCTTGTCCCACGTCAATAAAATGGATACGAAGTTCTTTCTCCACTCGCGAGGCTATCTTTGGTTTCCCAACGCGATATTTCCACGTATTTGCAGGAACACAAGCGGAAAATACGCACAATCCGACGAGCGCGCCCGTCGCGACGCCCAGCATGATGCGTTTTAGAATCTTCAGTTGTCCCTCAATCCTATCTTTCTCCGCCTTATATCCCATTATTTGTTTAATCCTTTGTGAAAAATTATTGAATTATTCTACTGATTTTGCTTGCGCGTTTTCAATTTGCGTTAAAATATCCCCAAGCGCCTCCGTTTCGTAATCCTCGATACGACCATTGTCCGCAAGCGTGGAAATGCGCGCATCCAAAGGCATTTGCGCAATAGAGGGAATACCATATTCCGCAGCGATTGCCTTGGCTTTGCTTGCACCGAATACTTCGATCTTTTTACCGCAATCGGGGCAAGTGAGATAACTCATATTTTCGACCAAACCAAGCACGGGAATATTCATAATACGTGCCATGTTCACCGCTTTTTCCACAACCATTTTTACAAGGTCTTGAGGGGTGGTAACAATCACGATCCCTGCGATGGGAATGCTTTGGAATACCGTCAAAGGTACGTCACCCGTTCCAGGGGGCATATCAATGAACAATAAATCGAGGTCTTTCCAAATAACGTCCGTCCAAAACTGCATTACCGTACCCGAAATGACCATACCACGCCAAATGACAGGCGAAGTTTCGTCGTCTAATAAAAGGTTCATAGACATCATTTGCATCCCCGAAGGCGAAAGCACAGTGTTGATGCCGTTTTCATCCCCCGTCGCACGTTCGCTAACCCCAAACATTTTGGGAATAGACGGACCCGTAATATCGGCGTCCATAATACCTACCGATTTTCCTTGCTTTTGCGCAATAGACGCCAAGAGCGCGGTGGTTAAAGATTTCCCGACGCCGCCTTTACCACTGACAACACCGATGACTTTTTTAATCGACGAATCTTTGTGGGGTTCTTTTAAGAAACTTTCTTTTTTTCTCGAAGAGCAGTTTTGACTGCAACTAGAACAATCATGCGTACAATTTTCAGACATAATTTTCATCTCCTTATTTTTACAACGTTTATTATACTCCACTTTATAAAAATTGTCAACGTATTCGCCGCAACGTCGCAATTTTTTGACAAAAGTTGCCATTCTTGCCGCGCACATACTAAAAATGTAGCGTAAAAACGGTTGCTTTCTTAGAAAAAATGATGTATAATATAAAGGCTGCGCGTAGGTGGGGAGCTAGCGGCACCCTGAACCTGCAATCCGCTATAGCAGGGCTGAACGCCTTTCTAGACGTGGTTTATGGGAGGTTTGCGCGTCGCAAGGAATGTTGATCGTAAGGTCTTATGCAACGTAATGCCGTGAACCGTGTCAGGACAGGAATGTAGCAGCTCTAAGCGGATTTTTGCGTGTGCCATGAGGTAGCTTTACAGGAGTCACCTACGGCGTTTCCACTTCGGTAGATCACGGCGAAAAAGGATCGCGCAGTTTTTATTTTTCAAAAGCACGAAGGGTTATCGAAAACAAGCGTTTTTCGGTAACCCCTCTTTCTATTTATAAGCGAAAAAACTTCCGCCGATAGAAACAGTATCAGCGGATTTATATTTTTTATTCCATTTTGAAATCATCTTTTGTTTTGGCAGTTTTTTCCTTTACGGACGTATCTTCTTTTTTACCACGAATATCCAACCCGTTTAATTTTTCATCCTCCAAAACGATTCCGCGTTGTAATTTTGCGTATCCGTATTTCTCGCGAATCTTCGCCACTGCATTTTCCGCGCGCTCCTTCTTTTCGTATTTAGATTCTCCACCCTCCAATGCCGCATCCAACGTCAACTGTTCGATATGATAATCAAACCCCGACACCGTAATCCCCAACATCCGTACTTTGATTCCATACGGAGCGTGTTGACAAAACAAATCATAGGCGGTTTTTGCTATGTCCCCGCAAAGCGCGGTGGGAAAAATTTTCGTTTGCCACGTAAAATCTTGGAATTGATCGTTTCGAATCACGATATGTACGGTATTCGCTCGTCCCACGTCGGCATCGCGTTGCCGTGCTGTGACGCTTTCCGCCAACGCATAAAACCAGCGTTTGATCTCCTCACGATCGGTGATATCTTTGGGGAGCGTTGTCGAGTTCCCAATCGATTTCAAATCCTCTTTCGTCTTTTGCCATTTGACGGGCTCTTCATCCTCACCGCAAGCGTAAATGTGTAACTGCCTACCTCGTTTGCCTAATTTTCGATTGATAAGCTCCTCGTCGGCGTTCGCTAAATCCCCGATTGTATATATCCCAATCTTATGCAATGTTTCTTCCGTCGATTTCCCCACAAACATCAACTCGCTAACGGGCAAAGGATGCACCACCCTTTTGTAATTCTCTTTGGTAATTACCGTCACAGCATCGGGTTTTTTAAGTTCCGAGGCAAGTTTGGCAAAGGCTTTGTTGAAACTAACACCCACGGACACCGTCACGCCGAGTTCTTCCTTGACTTGTTGACGGATTTTTTCTGCAATCTCCGCGCCAGAGCCAAAAAGTTGCGTACTCTCCGTCATATCCAACGCGCATTCGTCAATGCTGCATTCCTCGATTTTTTCCGTATAGCGTTCATAAATTTGCCGTACAAGCCCCGAATACCGTTTATATTCGTGAAAATGCGAACCAACAAGCACCAATTCAGGGCATTTACGCAAAGCTGAATACACCGTTTCCGCGGTTTTTATTCCAAATTTTTTCGCTTCTTCACTTTTGGCGAGTACGATGCCATGTCTTTCTTTTGGATCGCCACATACCGCAATGGGTTTGCCTTTAAGTTCAGGGTTCAACACCACTTCCACAGAGGCAAAAAAATTGTTTAAATCGGAATGTAGAATAACTCTTTCTCTTTTTTCCATGATTGCCTCCTTTGTGATTTTTGTATTCGTTACACTTACAACGAAGAAATGTGACGTATATACGTCGTTTTATCTCAAATAAAGAGTGACACTGTGCGCCGCCACATTCCCCTCCCCCACAGCTTTGGCGTATTGATAAGGCCTACCTGTACAATCGCCTGCGGCAAAACAACCTTTTATGTTGGTGGATGTATCGCGTTGAATGACAACGTGCCCCTCTTTCGTTTCCAAGCCGCCCATAAGAACGGAAGGCGATACACTGTCACGGAGCATAAATACGCCGTGAACAGGCAATTCCGCGGGAATATCGGGCGCAGGAGGAGCAGTGAATGCAAGTTTTTCCACTCGTGCTTGTCCGTCAATTTTGATCGGCATTTTTTTAATAATCGTTACGTTTTTATAATCGACAGCAACGTCTTTATACATCGGAATCAAATACACTTTTTCAGCAAAGGACGCAAGGTGCTCGATTTCATGTTCCAAGCGTTTGGTCGTACAAACCACGGCTATCGTCTTGCCTTTATACAAAAATCCATCGCAAGTGGCGCAATAGCTGACTCCACGCCCGACAAACTCCGTTTCCCCCTCGATTTGTTTGATGGATTCCACGCCGCAAGCAAGAATGACTGTTCTGCTTTCGTATGTGTTTCCCTCTTGCGTTAAAAGGGTGAATTTGTCGTTCAACGCATACACGCCTGCCACCTTTTCGTTTTTTATTTCAATTTTCGCGTCCTGTAATTGCTTTTGAAGCGCCGCGCAAAACTCCTTACCAGACACCTGCGAAAGCCCTGGATAATTGCGGATCAACTCTGCTTTTTCTATCTTTTCGCTGAGCGACGGAGTTCCAAATAATAAAAAACTTTTTCCATTTGCCTGCAACGTCAGCGCCGCGGAAATACCTGCTACGCCGCTGCCTACAATCACACAATCCAACATAACTTTTTCTCCTTTCTTTTAGTATAGCACATTTTTTACAAAAAAGCAATATAGCAAAAGTTTTTTTATATCGCTCACAATAATTAATCTCTTTCGTTTTTTAACATCGCCACCGACAAGGGCGACATTGTTCTATTCTCTAAATTATCGTCCACTTTATTGACTTTCCATTCTATTTATTGTATAATAAAATCACTCGTTAACATTTGAGTGACGGCATTAAAAACAAAACATTACTTATGAGGCGACATTTGATACGTTGTATTTTATTTGACCGTGACGGGACGTTGGGAGCGCTTGGCGATAAGCGTTTCCCTGAAACATTTTCACCGTTTTGCGACATTCAAAAAATCTTTAAAAAATTGCAAAATAATGGGTACAGGGTCGGGATTATTACCAATCAATCGAGTATTGCGCGCGGCACCGCTGTGGGCTATGATTTTGAAAAAGAGTTCCTTTCCTACGGCGTGAACGTGTGGAAAATTTGTCCGCATGACACCCCCGATCAATGCGATTGCAGAAAGCCAAAAAGCGGGTTGTTGATCGCTGCCGCAAAAGAATTAAATATTCCTTTAAGCGAATGTCTTGTTGTAGGAGATCGACTCAGCGACGTTCAATGCGCGAAGAACGTCGGGGCGCAGGCCGCTTTGGTGTTGACGGGATATGGTGAAAAGGAGAAAATCGAAGTTTTACAACGATACCCCGACCTTTTGATTTTGCGCCGTTTTGATGAAATTGTAAACGTGCTTTGAAAAACTGTATAATAGCCAAAATGAAACCCTTTCGGGCGTTATGCCGAAAGGGCTTTTTTTTGCGTTTTTAGGTGGAAATCGATAAAAATCAAGCACCCATGTCCGTGTTGAAACGAATTCATTTCACCCCGACGGCAGACAAAACCTCGCTTGACGTTTCCCCGTTATATTGCCATTGCAATTCGCTCGCAGTAAAGGGAAGCTCCGCGCTTCCGTCTAACGTAATCAGTTTTTGATTTATCCGCAGCCGTTCCATGGAATTCAAAATCGAGGCTCTTACACTTGCTTGCGAAATCCTTTCCGCATTTTCCATCAAAGCATCAAGCGTACCGAACTCTTTTAACAGTTTCGACGCTGTTTTTGGCCCAATTTTCCCCGCCCCTTTGATGTTGTCGGCATTGTCGCCCGTCAAGGATTTGAAATCCGCATATTGTTCAGGCGCAATTCCAAACTTATCCCGCAAATATTCCCGATCGCAAATCTGCGTTTTATCCCCTCGATAACGTAAAATACATACGTTGTCGTCAATTAACTGAAAAAAGTCGCTGTCAAATGATGAAATGACGATTTGCATTTCTTTCCCATAGCGTTTCGCGTATGCACCAACGATATCGTCCGTTTCACAAACGGTTGTTTCTATGTACGGCACTTTCAAATAATCCAACGCTTTATAGATATCAGGTAGTTGCGAAAAGGGAGTTTCCTCTTCGGGCATCACTGAAAAATCGGGGCGATTGGCTTTATACGCAGCGTCTAAATCACAACGTTCGTTGTGACATTCCCCATCAAATAAAACGACCACGTGTGTAGGAGCAGTCATACGGACAATTTTTAAAAATGCGCCCATAAACCCCAACGTACCGTGGATCGCTTTGCCTTCTTTATTGAATATCCTCGACGGCATACCGTAAAACATTTGAAAGAGAAGATTGCTACCGTCTATTACCAACAACTTTTCCATACTACCCCTTTCAATCCGTACATGGTGCGCCCATTTTACAAATTAATCTCTTTTCTTTTGGTCTTCGATTGTCTTTTTCCAACAGCTGTGACACATCGCTATATACGAATCGTTGCCACCGAGCATGATTTGACCGCCTTCCGTCACAACTTTGCCTTCGTCGTCAATTCTCGCGTTCACAATCGCCTTTTTGCCGCAACCGCAAATAGTTTTGATTTCCGTAACGGAATCCGCCACTTCAAACAATCTTCTGCTGCCTTCAAACAAATGTGTTAAAAAGTCCGTACGCAAACCGTAACAAAGCGCAGGCACGTCCAACTCGTCCACAATGCGGCGAAGTCCGTCGATCTGCGCAGGCGTAAAAAATTGACATTCGTCTGCAATAATAACGGCACAATCGCTGTGTTTTTTATATTCTTCAAACAAATCTTTATCAGGCGTGATGATATCCGCGCGCGCTTCTAAACCGATCCGCGAACGCACTGTATCCGCCCCATCCCGCACGTCTATCGAGGGTTTGATCAGCCAAACTTTCATGCCTCTTTCTTCATAATTAAACTTCGTAATCAAAGCGTTTGCCGTTTTCGACGAACCCATCGCGCCGTATTTAAAATATAATTTTGCCACGGTTTCTTCCCCTTACGTTTATTCGTTTTCCGATAAGTTATACTCCGCAATATACGGAAGATTTCTAAAATATTCCGCGCAGTCTAACCCATAGCCGATCACAAAATAATCGGGAATAGTAAAGAGCGCTAAATCCGCCTTGAAGTCCACCAAACGTCTAGATGGTTTATCTAGAAGCGTTACTACGCGCAAGGACAAAGGATTGCGTGCTTTCAATATTTTTACTACGTCATTGAGCGTTCTGCCCGTATCGATAATATCTTCCACGATGATTACGTTGTAATTGCTGATGTCCATATCAAGATCCATCGTGATTTTGACAACGCCCGTGGACACGGTGCCGCTGTAATAGCTTTTCGCGCACATAAAACCGATCTGACAAGGCACAGTTACCGCACGGCAAAGATCCGCCAAAAATACGAACGAACCCTTTAAGATGCTCACAAGCAAAATCGGTCTACCATCGTACCACTCGTCGATCTTTTTCCCTGCTTCTTTGATTTGATCAGAGAGTTCTTGCGCTGTGATGATTACGCGTTTTACCTTTCTATTGACATCCTCTACGGAACGAATTTCATCCATGGTTGGTTCTCCTTTTCCTCTTTAGCATTCTTCTTTGATAAATTGAATTACACCTGCCGCCCAGCCGTGACATAAGCTGTGACGGAAACCTATATAACAATACGCACCGAAATCGCCGTGGATATCCTTTTGTCCTTCTTTGGGAAATTCGTCAATACGACAGGAATTTTCCACCCATGCCATATCGAAATCTTCCCAGAACGTCGTCGCGCCCTTATCCAACATAGCGCCATAAAATTCTTTCATCATTTCGATCGCTTTTTTCTTATCAAAAGAAGCCACCGCTTTAAGGATATAATAACTCATAAACGTGGACATACCCTGCGCATTTCCCTTTACAAGTTTTTGTTTATCCTCTTCCGTTAAACCGACGGTGAAATATTTTAACCCAAGCACTTGTTTACTGCTTTCGGGCGCAATCTTTATTTTCAAAAGTTTACGCAATAGATTTTCCGCCACGGCGGTATCTTTCCCGAACTCTTTTAAGATTGCAATCGCACTACGCGCCGCCCAAATATTGATTGCGCGGCATCCATGGATTTCATCAGGCTTTTCATGTGTTGGCCAATCCACAAAATAGAGCGGATATTCCAAATCTCCGCTTTCTTTTACGCAAGCGTCCATTTGCGCAACCAAACCCTGCAAATATGAAAGCTGTTTTTTGATGAAGGATACGGTGCTTGTCTTTTTGTAATAATCTTCCAAAATGATAATCCACCACATGGAATACATAGGGAAAGCGTTCATCCAGCCAGGCAACGGGGTTTGTTCTTTTACAAAATCCAACGACTTCTCAATAGAAGCAACGCGGCCGTATAATGTCGTCAACGCCATTGTTTCGGGGTGCATATCCCCAATCCAAACAAGTCTATCACGCTTTACGCCGTCCCAAATATACTCACCAGAAGCGCAAAGATCCACCGTGCGTTTCGCCGTTTCAAAAATACGTTTGATGGCTTCGTCCTTGCCGTTATATTGATAAATAGGCTTCTTTTTAAAGATGTTATTAACAGCAAGAATACTCTTAATCAACACTTCGCCGTAAAAATCTACACGAAGGAAACGGAAGCCCGTATTAGCAAAGGTCATATCCGAATAGTTTTGTAAATACGTTGTAAAATCGCGTAAAGCGTGGTCGTTGGTAGCATTTTTCTCCCCGCCAACCTCACTGCAACATTCCGTCAAACTTTCCCCAAAACGCAAACGGATTTTCACATTAGAACCCGCAAACGTAAGGATACGCGCACTGCCGCACATCTCTTTGCCAAAATCTAAAATAACGTAGTCACCGTCAACAAATTTTGTTGTGTGGGCTTCTGCTAAACCGATTTGTAAAGGCTGTTTCTTCAAAAGATTTTTTGTATCAACGGCACATTTAGCCGCCACGACTTTTTCAGGGAAAATATATTCTTTCATAATTTGCCTCAAATGATATTTCTTTATTTGTTTTTTTGCAAATCATTTTGCCTTATGATTATATCATATAACCGCGAAGAATGCAACTGTTTAATTTTTTTATTTTTTTTATTTTTTTTATCATAACACCCTTCATATTATTGTAAATTTTCAATAAATTTGTTATAATATCTTTGAATTTGGCTATTCAAAAAAAATGCCGAACCGAAATCTATATCTAAAGAGGATTGTAACATGGAAAAATTGTACACAGGTAAAACCAAAGACGTTTACAAATTGGAAAACGGCAACGTTTTGTTGAAATTTAAAGACGATTGCACGGGTAAAGACGGCGTATTCGATCCCGGTGAAAACACCGTTGGGCTTACGATTGAAGGTATCGGTAAGGCAAATTTAAAATCTTCCGTTTACTATTTCGAACTTTTGAAACAAGCGGGCATTAAAACCCACTACGTTTCCGCAGACATCGAAAACGCAACGATGGAAGTTCTCCCTGCAACCGTGTTCGGACATGGCTTGGAAGTAATTTGCCGTTTGGTTGCTACGGGTAGCTTTATCCGCAGATATGGCGAATATATTGAAAACGGCACTCCTTTGAAGGGTGGTTACGTAGAATGTACCTTCAAGAACGACGAAAAAGGCGATCCCCTTGTTACGGCGGAAGGTCTTGACGCGCTCGGTGTTATGAGCATGGAAATGTTCAATTCCATGAAAGAACAAACGTTGAAAATCACGAAAGTGGTTGCTGACGATTTGAAAACGATTGGTCTTGATCTTTGGGATATTAAATTTGAATTCGGTTACAACAACGGCGAAGTTATTTTGATCGACGAAATCGCTTCGGGCAATATGCGCGTTTATAAAGACGGCAAAATCGTTGATCCCGTAGAACTTACCAAGCTCATCAACAACAGATAATTTTGATTACGTTAGAAAAAGGGAGAAGCGACACCGCTTCCCCCTTTTTATGATTTTGAGGTGGTTTATGCAATACGTTTTGGTTACGGGCGCAAGCGGCGGCATGGGAAAAGCCGCGGTAACTGCATTGAAAAATGCAGGATATTTTGTCTTTGCTTTAGACAAAAACACGGGCGAAGCGCAAGACAACGTCCTGCCCATTCAAGCAGATATTACCGATGAAAACAGCCTACAAACAGCTTTTAACGCCGTTTCGTCTATTACGCAAGACTTGTATGCAATCTTGCATTTTGCAGGCATTTATACGCTAGATTCGTTGGTGGAGATTGACGAGAAAAAATTCCGTCAAGCGTTTGACGTCAACGTGTTCGGAGCGTTCCGTATCAATAAAATATTCCTGCCTCTATTAAAAAAGGGCAGTCGTATTTTATTGACAACAAGCGAATTAGCTCCCCTTGATCCCCTGCCATTCACGGGATTGTATGCCGTCACCAAATCAACGCTTGACAAATACGCGTATTCTTTGCGTATGGAATTGCAGTTGTTGGGGATTTCCGTTACGGTACTGCGTCCTGGTGCAGTGCAAACGGGCATGCTAAACGTTTCCACCGATGCGTTGGACGCCTTTTGTGAAAAAACGGAGTTGTATTCCTGCAACGCCAAACGATTCAAAAAGATTGTAGAAAGCGTAGAGGCTCGCAACATTCCTCCTGAAAAGGTCGCCAAAAGTGCCTTGCGAATTTTGCGAGTAAAACGTCCGAAATACGTGTATAAACTCAACCGCAATCCTTTGTTGTTGCTTTTAAATATCCTGCCGCCACGTATGCAGACTTGGATTATTAAGCAAGTGTTAAAATAAATATAAGAAAACTCGGTCTTTTGTATTGATAGACCGAGTTTTTTTGATTGTTATTGAACGTTATTCCCAAACATCCATTTCAATACACGCTGGATATGTTCGTCCCAGTATTCCCAACAATGCACACCAGGATGTTCCTCATACGTGTAATCGTAATCGAGGGTTTTAAAATGCTCTTTCAAACGTACGTTGTCTTGATAGAGGAAATCTTCCGTACCGCAGGACATAAATAAACGGGGTTTAACCTCCGCGTTGTTATGTTTTGTCGCCAAAGCAAACAAATCTTCGTCGTCCGAGATATAATTTTCTTCGCCTAAAACGTTTTTCAAATGCTGTTCAAAACGTTGCAAACGGATATCCGCAACGGACGACAAGCCCGCGCCCATACCGAATACGTTGCTTTCTTTCAGCGCAATTTTCAATGCGCCGTAACCGCCCATAGAATTACCTGCAATTCCCCTATCTTCACGTTTGTTGGAAACGTTGAAAAATTCACTAATTCTTGCAGGGAGCTCCTTAGCAATATACGTATAGTACTGATCTCCGTTTTTCTCGTTCATATAAAAACTGCGGCCGCCAAAAGGCATAACGACGCAAATGCCGTACTCTGTGGCATAGCGTTCGATTGACGTTCTGCGATGCCAAATCGTTTGATCGTCGCTAAGTCCGTGCAATAGATACAACGTTTTATATTTGCCACTCTGTACACCGTTGTCTAAGCCGATTTCCCCGACCGTATCCTTTTGTGGAATGATGACACCAACCTGCGTTTGCATCCCCAAAGCGTTGCTAAACAAATGTAATTGAATAAAAGCCATAATTTTTTACACCTCTCTAGTTTGATTTTTAAGACGTTCTTTACGCATTTGGACATCTTCAGGGCGTTCGTATTCCAACACCCAATCGAAATTACCGCGAATGCCCAACACCTCAGAATAGGATAAAAACAAATACGGATATTGCGACATTGTGATCAAGAAATCAGAGAATTGACGGTAATGCACCAAACAGATAATCAATTCCTTTTCCTCGTTCAAAAAGATGCCTTTGGCTTCGATAATCGTTGCGCTGCGTTTCATCTCATATACAATGACGTTTTTGATTTTTTCCGCATTTTCTTTAGCGACAATGATCTCAAATTTAACAGCACTTCTACTATCTTTCAACACCATCGCCGTCATTTTTTCTCCCGCATAAATCGCCACAAAGGAATAAATAACAGCATTGACGTCCCCTTGCCATACGAAGAAGGAGAAAAGCGCAATTACGTAGCTCAATAATGCGATAATCTTTTCTACGTTGTCGCTTTGGCGTTTCTTTTGGATCATACAAGCTATGACGTCAACACCGCCAGCCGAACCGCCTACGCGCAACATCAAGCCCGTAAGCCCTTGCGCAATCCCGCCTATGATTGCCGCTAAAAATCTTTCCAATTCGGACGCAACCGGATAGATCGGAAAATTCACCCAGTCCAACACCATTGTGAATAGCGACAAAAACGCCATATAGATGAGCGTATAAATAACGTATCTACGTTTTAAAATGAACCATGCCATAATCAACAGCGGCACGTTTAGCAATACGGAAAAGTACCCCGCACGGATACCCGTTCCTCCCACCATTTCTTTGGATAATTCTTGGAACATCGCCGCAATACCGTCGATACCGCTCGGAGCAAAACGCCCTGGTGCAACAAATGCCCATAACCCTACCGCCGAAACCAGCGAAGAAACAATAATCAAAAGAATATTTTTTATTTCTAATTTCAACCGCATTTTTTACCCCTTTCGCTTATATGTTTTCTATGGCGATACGCAATCCTTTCACTACATTGCCCAAAGCCAGGGACGGCGTTTTATTCTGCTCTGTACAATAAGGAATATGGATAAATCCCACTTTGGTTTGCGTGTCCTTATATTTTGCAAGCAAACTGTAAATGACATCATTGCAAACATAAGAGCCTGCGGAATACGACACCGCTGAAGGCAACCCTGCCTCTTTGAGTTTCTCTACTATTTTTCGAATGGGCAAAGTAGTAAAATAAGCATTTTCACCGCCTTTAACAATCGGTTCGTCCTGCGGTTGCTTACCGTTGTTATCGGGAATCTCCGCGTGACGAAGATTGATACCGACAAATTCAGGCGTTATAGCGTTTCTGCCACCCGCCTGCCCAACGCACAAAATCACGTCAGGGCATATTTCTTTTGCTTTTTCGATTATCCTTTCCGTCGCCTCGCCAAACACGACGGGAATACGCAATTTTGTCAACGTATATCCGCCAATTACATCAGGGAGCAACGAAACCGCTTCCCACGATGGATTGATACTCTCCCCACCAAACGGTTCAAAACCCGTAACCAATATTTTTTTCATAGTATATCACCTATAAACGCCGACTTTCTCTTATGTGTTATTCTTTTCAGTAGAGCCAAACCACTTCAAATGCTCTTGCAGGAAAATACCCACTTTACCGATATCCTTTTCAGGCGTATCTCCGTCCTCGCTAAAAGGCACTTCTACAAAGCACCCCCAAGGCACAGATGGAACGTTGTAATAATGGGGCGATCAATACTGCGCGTATCCGCTTTTTTCAGCGGCAAACCTTCCTTTGTGTGCGTATGTACAATAATATAATCCTTCAATGCATCTACCACTCGAGCTCTCCTATTATAACACAACATAATTGCGTTTGCAAGTACTTAGAACTTAATAAATTAGTGCATTTTTATCCAAAATAAAAATAACAGAAACCGATACCATTTCCCTTGACCTTTTAGAAAGTCAAGATAATCTAAAACGAAGAATTTGACGGGATAATAGATAATATCCTCTATTACTATCCAAACCCGCAACGGCTTTATTTCTTGACTGTGCTTCGTGTCCGTTCTTCGTTTACTGTGTATCAAATTTTGAGGGCTGACGGTTTGATTTTCGTCAGCCCTCGCATTGTATTATCATCACTATAAATTGAAATTTGACTCTTGGTTTTTCTAATAATCAAAGCTTTTTAATTTCAGTATAGTATTTGCTGAAACGACCTTTGTTGAAAATTATAAACTTATACTGTTCACCGCTCATCATTTGCATAGTTGCGATGGGAAATACAACCCATTTCCACGTAAAATTTTCGATTTCATTCAGCGGTAATACAAGATTCCTGTGCGCCCTATCCACGGTGAGTTTATTCGTCTTATAAGTAACCGAATTTTTGTCAAGATATAAAACTCCGCCTACTATTCCGTTATGGCATATTAAACTACATATAAATGATTTTTTCATAGGAACGACCTCGTCAAATTCTTATCGGTGAGTGTATTATATCATATTTTTGCGGATATTTCAATCGTTTTCCTTTTCTATGTCTATTGTTCATTGGTAAACCTCTACCGAATCACGGCACTATAGCGTGATTTTACTTATACAAAAAACCGAGCATCGAAAGATACTCGGTCTAAATTGAAAAGCGGCGATTACCTATCCTCCCGGCAGTTCTCTGCAAGTACTTTCGGCGTAAAAGAGCT
>SVII01000004.1 GCA_015069605.1 Clostridiales bacterium | reverse complement strand
TCCGGCGAAGGCAGTGGTTCCGGCGAAGGCAGTGGTTCCGGCGAAGGCAGTGGTTCCGGCGAAGGCAGTGGTTCCGGCGAAGGTAGTGGTTCCGGCGAAGGTAGTGGTTCCGGCGAAGGTAGTGGTTCGGGGTCGAACTCAGATTCTTCGCTTGGCGGTAGCCTCGAAAATATTAATATGGAAAAAGTGGTTGCGCGTGTATACGCAGAAAAGGACGGTACAGTGTACTTGCGTTTGCAGAGCAACGGATATTATACAGGCAACGGATTTGATGCAGCGGAATCGTATGCGTACTTATTAGACGATACGTACAGTATGCATTATTTGTCGGGAGTTGCAGTGGCTGCAACGGGGGCGGAGAAATTATCTTTGCGTGTTGAGCCCACGAGCAACATCAGTGGATATGTATTGCCTTATTATTTATCAATGGATAAAGCGAGTTATGCGATTCAAACGAATGATACCTATAATCTTGGTTCGACGAGGTCGGCATATTCTACCTATTATTACGCGTACAATTATCAATCGAAAGGGGCTATTCCTACGGATGCGCTTGGAAAGTACGCAGAGGCGGAATTAGAATATAGACAGTTTGTCTATACGGCAAACGGGCAATATTTATATCTTCCCGAAACAACGCGTACGTATATGGAAGGGTTGATCGAGAAAAATCGCTGGTCGTTATCAGATAAGGACGTAATCAAAAAGATTGCTACATATATTCAAAACGCGGCAACGTATGATTTGAAATATGATTATGCAATGGATAAAGAAGATGATGTAGTTGTCGCTTTTTTAGAAACGTATAAAAAGGGGGTTTGCCGTCATTACGCTGCATCTGCAACGGCGTTATATCGAGCGCTTGGCATTCCCGCGCGTTACACGGTTGGGTATAGCGTTTACGCCAAAGCTGGAGAAGCGACGGACGTTAAAATTAAACATGGCCATGCTTGGGTAGAAGTTTACTTGGATGGTATCGGTTGGATACAGTTGGAAGTAACGGGTAGCGGCTCTAATCCTTATCCCATGCCTGGAGGTGGTTTGGGCGAAGGTTCAGGTGGTTCCGGCGGCACTGGTGGTTCTGGTGGCTCTGGTGGTTCTGGTGGTTCTGGTGGCTCAGGTGGCTCCGGTGGATCTGGCGGCTCTGGTGGCGCTGGCGGTTCTGGCGGTTCTGGTGGCGGAGAATTGCCTAAAGCCTTTATAATGCAAGCAAAATCTTTTGATAAAAAATACGATGGTACGCCATTGAAAGCAGATGGATATTTTAAAACGGAAAAAATTTGTGATTGGGAAAATCTCGGATACGAATTTTTGGTGGAAATCTCGGGCGAACAAACGGAAGTCGGTAAGGGTAAGGCTGTTATTGACAGTGTTACGGTATTAAACCCTGACGACGAGGATGTAACAGAAGAATTTTCCATCACTACGTTGGCTGGCGATTTGCACGTTTATTTATATGAAGCAAGCGTAACTTCTATGGATGACACGGTTGTTTACAACGGCTTGCCTTTGACAAACGATGGATATGAAAGCCAAGGCATACGAAGCGGTCACACGTTAAAAGTTACGATGACTGGTTCGCAAATGGAAGTAGGCTCGTCGGCAAATACGTTCACGGCAAAGGTTTTCGATGTAAATGGTGAAGACGTAACAGTGCAATACAAGATTACTCGAACGTATGGCAGGTTAAAAGTATTGTTGCGACAGCTGCAAATTGAATCGGGCAGCGCCACGAAAGTATACGATAGGGAAAATCCTTTACCTCTTACTTGTAATACATATCAAATTATTGGCGACGGTGTAGCGGAAAACCATATTTTATACGTGGAATATACAGGCGAGCAAAAACGAATCGGTAAGAGTGAAAACAAATTTACCGTAAAAATCGTGGATATGAATGGTAGAGACGTTTCCAAAAACTACGCGATAGAATACATTTACGGGTTATTGACGGTGACGGCGCCGACGGCGTAAATACATATCGCGAAACAATAACAAAAACACAACAAAACGGTGGTATGAGAAAAATTTATGATTTACGATAAATATATAGAAAAAATTGAAAAAGTAAAAGAAATATTGGCGAAGATACGGCGATATCGCTTTCTCATACTTGCCATTTTGACCGCTATTGTCATGGCAGTGACAGGGCTTTTGATTGCCAACGGTGCGGTGTACGGCGATGCGGAATGCCCCGCTACGATCACGTACGGCACAAAACTCGAATACAAAGCAAAAGCATTTATGCAAAAAACGTATTTTGAGTTTAGCTCTATATATGAGGATGAATGGACAACGACGCAACCGCAAAAACCTGGCGAATATAAAGTTCGCGCGGTGGCGAAAGGCACTTTTGGCGTGAAACATTATGGGGAAGATCATTATTTCGTTATTAAGGCGAAAGAGGTTACGGTTACCATCAAAGAAACGGAGATCGAATATGGTAACGAACCTACCGTGACAGGGGAACTTTCCTATGAAGATACGGTATCTTGCGACGCGTTTGAATATCTTGAAATCAAAGGTAAAACGGCTAAATTAAAACCCAAGGCAAAGAATATTAAAATTGAAAATGCGGCGGGTGAGGACGTAACGGATTATTATTCCATTACGGTAAAAGAGGCGGATATCACCTATATTCCGAGAACGTTAACGTTTTCAGTCCCTGACGTGACGCACATATATGACGGAAAAGAATTTTTATACGAAGAATATGAACTCGTAGGCGGTTCGCTTGCATATGAGGACATAATGGATGTAAAATTCATTGAAACCGTCTATTTGGCAGGTGAAAAAGTGCAAAACATTCCGCAGGTAACCGTAAAAAATGCGGAAGGGTTAGACGTCACGAATTTTTACGAAGTGGCAGGTGAATTTGGTTACATATCCGTAGAAAAACGTCCGCTTTTGATTCAAAGGGATAGTAAATCAAAAGAATACGACGGCGTAGTATTGACTTATCCTGAAAGTATAATCGATTCAACAACAACGTTGGCGGAAGGTCATAAGAAAGTGGATGGTGCGGCGGCGGCCATCACGGATGTTGGTTCGATAAAAAACACAATAGAAATCACGGTGTTGGACGCAGATAATAACGACGTAACATCCAATTACGCGATTACGTTCCCTGATGATGCCATTTTAGAAATAACGCCTCGTCCTCTTGCAGTAACCTCGAAAGGTATAAGTGAAACTTATGACGCGGAAGCGTTAACATTAAACGAATATACGATCGACGAGGGCTATTCTTTAGTGGATACAGAAAAGGAAACTGCTTCTTTTACGGGATCCATTACGGACGTAGGTACTACGAAGAACGAATTTATATTGACTATTAAAAAAGCGGACGGCACGGATTCTACGGGGAATTATGCTATTTCCTATACTTATGGTGATTTAACTGTTAACCCTCGTCCTATTTGTATTATCACACACGATTGTCAATGGGTATATGACGGGGTAGAACATGCAGACGGCGACGGTTTAGGCGATACGTATGAGTACACGGAAACGGATCTCAACATTGATGAAAAGCAGTTGACGTTGCTGACGGAATTTGGACATACGCTGGAAATTGATAAAACGCCCGAGAAATATACCTCGAAAGTAACCAACGTAAAAGATTCGGGCGAGTATAACAAATTAGTATTTATCGTCAAAGATAAATCAGGCGTAGATATTTCGCGTAATTATTTGTTGAGTTATCAATACGGTACGCTTACAATTTTGTTGCGTACGATCAAGGTCGTAACGCACGATTGCGAATGGGTTTATGACGGTAAGACGCACCATGACGGTGACGGTTTGGGCGATACGTACGCATATTCGGGTGACGATCTTATCGTTGACGAATCGCAATATTATTCGTTGGTTGCGGGGGATAGTTTGCAGTTTGTGAAATCGACGGCTTTTGTTACCAACAAAGCGGACAGCGGTTTGATAAATAAACTCGAATTAACGGTTGTTAATGACGTGAACCCTAACGTGGCGGAAAATTATTCGATTGAATACGATGATCAAGGCAAATTGACGATTTTGCCTCGCCCCGTGTATTTCACTTCTCATACGCACAAATGGACGTATGACGGACAATTCCACGGCGAAACGATCGATTGCGATAAGGGTGGTTACACTTCGGCAGATTTGACGATCGGCATAGTAAACGGGGTAGAATATTACGACATTGTTGAGGGACATAAATTCCAAATTACCAATGCGATTGAAGTGCGTTTCGTTAAAGACACGGTAGCAGCTTTGGACGGAAATATCTTACCGAATACTGTAAGTCTTACCGTTGTAGATAAAAACGATGAAACGGTGGATTATAGCGACAATTATACGATTGTTAGAAATCATGAGGCAATCGGAACACTGGAAATTGTAAAAGTAGCGTTGACGATACAATCAGGCTCGGAGGAAAAGACGTATGACGGGTCTGCTTTGACATGCGAAAAAAATACGATCACGCAGGGCGCGCTTGTAGGGGCAGAACAAATAACGGCAACGTATACTGGTTCGCAGCTTAACGCGTATACCACCCCTGAATCCGAAAACGGTCAATCGAAAAACTATTTTACCGTAGTCATTAAAGGCGATTATCCTAAATCATATTTTGACGAGACGATTGATACGTTTGATACGACGGACAATTACGATATTACGTATGACGAGGGCACGTTGACGGTCTATAAACGCCCGCTTGCATTCACGTCGGAAAGCAAGAGCGAAATGTACGACGCCGAACCTTTGACGTGGGAAAAATATACGATTGACGATGGTTACGAACTTGTTGACGGGGAAAAGGAAACCGCATATTTCACGGGTACGATCACGGACGTAGGCAATGCGGAAAATGCATTTACCGTAACGGTTGAAAAAGCAAACGGCGAAGATTCCACCTACAATTATACCTATACGTACACGAAAGGAACGTTGGAAGTTACGCCTCGACCTATCAAAATTGATAGGCGTGATTATACGTGGGTGTACGATGGAAAAATGCACCACGACGGTGAAAATTGGGATACAAACGCATACACCAACAATGACTTGGTGATTAACCAAGAGTATTATTCCGTTTTGGAAGATAAAGGCCATGCTTTACAGGTTGCAAAAATTTACAACAAAGTCAAATACGTTTCTGATTCAGGCACAGAAAATGATGCGGAATTTACTGTTGTAGATAAAAACGGAAAAGATCTTGGTGGTAATTACAGTATATCCTATACAAAAAACGGCAAACTTTCGATTGTACCTCGAACCATCAAGGTCGTAACACACGATTGCAAATGGGTTTATGACGGCGAATCGCACCATGACGGTGACGGTTTAGGCGATACCCACGCATACGTTGGAGAGGATTTATTTATTAAAGACGGAGTTTATTATTCTCTCGTGGACGGTGACAATTTAAAAATAGTCAAGGCATTGTCTTTCGTATCGGACGTACATAATGACGGCATTGCGAATATACTTGAACTTACAGTAGTCAACGGCGATAATCCCAATTTGGCGGATAATTACATCATCGAATACGATTACAGCGGAATTTTAACGATTATACCTCGTCCGATTTATATTACAACGCATACACATGAATGGACGTACGACGGGCAATTCCACGGCGAAGCGATTGACTGCGATAAAAATGGATATTCCGAGGCGGACTTGTCCATTGGCATCCTGAACGGAAAGACCTTTTACAGTATCGTTGGTGGGCAAAAATTAAAACTTGTGAAATCCGACGTGATTCGTTTTGTAGCTGAAAACGCAAAATGGAATCAAGCAACGTTCGAAATCATAAGCAAGGAAGACGAAACTTTAGATTTTACGGAAAATTACGAGATTGTAACACAGCTTGGAACGTTGACAATCAAACCTGTATCCATTCAAATGACATCGGCTACGGAAACGAAGATGTACGACGGTGAGAAATTGTTTATATGGAAATCTGAGGTTACGGGCGGTGCGCTGGTTGACGGCGAAAAAATGGAAACGGTTGTCTATACGGGCGAAATTACGTCTGTTGGCGAAGCAGACAATACGTTTATGGTAGAAAAAATTTCCGCTAAATACCCTTCTGAGTATGGTAAAGATGATTTAGTGGATTTCAATACGGTAAGTAATTACGATATTGAATACGTATACGGAAAACTGACGGTTACAAAACGTCCAATCTATTTGATTTATCACGACCATTCCAAAATTTACGACGGAACGGAACTTTCTTGCGCGCAGTGTAAGTACGGCGAAAGCGACTTGAAGATTGAAAAAGATACCTATTACGATTTGGTGGAAGGTCAGTATTTATCCGTTGATCCTAATAAAGTCAGCAAAGTTTTGGACACTTGGGATAATAAAGATGAGAATAATAATTTTGAAATGCAGATCGTAGATGAGGACGGTAACGTGTACACTGAAAACTACGAGGTCACAGCACAAAAAGGTAGGTTGACAATCAATCAACGGCCAATTTTAGTGCAAACACGTTCACTTACTTGGGGGTATGACGGTAAAGTACATTTTGACGGTGACGGTTTAGCTTTTGAGGATCAAGTGCTTTCCAGAGCGTACGAATACGGCAATGCTGATCTTCTCGTTGGGGACGTTTTAGACAACGGCAAGATTTTTGAATATCTTGTAAACGGCGAATATATGAAGATTGCAAGAGCTTCACATTTTGGCCCGAACGTATCGAGAGCTACGGGCGCGAATGTCGTGCAATTTATCGTTATGCGTAAAAATGCAGATAGTTCGGAGAAAGAGATAACGAACAACTATTATATTTGCTCGAATATCGTCAAATACAACGGAGATTTGGAAATTATTCGTCGCAACATCACCGTTGCGCCCAAGAGCGTTGAAAAGAATTACGATGGCACGCCGCTGTCCGTGAATCGTAACGAGTTCGTGCTTTTGGATGATACGACGCTTGCAGAGGGTGACGTTTTGACTGTAACAGCGGACGGAAAAAATACGCTTGAAGGCGTTGGAGAATTGACGTTTACCTATACGTTGGATCAAATCAAAATTGTCAACAAAGCAGGAGAAGACGTAACGAATTGTTACCATATTACGTTGGAAGAAGGCACCTTAAAGGTAAATGCGGCGCTTGTTACTGTCATTGCAAGAAGCGCGGGAAAATACTACGACGGACTTCCACTTGTCCATAATAAATATAACATTAAAGGGCTTCCGCAAGGTTATACTGCAAAGGTTTGGATTACAGGTTCGCAAACGGAGGTCGGCAGCAGTCCGAACAAAGTAGAACACGTACAAATCTTTGATGTAAATGGCAAGGACGTCACCGATTCCGCTTGGATTACGGTTGTTACGCAGGATGGTATGCTGATGGTGCAAACCTACGTACCCTCGATTGGCGGTGGCGGCGGTGGTTCCGGCGGTGGTTCCGGCGGTGAGAACCTTTTTGATTGGATAGGCGATAAACCGCCTTCTCAAGGCGGCGGCTCTGGCGGCGGCTCCGGCGAAGGCGAAGGTGGCTCTGGCGAAGGCGAAGGTGGCTCCGGTGAAGGCGAAGGTGGCTCCGGCGAAGGCGAAGGTGGCTCCGGCGAAGGCGAGGGCGGTTCTGGCGAAGGCGAGGGCGGTTCTGGCGGCAGCGGCTCCGGCGGAGGTTCCGGTGGCGTTTCGTTTGAGATGACAGGGGATTTATCGTCTAAAATGAACGATAGCGATGGTGCAGGTGAAGGAGAAATTCCCACCTTGTTCTACGTTTCCGCGGGCACGTCGGGTATTATTTATATTCGTCAAACTAGTTATGGTAACTACCAGTTAGCTGCATGGTCGGGCGCTCCGTATGCTTATGACGATGGATCGGGCATCAGTCCTTTAAACTACGCAGGGCTTGCGATGATGTTGAGCGGTGCGAAAGGATATGATTTGAAGATTAGTTCTGATTATTCAGATATTGCGAAATACTGGCTGACCTATTACGTGGCGCAATCTAATTCGACGACCTCGAATGATATCAACGCAACGTATCAATGGGTAGATGAATACTCTTTGACCTATTATCCGGGTGGATATAATCCAAATACGTTTGTTTCTTTGAAAGGAACGCAGTACGAGGAGTTGGAACTTGCTTATCGTGAATTCGTATATGAATATTACACAACGTTAGCACCTTCGACAAAAGCCAAAATGCTCGAAATTGCAATGAAGAACGGCATTATGGCAAATATGTCGCGTGATGAGGTTGTTTTGCGCGTACAGAAATTGGTATCCACCTATTTGCCTTACAGCATGGATATTGATAAGGAGTATACGGGTGATTTTGCGGTATTCTTCTTTGAAGAAGCTGAAGAGGCAATTTGTCAGCATTATGCAACGGCTGCTGCTGCAATGCTTAGGGCGTTGGGGATTCCCGCGCGTTACACGGGCGGTTTTGCGGTTGCAGCGAAAGCAAATCAAACAGTGCCCGTAACAGCCATGGAAGCGCATGCATGGGTAGAAGTGTACGTAGACGGTATGGGCTGGGTGCCTTTGGAAGTTACTGGCAGCAGTACGGAGTCTCAAAAACTCGGTAAATTCACCATAAAACCTACGGATATTGTTAAATTCTATCCTGAAACGAAAGAACTCTATCACGACAACGTAGTAGAAGATATCCAAGGAAAGAAAATCTTTGCAGAGCTTTTGGCGAAAAACTACACGTATCAGGCGATTGTGACGGGTTCGCAGATTGGTGTCGGTGAAAGCTTGGCGACGATTACGAAATTTATTCTCTATGATCCAAACGGCAACGACGTGACCGAGCTTTATGATATCCACTTTGAGGCGGGCAAATTGACGCTGACGGATAATTATATTATCGAAATTGACTTGGAAGAAGTAACGAAAACGTACGACGGAACACCGCTTTCGTATTCGGCGGATTCTTATTGGTCGGCGTACAGTAAATATCTTCCTAACGGTGCGACGGTGGAATTTGACATTGCTTCAGTTGCTCCATTGACAGCGATTGGCAAAGTTACTGATGAAGAGCTGTTGAGACACGTGAAAGTTATGTTAAACGGCGAAGATATCACGAAAAATTGTTGTTTCATTTTCAGTGAATATCGTTTGGAAATTTTGCAACGTGAAATCGTAGTGGTTTCACATTCTGCAAGCAAACCTTACGACGGTAAACCGTTGGAAAACCGTGAAGTGGTAATTCGTGAGGGCACACTTCTTGAAGGCCATAAGTTGGTGGCAAAAGCGCACGGTTCGATTGCGGATGAGGGTGAAGCGAAGAACTACATCGGTGAGGTCAAGATTGTGGACGAACAGGGCAATGACGTAACCAAGTATTACAATATTACCAAAGTAGAAGGTGTGTTGGAAGTTACGGGTGCAGAAGAGTAAACAAAAAAATATCCCTCGTTTCGGCGGGGGATATTTCATTGAAAAAATAAGTGAAAATATTGTGAAAATATTGTCGTTTTATGATTGACATATTTCAATAAAAGGTCTATAATAAGCAATGGTGCGTTTAACACACTTTACAATTTAAGGAAGGTGTACGGTATGAAAAATTTAAGTAACAAATGGACTCGCGCAGCGATTCCCGCACTGTTATTGCATTGTAGCATCGGTACGGTATATTGCTGGTCTTATCTGGAAGGCGCAATCAAACAAATCTTTTTGAGCGCGCAAATGAACGTAGGCGCTCTTGGTTGGGCGTTCTCGCTTGCGATCTTCTTCTTGGGGATGAGTGCGGCTTTTCTTGGTAACTTTGTTGAAAAAGATATACATAAAGCAAGTTTGATCGCCACCATTTGCTTTGCTGTCGGTGTAGCAGGTACGGGTTTAGCCGTAAGATTGCAAAGCATGGTTTTGATTTTGATTTTCTATGGCGTTATCATGGGTATCGGTCTTGGGCTTGGTTATCTTTCGCCCGTTAAGACGTTGATGCTTTGGTTTAAGGACAACAAGGGCTTGGCAACGGGGCTTGCAGTAGCAGGGTTCGGCGCAGCGAAAATGGTATTTGCGCCCATCATTACGGCAATTATTGAAGCGGTTGGCGTAGAATTTGCGCTCTATATTCTTGCGGCGATCTGGTTCGTGATGATGTTCGTAGGACATTTGCTTTTGAAAAAACCCGAAGGCTGGGTGGAACAACACGAAAAGTTCGATATCAAAGCCTTTTTCGGTCGTTTCAAAATTTTTGCGGACGTGAAATTTATCGGTATTTGGTTGGTATTCTATATCAATATCACCTGCGGTCTTGCATTGATTTCCCACGAAAAAGCCATCTATATGGCGGTAGGGCTTGGCGGCGCGGCGGCGTTGCTTGGCACGATGACAGGCTTCTTCAATGCAGCAGGCCGTTTGGGGTATTCCACGATCGGCGATCACATGAAAGATAGAAACAGCGTATATAAAATCATTTTGATCAGCGAACTTGCAATTACGGCGCTTGCGCTTGTTACGGGTTCGATTACCAACGAAATCGTGGTGATTTGTATTGCGTTGTTGATTCTTGTCAACCTCGGTTACGGCGGTGGCTTTAGTAATCTTCCCACGTTGCTTTCGGACGTATACGGCATGGGCAACATTTCTTCCTTGCACGGTATCGCGTTGTCTGCTTGGGCATTTGCAGGTTTGACGGGTAACCAAATCGCTAGTTTGATCGTTGAAAAAACTGGTAATTTCCAAAATATTCTTATCTTCACGGCGATTATGTATGCGATTGCGTTGTTGGTAGACATTTTCTTTGTTCGTGTAAAACGTAATGAAGAAGTAAAAACCGAAGCGTAAAAATTATATAGAATGAAAAAACACTCCCAAAGGCTGTTGCTTTCGGGAGTGTTCTGTTTTTTAGAAGCATAAAAAAAGACGGCGTCCGCCGTCTAATTTTGATAGAGTAAGAGCAACCTAAATCTAATGTTTTTATATTAGATGTGTAATTCAGCATAAAGGCCATAATGGTCGGAGGGGAATTTTCCGTCAACGAGGTCATCAACAATTTTAAATGTAATGGGTCTTATTTTATTGTCAATAAAACAATAATCAATATGTTCGTTAAAATTATTTTCCAGTTGATATCCATGATAAGTGGATCTTCTATCTTTCGCTGTAAGTTCATTAACATCAACAAATTTATTAACCATTTCGGCATAAGGAACAGACAACGGTATCATATTAAAATCGCCCGTAATAAATGTAGGATAATCTGAAAAGCTTTCCATATACTGACATATCAATCGTATACTTTTCACTTGGTTTTCCTCACCAAATCCCAAATGCGTGTTGAAAAAGGCAAATATTTGATCGGTATGTTTATTTCGTAATAAAACGTATAAACAAATACGGTTATGTCCTTCAAAATCCCATCCTCCCGACATCTTTTCAGGTGTATCGGAAAGCCAAAAATAACCCTGTTTTATGCAATCAAATTTTTCTCTTTTCCAAAGAATCGGAGCGGATTCTATCCAACCTGAGTAATCACGATACTGATTGAAAAAGGCATAAGAATTAGAAAAATACTTGTCAATATACATCTCCCAAGACGGGGTGAATTCTTGAAATCCAATCACGTCAGCATCATAACCTTTCATTATTTCGTCTAATCTTTGAGCTCTTTCTTTGATACTGTTACCATCGATATCGTCTACACATCTAATATTAAAACTTATTATTTTAATTTTCATGGGTTATTTTCCTCTAATTTTTTTATTACAAGCAGTTTAACATAAAAACAAAGGCTTGTCAATGTTAAAAAAGAATAAAACCGAAGCGAAAAAGGGCTAAAAAAATCCATTCACACTTTTTTTGGTGGAGCTAAGCGAAGATTGGCAAAGCCAAAGTGTTGTCAGCGACAAACTTTGAGAAAACAATAAACTCAATCGATTTCGCCTCCTCGCACGAACCGCTGATCATGCAGAAGTCGAGCGTTACTTAGAAATCATAAAAGAAAGGACGGCAACAGCCGTCCTTTTTTGGTGGAGCGAGTGTAACGTAAGTTGAACCGCTCAAATTTATTCCTTCGTTTCAAAATTGTGCTAAAATAATACTTTTCAAAGGCGAAACAACTGCGTACTCCCAACGTTTTTCCTATTCGCTTCGCCGTATATATTTTTGTGAGAATTTTTCCGCTCTTTGCCCGATCAACTCCACTTCTTCCTTCGTTGCATTCCCGATTGCATATTGATACATCAGCTCCCCGTCGATTAAAGCCTGTTGATCGTGCAGGGGGAAATAATATTCCATTAGAAAGGTCGCATATTTTTGTAGGCGGTATTCCCCCACCAAACGATACTCCTTGGAAAGCGTATCTACCGCCACCGAGTATTTTTCTTGCACGCCATCGAGGATATCCCTGCGCGCGTTGGATTTTGCAAAAACGATTGTGGAACAAAGATCCCAGTTTCGATTGCTTGCCGTAGAGCTATGGCTATCCGTCGAACCTACAATAGCGTGCACTCGGCCTTGCCTGTATTCATCATAATACATCGCCGTCTGTAAGCCGTTTTGTTGATAATAATTTTCGCCGCCCAACACCTCAAACGCGTCAAACGGATGATTTTTCAGCATATACAAAGTGAAATCCTCGGGGATTTGATATAAATCGTTGATCCAGTTTGGATGGCAAAAAATTCCCAAGCCATTCGCTTTGCGAATTTTATCAAAAATCCAAAGACATACGGCATACGAACGACTATCCAAGCCTTCTGGAAACGCCTCTTCCGTTGTTAATTTCCTTTCCAACGCATCAATTTCCAGCCAAAAATTTTCCATTTTATATACGTCGGGCGGTTGTACGCTTTCGTCAAACCGTCTTCGAGAAAGCTCCCCGTTCGTTTCCAAATAGTTTTCTTTCATCGGCAACAAGCCGTTCACGGAAAACAAACCGCCTGCATTGACAACGTGGACTGTCGTTCCCGGCAAATGCACTTCTTCCCCCGGCAAAATGGCAAGCGGGATTTGTACGTCCCGATAGGCGGCAATCGCGTCCAGGGAAGGAAAATATCTGTCGTGATCGGTAATGGTGATAAAATCATAGCCCTTTTTGCGGTAATTTGCGCAAACAATCGCAGGCGGTTCGTTCCCATCCGAGCCGCTTGTGTGCACGTGAAAATCGCCGCGCAAGGGATGGCGGCAGCTTAAATCTTTCGCAAGAGCATATATTTTCAGCTGCGCCACACGCGTACCGTTTTGAAAAACGCGCACGAAATACTCCCCTTCCGCATTCGCCGTATAAGAGAAAGACAGCTGGCTATCTTTTTCCGTTTTGCAAAGATAATTCGTCGTGTTCTGTTCACTGAACGCCTCACTTGGCGAACCTGCATTTGCACGGTGAAGAGTGATGGTATACTCCCCCTGCAACGTATGCCTTACCCCCAACGATTGAATGGTAAACTTCACTTCTTCCTCAATCGGAAACACCAAGGGGAAAATATCAAATTGATTGCGAGTAAAAATAGCTGACATCTATCCGAACCCCAAAAAATATTTTTTAATATTATACCGCCCGATTCATTATTTGTCAATACCCATCAAAGCTTTTTTGCCCTTCCTTTGCGTTTTCCTTTCAGCCACGCCTTGGTGTGTATGCAATCAAGCCAAAAGATAAATTACATACATTGCTACGCAATGATTACATACGCCTGCGGCGATTACATACCAAACCTTCGACTTGGATAAAGAACCTAAGTTGCGGCTCAACTTAGGTTCTTTTTGGTGGAGCTAAGCGGATTCGAACCGCTGGCCTCCTCGTTGCGAACGAGGCGCTCTACCAACTGAGCCATAACCCCATCACCGTTTTAATTATATTCCATTTCCGCTGTGTTGTCAATGATTTTTTATAAAAAATTCTAAAAATATTGTAAAAAATTTTACGCAACATCTTGCATTTTTTTCACTTTTACAGTATAATCATAAAGATGGAGGGGAAGCAAATGCGTAATTGGCTGAAAAATAAATACGTCGTTTTGTCGGGCGCATCGGGCGGTATCGGTCGGGAACTTTGCAAAATCTTGATTGAAACGTACGGTGCAAACGTCATCGGTATCGGTAGAAACCAAGACAAAATGCTTTCTCTCAAAACCGAGCTTGGCGTCAATGCGGACAAATTCAGTTACTATCTTTTCGACGTTTCACAAAAAGAAAACTGGGTGACTTTGCGGGAAGATTTAAAAACGAAAAACTTGGCAATTGCGTTGCTAATCAATAATGCGGGTATGTTTCCTATATTTCAAAAAACAGAGAACACTTCCCCTGATACAATCCAACGGATTATGGAAACTAATTTCCTTTCCGTTACATACGCGATTGAAAACTTATCGCCTGTGTTAAAAGGGGACGAAAAGCACAAACCCGACATCGTTAACGTATGCTCGTCCGCGGCATTGTGTACAATAGCAGGTACTTCCGCGTATTCCGCAAGCAAAGCGGCGCTCAAAGCCTACACCGAAGCCTTGCAATTAGAAACAAAAGATAAATATATCGGGATTGTATATCCTGGTACGACGGCTACGGATTTATTCCGCAACGACGAACATACCAAAAACAGCGCGTTGGATATCATTGCTATGCCTGCGCAAAAAATGGCGAAAAAAATCGCGCGAAAAATCCTCAAAAAGAGAAAACGCGCGGTGGTAGGCTGGGATGCAAAACTTATGAACCTTACAGCAAAATTCATGCCCGTCAAAGGCACGGCATTGATTGCTTGGGTGATGAAAATTTCCAAATCCAAAGTGTTTGAGGAAGTTTTCGATTATAAAAAGAAAAAATAAGGACGGTAAAACAATGTCGGAAACAAAAAAGTATAATTGGAAAAACTTTGTTAGTTTTTGCTTGATGGCATTTTTGTCGGGAGCGACAATCGGGATCAGCGGCACAGCATTTTTGCTCGCGAACAATTTATACGGTGCGTGGGGAAGGCTTATCGGTGGTGCGTTATTCTCGCTGGGTATCTTTTTCATCGTAACGTATGAAAAGAAGCTCTTTACAGGTATGGTCGCAAATTTACCACGTATGAAACGTAACGAGCTTTGGAAGCTCCCCATTTGTCTATTGTTCAACACAATAGGGGTAGCAATCGTGGCGACTCTTGCGGCATATACTCCCATCGGGGAAACGGTAGTGGCGCAAGGCAAGTTGACGATAGCGGCAAAACTCGCGGCGGATGATTGGTATCTTCGAGTGCTTTGTTCCTCCTTTTTGTGCGGTATGTTGATTACAATGTCCGTATGGTCCACGGAATACGCGGCGAAAAAGGGGCTTAGCGCGTCGGTTGGCGTTATGTTTCCGATTATGCTGTTTGCGTTTTGTGGTTTTGATCATTCCATTGCCAATATGCTGTATTTTTGCTACTTGGGCGAAGCGTCTTGGAAAATGTTTGGATATATTCTCATTTCCGTATGCGGCAACGTTCTTGGCGGTGTGGTAATGCCCTTAATTATGATTGTAAAAGAGAAAGCGAAAAATCAATAACAACCAAAAAACAGCTGCGTTTTAGACGTAGCTGTTTTTTGTATAAAGCATGTCTGTAATAAAAAAGCGTGACATTTTTTGTTTTTTTTGTAAATAAGTCTTGACGAATAGAAAATAAAGTGCTACAATAAACAAAAAGTCACAAAGGACAAAGACTAATGACACAAATTATAGAAGTGAAAACAAAAAAACAACGCAAGGAATTTGTGGAATATCCCTTGCGATTATATAAAGATAATCCTAATTTTGTACCGCCCTTATACGGTGATGAAATGAAGATATTTACCGAAAAAAATATCTATTTTAAAACGTGTAAATCGGTGTTTTATCTCGCGCAGCGCGATGGGAAAACGGTGGGGCGTATTCAAGGCATTATTCAAATGCAATACAATGACGTTCACGGCACGAAACAAGCTCGTTTTACTCGTTTTGATTGTGAAAACGATCCCAACACAGCCAAATTATTATTCGACGCGGTGGAAACTTGGGCGAAAGCGCAACAAATGCAAACGTTGGTCGGGCCTTTGGGGTACAGCGATTTGGAAAGAGAGGGCTTATTGATTGAAGGTTTTGATTATCTTTCTACGTTTGAAGAACAGTACAATCATGCATATTATGCGGACTTGATTGAAAATTGTGGCTATGCAAAGGATGTTGATTGGGTAGAATTTCGTTTGTTTTCCACGCCGCAACAGGACGAACGCTTAAAAAAGTTCGGGGAAAGAGCTTTGGAAAGACACAATCTTCGTATTGTCAGCGACGGTTTAAACAAACGACAAATTATCAAACGTTATGCAAACGGCATCTTCCAGTGTATTGACGAATGTTATAAAGATCTCTATGGTACTGTACCGTTTACACCTGAAATGATCAAACAGATGGTCGATCAATTTATGCTGATTATCAACAAGCGGTACATCATGGTTGTGTGCGACGAAAATGATGAAGTGGCGGCATTTGGATTCTGCTTGCCTGGGATAGGCAAAGCAGTGCAAAAAACGGGTGGCAAATTGACGCTTGGCTGTCTTATTCGTTTGCTGAAAGCGGTTAAAAATCCTGACAGTATCGATTTGGGGTTGGTAGGGATTATGCCAAAATATCGTAAATCGGGTTTGAGCGCATATATTATGACAGTCTTACAAAATATGTTGTCTACCAAAGGCGTGGAGTATTTAGAAACCAATCTTAATTTAGAAACGAATGCAAATATTCAAACAAATTGGAAACACTTTGATTTTATCCAACATAAGAGGAGAAGATCCTATATTAAGTACCTCAATACAATCGAATAAAAAGAAGATGCTTCCGTCGAGAATCACTCGGCGGAAGATTTTTTATAAAAAATTTTCACATTTTTTCAAAAAATGTGAGTAAAACGATTGTTAAAATCGTTTAATATATAAGGAAGTACATATTATCTACAAAAGCATAAGTTAAAAAGCGAATTTTATTCAAACGCTTGACAATAAAATCGTTTTGTTGTACAATAAATAGGATAGAATAGAATTTGTCATTGTACCCAAAGACAAATTGTCGAGAAAGACAAGATGTTGAGGGCAAAAAACATAGGAAGAAAGAGATGGCTACTTATTATATTTTAGCGGCTTTGTCAGCGGTGGGTTTTAGCGCGATTTATTTCGTGTTAAACAAACTGATCAAGGCGGACGAAGCGAAAAAATCATGGATATTGAAAGGGTTTGCTTTGGCTTTGGCATTAGTCTTTGCGTTGCGGTATCTCAGCGGGGAAATTTACCTGCGGGGGACGAAAGGCTTGAACTTAAATTCGCCTTTTGACAGCATATATGGTAAAGGTGCGCCTGAGATTATTCCCTACACCGTATTTTCGCTGTTTGCCATATGGTCAACGTTTGCTTCCTACACGCTACTCGTTACCTATCCCTTCTATAAGGACAAAGTTCGCAGCTTAACGCCGATTGTGAAATTTTTTGTAAGCGTTGTCTTTTTGATAAACTTAGCGACAATCAATACGCAAATTATTGCAATGAGCGGTATCGACGTGAAAAAGGGCGTAACGCTGCAAGGTGTATTTTTCGCGATAGAAGTGGGTTTGTCTTTGGCAATCTGCGTGGTAACTTGGATTAAAAACGCAAAGACGGAAATCCACCCCAAAACAATGGGGAAATACTTACTTATTTTGTTGGGAATGTACGCGGCGTCAATACCTGCATACGCGTTGCAAGTCTTATTTGACGTAGGGCCTACGCATATCAAATTCGACGATTTCAATTTTGAACATAGACTTGTGTTGTACGGTTCGTTTATCGTACCCGCCATCATGATTTTGGCTCTGTCGAAATTCGATTATTACCATAAACGTTACGCGTTGTTGTATATCAGCCTTGCGACGATGGTGACGTTCAGTTACGGTTACGATTTCTCGACGTTTACGGATATGACGGCATGGCCCATGCACCTTTGCAATACGGCAATGTTTATTATCCCGCTGTGCTTGATTTTCAAGTTGAACAAAGTATTCTATTTCACGTTGTTCATCAACGTGTTAGGCGCATTTTTCGCAATGGCAATGCCGAACCTTGGTGACGACGCTTATATCCTTACGGGCGGTAGCATCAAATTTTGGATCAATCATTATTGTGCGTTCTTTATGCCAGTAGTCATTATTGGCGTAGGCTTGTACGAACGTCCGAAGATAAAGCAATTTCTCTATTCGTTGCTCGCCTTCGTCGTATATTACGCAATCGTCTTATTTATGAACGCATGGTTGACCAACTACGACAGCGGCGTTGACTTCTTCTTTATCAACAGCGATTTCATTGCCGATAAACTCGGTCAATGGGCGTTGGATTTAAGAAACATCACCGTTACGCTCCATCCCAAAGAAGGGATTGAAATGGTGCTGTATCCGCTGTACCAAAGCTTGTATTTCCTTGTGTACGTAGCCATGTCTTTCGGTATGTGGTTCTTATACGAACTTGGATTTCAGGCGGCGGATCTCTACGTAGACATTTACCACAGATGCAAAGCGATCAAGGCCGATCAACTCGCGCTGGAAGTCAGCCTTGCAGGAAGAAACATATCGGAGCCGATGAATATGGAAGGAACGAACAAACTCATTCTCAAAGATTTCTCCAAAAAATACGCGACCAGCGACGTGTACGCGGTGCATAAAGCCAACCTCGAAATCGAGGGTGGGCAGATATTCGGTTTCCTTGGCCCGAACGGCGCAGGGAAAAGTACGATTATCAAGAGTATCGTAGGTATTCAATCTATTACGTCGGGCGCGATTGAAATTTGTGGCTATGACGTAGAGAAGCAATCGGTTGGCGCGAAATTGCAAATAGGGTTTGTTCCCGATCATTACGCTTTGTATGAAAACTTGACTGGGCGTGAATACGTCAACTATATCGCGGACTTGTATAATGTCAGCGAAGAGGATAGAACGGCGCGTATCAACGAATACGTGGAAAGATTCCGCTTGCAAGGTTCGTTTGAAAACCCGATCAAGACGTACAGTCACGGTATGAAACAAAAGATCACGATTATGTCTGCGCTTGTGCACAATCCAAAACTTTGGATTTTGGACGAGCCCTTGACCGGTCTTGACCCCGAAAGTATTTTCCAAGTAAAAGAGGCGATGAAAAAACACGCGCAAGAGGGAAATATCGTATTCTTCTCCAGCCATATTATCGACGTCGTGGAAAGAATTTGCGACCGTATTGCCATTATCAAAAAAGGCAATATTCTCGTGGAAAGAAGCGTGAAAGAGTTGGAAGAACAAGGGATTCAACTTGAAAGCTATTATATGGACATGATTGAAAATACTCCTGTAACGTCCGTACCCGTAGAAAAAACGGCAACGGCAGAAGAGGCTACGAAATGAAAGAACAAACGATAAAAACCGAGCGTTCGTTCAAACGTTCGTTATCGTCGCTGTGGACGCTTACAATCATGCAGTTGAAGGAGAAGATGGACGTCGCGTATTTACGCAGTTTTCGTCAAACACTTTTTAGAGTAATCTTTTTCGTCCTTGAATTTGCAGCGATTACAGCGATTTGTTTTCTATTGTTTTGGGCGGCGCAAATGCTCAAAGTATTTGATATGTCAGGCGCGATCCCTAGCAACGTTTTGGTGTTGGTATTTACCGTTATGTTGGGATTATCCACGGTATTCACAACAGCAGGGTTGGTGAAATCGTTGTATTTATCGAGGGATAATTTGGTACTGCTCACCTTCCCGGCGACGCCTGCAATCGTATTTTTGTCCAAACTTTTGGTGTATTACGTATATGAATTAAAGAAGAACTTCTTTTTCTTGATTCCGTTCTTTTGCGCGTATGGTATCGCACAAGGCTACGCCGCGTATTTCTATCCGTGGGTAATCGTATGGTTTATTTTTATCGCAGCCGTTCCGGTATTGCTTGCGGCGTTATTGTCCATGCCTGCGTTATATATCTATCAAACGTTGCGAAAAGTTCCCATAGTGCAATACACGTTGATTACTATAACCTTTGCAGGTTTGATTTTATTTGCGTATTATTTGATTTCGCTCATTCCCGAAAATATCAACTTTTTGGAAACGTGGAGCAGCTCTACGTTTTGGGAAATCAAAGGATTTTTGGAAAGTTTTGAAAAAGCCGTATTGCCCTTGACGTGGTTGACGACATTATTAATCGGTAAGACCGATTTGGCGGGACATCATCAATTTACAGGTACGACGCTACCCGTAGCGGCAGGATTGATTGTCTTGATTGCATTGTTGACGGTATTGTGTTTTACTTTGTCCCAACCCTTGTTCTATAAAATGGCGTCCACGCCATTTGAATACACGAAGAACATGAAAGCCAAAGCTCGTCCCAACAAGAAAGCAGGGCCTTTCTTCTCGGCGGTAAAAAAGGAATGGATGGTAGCTTTGCGTGACGGTACGGTTACGACGCTTGTAACGCAGTTGCTTGTCGTGATGCCGTTGGCAATCGCCCTGCTTAACAGTTTGTACGAGGCGATGAGCACGAAATTTATTGGGTTGCAAATGACCGTTTGCTTCAATTTATTGATTGTATTGTTGTTCATGCTTTCCGCAAATATCCGCATTTCCAGCGCGTACAGTAAAGACGGTTTTTCGGCGTATTTAAATAAAGTTCAACCTTCGACGTACGGTTCGTTGCTGTTTGCAAAACTGACGGTAAATTTGGTTATGGGGTTTGTGGGGATCGTGTTAACGACATTCACCTACGGCGCATTTGGGGCAGTAGGAACCATCGAACTTATCTTATTTGCGGTGACGGTGTATGCATTATACGTAGCGCATTTGTTCTGGAGCGGTGAAATGGATATTATGAATCCGCAGTATACGCAATACGCGACGTTCTCCGAACAGTCTAACAATCCAAACGAAAACAAATCGTCCGTGCTCGCATTTGCGCTTTCGTTTTTAATTTCAGGCGGAATGTTATTGCTTTCGTTTGAGGACGTGTCGGTCGTATGGTATAAAATTGCGGCAGTTGCAATCGTGATCGCGGCGGTGAAAATATACACCTATTTCTTAAAAATTAAGGTATATTACAAGGAGAAATAAGCATGAAGAAAACAGTAATAATTGCCATATTTCTCGTGTATTTAGCCTCCATCGTTGTGGTACAGTTTTTCGGATTACAGGTCGTGCAGTTGCAAGGTAAAGTGTATGTGAGCAATATCACGGTGCAGGGCATTACGTTAACGAACCGTTCCGAAGGTCAAAGTGCGACGGCTGGGAAGGTGAACAATGACGCAGGGGAACTTTGGTACGCTTTCGTATTCATAGCAGGCACGTACACCGAAGATGAAGAAAGCATCGCTTCCAACCCTAACAAGATCAAAGTGGAATATCTCGTAGAACCCTTTGATGCGTCAGAAAAAGAGGTCGCGTACGAATTTGACCCGAAAAACGTTATCTTTATTGAAGAAACGGAAGAAATAGTCTTTTTAAAACGTGCGACAGTAACCATTCAGTTATCCGCAAAAGATGGTTCGCCTGTCAAAACTAAAGTAAAAGTATCGGCAAGATAATTCGCTGGTACAAATGACAAAAATCAAACGGTTTCGGTTGTAAGACTGTTTGTCGTTATAAACTTATTGCATAAAGAGGAGAAAAAAATGAAGAAACAAAACAAAGTAATTTTGTCAGTAGCTTCCTTGCTTGCGACGATGGGTGTATCCCTGTTCTCCGCCGCTTGCGGTTCGTACAAGATGAACGATTTTATCGTAGATGGTACGACGATTGATTTGGAATATTACGTAGGTGAAGAGGTAGATTTCAGCGGATTGAAAATGTACGCGGCGTTTACGGATGATTCCCGTGAAGAAATTCCTTTGGACAAAGTAAAAATTTATCTTTGGACAAGCGATACACAACAAGAAGAAATCACAAACAACCTCTCTAAATTAACGGAAACAGCAGGTAAAAAGGTCATTTTAATCAAATATTCGTCTGATTACACCGAAAGATTTGAGATCACCGTGTATGCAAACGGCGGCGGTAACGTAGACGAAACAGCAAAATTGCAAAGTGTAACGCTTGCATACGGATCGGTTGCTTTGGAATACGAAGTGGGTGACGAGATCAGTTTGAACGGTCTTACGATTACGGCAACGTACGATAAAGGCGATCCCGTTAACGTACCTTTGGATTCGGAAGACGTAAAAATTTATATGGGTGAAGAAGATATCACGGGCAACCTTTCCAAATTGACGGAAACGGCAGGCACGAAAATTGTTCGTGTTGCCTATAAAACGGTAAGATCTACCAACTTCTTGACGATTACGGTTACCAATCCAATCGTTGCCATCTCAGTTGACACGACAAAGTTGGAAACGAATTATGAAGTTGGCGAAACGGTAGATTTCAGTAAATTAAAAGTGTCAGCAAGCCATAAAGATGGTTCGACACAGGAAGTAATGCTTGAAAACGTACAATATTACGTAGGTGAAACGGCTCTTACGGATTTTAGCGTATTGACGGAAACGGTTGGGACAAAAACGGTTACCGTAAAATACGAAGGATTTTCCGCTACGTTTGACGTTGTTGTCAGCAACTATGTTGCTGCAATCTCGTTGAATACGGAAAGCGTATCGTTGGAATTTAACGCAGGGGCGGAGGTTTCGTTTGCGGATTTCTCGAATATCGTGATCAACGTAACGTATGCGGATGAAACGGATACGACCGTACAAAAAGCGTTGACGCTTGCAAGCGAAGGCGTGGTGTGCAGCTTTAACAATGAAACGTTTACACAAGAAGATTGGGCAGGCCTTACGGCGTTTGCAGGCAGTAAAGTGATTACCGTTACGTATGGCGGCAAGAGTGCTACGTTTACCGTTATGGTAGCCGGCGAATCGGATATTGAAAATCTCGAAGTAACCGCGCCCACGAAAACGGTGTACACCGCAGGGGAAAGCGTTTCTATGGACGGGCTTGCGATTACGGCAACGTATAAAGAAGGTTTTGAAGATTTGAATGGCACGATCGCATTCGCCGATTTTGCGGAAAACGAAGTTAAAGTATATCTCGGAACGAAAGAAGTTACCGACTACAATACGATTACAAAAGTTTCTCAAATGGGTGAAAGCAACGTTGTTTTGACGATCAGTTATAAAGGGCAAACGGGAGAATTTATCATTCAAGTAAATAACCCCGCGACAGCGATTGTTTTGGATACGACTTCTGTAACAACCGAATACGATTTTGGTGATACGGTCAGCGTTAAAAACTTAAAAATCACAGCTACGCCTACCTATGGTGAAGAACAAACCGTAGACGTATCCGCTGTGAAATTCTATGAAGGCGAAACGGAAATTACCGACCTCAACACATTGACGAAAACGCTTGGTGAAAAGACGGTAAAAGTAGTGTATGGTTTGGCTTATGCAACGTTTACGGTAACGGTAAAAGACGTATTGCAAAGTATCACAGTAGGCGGCGCGACGGCGTTTGAATGCGACGTATTCGCAACAAACCTTACCTTTGACGGTTTGGTGGTAACTGCAAACTATAAATCGGGCGCAACGAAAGACGTAACCGCATCTGCGACGATAGATTATGCAAACGCAGTGCAAGGGCTTGGTGAAAAGGACGTCAACGTCACGTATGAAGGCAAAACGGCACAAATCAAACTCACGGTGCGCAACGTATTGAAGAGTTTGACGATTAGCGGTGCGCCTGAAAAACTTGCGTTTAGTTCAATCGTGAATTTTACGGGTATTGTTGCAACGGGAACATACGCGTACGGTGAACCCCAGATTATCAAACTTTTGCAAGAAGACGGTACGCATTTCCTTTACAGCGTTAAATTCTACGTATTTGAAGACGTGTGGACGGACGTTACGAACAATCTTAACGACATCAGTACAAAATCTGGTGTAAGAAAGGTAATGGTGGAATATGATAATGGCCGTCAAAAGGTATCGGGAGAATTTACCGTTACGGTAGCGGAAGCAATGCCCACGGTAGATGGTTATCAACTGCCCACTGCGATGGTACAGTATAATACCTCGGTTGCCAACACGACGAACGACGTGAACAGCGCAAACTTTGAAGGTACGTTCTTTAAAAACGACGTGCAAGATTATCTTGTAGGTGACGACAACGCGTTTAAATTCTTGCCTATTCTCGACCAGCTTCTTTATTATGATGAGGAAACGGATGAATGGCAAGGTGGTACGCTTGCTTCATTTAAAGCGCAATCCACAATCTATATTAAGATTGATAGCGAATACGTGGAAATGACAAAAACGCAGGACGCTACGGATAAAAATATTTATCGTTATTCTTATAACGAAGTCAACTACGTAACGGAATACAGCCACAAGAACGAATATAAATTCGCGGAAGATGGTAGGGCAATCGGTTACAACTTCAAGATTTCCGTTATGCCTGATCCCGAAGTTTTCGATTACGAAGCTTCGATTGATATGCAGCCCGTAGAATGTGAAATTAAAATCACAGACGGCTTCAATATTACCGACTCTAAACAGCTTTGCGTTTTGGAACAAAGCACAAGAACAGATTGGAATAAGATTAAAGCAGCTCTCGGTTTAACGGACGTTCGTCCCAACGCAATCGTATTGCATCAGGATACGATGATTACGAAGGACTCTATTCCCGAAAGTTTCTATTATACGTTGCCTGATACGTACAACGTAAAATACAAATACACCAACGCAGAAGGACAGACGGTAGTATGTGCACCCGAAGAAGTTCCCGCAAGCATGGGTGGGCCTCTTTCTAGAAGTTATATCTGGAATACCTACGACGGCGAATGGGGGATTTTTGAATATTGGATGAACGAAGGCGAAACGTTTGAAATTCACGGCAACTTCTTCAATCTCGACGCGTCGGGTTTGCCTTTGGTTGCATCGTTTGAGCCAAATGGTGTTACGCTTGCTACGGACGCGGATACCTACTACGAGGAGGATTTCTCTAACGTTTCCATTCTCGAAGTGCGCGGTGTGGATGCTACGAAAGAAGACGCAGACGAATCGTTTTCATTCGACAGCTTGGCGGTTAAGGGCAACTCGGCGATTTATCAGCTCCTTACCGACGATTCGACGACCTCTAACGTTACTTGTGCGGACAACCCCGTATATGGCGGCGGCTTGATTTTCTTGAAAGTGAAAGACGTGAAAGCAAACGTTGACAACGTACGTGCGCATACTTGCTTTATTTCCTTCTTCTCGCGTGACGATACAGTAGTGAATTACACGAGAGCGAAAGCATACGACGGATTCCAAAACGCAATGTATATCCATTCGGATACGATCAATACGTTGGATAATTGCCATATGAAACGTGCGGGCGGTCCGTTGATCATCATGAACGAGGACACGGACGAAGATACGAACGAACTTATGATTCCTTACGTATATATCCATGAAAATTGTGAGATGGAAAGCTGGGTAACGGGCGGTGAACAATGGTTTGCAACCGTTGGCGCTTCGAGTGAGGTAAAGGCGTTAATGCTAACGGACGCATTATTACGCAACTATTTCCAAAAGACGTTTAAACGTGCAAGCGACGGCAAAGTAAATATGGTCGCGGTTTCGTTGAATACGGACGGTATAGCAGGTGCAACGGACATATATACGCAGAACTATATCGAATATAGTACGTCGAAACTCGACAGATTGGAAACGAGCGCGATTCGAACGCAAATGTTAATGTATATGGGCGCGCTTGTGCAAGCGGGATCTAAAGCTCCTATCACGTTTAGCGTCGGCGATAATATCTGTGCGCTTGCAGCTAATTCTGATGGGCTTGTAACGTTTAGCGGTGGAGGTTTGGCATATCTTCAAAATGATATGGCAAACGTGGCAACGCAACAACTGTTTGGTGAATTTACGAGCAATAAATACGATCACCTTGCAATCAACATGGGTGGTATTGGTATTTTGGTTGGATATTTTAATATGTAACGTCTAATAAAAAAAGAGCCTTGGCGAAAGTTAAGGCTCTCTTTTGTAGAAAAGACAAAAAGAAACGGACGCGTCTATCAAAGTCGCGTCCGTAATATATACAAATTAATCGTCAAATTTATTTTCCAAGAAACGTTTTACGTCGTAATTTTGTCTGTAAATCAAGTACGTATTTACGCTAGGAGCACTGAAATCTTTCAAGGAGATTTCTTCCAACGTACCGTTGTCTAATTTATCCTTCACTAATTTATAAGGCAGGAAAGAATACCCGATTCCGTTTTCCAAATAAGGAATGAGTTTAGAGGAATTATCCACTTCTAAACGGAAAATACGATTTTTAGGGAAGAGGGAACGAATAAACATGCCCGCGTCGCTTAACGTAAAGTCACACATAAGGTAGGGGAGCTTCGCAAACTGTTCTTTTGTAATCCCGTCGGGGAATTCGTTACAACCTTTTTTACCGACAAGCGCCACGCGGTCGGTGTCATAAATGTCGCAAGCATAACCGTTGCGTTTTAAGGGGATTGCGGAGAATACCATATCCAACATATTATCCTGCAACTGCTGGATTAGGTCCAAAGAATGCCCCAAGGTAACTTTGATGGAAGTGATATGGTTATTTTTCAAGCACTCGTCCACCAAAGGTTTTACGTACACTTCGTACGTAGCATTAATTGCGCCGATGCTAAATTTTCTACTGTGGCTAGACAGAGCGTTCATTTCTTCGATGGACGTGTCCTGTAACTCCAAGATGCGTTCTGCATAACGCAAGAAAATCTCGCCTGCTTCCGTCAAAGCAACCGCTTTCGAACCACGGTTGAACAGTTTTCTACCAATTTCTTTTTCCAGTTCACTGATACGATTAGTAACCGTAGATTGTGCGATAAACAGCTGTTCTGCGCATAGTGTAAAGTTTTTAACTTTCGATAAATAAATAAATGTCTTTAATTCTTCTGTATTCATTTAAAAAACCGATACCCCTATCAAAATTTTCTATATAGATTATAAGTCATAAATCAAGAAAAATCAAGTGGTAAATGTAAAAAATTTTGAAAATTTTGAAATTTTTTTTACTTTTTCTTCGCGTAGATTGACAAAACAAGGTCAATCGATTATACTAAATAAAGAATAAGGAGAAAAATTATGCTAACAATCACGCAACGGGTACAAGAAATCAAGACAGAGCTTTCCCAAAGAAATTCCTTTCAAGAGAAAGTTTTGTTGGTGGCGGCAACGAAAACACAAACGGTGGAACACATCAACGAAGCGATTGCGGCAGGAGTAGATGCCGTCGCGGAAAATAAACCGCAGGAATTTCGCGATAAAAACGATTTTCTATTGCCTTGTTCTCGACATTTTATCGGGCATTTACAGACAAATAAAGTCAAATATTTGATTGGGAAAGTGGAATTATACCATTCCTGTGATCGTGATGATTTAGCGGAGGAAATCGCCAAACAATCTATCAAAAAAGGGATTGTTTCCAACGTTTTACTGCAGATTAATATCGGGAACGAGGAAACAAAAGGCGGGTATGCTTACGAGGATGCCAAGGCAGTTTTTGAAAGACTTTCAAAAACGGAAGGTTTAAAAATCAAAGGGTTTATGGCAATGTTGCCCGATATACAAGACGAACCGACGTTGCGTACTTTGGTGCAAAAAATGCGTCGTTTGTACGAATGGGCAAAAACACAATCGACAGAGATAGAATATCTTTCTATGGGCATGAGTGGGGATTATAAACTTTGTGTGGAAGAAGGCAGCAACGTAGTGCGCTTGGGCTCGACGATTTTTGGCGCGCGCGATTACGGCGAAAATAAATAACGGAGCGTATATGGAAGAAAACGTAGGGAATGAAGAAAACGTGAAAACGCCGAAAGGGAAACTACGCCGTCGTTGGCTTGCGATTTGTCTTGCCGTTTTGATATTTGTTGGTTGCGTTTTGGGCGTGTTGCAAATCGGTGTTTGGTATGTAAAAAGTACGTGGGAATTTTGGTCGCCCGATTATGAAAAGGTGGATATTATGCCGTTGCTTATTAAAGACGAACTGACGGATAAGGAATATGAAACGTTATATTATCAAACGGGCATGACCAAACTTGCCATTGACGACGTGCGGACAAAAAAAGATTACAATAAAGCGTTAGAAATACAGGCGAATTTGTTTAGGGAATACAACATCACTTGCCGTCGTTTCAATCCGTTTACTTATATTGATGAGATTGACGGATTTACGACGCTTGCGCCCTTGCGAGATGGGGATATTATCGTTTCTTCAACGACGCACGTATCCTGGTGGCGGTATGGCCATGCAGCAATGGTTGTGGACGGAGCTAACGGCACGATTATCGAATCGGTTGGACCGGGTTCAAAAAGTCAATTATTCTATGCGGAAAGTTTTTGCGATCTTGCCAACTTTTTAGTGTTACGTCCAAAAGTGGATGAGGAAACGAAAGCGCAAATCGTGGATTTTGCGGTGAACAATATGCAAGGCTTGCCCTATCGTTTCACCGTGGGAATTTTGTCTAAGAAGTTTAATGAAAAGGAAATTAAGTTTTCGCAATGCGCGCATCTTGTTTGGTATGCGTATAAAAAATTTGGGTATGATTTAGATAGCAACGGCAAAGGCATTGTCAAACCGCAAGATATGGCACTTTCCGAGCACGTGGAAGTGGTGCAGGCCTTTGGGTTTGACTTAGATACGTTATGGAGTTAATATGAAAGAACAAAAGACGAAAAAATATGCCTTAATTACGGGCGCCTGCGGAGGATTAGGAAAAGCGTTTGTATATGCGCTTGCCAAACGTGGCTATACACTGCTTTTGACAGGTAGAAGCGAGAAAAAACTGTTGGCGTTAAAGGGGGAACTCGCCAGTATGTTCCCATCGGTACAGACGTTAATTTTTGAGGCGGATTTAACGGAGGAAAGAAACCGTGCGCAAATGACGTCAAAAATCGAGGCTGAAGGAATTAAACTTTCTATGCTTGTCAACGTAGCGGGCGCGGACATTCAAAAGGGCCTTACGGAATATACGGAGGAGAAGATTGCTTTTCAATGTCGCGTGAATTTTGAGGCGGCTGTTTCGCTTTGCCGTTTCGCCATCGCAAACAAAGCGGAACAATTAGAAATCATTAACGTTTCTAGTGTTTCGGGGATTTACCCGATGCCGTATTTTGCTATTTACAGCGCAACGAAAGGTGCGCTCACTTCCTTTTCGGTGGCGTTGCGCGAAGAAATGCGAGGTAAGAATGTTTCGGTGACGGCGATTTTGCCTGGCGCAATGCCCACGCGCGATGACGTTAAAGAACAAATCAAAGGGCAGGGGCTTTGGGGGAAATTAGCCGCCAAAACGCCAGAAGACGTAGCGGAAGCGTCTATAAAAGCTGTTCGCAAAAACAAGGGCAAAGTGATTGTTGGGTTTTGGAATAAAATGATGCGTTTCGGAACGTGCTGGATGCCTACGTCGTGGCGGTTGCGCTTTATCGCAAAGCGTTGGAGCAAGATTACCAAAGACGCGTTTTAAAGAAAGGATAGAGATGTGACGAGGTCTGTCGGTGGGAAAAATCCGCCGAACGGACTTCTTTTTTTTGGAAAACACTTTACAGCTTATTTTTTTTGTGTTATAATACAAACAGAGGAGTATAGTATGAAGTATACAGCACAATCCGGTAAATATATTTTAAAAAACTTCTTATATATTTTTTCGCTTGCGATTTTGCCGGCATTATTCTTGACGTTTTCTACGGATAGCGAATCCATTCAATGCGTTTTTGAAACGCTTTTTGAAGGCAACGTCAAGGAAATGCATTTTGAGCATTTGTTTCGCGCGATTTCGGTGTTAAATTTCGCTTCTTGGCAATCGATCGTATTCGGGCTTTTGGGGATTATTTGCACTGTATTTTGTGTGGCGATGATGTTGGCACTTTTGGATAAGCATATGCGTATCGGGAAGCGTACGTTCAATGGGATTTTTGCGAAAGTCAACGACAATATCATTTCCACGGCAATTTTCACGGTGATTTTGATTGCTTTATATGAAGTATGGTGTTTAATCTTGTCCGCGCTTTTGTTCTTTATCACGCGGATTACCGCGGTTGTCGTTGCCTATGTATTGGGAGGTTTGGTGTACGTAGGAATGCACGTGGTATTAATCTATATCTTAACCACAATCTATCTTTGGTTGCCGTGTATGCAGATCACGGGTTTTAAACCCATTGAAGCGTTGCATTATTCCTATCAGCTGGTCGATCCGATTAAATGGAAAATTTTAATTGGACAGATTATATTCTTGTTCGCAACGGAAGCGTTAATTTCCGTTTGCGCAACGTTTATGCCTTCGTCAGCAGTCTTCGTCGTGTTGACAGCGGTGCTGTACGCGGTGCTTTTAATGGTGTACTGTGTGCGTATGGAAATTGCATATTTTGAGCGCGACGGCATCGAACGTAAGGATGTAAGATACTATTGATAAAAAGAGAGGTTTGATTTATGCGTTTTCGTAACAGTTTACGTCTTTTGTCGGAAAACTTTAAAAACGTTTATCGCTTATTGATATATAAAGTCGTAGTAACGGTGGTGGCGACGGCGCTTTGCGTAGCCTTTATTCTCCCCGAACTCATTGACATAGGGCAAAGTGTACAGTTTCAACGCTTAGTTGCACATTTACAGGAATTTGCTCGCGCGTTTCTTTCTATGAACACGGAAGCATTGTTGGAGGTTAGAGATAAAATTTTTGGCGCAAGCGGTGCGCTTCACGATATGTTGACGTATATTGCGTCCATGACAACGAAATTACTTTTGATGGTATTGGGTTGCGTTATCGTTTATTTGTTGCAACGTTTTGTCAATACGCTCAGCCATTTTGCAGTAGGCAGTATCCTCAACGACAAAATGACGACGTATTCGCAAACGCCTTTCTTTACATCGTTTATCGCAAATCTCGGCAAAGCAACGCGATATTCGCTTGTATATGTTCCCGTGGTTTTTTTGTTGGACGTCGCAACGTTGGTGCTTTGTTTGCTGTGTATCGCGACAATGCCCATACTAATCGGTTTGTTTTTTGCAAGCACCGTAGGCGCGCTTTGTCAAACGACGAAACTTACGTTTACGGGGCGTTGGATGCCTGCAATGGTAGCGGATAATAAAAAATTGCACGAAGCGTTCCGTTATGCGGATAATCGCGAAAAGAAACAAAGAGCCAAAATTTTTGCAACGTATCTCATTACGGTGTACATTGTGATTGTCATCAACGTAGCGGCGGCGGCTTGTACGTTTGGCAGCTCGCTTTTGATTACCGTTCCCACGTCGTATATGTTGTTTATTTGCGAACAGTTCGTCAATTATTATACGATCAAGGGTAAAAAATATTTCATCACGTACGAACGTATTGCCACCAATCCCGATTTCGGCGATCGCGAACATTTCTTTGATTATATCGACGAAACGGCGGACGGCGTAACGGCAATAGAAAAAGAACAAGAAATCAATCAGTTGGAGGCTGAAATGAATTATCGTAAAAATTATCAAACTTGGTTGAACGATTCGCGCCTTTGCGAAGAGGGGAAGAAAGAACTCGAAAGTATTGCAACGAACGAGAAAGAGCAAGAATACCGCTTTGGCGGCGAATTGGAATTTGGTACGGCAGGCATGCGCGGCGTGATTGGCTACGGTATGAATATGATGAATATTTACACCGTTATGCGCGCAACGCAGGGCTTGGCGGAATGGATCAAAACGCTCAGCGCGGAAGAACAAGCAAAAGGCGTAGTCATCTCGTACGATACTCGCCGTAAATCGCAGGAATTTGCAAAAGTTTCCGCAGGAGTGTTGGCTAAGAATGGTATCAAAGCGTATTTGTTCGACGACGTACATCCCGTACCGATGCTTTCGTACGCGGTGCGTTATTTGGGTACGATTGCAGGCGTTATGATTACGGCAAGCCATAATCCCAAGGAATACAATGGTTACAAAGTATATGGAGCAGACGGCGCACAAATGTCCCCTGAAGACACCGAAAAAGTTGTTTCGTATATCAATAAAATCGAAGATTATCTTTCCGTTTCGGCGCTTGAAGAAAGCCCCTTAATTTTGCCCGTACCTGCAAAATTGGATGAAGATTATATTGCGGAGCTTTCCAAACTCACCCTTTCCAAAGAAGCGGTAGAAAAATGCGGCGCGGATTTGAAGCTTGTGTACACGCCCGTTCACGGCAGCGGTTTCGTACCCGTTACGACGATTTTGAAAAAACTCGGTATCAATACGACGATCGTGGAAGCGCAAACGACGAAAGACACCGAATTTTCCACGGTAAAAGTGCCTAACCCCGAATACAAAGAAACGCTGTCGATGGGTATTGCGCTTGCGAACGAAATTAATGCGGACGTGGTGTTTGGAACGGATCCTGACTCCGACCGTCTTGGCGTGGCAATTAAAGACGAACAGGGCGAATTTGTCGCTCTTTCGGGCAACCAAGTTGGTATTTTGTTGTTGGATTATATTCTTACTCGCTTATCTGAATCGGGCGAAATGCCTGTCAATGCGGCGGTGGTGAAATCTTTCGTGACGACGGGGATGGCGAAGGCGCTTTGTGACGATTACGGCGTAACGTTGTACGAAACGCCCGTTGGCTTTAAATTTATCGGCGAAAAGATTAAACAATGGGAAAAGGATAATAAACACACGTACGTGTTCGGCTTTGAAGAATCCTGCGGATATTTGCGTGGCACGCACGCGCGCGATAAAGACGCTGTGGTAGCGTCCATGCTTTGTGCGGAAATGGTTTGTTATTATACGTATATCGGGAAATCGGTATATGGCAGATTGCAGGAAATCTACGCAAAATACGGCTACGTATTGGATAAAAACGTGTCCATTCAGTATTCCGGCTTGAATGCGATGAAGGAAATGAACGCGGTAGTTGACGGGTTAAAGACCTTGAAAGTGGACGAATTTGCAGGAATCAAAGTGCAAGCAATTCGCGATTACAGCGCCGCAAAACGCACGGATGCAAACGGCAACGTGGGAGAAATCGACGTGCCGAAATGTAATTGCGTATATTATGAATTGGAGGGCGGTTCGTTCGTTTGCGTACGTCCTTCGGGAACAGAACCAAAACTTAAAATCTATTATTCGTTGAAAGCAAAAGACGAAAGCGCGGCAAATGAAAAACTGACCGAATTGCAGGCGGCGGTTGCTGAACTTTTGGAAAAAGCAAAACAATAAAAATAGATAAAAATAAACCGAGCAAGCTACAATCAACTTGCTCGGTCTTTTTTATAGAATTTAATTTTCAAGGCATCTGGAATGGATAACGTAATCAGCGGTCGCGCGGTTGGTCGCGATGGGAATATCGTACACAACGGCGATACGAAGAAGAGCCTTTACGTCAGGATCGTGGGGTTGCGAAGAAAGGGGATCCCAGAAAAAGATCACGAGATCGATTTTCTTTTCCGCTACTTTTGCGCCGATTTGTTGATCGCCGCCAAGAGGCCCGGATAAATATCTTTTTACGGGAAGATCGGTGGCTTCTGAAATTAATTTTGCCGTTGTACCCGTGCCGCAAAGATCGTATTGCTCTAAAGTAGTTTTGTTTTTCAATGCCCAATTAACAATATCCGCTTTTTTGTTATCGTGCGCAATCAGCGCAATCGTCTTTTGTTTCTTTTTCATAATAACTTCCTTATATGTATTTACTCTTTTATTATACAACGAAAAAATATATTTGTCAAGAGTAAAAAAGAAATCAGTAAATACAAACTCAATATCCTATACAAAGGGCGGCATAAGTCGCCCTTTTAAATTATGACTACAATCGTTATTCGTTTTTTCGATCGACCTATCGAAAATATTCGCGAAAATTTTTTCAAAAACCACTTGACAAATGAAAAATATTTGCTATAATAAAGGTACAAAAAAGAAAGAACGAAACAAAAAGTGTTTAAAATTTTCAACAAAAAAGGAAAAATAGACCGATGGACAGATAAAAGTAAGTCGGTGAGGGCTGACAAAGTGGCGTAGGGATACGTCGAACGAACAAAAAAGAAAAGGAGGGTACGAAAAGCGATGATTCCTTCCCACGAAGAGGCAAAAGCCTGATACAAGGTGATCAATAAGCGGTCCGCGAGCGAGGCAAATGGGGAATTGACGAAATCCCGGTAGGTACTTGACAAGCTGGAAGAGCAGGATACGGATTGATGCGACACGGAAGCGGGACGGTTTGACGAAATCGAAAACGTGGACGGAAGAAGCTGCCGTGAGGCAGGGGAATATGTAAGGAGGTGCACGAGCATGATTAGTGTGGCTTCAAGAAGTAAAACCGAAAGGAAAGGAGACGGTCCGACGTACACGTAAAGTGCCGACGGCGGTCGGCAAAAAACCTTCAGGTTAGAGAAAGAAAAGTGAGGTAAAAACCAATGAACTGTGAAAACGAGGGCGTTCAATAAAAAGAGTAATCTGAATATTTGCGGCTTAAGATAAGTCGGCTCGCGACGTATGTGCGCACAAACAGATGAAAAGAACGAAATACGCTCACAACTAAATACGAAGATAATTTCCCCTGTGAGAACGCAGGGGATTATTTTTTTACATAAAATTCCTTGTATTTTTCCGCGAAAGAATTCCACAAAAGCGTGAAAGAATTTCACTTGCAATTTGCGAGGAAAATAGTATAATGAAGTATGTAAAAATAAATAATGAGGAGATATTGACAATTATGAGATTGCCTGTATTAGATAAGAATTTTTATCCTATGATTAAAGCGCTCAACGACTTTGATGCGGAAGTAAAAAAGAGCGGTAACCCCGTAGAAGTAACGATCGTAGCAGAACGCAGCGGCGGCTACAACTACGTATATAAATACAATGCTTTAGCGGATGGAGTAAACGACGCGTTGAACTTCCGCGTGGCAGAACGTATTGCGAAGACGATTCTTTGGGTTGTTGGCGGTTTCAAACTTTCTATCGCTGGCAGCAAATCTATTTACGAATACTTGAAACAAGCATACACGATGGAAGGCATTCGCGCGTTCGACGTAGATTTCATGAGCGGCGTTTATGAAAAACCTTTTGAAGTGGAATGGTTAGAAGATGGTAAAGTAGAACAAAAGAACGTATCTATCCAAGTAGGCGGACATTTGAACGGCTGCCGCATCGGTTTCGACGCAGGCGGATCGGATAGAAAGGTTTCGGCGGTTATCAACGGCGAAGTTGTTTACAGCGAAGAAGTTGTTTGGAATCCGAAAGTAACGGAAGATCCCACCTATCATTACAATGAAATTTTGACGGCTATGAAAACGGCTGCATCCAAGATGCCTACGGTTGACGCGATTGGTGTTTCTTCGGCAGGCGTTTATATCGACAACAAGATTATGGTAGCATCCTTGTTTATCAAAGTGGACAAGTCTAAGCACGGCGATTACGTAAAGAATATGTACATCAACGTAGCGAAGGAAATGAGCAAAGAATACGGCAAGGAAATTCCTTTGGAAGTAGCAAACGACGGTGACGTAACGGCTTTGGCTGGCGCAATCGATTTGGAAGACAATGGCGTACTTGGTATTGCTATGGGTACGAGCGAAGCGGTTGGTTATATCAATCAGTCGGGCGGCATCAATGGCTGGCTTTCCGAACTTGCTTTCGCACCCGTAGATTTCAACGAAGGCGCAATGCAGGACGAATGGAGTGGCGATTTCGGCGTTGGTTGCAAATATTTCTCGCAAGACGCGGTTATCAAACTTGCTGAATACGGCGGATATAAATTTGAAGAAGGCTTGACGCCCGCACAAAAATTGAAAGTGGTGCAAGCGATGATGGAAAATGGCGATGGTTTGGCTCAACAAATTTATGAAGATATCGGTGTATATCTTGCGCACACCATTCCTTTCTACGCAAAATTCTACGATATCAAGCACATGTTGTTGCTCGGCCGTGTAATGGGGGGCAAAGGCGGCGACGTTATTCTTGCAACCTGCAAGCAAGTTTTGGCGGAAGAATATCCCGAATTTGCTACGATTGACATTGGTTTGCCCGATGAAAACAACCGTCGTGTTGGTCAAAGTATCGCAGCGGCGTCCTTGCCTGCGTGCAAATAAGATTTTTACTTAGTGCGGTGTAACCGCAAGGAGAGTATATACAATGAAAGCATTTCAAAACGTAACGGCATATATCGATGGAAAAGGCTTGAAAAAATGTTCGATTGGATTTAGTGAAACGATTGAAAAGATCGGCAAGGTAAGTAGATACGCAGAAACAATCGCGTTGCCTGAAAACGCAATCGTATTGCCTGGTTTTATCGATCAGCATATCCACGGCGCAGGCGGCAGCGACGGTATGGACGGTACGGTGGAAGATATTTCCGTCATTGCAAAAACGATCGCGTCCGAAGGTACGACGACATTCCTTGTTACGACGATGACACAAAGCCCCGAAAATATTACCAAAGCAATGAAAGCGGTGAAAGAATACCGTGCAGCGTCACACAAAGAGGGTGCGCGTGTGGCAGGTATTCATTTAGAAGGCCCGTTTATCGCGGCGGCACATAAAGGCGCGCAACCTTTGGAGTACGTTAAAGAACCAGATATTGCGGCGTTTGACGGCTACAATGCAACGAGTGGCGGCGCGATTAAAATTGTGACGCTTGCTCCCGAAGTTCCCAACGCAGAAGCATTTATCAAACATTTAACCGAAAAGGGGATTGTATCCTCGATTGGTCATACGGGCGCAAAATTTGCAGATATTGAAAAAGCGATCGAAGTGGGCGCAAGCAACGTAACGCATACGTATAATGCACAAACGGCGTTGCATCACCGCGAGATTGGCACGGTGGGCAGCGCAATGTTGTTGGATGATTTGAACTGTGAATTGATCGCAGATACCATTCACGTATCCGTGCCCGCAATGCGTCTTTTGGTGAAGAATAAACCCGTTGATAAAGTATCTTTGATTACAGACGCTATGCGTGCGAAAGGTTTACCTGACGGTGAAAGCGAACTTGGCGGACAAAAAGTGTTTGTTAAGGGCGGCGAAGCTCGTCTTGCGGACGGTACGCTGGCAGGTAGCGTATTGCGTATGAACCGCGCGGTGGAAAATATGGTCACAAAAGTGGGCGTGCCTTTCACGCAGGCAGTAGATTACGCAACGATCAACCCTGCAAGAATGTTGAAGATCGACAAAGAAACGGGTAGTATCAAAGTAGGTAAACGCGCTGATTTCACGGTAATCAACGACAAGTACGACGTTATTCTTACTGTACGCGACGGCGAGATTATTTACAAGGCATAATTCGTTTATAGGTTATTTCCTCTTATAAAAAGGGCTTGGACGATTGTTCGGGCTCTTTTTTTGTGTCATACCCACCGCTAAAAGGTCATACGATATACTGGTGAAAAATACTTTTCGGGATTTTTTTCTAAAGGTGAACGAAACACTTTCAAAAATGGAAAAAATATGATACAATAGAGGTGAACGATATGTCGGAGTGCGATTTATTTTCCGATTACGCAGCTTTTACAACGGAAAAACCCTTTGATTTTACAAAAAACAGTTCCATCGGTTGTGGTGGAAACGCTGAAATCGCTTTTTATCCCCGAACGCAAGAGGAAATGAAAAAACTGTTGCAAAGATTGCAATGCGATAAGTTCAATTTTTATGTGCTTGGCAATCTAACCAACGTTTTGCCTGCGGACGAGAATGTGAACAAAGCGGTTGTTTCTACTAAAAAACTGATAGGAATACAAATCGGAAAAAGGGTGTTTGTCGAGGCTGGCGTCAAAAGCGGAAATCTTATCCGCGCCTGTCGTAACGCAGGCAAAAGCGGCGTGGAATTTCTAACGGGCATTCCTTGCACACTCGGCGGCGCGTTATACATGAACGCAGGCGTCAATGGCAGATATATAGCGGAAATCGTGGAAAGCGTGTTTATTTTACGTGACGGAAAAACGGTTGTTTTGCCCATAGAAGAATGCAAATACGGTTATAAAACGAGTGTGTTTATGAACAATGGCGACGTGATCTTAGGCGCGACATTGCGACTTGAGGACGGCGATAAGAGGAATATTATCGAAACGGAAAAGGAATACTTAAAAAGACGGCAACATTTGCCCAAAGGCAAAAGTATGGGCTGTGTTTTTAAAAACCCCAAAGGCTTATTTGCAGGCGGCTTGATTGAACAGGCGGGGCTAAAAGGGAAACGTATCGGCGGAGCGAAAATTTCGGACACGCATGCAAATTTTATTATCAATGAGAACGGCGCAACGTCAGAAGATATAAAAACGCTGATTCGCTTGATAAAAACGGAAGTGGAAAAAAAGTGCAACGTTTTGTTGCAGGAAGAAATACGTTATTTGACGTAAGAGGAGAGGAAAAGTGATTTTAACAGGGGACTATCATACGCATACGCCGTATTCACACGGTAAAAACACGATAGACGAAAACACTGCGAAAGCTAAAGAGATCGGGTTAAAGCAAATAGCGATTACCGACCACGGTTTTTCGCACGTCGTTTACGGGGTACGCCGCAGGGAAGTGGCAAAATATGCAGCGGAATGTAAAGCGGCGGCGGAAAAATATGGCGTGGACGTTTTGGTAGGGATAGAATCGAATATTCGCAGTCTTTCGGGCACGGCAGACTTGACGGAAAAGGATTATGAAAATTTCGACGTCTATCTTTGCGGAAATCACGTGTATATTTGGTATGAAACATTGAAAGATTGCTGTACGTACAGTTACGTCAATTTTTTTGCGGACAGATTTAAAATCAAGCCCTCGCAAAAACGTATAGAAAGGAATACCAAAGCGTATATCAACGCGATTAAGAAAAATCCTATTGACGCAGTAACGCATCTTAATTATATTTGTCCAGCGAATACTTTGGAAGTGGCAAAATGTGCGGCGGATTACGGCACGTATATTGAATTGAATTCAAAGAAACGTCATTTGACGGATGAAGAACTCAACGATATTTTGCAAAAGACAGAGGCACGTTTTATCATCAATTCCGACGCGCACGCCGCAAAACGAGTGGGGGATACAAAACTGGTGGAAGAACAGCTCCAACGTTTGAATTTTCCGATGGATAGAATTGATAATATCGACGGAAGATATCCCAACTTCCGTTTCACTGAATTTAAAAAACATATGTAAAAAGGGGAAGATATGAATTTCACTTCGGACATTAAAAAGGAAATCATCAGCCGCGGAATTGGCGCGAAAAGAGGTGGGCTTGCTGAAAAAAAAGCAGGTCTTTCCGCTTTTGTGCGCACTTGCGGTACGATGGGGTTTAAAGACGGCGTCCCCACCTTTTTTCTCGTCAGTGAAACGGAAAACGTAACGGAATTTTTCATCAATCTCTTTTTGGAAACGTTTGGGTTTGAGCTGTATATTTCCAGCGCGACGATGGATAGAATGAGCGGTCGAGATAAACTGCTGTTGCAATGCCCTGCCGCTAATTCGGAAACAGTGCTCAAAGAGTTGGGCTTATTAAAACGCACGGGCGGGTTCAAAGAGGGTATATCTTCAAAACTTGTCAGTGATGACGAGAAAAAAATTGCGTATCTACGCGGCGCATTTTTGGGCGGGGGAAGTTGTACGTTACCAAGCGAAGAGGGGAAAACAGGATATCATTTGGAAATCGTATTTCCCGAACGTGAAGTTGCAATGGATTTTTGTGATATTTTAACGGATTTTGAATTGATTGCTAAACTGGTAGAAAGAAAAGAAACGTACGTAGTATATATCAAAAGTAAGGAATTGATTTCCGATTTTTTGGCGGTAATCGGCGCGGAAAGTTGTTTGAAGAAATTTTCCGCATTCGTGGAAAAACGCGACGAAGCCAACCGAAAAAATCGTGCGAGAAACTGTATTTCGGGGAACGCGGATAAAGCGGCGATCGCTTCGGTTAATCAAGTGATGGCAATACGAAAATTAGCCGAACATGAAAACTGGAAAGAATTGAGCGACGATTTAAAAACGTTGGCGAGAGAGCGTTTAAAAAATCCCTCTATGTCCTTGCAAGAACTTGCGGATTATTTGGGGGTTAGTAAGAGTTGTTTAAATCACCGTATGCGGAAACTGATGGAAACGGCGAAAGAATTAAACGATTGAGAAAATAGAGAGAAAAACGGAAGAATTATGACAGATTTTGTACATTTGCATTTGCATACGGAATACAGCCTTTTGGACGGTGCGGCGAAGGTGGACGATTTGGTAGATTACCTTGCCAAAAACAACATTGACACTTGCGCGATTACCGACCATGGGAATATGTACGCATCGCTGTATTTTGCGGAAGAATGCGTAAAAAAAGGTATTAAATATATCATCGGTTGCGAATTATACGCCGTGGACAATCACTTGGACAAACACCAAGTGAAAAACGAACACGTCGTTTTGCTTGCGAAAAATAAAACGGGGTATAAAAATATCGTAAAGCTGGACTCGCTTTCCTATATCGATGGCTATTTTGGCGGAAAACCTCGTATCAGTTACGACCTTTTGAAACAGTATCACGAAGGGGTAATATGTCTTTCCGCTTGCTTGGCAGGTAGAATTCCACAGCTTTTGTTGCAGGGCGATTATGATGCTGCGAAGAAATGGGCGGCGGACATGAAAGAGGTGTACGGCGAGGATTTCTATATCGAATTACAAGACCACGGAATTGCCGAACAAAAACAAGTGTTGCCCGATTTGATCCGTATCGCAAGAGAGTTAGATATCCAGGTGGTTGCAACCAACGACGTGCATTATATCGAAAAAGAAGACTGGGAAGCACACGACGTTTTGCTTTGTATTCAAACGAAGAAAACGCTCGCCGATCCCAAGCGTATGAAATTTGACACCCACGAATTTTACATGAAATCGGGAGATGAAATGATGGAGCTTTTCCATTATATTCCCGAAGCGATCACCAACACGCGTGTGATTGCGGACAAGATCGAAGAGCCCGTGTTTGATTTAACGCCGAAGGGCGATCCGATTCGTGACACTTCATTGATTCCTTTGTACAAAGCGGAGGACGGTTCGACTTCTCCTGATTATCTCACTCGTTTGACGTGGGAGGGCTTGCCTCGCAGATACGCGGAAATCACGCAGGAAATCAAAGAAAGAGCGGAATACGAACTCGGTATTATCATTAAAATGGGTTTTGCCGATTATTTCTTAATCGTATGGGATTATATCAATTGGTCACGTGTGCATGGGATACCCGTAGGGCCTGGACGTGGTTCGGGTGTAGGCAGTATCGTAGCATACGCCATCGGTATTACGGACGTAGATCCTTTGCGTTACGATTTGATTTTTGAACGTTTCTTGAACCCTGATCGTGTTTCCATGCCCGACTTCGACGTGGACTTTTGCACCAAACGTAGATATGAAACCATCGAATACGTGCGTGAAAAATACCATCCTGAAAACGTAGCGCAAATCGTTACGTTCGGGACATTGGCTTCGCGCGCCGTTATCAAAGACGTAGGTCGTGTTATGGGTGTACCTTATTCGGAAACGGATAAAGTGGCGAAACTCATGGACGGGAAATCGACAATCGGGGAACTGCTTGGGTTAAAGATACCAAAGATAGAAAAACAGTTGGAAGACCCTACGTTGTCCGAAGATAAACGAACGGAAATTCTTAAAAAACTCAACGAGCAAAAACAGAAAAAGAATTCGGAATTTATCGAAGTGTACGAAACGAACGAAGAACTGCACCGCGTAATTGATATGGGCTTAAAATTGGAAGGTATGCCCAAGAATACGTCGGAACACGCAGCAGGCGTCGTTATCTGTAATAAAGTGCTTTCAGACAACGTTCCTTTGGCGAGAAATGGCGACGACATTGTTACGCAGTTCGACATGAAAGAAGTGGAAGCCGTCGGTATGTTGAAAATGGACTTTTTGGCATTGACAACGCTGACGGATATCCAAAATACGTTGGAATATATCAAAGAAGGAAAGGGGATTGACGTCGATTTTGACAAACTCGGTTTGGACGTTCCCGAAGCCTACCAGTTAATCTCGTCCGGGGATACGGACGCGGTGTTCCAGCTCGAACAAGGCGGTATGAAAAAGTTTATGAAAGAACTGCAACCAAGCTGTTTAGAAGATTTGATTGCAGGGATTTCGCTCTACCGTCCCGGTCCTATGGACTTTATTCCCAAATATATTGAAAACAAGCATAACCCCGAAAAAATTGTGTATGATACGCCGTTCTTAGAGCCGATTTTGAAAAACTCCTACGGTGTAATCGTGTATCAAGAACAGGTTATGCAAATATTCCAACAGCTTGCAGGATATTCGCTCGGTCAAGCCGACCTCGTGCGTCGCGCCATGGCAAAAAAGAAGAAAAAAGAGCTGATGGAGCAAAAGGATAAATTCATTTACGGCGATCCTGCCAGCGGTATCACTGGTTGCGCGTCCAAGGGGATTCCCCCTGAGGTTGCGGAAAAGATTTTCGGGGATATGGAGAGTTTCGCGTCCTACGCTTTCAATAAATCTCACGCGGCAGCGTATGCGGTTGTTGCGTACCGTACGGCGTATTTGAAACATTTCTACCCTCGCGAATTTTTAGCGGGTATCTTAAATGACCGAATTGATAAAATTGAAGAAGTCTCCAAATATATCATGTATATGAAGGAGAAGAATATCGAAGTTCTGCCTCCCGACATCAACAAATCCAAGGATATTTTCTGGGTGGAAGGGGACGGAATCCGTATTGGTTTGGGCGCGTTGCGCGGCGTTGGCCAAGACGCTATCGCGGCGGTTATCAAAGAACGTAACGAAAACGGGCTTTTCAAAGATTTTGCCGATTTTGCTATGCGTTGCGCTAAATACGTCAACAAGCGTATTGTGGAAAGTTTAATCTATGCAGGCGCGTTCGATTGTTTTGGTTATGCCAGAGCGCAAGTGGCGGCGGTGTACGAAGAAGTGTTAAGCCAAGTATCCGCGCGCGATAAGCAAAAAGGGGGCAATCAGCTTTCTTTGTTTGGAATGTTGGGCGGTTTGGAAGAAATCGCAGTAGATGTGAAATTTCCGAATATTCCCGAATACGAAAAGATGGAGAAACTTTCCAAGGAAAAATCCGTACTAGGTGTGTACGTCAGCGGACATCCTTTTGAAAAGTTTTTACCCTATTTCAAGGATAGAACGTTCAACTGTTCTATGTTGAATGAATTTACCGAAAACGAGGAAACGGGCGAAAAGACGTACACGGAGATTGCCGACGGTCAGCAAGTGACGATGGGCGGTATGATTTCCACGTTTAAGAAGCTGAAAACGCGCACGGGTTCGTTTATGGCGTTTGTGTCGGTGGAAGATCTCTACGGTACAGTGGAGTGTGTTTGTTTCCCCAAGGTTTATGAAAGAATTCGTGATTTCCTCGTGGCGGATAAAGTCGTTTCCCTTTCGGGGAAAATCAGTATTGAAGAAGAAAAACTTCCTGTGATTATCGTGGATAAAATGTCGGAATTTTCTTTGGATGAACCCAACGAAACGCCCATGCAGGCGGAATATCAACATTCCGCATATATGGGTGGAGCGGCATATGAACAAAAGTCACAACGTCCGATTATGACAACCAAACCGCAGGGGAAAGACAATCCTAAAACGCTGTGGTTAAACGTTTCTGCGTTGGAGGAAGAGGATATCGAGGAACTTTTGGAAACGTTGACGTTCTATTCGGGCGAAACGGTAGTTTGGTTTGTAAAAGACGGTAAAAAGATGCTCTGTTCGCAAAAAGTTTCTATTGGCAAAGCATTGATGGCAGAACTCGCCAGCTTTTTGCCTGATTCCTGCATAAAATTGATATAAAAAATGAAAAAAGCCGAAAAAAATAATTGTTTTTTTTGGAAGATTTGCTATAATATAGCTAACTAATAATTTTTAATAAAAAATTATTAAGATAACATAGATTACAACTGAGGAATAATAGAGGTAGAGTATATGAAACGTATAGGTTTATTGACGAGCGGCGGCGATGCGCCTGGTATGAACGCAGCGATTCGTGCGGTAGTCCGTTCGGGAATATATTTTGGTATGGAAGTGTACGGCATTGAGCGCGGCTACATGGGACTGATTGACAACAACGTTGTTCCGATGGAAATGCGTAGTGTTTCCAATATCGTACAATGCGGCGGTACGCGTCTTCGTACGGCAAGATGCCTGGAAATGATGACGAAAGAAGGTCAGAAAAAAGCAGTGGAAACCATCGAGAAAAACGGCATTGAAGGCTTGGTCGTTATCGGTGGAGACGGTTCGTTCCGCGGTGCAAAAGTGCTCAGCGAAGAATACGGTATTCCTACCATCGGTATTCCTGGCACGATTGACAATGACTTGGAATATACCGATTATACGCTTGGTTTTGATACGGCAGTAAATACTTGCTTGGATATTATCAACAAACTTCGTGATACCATGACTTCGCATGAACGAGTGTCCGTTGTAGAGGTAATGGGCAGACATTGTGGGGACATCGCTTTGTACAGCGGTATCGCATCGGGAGCGGAAATCATTGTCGTGCCTGAAATTGCCTTCAATATGGACGAAATTGTTTCTCGTATCAATCGTTCTCGCGCAAGTGGTAAACATTCCAACATTATCGTTATAGCAGAAGGGGTTATGGGCGCAGATGAATTTGCGAAGCGTTTACAAGCGGTTACGGAATATTCCGTACGTCCCACTTGTATCGGTCATGTACAACGCGGCGGTTCGCCTTCTATGTCGGATAGAATGTTGGCGGCGCAGTTTGGTAACAAAGCGGTGCGTCTTCTCAATGACGGTATCGGCAATCGTGTAGTGGGTATCCGTGATAATAAGATTATTGATATGGATATTATCGAGGCTGTTTCTATGAAAAAGACGTTCAATTACGAACTCTATGAAACGTTGCAAATGATTTCTATGTAACAAACAAAGACTGTCTATTGATTTAGGCAGTTTTTTCATTTCCATAAATATCGTGTTTAGGTATTGAAAAAAACGGGTATGTATTATAATAGATAGGGAAGAAAATATTCGGGGGAAAAACGAATTTATGATTTTAACCGTTTGTATGAGTCCTTGCACAGACGTAACGATTGAGCTGGACTCTTTTAACGTGGGCAAAACCAACGTTGTCAAAAGTAAAACCTTGTCGCTTGGCGGTAAAGCGATCAACGTTGCAATCGGTGTGAAAAGGCTGGGGATGGATTCACATCTTACGGGCTTAATGTATAACGAAAACGGGTATATGTTTGAAAACGCTTTGGATAGGGAGGGCGTACCGTTTACGTTTGTATGGAATAAAGGCAGAGTGAGAGAAAATTACAAATTTATCGATAGCCGTTCCATGCTGACGGAAGTCAACGACGTGGGTGAGGAGGTCGGGAAAGATAAGACGGAAGAAGTGTTGCAAATGGTGCGGATGCTGTCCGCCAAGAGTAACGTGACGGTGCTTTCAGGAAGTCTTCCTCGTGGCGTGAGCGCAGAGTTTTACGGCAAACTCGTACGCGCAGTCGCGCCAAATTCTTTAAAAATCGTGGATGCGTCCGACGAACGAATGCTTTCGGCTATTCAAGAAGGTGTTGATCTCGTAAAACCCAATTTAGACGAGCTTGAAAATATGTTAGGTAGGCGGATCACCGATAAAGAAGAGATGTTGTCCGCATGTCGAGAACTCATTGACCGTGGAGCAAAAAGAGTGCTACTTTCGCTTGGGAAAGAAGGCGCGGTGATCACGGACGGTAAGGAAGCGTATTATTGTAAAAGTTTAAACGTAGCCGTCAATTCCACGGTTGGAGCAGGCGACGGAATGGTTGCGGCGGCGGCAATTCAATTAGAACAAGGCGCGTCTTTGCCAGAGATTTTAAAATCGGGCGTAGCAGCGGGAACAGCAACTGTAATGACGGTGGGGCAAGTTTCGTTCACGAAAGAAAAATACAACGAAGTTTTTGCAAATTTACACGTGACGAAATTGTAAATATAGGTACTAAATTTACGGGGATTGCATATAATACAATATTGCCAAATATCCTACTCGCAGGGCTGCGGGGAAAACCGTAGATGCGAAAAGGCAAAAAGTCGAAGACACGGCGAAAGGGATAGATACAAAAGAAAACGTTTGCGGCGTTTTTTGCAACGATACGTTGCAAAACGCGCGCTGTATCCGTCTTGCCGTATTGCAACGCAGAAAAAAGGTGAATAAGTAAAAAAGGAGAATTTTCGTGAAAAGATCCGAAATGATCGTTTCGGCATTATTGACGATGGCTTTGGGTGTATTATTGATTGTTTTACGCGCGAGGTTTATCAGTATCGTTCTTACGGTGGCGGGTGTTTGCTTGATTGCGCTTGGAGTAGTAGATCTTTTTTATAAACGAGTGCCCCCCAGCGTTATAAAAATAGTGTCGGGTGTTTTGATTATCGTGTGTGGTTGGTTGGTGGTATCGGCGGTGCTCTACGTAATTGCGGCGGTTTTGCTGGTTTGCGGTATATTGCTTTTATACGATAAAATTCGAAGCTGTGTTCGCGGTGTCAATTTGTTTTACACCATTTGCGAATACGCCGCGCCTTGTGTAGCAATTATCATAGGATTCTTGTTGCTATTTAATCAAAGCCGTATGATCAATGTAATTTTTATCATTAGCGGTATTTTGACCGCGATAGAAGGCGTGTTATTGTTGGTAAACGCACTCTCGCAAGACTAAATAAATATAAGACATGAAACCTCGCGAAAGCGGGGTTTTTCTTTTGTTTAGCATAAAAACCATAAAAAGATAAAAATTTATCGATTTAGCGATTTGAAATTGTGTTATAAGGCGTTCAAGCATTTGTGATTGACAAAGATTTATGATATAATAAAAAGCGTATGAATGGGGGATTGCGCTCCATTTAACCGACTGTTTTTTGCAAGCAGACGATCAAGAGGAAAAATTCACAAACGGAGAATAAACATTATGACAAACAAAGTTACTATTATCGGCGCAGGTTCGGTAGGTGCAACGGTTGCTTATACGTTGGCTGCTACGGGTTCGGTTTCGGAAATCGTATTGATTGACGTAAACGTAGCGAAAGCGGAAGGGGAGGCGTTAGATATCAGACAAGCTACGCCCTATCTTCATCCCGTAAAAATTTATTGTGGTACGTATGAAGACGCGGTGGGTTCAGATATCGTTATCGTGACGTCGGGTGTTGGCAGAAAGCCCGGTCAATCGCGTATCGACCTTACGCAGACAAACGTAAACATTTTGAAGAGTATCGCTCCTCAAATCGTAAAATACGCACCCGATTCGTTGTATGTGTTCGTAGCAAACCCCGTAGACGTACTTACGTACGTATTCTGCAAGATTACGGGCGTTCCCAAAAATCGTGTTATCGGTACGGGTACGACGCTGGATAGCATTCGTTTAAGAACGCGTTTGTCGGAACTCTATTCTGTAAATCAGAAACAAGTACACGCGTACGTTTTGGGTGAACATGGCGATTCTTCGTTTGTTGCATGGTCCACGGCGGATATTTCGGGTATTCCCTTGGCGGAATATGAACAAACGCTTACAAATAAGGACGTTTTAAAAGTAACGCCTTACACGAAAGAAGAAGTGGAAGTGTACGTAAAGAAATCGGGCGGTCAAATCATTGCAGGCAAAGGCGCAACGTTCTACGGCATCGCGGCTTGCGTAACGCAAATCGTCAACAGCATCTATTCCGGTGCTTACACGATTTTGCCCGTTTCGACGGTTTTGGAAGGGGAATATGGTATTTCTGACGTAGCGCTTTCCACCCTTTGCGCAATTAGCAGCGAAGGTCTTGTTACGACGTTGACGCCGAAACTTTCCGATGAAGAACTTGAAAAAATGAGAAATAGTGCGGAAGTCTTGAAAGGCGTTATCGCGCAGATCGAAATTTAAGGAATGGGAGAAACTACAATGGAATATCGTATTGAGAAAGATACTATGGGGGAAATGCAAGTCCCCGCAGATAGATACTGGGCGGCGCAAACGCAGAGAAGTTATCAAAACTTCCCGATTGGCGACGAAGTAATGCCCCGTGAAATCACGCACGCATTCGGTATTTTGAAAAAGGCAGCGGCACTTGCAAACTGTAAACTCGGCAAATTGCCCGAAGAAAAGAAAGACGCAATCGCGGCGGCTTGTGACGAAGTGATTTCTGGTTCGCTCAACTCTCACTTCCCGCTTGTCGTTTGGCAGACGGGTAGCGGTACGCAATCGAACATGAATGCCAACGAAGTTATTGCAAACCGCGGCAACGAAATTGCAGGCAAGAAATTGCTTCATCCCAACGACGACATCAACAAGAGTCAAAGCTCCAACGATACTTTCCCTACGGCAATGCATATTGCAGCGGTTATCGCGATTGAAGATAAATTGTTCCCCGCAATGGATACGTTGATTGCAACGTTGAAACGTTTGGAAGCAGAAAACGAGGGGATTGTCAAGAGTGGCAGAACGCATTTGCAAGACGCAGTTCCCATCGCATTCTCGCAGGAAATCAGCGGTTGGAGAAATATGGTAGAAAAGACCAAAGCGCAGCTCACGCTTGCTTTACCTGGCTTGAAAGAATTGGCACTTGGCGGCACGGCAGTTGGTACGGGCTTAAACGCTCCGAAAGGTTTTGCGGAAGAAGTAGCGGCGCAGGTATCCGCGTTGACGGGCAAGACGTTTGTCACCGCAGAAAATAAATATCATGCTTTGACGGCAAAAGATGAACTCGTATTCGCGCACGGTGCATTGAAAGCACTTGCTTGCAACTTAATGAAGATTGCAAACGATGTGCGTTGGCTTGCGAGCGGCCCTCGTGACGGTCTTGGAGAAATCTTCATTCCCGAAAACGAACCTGGTTCTTCGATTATGCCTGGTAAAGTAAATCCTACGCAATGCGAATCCATGACGATGGTTGCCGTACAAGTTATGGCAAACGACGTAGCCGTTGGTTTCGGTGCGTCGCAGGGCAATTTTGAACTCAACGTATTTATGCCCGTCATCATTTACAATTTCTTGCAATCGGTAAGATTGCTTGCAGACGGTATCAAATCGTTTGAAAGCAACTGCGTAACAGGTATCAAAGCGAACAAAGAAAAAATGAAACACAACCTTTACAATTCTTTGATGTTGGTAACGGCGCTCAATCCCTATATCGGATACGAAAATGCAGCGAAGACAGCGAAGAAAGCGTATAAGGAAAACATTTCGCTCAAAGAAGCGTGCGTAGCACTCGGCTTCCTCACCGCGGAAAAATTCGACGAAGTATTCCGTCCTGAGGAAATGGCTTATCCTCAAAAATAAGCAAACGAAAACAGTACAAAGGTAGCGTATAGAAAAATGAAAATCAGTTATTACCCTGGCTGTACGCTCAGAACGAAAGCCAAAGAATTGGACGATACCGCCCGTCTTTGCGCGAAAGCTCTGGGAGTAGAGATGGAAGAAATTGAAAATTGGCAATGTTGCGGCGCTGTATATCCCATGGGAACGGACGAAATCGCAACCAAGCTCTCGGCGGTACGCGCCCTCGATTATGCAAAGCATAACGGCGGAAAACTGTTGACCCTTTGTTCCGCTTGTCACAACGTGATCAAACGTACCAACGAAGATATGAAAACCAACGAAGATATTTGTTTTAGAGCAAACAATTATCTCAAACTTGACGAACCTTATAAAGGGGAAACGGAAGTTCTTCATTATTTGGAAATGTTGAAAAACGTAGTGGGTTTTGACAACATCAAAAAAGCAGTTGTCAATCCCATCAATAGAAAGATCGGCGCATATTACGGGTGTTTGCTACTTCGTCCCAGCGGCGTAATGGCATTCGATAATCCCGAAAATCCCACAATTATTGAAGATTTCATTCGCGCGATCGGCGGTACGCCCATTTCGTATCCGTTCCGTAATGAATGTTGCGGCGCGTACGTAGCGCTTAAAAACAGCGAATTGCCGAAGAAAAAGAGTGCGAAAGTGCTTGCAAGCGCGAAAGAAAAGGGTGCGGAAGAAGTGATTACGGCTTGTCCGCTTTGCCTTTACAATTTGCAGGTAAACGGTGGCGGTATCCTGCCCGTCAAATACTTCACAGAGCTTCTTGCGGAAGCGTTGGGGGTAAAAGAATGACGAAAGAAGAACGTATTGAAAACCTCAATCGATTGAGTGGCACGGACGTAAGAAAGTGTATGAAATGCGGTAAATGTTCGGGACGTTGTCCTGCGTTTAACGACATGGATATCAAACCGCATCAATTTGTATCTATGTTAGGCAAAGGCAAAATCGAAGAATTGTTGGAATGCAAAGCGATTTGGAGTTGCCTTTCCTGTATGGCCTGCGTAGAACGTTGTCCCCGTGGCGTAGCGCCTGCGGCTGTGGTCGAAGCCGTTCGCGATACGGTAGTACGTATGCAGGGGAAAAACGGGATCAAAGCAGAGGAAATTCCGCCGATTGTTGACGAACTTATTCCTCAACAGCTTTTGGTCAGCGCGTACAGAAAATATAACAAATAATCCCGACGATCGGGCAGAAAAAATCGAAATTCTAAAGAAAGAGAGTAAATATCATGCAAAGAATAGGTGTTTTTATTTGTTGGTGCGGCAGTAACATCGCGGCAACGGTAGACGTAGAGAAAGTTGCAGAAGTCATCAAAAGCGAACCTGGTGTCGTTTATTCTGCGAACTATCAGTATATGTGCTCCGAAAACGGTCAACAGCTCATCAAGCAGGCAATCAAAGAACATAATCTTACGGGCATCGTCGTAGGCGCTTGTTCGCCCAGAATGCACGAAGCTACTTTCCGCAAAGCGGCAGAAGCGGCTGGTTTGAACCCCTATATGGTGGAAATAGCAAACATTCGTGAACATTGCTCGTGGATTCACAAAGATATGGACGAGGCGACGGAAAAAGCGATCATTCTCGTTCGTACGGCTATTGCGAAAGTAAAACTCAACGCGCCTTTGATGGCAGGCGAAAGCCCCGTTGTAAAGCGCGCTTTGGTAATCGGCGGCGGTATTGCAGGTATTCAAGCAGCTTTGGATATCGCAGACGCAGGTTTTGAAGTAGATATTGTAGAAAAGAACGCAACGATCGGCGGTAGAATGGCGCAGATTGATAAAACGTTCCCCACGCTCGACTGTTCGGCTTGTATTTTGACGCCGAAGATGGTAGATTGCGCGCAAAACGAAAAGATTGACATTTTGTCCTATTCCGAAGTGGAAGACGTCAAAGGTTTCGTTGGGAACTTCAACGTAACGATTCGCCGCAAAGCGAGATACGTAGACGAAACGAAGTGTACGGGTTGTAAACTTTGTATGGAAAAATGTCCTTCCAAGAAAGGTTTGAACACGTTCAATATGAACCTCAACACCCGTCCCGCAATCCACATTCCTTTCGCGCAGGCAATTCCAAACGTAGCCGTTATTGATGCAGAACAATGTATCAAATTTAAGACGGGTAAATGCGGTATTTGTCAAAAGGTATGCGGCGCAGGCGCTATTGATTACGAACAAAAAGATACGTTTATCGAACGTCAGTACGGCGCAATCGTCGTAGCTACGGGCTTTAAACCCATTGATTTGAACAATTTTAACGAATACGGATACAGCGAAAATAAAGACGTTATTACGTCGTTGGAGCTTGAACGTTTGATGAATGCGGCAGGCCCCACAAGCGGTGTTTTGCTTCGTCCCTCCGACGGCGAACATCCGAAGGTAGTCACCTTTATTCAATGCGTAGGTTCGCGTGATACCAGCGGTTGCGGCAAACCTTATTGTTCCAAGATCTGCTGTATGTACACGGCGAAGCACGCTATGTTGATCCGTGAAAAATATCCCGACACCGAAGTGCACGTATTCTATATTGACGTACGTACGCCTGGTAAAAACTATGACGAATTCTATCGTCGTGCGGTAGAACAATACGGCGTAGATTATATCAAAGGTATGGTCGGCAAAGTATATAACGAAAACGGTAAGTTGATGGTACAAGGTTCCAACCTTATCGACAACGAACAGATCACCATCGAATCTGATCTCGTTGTTTTGGCTGCGGCAATCGAACCCGAACCTTCCGTTAGAAAGGTAGCGACGTTGTTGACGGCAAGTATCGACACCAACAACTTCTTGACGGAATCGCACGCAAAACTTCGTCCCGTGGAAAGCCCCACGGCAGGCGTATATCTTGCAGGCGTATGTCAAGGCCCGAAAGATATTCCCGAAACGGTTTCGCAGGCATCTGCGGCAGCGGCAAAGGTTATCGGTTTGCTTGTAAAAGACAAATTGAAGACCAACCCTTGCGTAGCAACGCCTAACGAAAGTATGTGTAACGGTTGTAGCCAATGTGCGAACGTTTGCGCATACGGTGCGATTACGTACGTGGATAAGGAATTCCCTCTGCCCGGTAGAAAGATCGAAGTCCGTCGCGTTGCGTCGGTGAACCCCGCAGTTTGTCAGGGTTGCGGCGCTTGTACGGTAACTTGTCCTTCGGGCGCAATGGATCTCAAGGGCTTTAGTTCCAAACAGCTTATGTCGGAGGTGGAAGCAATATGCAAGAAGTAACGACTGAAAAGAAAGAATTTACCCCGAATATCGTAGCGTTTTGCTGTAACTGGTGTTCGTATGCCGGCGCGGACCTTGCAGGTTCCAGCCGTTTGAATTATCCTGCAAACGTAAAGATTATTCGTGTACCTTGTTCCTGTCGTGTGAACCCTATGTTCATTTTGAAAGCATTCCAGCAGGGCGCGGATGGTGTTATCCTTTGCGGTTGTCATCCCGGGGATTGCCATTATGTAACGGGTAACTACTATACGAGAAGAAGAATGGCGCTTTTGTACAGTTTCCTCAATTATATGGGGATTGAAAAGGAACGTACCCGTTTGGAATGGGTTTCCGCAGCAGAAGGTGCGCGTTTCTCGGCGGTTATGAACGATTTTGTAAAACAAGTGACGGAGCTTGGCGAAAACAAACGCCTTACCGACCTTAGAGTAAAGGAGGGCGAATAATATGAAAGACGTTGCATTAAAAATGGTAGAACGCGCGAAAGAATTGCTCGCAAATGGTGAAGTTGCGCGCGTAATCGGTTGGAAAAAAGGTGAATTTTATTTTGACCCTCAACCCGCGTCCTTTGAAACGGTGGAAGAACTTGATTCTTTCGTATATAACGGTTTCTGCGGCGCAAACCTTTCCAAATACCTTATTAAGATGAGCAAAAAGGAAGGCAAAACGGCTATTTTCTTGAAACCCTGCGATTCTTACAGCTTTAACCAGCTTGTAAAAGAATACAGAATTAAGAGAGAAAATATTTACGTGATCGCGATCGAATGCCAAGGCAAGTTGGATATTCAAAAGATCAAAGCAAAAGGCATTGACGCGGTGACGGAAGTGGAAGAAGACGGCGAAAATATCAAAGTTTCTTCCCTCTACGGCGAATATACGGTAGCAAAAGACGAAGTATTGCTTGGTAAATGCTCCGTATGCAACAAGACGCATCAGGTAAAAGACGAAGAAATCGGTGACAGCGAACGTCCTGTAAGAGACGGTGATCGTTTCGCAGAAGTTGCCGCTTTGGAAGCGATGACGGAAGACGAAAGATTTGCGTTTTGGAGAGAACAGCTTTCCAAATGTATCCGTTGTAACGCTTGCCGCAACGTATGTCCCGCTTGTTCGTGCTTGAAATGTGTATTCGATAACCCTGCGTCGGGTATCGCGGCGAAAGCGAACGATGATCAGTTTGAAGAACAGTTGTTCCATATCATCCGCGCATTCCACGTAGCAGGTCGTTGTACGGACTGTGGCGAATGTTCGCGTGTATGTCCTCAAAACATTCCTTTGCACCTTCTCAATAGAAAGTTCATCAAGGATATCGACGGATTCTACGGTGAATATCAGGCAGGGGAGGAATCGGAAGGTAAGACGCCTTTGACGTCCTACACCGAAGGCGACACCGAGCCGAACGACGTATTTAACGGGGAGGCAAAATAATGTTAAAAATTGCAAAAGATAGATTGAATGAACTTTATGCAAAAATCGCTGAAACGCAAGGGCTTTTCCTTCCCATCAAAAAGGCAGGGGAAGTAAACTATGCGGTTTGGGGCGAAGGCAAAGAAGTTTCTTTGGAAACGTTAAAAACGGTTAAATCCCCGAAAAACGCATTCTTTCCTCAAACGGAAAACATGATGAAGTTCAAAACGGAAGGCAAGAACATCGAAGTCGTGGATATGCGTAAAGATTATGTTGAAGAAGGCAAATTGTTTGTTATTTTCGGCGTAAAAGCGTGTGATTACAAGGCAATCGAGGTTTTGGATAAGGTATTCCTTGCTGAACCAGTGGACACCTATTACCAGAATAGAAGAGCGGCTGCAACCATCGTCACGTTGGCTTGTTCGAGACCCGAAGAAAGTTGCTTCTGTAAAGCGTTCGGTATCGACGCAACGGCACCTATGGGCGACGTAACGACGTGGATGGACGGTGAAAACTTGTACTGGCAAGCAAACACCGAAAAGGGTGAAACGCTTACGGCGCAGGTAAAAGAGTTGTTTAGCGAAGGCGGTGAAACGGAAGTTGCTGCGCAACAAGAAACAACCAAGATTATTATTGATAAATTGCCGTTCTCTAACCTTGATTTGAGCAGATTTAAGCCGGAAAACCTCAACGAATTGTTCGACGCTCCCGAATGGGAAGAAATGAGTGAAGCATGTCTTGGTTGCGGTACGTGTACGTTTGTATGTCCCACCTGTCAATGTTTCGACATTCGTGATTTCAAGACGAATGAAGGTGTACTTCGTTATCGTTGTTGGGATTCCTGTATGTATTCCGATTTCACGTTGATGGCGCACGGCAACAGCCGTACGACGCAAATGCAGAGATTCCGTCAAAGATTTATGCACAAACTCGTGTATTATCCTTCGCAGAATGACGGTTTGTATTCCTGCGTAGGTTGCGGACGTTGCGTAAACAAATGTCCTCAGAGCTTGAATATCGTAAAAGTAATCAAAACGTTGGGAGGTAAAGCAAATGATTGAAGAAACTCTCATTCCTAAAGTTGGCGTAATCACGGACGTACGTAAAGATACGCCCGACGTAAAAACGTTCCGCGTAGTTGGTACGGACGGTAAGAAATTGTTTAGTCATATGCCCGGACAATGCGCGATGGTATCCGTTCCTGGTGTTGGCGAATGTATGTTCTCCATCACTTCTTCGCCTACAAACGAAGAATATATGGAATTTTCCATCAAAAAATGCGGTTGCGTAACCGAAGTTATTCACGCAATGGAACCTGGGCAACAGATCACCGTTCGTGGGCCTTACGGTAAGAATTTCCCCGTAGAAGGAGAATTTAAAGGTAAAGATTTGCTCTTTATCGCAGGCGGTATCGGTCTTGCGCCTTTGCGTAGTGTTATCAACTACGTTCGTCATTACCGTGAAAATTACGGCAAAGTGGTTATCGTTTACGGCGCGAGAAGTAAAGACGACCTCGTAGATATTGACGAAATTCAAAACGAATGGGTAAACGAACCGAATATGGACGTATATCTTACCATTGACCGTCCTCAGGAAGGCTGGACAGGTAACGTCGGTTTCGTACCTGCATATGTGAAAGAATTAGGGCTTGATCCCAACATGACGGCAGTGCTTTGCGGCCCTCCCGTAATGATTAAATTCACGCTTGCAGGGCTTTTGGAACTCGGTTTTGACAAATCTCGTATCTATACGACGTTGGAACTTCGTATGAAATGCGGCGTCGGTAAATGCGGTAGATGTAACGTTGGCGACAAATTCGTATGTAAAGACGGCCCTGTATTTTGTATGACCGAACTTGACGAATTGCCTGATGAATACTAAGGAGAGAAAGACATGGAAAAAATGGTAAATGTATATCTTTTCGGTAAACGTTATCAGGTGCCGGAAAGTTTAACGATTATGAAGGCGATGGAATACGCTGGATATCAACTTGTACGTGGTTGCGGCTGCAGAAACGGTTTTTGTGGCGCTTGCTCCACGATCTATCGTATCAAAGGACAGCAAGAACTTAAGAGCTGTCTTGCTTGTCAGCAGCAGGTAGAAGAAGGTATGTACGTTGCAACGTTGCCTTTCTTCCCGCTTGTAAAACAAGTGTATGACATCAATCAAATCAAACCCACGCAACAAATTATGATGCAGTTGTATCCCGAAATTTATTCGTGTATCGGCTGTAATGCGTGTACGAAGAGCTGTACGCAGGAATTGAACGTTATGCAGTATATCGCTTATGCGCAACGCGGCGAATACGAAAAAGCGGCGGAAGAAAGCTTCGACTGCGTTATGTGCGGCGTATGTTCTTCCCGTTGCCCCGCAGGGATTTCCCATCCCCAGGTGGCGCTTTTGACGCGTAGATTGACGGGTAAATATATTGCTCCCGAAAGTCAGCATCTTATCAATCGCGTAGCGGAAATTGACGCAGGGGATTGCAAAGCGGCGTTGGAAACGATTATGAACACGCCCTTGGAAGAACAAAAGAATCTGTATAACCACAGAGAAATTGAGAAATAAGGAGAAGCGTATGTATCAGTATACTCAAGAACAACTTGAATCGATGAAGAAAGTAGAAGAAAGCCGCGCTTCCCGTATTGAGAAATTACACGAAAGAATGACGGCGGAACAAAAAGACGCTGTTTTAGCGGAATTTCACCCCGACTATATCACCACTGCGTATAAAGAGCTGAAAGTTGGTAAAAATAAAGGCGGTAAGGTGTTGCACGAACTCGCAGATTTGTTGCAGGGTCATTCCCGTATCAAAGATATGGAAATTGACCTCAGCAAGATCGATTATGACGTAGACGTGCTTGTCATCGGCGGTGGCGGCGCAGGTTCTTCGGCTGCAATCGAAGCGCACGAACGCGGCGCAAACGTTATGATCGCAACCAAACTCCGTTTGGGCGATGCAAACACGGCAATGGCAGAAGGCGGTATTCAGGCGGCGGATAAGCCCAATGATAGCCCTGCAACCCATTATCTTGACGCGCTCGGCGGCGGACATTTCAAAAACAAGCCCGAACTTTTGTATAAGCTTGTAAACGAAGCTCCCGAAGCAATTTTATGGCTGAACAAGCTCGGCGTTATGTTCGATAAAGAACCCGACGGTACGATGGTAACGACGCACGGCGGTGGTACGTCTAGAAAGCGTATGCACGCTTGTCGCGACTATTCTGGTTCGGAAATCATGCGTACGCTTCGAGATGAAGTGTTCAATCGTGGCATCACGGTTGTTGATTTCACAGCGGCGATTGAATTGATCAAAGACACCGACGGTAAAGTTGCTGGTGCGGTGTTGTTGAATATGGAAACGAAGGAAATTATGATTGCAAGAGCAAAGACCGTCGTTATCGCAACGGGTGGTGCAGGCAGATTGCATTATCAAGGTTTCCCGACGTCCAACCACTACGGCGCAACGGCAGATGGTTTGGTTTTGGCGTACAGAGCAGGTGCAAAACTTCTCTATCCTGAAACTTTGCAGTATCACCCTACGGGCGCTGCGGAACCTACGCAAATCTACGGCGCGCTTGTAACCGAAAAAGTACGTTCGCTCGGTGCGCAGCTTGTCAATAAAGACGGCGAAGCGTTTGTATATTCCCTTGAAACGCGTGACGTAACGGCATCCTCGATTATTCGTGAATGCAAAGCGCGCGGCAACGGTATCAAGACGACGGACGGTGAAGGCGTTTGGTTGGATACGCCGCTGATCGACATCTTGAACGGCGAAGGTACGATTGAAAAACGTATCCCCGCAATGCTTCGTATGTTCGGTAAATACGGCATTGATATTCGTAAAGAACCCATCTTGATTTATCCCACACTTCATTACCAGAACGGTGGTATCGATATCGGCGCAAACGGTATGACGTGCATTGAAAACTTGTACGTAGCAGGCGAAGCGGTAGGCGGTATCCACGGTACGAACCGTTTGATGGGTAACTCCTTGTTGGATATTATCGTATTCGGTAGAAACGCAGGTCAGCAAGCAGGCGAAAAGTGGAAGAGTGTTGAACTCAAAGAACTCACCCTTTCGCACGTGGACGAATTTGAGAAAGAGCTTGAAGAAGCAGGTATTTCTTCGGATGTCTGCTCGCCCAAACTGCTTCCCGATTATAGAAGAAAAGCTAACTAAATAAAAAAGAAAGAACAAAACGCACGGAGTACGCTTTGTGCGTTTTTGTTCGCAAAATATGGAGGATATAATGGAGTATTTAGGTATTACCCTGAGCGCCTTATTGACAACCTTATTTATTGTATTCGTGGTTATCGTATTAGGCTTTTTGCTTGGTGGTATCAATGTGAAAGGTATATCGCTGGGTACGGCGGGTGTGCTTTTAACAGCAATCGTCGCAGGTGTTATTTTCTATCTTTGCGGCGATGAGAAAGGGGAAACTGCAGTGGAGATCGGAAACAAAACGATTACGTTTTGGAACGCATCTGTCAACTCCACGTTCAGTTTAATTTCCAACATCGGTACAGTGTTATTCGTAACGGCGGTTGGTTTGATTGCAGGCCCTAAATTTTTCCGCTCGTTTAATAAGAGTATGATTGCATACGTTGTTATGGGCGCGGCGATTGTTCTTACGGGGGTAACGATCACCGTTATCATTTCTTGGCTCGATCCCAATATGAATATTGCTATGGGTACGGGACTTTTATCTGGCTCGCTTACGTCAACTCCTGCGTTCGGCGCAGCGAAAGAATCTGCAGGTGAACTTGCGGGCGACGTTACGGCTGGTTATGGTATCGGTTATTTGTACGGTGTTTTGGGCGTTGTATTGTTCGTTCAAGTTATGCCAAAAATTTTGAAAGTGGATATCGCAAAGGAAAGAGAATCTTTCGTCGCGGCAAACACCGTAGTAATTCCTGACGATGGTAAAAAACGTTTTAAAATCGATGAATTCGCTTTCTTCCCGTTCTTCGTAACAATCGTTTTGGGGCTTTTGATTGGCTGTGTAAAAATCCCTATTGGAGGCGGAAACTATTTCAGTTTTGGTTCTTCTGGCGGTACGTTGATTGCAGGTTTGATTGTAGGTCACTTTGGACACTTCGGCAAAATCGATATGAAAATTTCCAAACAAACGTTGAATTTCTTCCGCGAACTCGGCTTGGTGCTCTTCCTTGTCGGCGCAGGCGTTCCTGGCGGTGTGAAATTCGTATCCGCATTCGACTGGATTTATATCGTATATGGTATTATCATGGCAACTGTTCCTATGGTTTTGGGCTTTGTGCTTGGTAAATACGTATTTAAATTGTCGATTTTTAACAATCTCGGTTCGATTACGGGTGGTATGACAAGCACTCCCGCATTGGGTTCGTTGATTGCAGTGGCAGGCACGGACGACGTATCTTCCGCATATGCTGCAACGTATCCGTTTGCGTTGGTATTGATTGTAGTATCGTGTAACTTGATGGTATTGTTGCCGATATAGTAAAAGACAAGCAGAGCAGTTTCTTTAGAAATTGCTCTGTTTTTTATATAAAAGAGGATAAAAATAGTTGCTTTTTTATGAAGAATGATATATAATATAAAAGCTATTGCAGAGATGGCGGAGCGGTTGAACGCGCACGATTCGAAATCGTGTTATGCAGGAATGTATACAAGGGTTCAAATCCCTTTCTCTGCGCCAAAAATAAAGGTTTTGTGAAAAAGACACAAAGCCTTTATTTTTTTTGGTAAAGGTTTGCGATTTTATGGTTAAATAGCATTTTTTTGCGAATTTATGATTTGCAAAGATCGCCTATTAAGACATATTAAACGACGAACGTAAATTTATTGTATAATCAAATATATACCAATAGATACTGTATTGTGTTTTTAATCAGCCGTTTGTAAAAAAGAAAGAAATGCAAGCAAAAAATGCATTAATAAAAACAAATTTTATTATTGACAAAGTATGGTAAATAAAGTATAATAAAGATAGTTATTATAATAAGGAATTCTTTTCAAGTGTCATTGATATTCGAAAAGTTTCTTTGTAAGGAGAAAATAAATAATGAGAAAAGATAAAAAGTTATATGTTGTTTCTCACAGTCATTGGGATAGAGAATGGTATTTAAGCCATGCAAAACACAATTTTAATCTCGTTCAGTTTATGGATAAATTGATTGAAGTTCTGGAAACGGATCCGGAATTTAAATCTTTTCACTTGGATGGTCAAATTATTGTTTTAGAGGATTATTTAAAAGTGCGTCCCTCTATGGAAAATCGCGTAAAAAAGTTGATAGCAGATGGACGAATAAAAGTTGGACCTTTCTACGTTTTGCAAGATGAGTATTTGATTAGCGGCGAATCTAATGTAAGAAATGTTTTGGTAGGCTTGAAAGAAACGGCAAAATATGGTGATGCGACGATGGTGGGATATTTCCCCGATACCTTTGGGAATGTCGGTCAAATGCCGCAAATTTTGAATAGCTTTGGCATGGATTGTGCGCTTGTAGGTAGAGGCACTGTGCCAAACGGCTATGAAGATGAACATCTCGGCAAGACAGACGAAGGTATGTCGGAATTTAGATGGATTTCTCCCGATGGAAGCGAAGTATTTGCCTCGCAATTTACTTTTTGGTATTCCAATGGTATGGAATTACCTGAGGATAAAGATGCTCTTGACGAGCGTTTAGGCGGTTTGCTATATGCGATGGCGCCTTGCGCAAATACAGACGCCATTTTACTTTTGAATGGTTGTGATCATCAACCTGTACAGGCTAATTTGTCAAACGTGCTTGCTGCGGCGAAAGAACTTGGGTACGATATACAGCACACCACTGCAGAAGATTATATGGCAGTTTTGCGTCCGTATAAAGACAACTTTCCTATATGGAATGGTGAGATTTGTCAAGAAAACAGCAAAGGCGTTCGTACCTTGCGAGAAACTGCGAGTGCAAGAATTTATTTAAAACAGCAAAATTATCGCGCGAATTATTTGTTGGAATCGGTTGCCGAACCTATGGCGGCGATTGTTGACGGCTACGGATTGCGTTATGACGGCGAAATGTTGCATTATCTTTGGAAGGGGCTGTTGGAAAACTATCCTCACGACAGTATTTGCGGTTGCAGTGTAGATGAAGTGCATACGAAGATGGAAATGCGTTTTGCGGAAACGCTGGATACGGCACAAAGCTATATTGATCAAATGGGGAGACGCTTGGTCGCAAAGATTGCAGGAACAGAAAAATCTGTGGTAGTTGTCAACTGTTATCCACAAACAGTTAGTGATTACGTAGAATGTATCGTTGATTATAAAGAGGGAGAGGAAATCCCGCAAAATCCCATCTTGATTGACAAAGACGGCAAGGAATATTCGGTGGTTGTAACGGATTTTGGTGAACAAACCATTTACGAATTACCGGAGGATAAATTTAGACAAATTTATAAGGTACGTAGATTTTCTTATCGTATATATGGAGAGTTTGCGCCAGCTTGCTGTACTGTTTTAACAGTGAAGTCAAGTAAGAAAACAGAAATCACTAAGGTTTCGTTTGATGAAAACTCTATGGAAAATGAATACGTGCGAGTTTCCTTTAATAAAAACGGTACTTTCAACATAACCGATAAAGCATCGGGCAAAGTTTTAGAGGGGCAAAACGCTTTCGTGGAAATTGGTGACGAGGGCAACGAATATGAGTTTTTCCCTAAAGGAGAACAACACGATACACTCCAAGACGAAGGGGATATTTCTATTCAAAGCGCAGAAAGCGACAAGGTAACATTCCGTGTAATAAACCATCTTTTGCAGCAAAATGGGGAATACGTGGAGATTGAAAGCCAGGTTAGCCTTTTGGCGTCAAAGAAGGACGTACAGGTATCCGTTCGTTTTGAAAACACCTGTAAAGATCATAGAATTCGTGCGGATTTTACTTGGGATCACGCATATCCTACGCACAATTCAGCGGGGCATTTTGATATTACCAATCGTGTCAATAAACCTTGGGATAAATGGGTTGCGCCTTATCATCCACAAAGAACGTTTGAGTTTGTTGAACGTTTATCTGATGAGGGCGTAGGTTCAATTTTGGCGGTACGCGGCAATCACGAGTATGAAGTAGATATGACAACGGGACACACACAGCTCACGTTGGTGCGCGGCGTAGGGATTTTAGGGGACTGGTTTGATTTCTACACCTACGATTCACAGTGTTTGCGAACGGTAACGGCAGAGTACGCAGTGGAGTTCTATACGTCGGAAAATAGAGCGGAAGCGGTAGCAAGTGCGTATGCATTCAATCGCCCTAGATTGTATGCATTTGCAGGGAATGGCAAGGGCGAGGCTGCACGTAGTAGCGTGGTTTCGGTAAAAGGCGATGTCGTGGCGTCTTGCTTAAAACAGTCGGATGCAGGAGAAACGGTACTTCGTATTTTTAATCCGTACAATGAGGCAAGAAAAGTGAAATTTGATCGCGAAGTACAGTTGACGGATATGCGCGAAACGCTTTGTGGGGAAAAAGTGACCGAATTGACGCTTGCGGAAAAGAAAATTATTACCATTAAGTTTTAATAAAATTGACGCTTAATAACGCAACGGAAGAAATCTATTGTGGTGATGTAAGAGAAGATTTTATCTTTTAAGATGTACAATAAAAAAATTAATAAAATATAACTACTAAAAAATCCTTTTCTACAAATTCGCAGAAAAGGATTTTTTTTAGAAAAGTTTAGATATGCAGTTGATTACATTTTTGCCAATTGATTTTTTCGATAGGTCAACGGGGAAATGCCTTCCTTTTTTTTAAAAATGAGCCCAAAATAATTTGCAGAAGAAAAACCGCACGTATCAGCAATGATTTCAACACTCTGTTTGGTGGACACGAGCAACTGTTTGGCTTTCGTTATGCGTACGGTAAGCAAAAAATCGATAGGAGAACGTTTGGTGTATTTTTTGAAATTATAGATAAGGGTTGGTTTTGAAACGAAAAATTTTTCAGCTAACCCGTCTAGTGTGATATTTTCGCTGTAATGCGCATTAAGATAATCAAGCACTTTTAGAATAAGAGGCGGAATATCCATTTCCGATTGTGCTTGCGGAGTTTGATGGGAGGCGGAGGATTGATCCAAAAGAAATATCCCATAAGAAAATAAGACGCGTAGCTGATATTCTCCCTTTTTTGTCGCTTTATCGATGGTATAGGCATGATCCAGCAATGCGGAAAGAGCTTTCGCTTCTTGCGCCGTTATTTTTAAAATTTGCAAAGATTTTTGTTCGAGGATCTCCTTTTGAAAAGGATCAAGATAGGCAGAGGAAACGTTGATATTATATCTTTCAAAAGATCCGCCTTCCGTTTTATGTACTGTATGCGGAGGTATAACGACAACAGCGGGGCCGTTTATTTTATATAGAGCATTTGAAAGAAAAAAGAATCGACTGCCCTTGTTTAAAAAATAGATTTCATAATGATCGTGCGAGTGAAATTCGCGCATAGACCAGTCTTTCTCTCGAATGGATTTATCAATTTCAATAAACGGCATACGTTCTCCTTATAATATATATGTAATTTGATTAAATCTTATCATTTTTTATATTGAAAGTCAAGCGTAATTATGCTATTATTTTATTAAGGTGAAAAACCAAAAGAAAAGAGTAGAAAGGAAGTTTATTTGATGATTAAAGTATTGCAATACGGTGAAGGAAACTTTTTGCGTACGTTTGTGGACGTGTATTTCGACACTTTGAATAAAGCTGAAAAGGGAGAATATGCGGTAAATATTGTAAAACCCATCACATTTGGAACGCTTGAACGCTTTGAAAGGCAAGAAAATAAATACCATATTGTACTTCGAGGTATGGAAAACGGCAAGTCGGTAGAAAACGTATATAAGGTAGATAGCCTTGAAAACGTTATTGATCCGTTTATTGATTATGATAAATATATCTCGCTTGCGAAAGACAAGGACTTGAAAATTATTGTATCCAACACAACGGAAGCAGGGATTTGCTATAACGCGAACGACAAAATGGACGGTTTTGATGGGATTACCTATCCAGCGAAATTAACAAAGTTCCTTTATGAACGTTTCAAAGCAGGCTTGAACGGGTTATATTTGTTGCCCGTAGAACTTATTGACAACAATGCGGATGAACTCAAAAAATGCGTGGATAAATATATCGAACTTTGGGCTTTGCCTGAAGCATTCAAGGTGTGGAACGACGGACAAAATTTCTACTGTAATACGCTTGTTGACCGCATCGTATCGGGATATCCCCGTGATGAAGAAACGAAAGAGCATTTAGAAGAGTTGATTGGTGAAAAGGACGAATTAGTGTCCATTGGCGAACCATTCGGGCTTTGGGCGGTAGAAAAGAAGGGGAATATCACTGATTATATTCAAGAGGGCGTACACAATATCGAAGTAGTGCTTACGAACGACATCGGGTATTATAAAAAGAGAAAAGTGCGCGTATTGAACGGTAGCCATACCAACCTCGTTCCAGCAGGGCTTATGCTGGGGGCGGTGACAGTTTACGACGCGATGACGGATGAGAAACTTTCTGCGTTCGTTGAAAATACTTTGAAAGAGGAAATTATTCCTTATGTTTCCAGCGATATTGCCGCAACGACGGTGTTTGCAAACAGCGTAAAAGATCGCTTTATGAACCCGTTCTTGAACCACCAGCTTGTCAGCATTTCTTTGAATTCTATTTCCAAATGGAAAGCAAGAGTTTTACCTAGCTTTAAGGACTATTACACAGAACACGGCAAAATAGCCCCCAATTTGACGATCGGTTTTTCGTATCTTATGGCGTTGTATTCCTCAATAAACAAGCAAGGCGATAAATATATTGTAAAAGTACCGAATAGGGAAATTGAGCTTAAAGACGATTTGCCGTACTTGGAATACTTTGCAAACGGCAATTCCGTCAAAGCGTTTATGTCGGACGAAAACATATGGGGTGAAGATTTGACTGCATACGCAGGTTTTGCAAAAGAAGTAGAAATAAACGTTGCAAAAATCAAAGAAGGGATTTGTTTAATATGAAAAGCGTAATCATTAACGAAAAAGACAACGTAGGCGTTTGCTTGGATGGCAACGAACAAATTCCTGCGGGGCATAAATATGCTCTTTGCGATATAAAAAAGGGCGAATACGTTATCAAATACGGCGAAATTATCGGAAGAAGCACGCAGGATATTAAAGCAGGCGAATGGGTGCATACACATAACGTAAAATCCCATTTGGACGAAAACGTAGCATATACCTACGAGTTTCATGCTATAAAACCTGAAAAAAGCCAAGCGACTTTTTTAGGTTATAAACGCGAAAAAGGCAGAGCAGGTATCCGTAACGAAATCTATATTATCCCGACGGTTGGTTGTGTAAATAATGTTTGTATTCGTTTAGCAAACGAAATCAAACCTTATGTGACGGGCAGTATCGACGGCGTGTATGCGTTAACGCATCAATTTGGCTGTTCACAGCTTGGCGAGGACAACGAAAATATCAAAAATCTGCTTTGCTCGATTGCTCTTAATCCCAACGCAAGTTTCGTTTTATTCGTAGGCTTAGGTTGTGAAAACAATGGTATGGACGGCATAAAAGAAACGCTTGCGCCTTGTAAACGTAATAATATTGAATATTTCAACTGCCAAGACGTCGAGGACGAGCACGCCTACGGTATGGAAATCCTCAAAAAATTCATTGCAAAAGCGAAAGATTTAAAAAGAGAAGAAGTTGATTTTTCCGAACTTTGCATAGGCTTAAAATGTGGCGGCTCGGATGGGTATTCGGGCTTGACGGCAAATCCGCTCGTAGGCAAGATTACGGATAAAGTAGTTGCTTTAAACGGCAGCGCAATTTTAACCGAAGTCCCCGAAATGTTCGGTGCGGAACAACTATTAATGAATAAATGCAAAAACCAAGAAATCTTTGAGAAGTATAAAAAGATGATTGAGGATTTCAAAGCATATTATACAAAACAAGGTTTTCCCGTGTATGAAAATCCCAGCCCTGGCAATAAAAAGGGTGGGATTACGACGTTAGAAGAAAAGTCCTTAGGCTGCATCGAAAAGGCAGGTTCTACTGAAATAGTGGACGTGCTTGCGTATGGCGAGTTAGTAAAAGAGCAGGGCGTGTCCGCGTTGAACGCACCTGGGAACGACTTAATTGCGGCAACGGCACTCGCTGCAAGCGGCTGTCAAATCGTGTTGTTTACAACGGGCAGAGGTACGCCGTTTAGTACGTTTGTTCCGACAATGAAAATCGGTACAAACAACAACATTTCTTCCCATAAATCCAACTGGATCGATTTCAATGCCTATTCCATGGACGAAGACGGACTGTTTGAATTGATACGAAAGACAATCAATGGCGAATATATTTGTAGAAGCGAAGACGTGCGTGAAATTGCATTCTATAAAACGGGCGTAACTTTGTAAATAGCGGTTGTATTTCCATTATCTATAATAATAAAATCTCTGTCACAAAGGCAGGGATTTTTTATGTGTAGTAAGTTCGTGCAGTATCACCGATTTTATAAAAAGGCAGTTCAAATTTGCGTGCGACGACTACCCTATTGTTATATGTTTAATTGAAATGGTTGTCAGTGACGTTTTTTATAAAGGTACAAGGGCGGAATGGGAAGCACTGAAAGAAGCAGGCGCGTTTACGGATACTACGTTTTCCTGTGGTGCAATAGGTTTAGACGGAAGTAATTCGCAGGTGTTCTTTCCTATCTATTATTACAGTGAAAATGAACCGCCTTTAAATGAAGAGGGAACGGCGTATGACGATAATTATTGGCATTATGCGGAAGACGGCGTCACCCCGATTATTTGGGAAAAGTAATTTTGTATAAATTTGTTCATTCCATAATTATGTCCAACGGAAATCCCGACCTTGACAAGTTTCAAGATCGGGATTTTCACGTTATAAGAAAATATTTTTATTGGGAGCATTTTTATACAACAATCCGTGTACGTTATCCGCAAAAATATCCGTTTCGTAACATTTTTTCGCTGTTTCGTTTAGCGCATTTTCATCGTGAGCACGAACAATCAACGGAAAAGAGGATTTGCTTAAAGAGGACAATACGTCGTTTCGCGTTTGTTTTATGGCTAAAACTCGCAAATACAAAGGGTTAGATAAGTATGCACGTATAGAAGTTTCTTGGATTTTTAATAGGTTTTGCAGGGCAATTCTGCGTATTCGCGCGGAAGTATATCTCGCATTCGTAAGGGATGTTTCTAAAGTTTCTGCTTTTAAAGCGGCTTTTTTAAAAGCGTTTTCCAAGCCTTCCGTGCAATCGCACGTTTTTGCGATTTGTTCGGATGTATTGGCGAGAATTGCATATTTTTCTAATGTGTCCAACCTATTTTCTAAGGCATTAGGTAAATCGGCTTGCACAAAATCGGGGAGATTTCCGTCAACGGATTGCTGTGCGGTTATTGCCGCTCTAATAGCGCTAGCCGAGGAAAAATTTTCCGTCAAAGTTGTGTCTAAATATCCGTTGCCTTTTCGTTGAATGGGTAAAATTTCGATATTGGACGATTTGGCAAGCAACGCTCTTGTATATTCCAACCCTAAAATATTATTAGGAGAGGATAATAAAACTGTGTCTAACAATCCTTGCCAAGCCTGCGCGCGTGCCTTTGCAAAACTTACGCCCATCGCCGTAAGACGTTTGATTTCCGCGGATACTTCTTGCGGTTCGTCGTTTAATAACGTTGCGGCTTGTAAAAACGCTTGTTTATCCGCGGTTTCTGCTCCGAAACATAAGGTAGTCACTTCGGGGGTAGAGGATAGAATATGTACTGCGCCTTTTGCAAACAATTCCGCGTTGGAAGTCGCAAAAGCGGAAGGTAATTCCACAACGGCATCCGCGCCCGATAAAACTGCGTGTTTTGCGCGAGTGTATTTATCCATAATTGCCGCTTCGCCGCGTTGTACGAAATTGCCGCTCATGATACAAAGGACGGCATCACAACCCGAAAGGCGTTTTGCTTCCGAGATTTGATAGGAATGTCCGTTATGAAAGGGATTGTATTCACAAATTATTGCGCAAATTTTCATTTTATTTCTTTTTATTTCCTTTACAATAAAAAAAATGTGTGCTATAATAAAAATAATGGGTTTTAAAGAAATGAGATTTCTCACCACTATTATACTCAAAAAAGAAAAATAAATAAAGTGTTTCAAGGAGAAAACTATGAAAAATATTCTCGAGGAAATTAAAATTAAAGCAAAAGCCTTGCAAAAAACGATTGTTCTTTGCGAAGGGGAAGACAAAAGAGTTGTAAAAGCAGCGGCTGACGCTACCAAAGAAGGGGTAGCGAAAATCGTTTTGCTTGGCGACGAAGCTGAAATCAAAGCGGCAAATCCCGAAATTGATTTGACGGGCGTAGAAATCGTCAATCCCTTGACTTCGGAAAAATTGCCTGAATATAATGCAAAACTTTGCGAACTTCGCGCATCCAAAGGTATGACGCCCGATCAGGCGGCTAAATTGTTGGCGGATGGCACGTATTTTGGCGCTATGATGTTAAAAATGGGCGACGTTGACGGTTTGGTTTCCGGCGCTTGTCATTCAACGGCAAACACGCTTCGCCCTGGCTTGCAGATTATTAAAACCGCGAAGGGAGTATCTTCCGTTTCCAGTTTTAACCTCATGATTTGCCCCCCTCAAGGTAATCAATATTGCCCCGACGGAATCGTTATTTTCGCCGATTGTGGTTTAAATCCTACCTACACCAGCGAAGGCTTGGCGGATTGCGCGATTGCAACGGCAAACTCCGCAAAAGCGATTGCAGGCATCGATCCCAAAGTAGCAATGCTTTCTTTCTCCACGAAAGGTAGCGCAAAACACGACAACGTAACGAACGTAGCGGAAGCTACGAGAATTGCAAAGGAAAAAGCTCCCGATTTGAAGTTGGACGGCGAATTGCAGTTTGACGCGGCAATTGTTCCTTCCGTAGCGGCGTTGAAAGCTCCCGATTCGGATGTCGCAGGCAAAGCAAACGTATTTATTTTCCCTGATTTGCAGGCGGCGAATATCGGTTATAAAATTGCGGAACGTCTTGGCGGCTTTATGGCGGTTGGGCCTATTTGCCAAGGTTTTGCAAAGCCTATGAACGACTTGTCCAGAGGTTGTAATTCTGACGATATCGTTGCGGCTGTTGCAATCACGGCATTGCAAACGCAGCTTTAATCAAAGCGGATTACGAGGTGTAAAATGAAAGTATTGGTTATTAATTCGGGCAGTTCGTCTTTGAAGTATCAGCTTATTGATATGGAAACGGAAAGCGTTATTGCAAAAGGTAACTGCGAACGTATCGGTATCGACGGGTCGAAACTTACGCATAAAGCAAACGGTCAGGAATACGTAATTGAACAAGCGATGCCCGATCATAACGTAGCGGTATCCTTGGTTTTGAAGGCGTTGACGGATAAGGAGTCGGGGGTTATCGCATCGATGGAAGAAATTGATGCGGTAGGTCATCGTGCGGTTGCTTCGGGCGAAGTATTTAAAAAGCCCACGATTGTCACCGACGAAGTTATGCAAAAGATGGAAGAAATTCAGGACCTTGCGCCTTTGCACAATCCTGCGGCAATCGTTGGCGTAAAGGCTTGTCTTGCGGCGATGCCTAAAACTCCGATGGCGCTTGTGTTTGATACGAGCTTCCATTTCACGATGCCTGAATACGCGTATATGTACGCGATTGATTATACGCATTATGAAAGATATAAGATTCGTCGTTATGGTTTCCACGGTACGAGCCACAAGTTTGTTTCTCAAGAAGCGGCGAAATATCTTGGCAAAAAGCCTGAAGATTTGAAGATTATTACTTGTCACCTCGGCAACGGTTCTTCCATCACGGCGGTAAACGGCGGCAAATGCGTTGATACGTCGATGGGCTTTACGCCGCTTGCAGGTGTACCTATGGGTACGCGTAGCGGTGATATTGATTACGCTGCGGCGGAATATCTTGCGAAGAAAGAGGGAATGGACGTATCTCAGGCGCTTACGTATTTAAATAAAAAATGCGGTATGGCAGGGATTTCGGGCGTTTCCAGCGACTTCCGTGATTTGACGGCAGCAGCAGGACAAGGCAATCATCGCGCGCAGTTAGCATTGGATATGTTCTCGTATTCTTGCAAAAAATACGTTGGTTCTTACGCGGCGGCAATGAATGGTGTAGATTGTATTGTATTTACGGCAGGTGTTGGCGAAAATACTCCTTGCGTACGCGAAGCAATCTGCGACAATATGCAATATCTTGGTTTGGAAATTGATAAGAATAAGAACCTTGAAAAGAACAATGGTGAGATTCGTGATATCACGGGGGCAGGTTCTAAGGTGAAAATTTTGATTATTCCTACCAATGAAGAACTTGTAATTGCAAGAGAAACCGTAGAATTATTATAAAATTTTCCCAAAATTGTACGAAAAAAAAGTTGACAAAGTTATTTAAATATACTATACTTATTTAGTCGTTTTATGATGATTATCGATATAAGAAAACTTAATGCGCAAAAGAAGTATTCGGGAAGTATGGAATTTGAATATTCCGCGCCTGAACACTTAATAGAAATTCCGTTTGTGAAATTTGCCGCTCCCGTAAAGATTTCGTTTGAGTACGATTTGTATGAAGACGATTCTATGGATATTCGCGGAAAAGTTGTTTATCGTTTGGAAGGTCAATGTTCTAGATGTTTAAAGGACGCCTCTGCGGACGTGGAAGGTGAATTAGAAGCGTATTTCGAGCCCCGTAAAGATTACGAGGATTACGGATATACTAACGGAGTGATCGATTTAACGAAAGCTGTTGAGGATGCGATTATGGCAAGTATGCCGTTTACGCTCTCTTGCGGTGAGGATTGCGAAGAGATTCAGTTTTCGGAATAAGAGAAAAACAATAAAACAGAAAAGAATAAAAACGTGAGGTGTTAATATGGCAGTACCTAAGAGTAAACAATCGAAGAGCAGAACGAACAAGAGATTCGCAAACTACAAAGCAACGGCGGCAACGCTTGCTGAATGCCCTCAATGTCACGAATTGAAGGAAGCTCATAAAGTTTGCAAGAACTGCGGTTACTATAAAGGTGTTGAAGTAGTAGCGCAGAAAGAAGAAGCTCAAAACTAAGCAAAAAGCGTCTATGTGAAACATCAGGCGGGTGTATTTTAGCACCCGTCTTTTTGCGTTATAATGAATAGATGAAAAATTAACCACAGTTAAACTTTAATTTCACTTGACAAAATAAGAGGAAATTGCTATACTATTAGGTATAGGAGAAGATGTAGATGAAAGAGAAATTTTCCGTTACGGGTATGACTTGCGCGGCGTGTTCCGCAGGGATAGAGCGGGCAGTCAGCCGTTTAGACGGGGTAGAAAAAGTAAGTGTTTCGCTGATGGGTGAATGTATGACGGTGGAATACAATGCGCAAACGCTTTCTCGTGAAAAAATTATACAAACGGTGGTGGAACTTGGTTACGGCGCGGATAAATACGACGAAAACGTTTTAAAAGAACGTAAGCCGCAACCCGATCGTTTAAAGAAAAGATTTTTTGCGTCATTATTGTTTTTATTGCCATTGATGTATTTTTCTATGGGCGGAATGATCGGTTTACCGCAACCGAATGAGCTCATCGGTACAACGTTGCAAATGATTTTTGCGTTGGCTGTTATTATTATAGACTTTAAATTTTTTACAAGCGGAACAAAAGCACTTTTCAAACGTGTACCGAACATGGATACGTTGGTGGCGATGGGTTCGGGTGTGTCCTTTGTGTACAGCTTTGTATTTACAATTTTACTCTATTGTGGAAAGCTTGAACACGCGCATATGTTCTATGAGTCCGCGGCAATGATTTTAACATTGGTAACGCTTGGAAAATGGCTGGAAGAAAAATCTAAACGAAAAACGGGCGACGAAATTGAAAAATTAATCAAGTTAATGCCCAATACCGTAACGGTTGAGCGCAACGGTCAGCAGTCCACAATCGCATTTTCTGAAATTGCAGTAGGCGACGTTTTGATTGTAAAACAAGGTGAATACGTTCCTGTGGACGGGAAAATTATCGAAGGTCACGCATTTTTGGATAGAGCGGCTATTACGGGCGAGAGTATGCCGATTGAGGCAGGTGAAGGCGACGTGGTGACGGGCGCGGATATCGTAAAAAGTGGTTTTATTAAAATTCTTGCGGAAAAAGTAGGCGCGGAAACAACCCTTTCAAGAATTGTCAAAATGGTCAAAGACGCAGGCGCAAGCAAAGCACCTTTGCAAAAAATTGCCGACAAAATTGCAGGCATTTTCGTGCCAACTGTGACGCTTATCGCTTTGTTCACCTTTGTTATTTGGTTAGCAGTAACGAAAGATTTACCCAAAGCGGCAAATTACGCAATCAGCGTTCTTGTCATTTCTTGTCCTTGTTCGTTGGGTTTGGCGACCCCCGTAGCGGTGATGGCGGCAACGGGGAAAGGTATGTCGCTTGGCATTTTATATAAAGATGCGGAAGCCTTGCAAAAAGCCAAAGATATTAACTGTGTTTTATTAGATAAAACGGCTACGCTTACGATTGGCAAACCGACTGTGACGGATTTTGAACTTTTAAATGGTGAAGAGGAAGATATTTTAAAGATTGCGCAAGCAATCGAAAGTCATTCCAACCATCCGATTGCCGAATGTGTACGCGACTTTGTTTTGGAGAAAATAGAACAAAACAATTATTTGGTCGAAGAATATTCCTATGAAATAGGCAAAGGCGCGAAAGCAAAATTCCAAGATAGAAGCTATTATCTTGGCAATCGTCGTCTATTAAATAAAATAGAAGACAAAAAGACGTTTGAAATTGAAAAACGCTATTCTTTGCAGGGAAAAACGGTTGTATTTTTGGCGAATGATAAGGAAATTTTAGCGTTTTTTGCGATTGCTGATACGTTAAAAAAAGAAAGTCTTTTTGCGATTTCAGAATTAAAAAACAGAAAAATTCGCCTCGGTATGCTCACGGGCGACAATGAAAACGTAGCGCAAGCAATCGCAAAAGAAGTCGGTATTGACGATTATTTTGCGGAGGCGTTGCCTGAGGATAAAGCGCAAGCAGTGGAGCGCGTTCGTTCCGTAGGCGGTTTTGTTGCTATGGTCGGGGACGGTATCAACGATAGTCCTGCTTTAAAAGCGGCGGACGTAGGCGTTGCTATGGGGAATGGAACAGATATCGCGATTGAGAGCGCAGATATTGTGCTTTCTCGTGGAGATTTGCGTTTGGTTTCCAAGATGATTGATTTGAGTAAAGCAACAGTTAGAAATATCCATCAAAATCTATTTTGGGCATTTTTCTATAATTGCGTGGCGATACCCGTCGCGGCAGGGGTATTTGCTTTTGCGGGGCTCACGCTAAATCCCATGATTGGCGCGGCGTGTATGAGTTTAAGCTCGTTGTTCGTGGTGACGAATGCGTTACGATTGACGAGATTTGGGAGAGAAAATAAGAACGAAGAAATGAAGGAGAATGAAATGAAAAAGACTTTAAAAATCGAGGGTATGATGTGTCAACATTGCGTAGCGCACGTAACGAAAGCGTTGCAGGGCGTAAACGGCGTTTCTTTTGTGGAGGTAAATTTGAAAAAGAAAATTGCTGTAGTGGAATTGTCTGAAAACGTTGAGGATAGCGTTTTGACGGCTGCAATCACGGAAGCGGGCTACGAAGTGAAAAAGATTTCTTAATAAATATCTTCAATTATGACAAAATAAAACTTAATACGACGAAATAAGACAAAAAACGCTTGCGAATTATTAGTATCATATTCTCAATTAAACATATTAGGAGGTATGAATATGTCGCAAATGTTATTGTTGGATAAACGCACGCAAAGTCTCATCGAGGATTACGTACCGCAAGGGGAGATTCTCGAAGGCGTTGTGTGCTTTTTTTCTGTGTTTGCGGACTATACTCGTGTGCGAATTTTATCGGCGCTTGCTATCAGTGAATTGTGCGTCACTGATTTATCAAGGATTTTGGATATCAATCAAACGACGGTATCTCATCAGTTGCGTTTTTTAAAGAGTGCAGGAATTGTAAAATGCTGTCGACAAGGTAAAATTGTGTTTTACAGCTTGACGAATGATTCTATCAACGACGTAATCTTAAAAGGGATCGAGTTTTTAGGCTGTTAAACGAATTATTTCCCTTTATTTCCTTGCAAATTTTTGTGTTTTGGTATATAATAATGTTATAAGGAGAAAAATGCGGATTTTTAAGAGAAAGTTTTTCTTCGCATAGCATACTATGAGTAATTTAAAAGAAAAATTAAATTTGCTCCCTGATACGCCCGGCGTCTACGTGATGTTGGATAAGGACGGGGTAGTGATATACGTTGGAAAGGCTCGCGTTCTGAAAAACAGAGTGCGGCAATATTTTCACGCATCCGCAAAACCTGAAAAGGTTGCGGCAATGGTGGAACATATCAATGATTTTTACTATATTATTACGCAATCGGAAATTGACGCTTTAGCGCTTGAAAATAACTTGATTAAAAAATACAAGCCAAAGTATAATATTCTTTTAAAAGACGATAAAACGTACCCGTATATCAAAGTGCACACAAAAGAGGAATTTCCTCGCGTATCCATCACAAGAAAAATCAAAAAAGACGGCAAATATTTTGGCCCGTTTATGGGCGGAGTTCGTTGCGGTGATATTTTAGATATTATCGGTTCGGTGTATAACGTGCGCACTTGTACGACTGTAATCGGTGAAAAGCCTAAAAAACCTTGTCTTGCGCATCATTTGGGCAGGTGTCTTGCCCCGTGCGCGCACGCGTGCACGCGTGAGGAGTACGCGAAACGTGTAAAAGAGGTACTTTCATTTTTAGACGGAAATTACGAAGAAACGGAAGAAATTTTACGCGAAAAAATGCTCCGCTTTCTGAAAATGAAGAATTTGAGTTGGCAATGGACTATCGGGAAAAGCTGCATATGCTATCCAAACTCAAATTAAAGCGAATTACTTCGTTGAACCGTTCCTTAAATGCAGACATTATTGCGTTAAAAACCAATTATATTTATTCCGCTGTCAATGTTTTGGTGACGAGAAGCGGTATTATGCAAGGTAGCAGTAATTTTGCTTTAGAGGACAGTTCTTTTGCGGAAACGGACGCATTGACGGCGTTTATTTTGCAATTTTACACCGCGCACGAATTGCCTGATGAAATTATCACGGAAGAATATTGCGAAAAGGAACTGTTGGAAAAATATTTTGCGGAAAAATACGGAAAAAGAGTGGAAATTGTTTTGGCGAAACAAGGAGTAAAAAGAAAACTCTTGGAAATGGCGCAAAACAATGCCGCGGATTATTTATCCAAATCTATCGACAAAATTAAACATAAAAACGATATGACCAAAAACGCTTGCCAGCGTTTGAAAGATATTTTGGGTTTAAAAAAGTATCCAAAACGTATGGAATGTTACGATATTTCCAACATTAGCGGTGTGGATAAAGTCGGCTCTATGGTTGTCTTTATAGACGGCGAAGCGGATAAAACAAGCTACCGCCGCTTCAAAATCAAAACGGTGGAAGGAGCAAACGATTACGCGTCCCATCAAGAAATGATGCGTCGCCGTTTGGCGAAGCTCGGCACGAAAGAAGAGACGAGATTTCCAAAACCTGATTTGATGATTATTGACGGGGGGAAAGGGCAGCTATCCGCCATTAAAGAAGTATTTGATGAAATGGGTGTGCAGGATATTGAACTCATTTCTCTTGCGGAAAGGGAAGAAGAAGTCTTTACGCTCTTTTCGGAGGAAAGTATCCGCATCGACCATAAAGATTACGCGCTGAAAATGTTGCAACGTATTCGTGACGAAGCGCACCGCTTTGCAATCACGTATTTCCGTAGTCTACATTCCAAGCGAAATCTTGCGTCCGTGTTACAAGAAATCGACGGTATCGGCAAGAAAAAACGAATGGCGTTGATGGAAAAATTCGGCACGATTGACAAAATTATGAACGCAAATGAAGCGCAGCTTGCCGAAGTGGACGGTATTGGGGAAGAATTAGCAAGGAAAATTTACACCTATTTTAAGGAGCAGTTATAAAATGCGAAAGATAAACTATCCTATGATCGTTTCAGATTTTGACGGAACGCTTGTAAAAGCGGATGGTACGATTGATAGGGAAACTAAAAACCAGATCTCGCAATACGTTAACGACGGCGGTATTTTCGTTGTTTCGACGGGTAGAATGCCTAGCGGTATCTTGCCCAGAGTGCAAGAGCTTGGTTTAAAAGGTTTTGTTTCCTGCTGTCAAGGCTCGATTATCATGAATGCGGAAACGGAAGAAGTGATTTTGCAAGCGACGATTCCCTCGGAAACGACTTATGAAATTTGCAAAAAAATGGAAGAACTCGGTTTGCATATTCATATTTATGGGTTGTGGGATTATTACAGTAACATGGACGACGCGGCGTTAAAATATTACGAAAATGCCGTTAGATCCAAGGCAAAACTTGTTTTAGATAAACCGATTTCGCAGTTTGTTAAAGAAAGAGAATTTTGTGCGTATAAAGTGTTGGCTATGGTGCATCCCGAAGACAATGCGGCTATTTTTAAAGCATTGCAAGACGCTGGGTTTAACGATTGTACGGTCACCAAAAGCGACGCAGTTTTGGTGGAGGTTATCAACAGCAATTACAGCAAGGGAACGGCTGTGGAATTTTTGGCAAAACAATACAATATTCCCTTGGAAAAAACCGTAGGGGTTGGAGATCAACTCAACGATTTACCGATGATTCAAAAAGCGGGGCTTGGAATAGCGGTAAAAAACGCTGCACCTGAATTAAAGAAAGAAGCGTTGGAATTTGCGTATTCCAACGAGGAAAATGCCATTGGGCATATTATTGAACAATACGGCTACACGGAGGAATAACATGAGCGGACACGTTACGCAAAGCGTTATGTTGGATAAATTTGCATCCGATCTTAATTTGGAAATCGTCTATTCGGGCAGAGGGGTTGTAACGCTTGCAAGTATGAGCGTCGAACGTCCTGGTTTACAACTCGCAGGCGGATTTTTCAATTATTTCGATTCTCGAAGAATTATTCTATTTGGACTTTCAGAATATGAATATTTACGTATTTTTTCTTCCGAAGAAAGAAAGGAGAAAATTTCACAATTATTCATTCATGGCGGGGAACTTCCCTGCATCATTTTGAGCCGTGATTTGCCCGTGTTACCAGAGATCGTGGATACGGCGAAAGAATATGCTTGTCCGGTATTTCGCAGTCCCAAAGTAACGACCGACCTTATGAGCGACTTGTTTATATATCTCAATCGTTTACTTGCACCGTCTATGAGTGAACATGGTGTTTTAATGGAAGTATTCGGCGTGGGGATTTTGCTCACGGGGAAAAGCGGCGTAGGAAAGAGTGAAACGGCAATGGAGCTTATCAAGCGCGGTCACCGTTTGATTGCTGATGATAACGTGATTATCAAAGAAATCGCCAACCAACTTTACGGCACAGCGCCCGATATTATTCGATATTTTATGGAACTTCGTGGTATCGGAATCATCAACGTAAAGAGTATGTACGGTTCAGGTGCGGTTTTGGACGAAAAGCAAATTCAGCTTGTCATTCAGTTTGAAACGTGGCAACAAGGCAAAGAATACGATCGAATCGGGGACGAAGTTTCTAAGACGTCCTATTTTGGGATTGAATTGCCCAAACTTACCATTCCCGTCAGTCCCGGTAGAAATCTTGCCATTTTGATTGAAGTGGCGGCAAGAAATTTCCGATTAAAGAGCATGGGATATGATGCTTCGGAAGAATTGATTACGAGAAGTATCGGAAGATAAAATTAAACGAAAGCAGGTTTATATGTTGGAAATCTTAGCGCCCGCAGGCAACGCAGAATGTGCCGCTGCGGCAATCAACAACGGCGCAAACGCCATATATTTGGGGTATAGCTCCTTTTCCGCCCGTCAAAGCGCAGACAATTTTGACGGGGAGGCTTTGCGCACCGTTATCCAAAATGCTCATCTAAACGACGTAAAGGTGTACGTTGCGATGAATACCATCGTCAAGGATAGCGAAGTGGAAGATTTCATAAAAACCATGCTGTTTGTTTGGAGCCTTGGCGCAGATGCAATCATTTTACAAGACGTATTGCTTGGAAAAGTTTTGCATCGCCAATATCCTGAAATCGTGTTGCATTTGAGTACGCAAGCAGGCGTTTGTAACGTAAACGGCGCAAAATTTGCCAAAGAGTGCGGTTTTTCTAGAGTGATTTTGGCTCGAGAAACGCCGCTTGCAGAAATAGAAAAAATTGCTAAAATCATCGAAACGGAAGTGTTTGTACAAGGCGCGCTTTGCACTTGTTTTTCGGGACAATGTTATTTTTCTTCGTTTGCGGGCGGGAACAGCGGCAATCGCGGTAGATGTAAGCAGCCCTGCCGCAAACAATATTCGTATAATCGTAAAGGTTTTGAGGAAAAGACGTACGCATTATCACTCTCCGATTTATGTGTGGGAGAAGACGTTGAAAAACTCATGCAAGCAGGTGTGGTTTCTTTTAAAATCGAAGGCAGAATGCGTCGCGCGGAATACGTAGCGGCGGCCGTTCGATATTATCGCATATTGTTGGATAAGAAATCGGGCGAGCAAGCAGCATTATCCGATTTGAAGCGTACGTATAACCGTGGGAACTATACGCGCGGATTAGCATTTGGACAAGACAAGCGGTTTTTATCGCCGGCAATCCAAGGTCATTTAGGAGAAAAGGTAGGCGTTATCAAGGTTATAAACGGGAAATTTTTAGTGGAAAGTCAATGGAAACCTCGCCAAGGTGACTCGTTTAAAATCTTACGCGATGGTCACGAAGTCGGCGGTGCGTGGTTTTCTAAGCAAGAGGGAAAACATTTCGTTTTATCATCAAAAGTTCGTTTAAAAAACGGCGACAGCGTGTTTGTCACAACGGATACTGCGGTTAATGAAAGAGTGTTGCAAGCGCAAAAGAAAAACGTTCTTTCTATTTCTTTGCAATTTCATGAAAACGATTATGCCTTTGCAAAATGCGGCGACGTAGAATACACTTCGGCTGAGTTGTTGCAATCAGCGTCAAATCGTCCCTTGGCCGAGGAAGAATTGAAAAATTGTTTTTCCAAAACCGATGGTTTACCCGTGGAGATTGTATTTAATGCAATCGATATCCAAGGCAATATTTTTATTCCTAAATCCAAATTAAACGAATTTCGTCGTAATTTTTACGAGAAACTGTTAGAAAAAAACACAAAAAACGGGCATATTTTATACGAATATCAACCGATAAATATTTCTTCAATCGAGAGAGAAAACAGGAAAACGGCTGTAATTTCCGACGATTTTACGGGGATTGTATGCGACGTGGCGATATATAAACCGAAAAATTATACCGAGCCGCTTCCCGATTCTTTCAAAAAGGGAGATTTTGAAAAATACGTATATTATCCTGCGTTTTGTACACAGGCAGATGAAGATAGCTTAGTCAAAAAATGTAAAGAAACAAAAATTGATGGCGTTTACGTGGAAAATTATGCTGGAATTGAATTTGCAAAAGCAAACGATTTAAAAATTTTTGGCGGAGCGGGCTTAAATTTCATTAATGCAATTTCCGTCAATGAATTTTTACAACAAAGCGGCGCAACGTATTACGCGATTTCCAAAGAAGCAAATACAATAGAATTGAAAGACTTGCTTGGTGAACAAGCCTTTATGCTTTCGTCGGGAGATATTAAACTTATGGATCTTTGCTATTGTCCGTTTGGAAAAACTTGCGGAAATTGCGATAAAAAATCCGTATATGTGTTGACGGACGAAAGCGGACGTGAATTCCCTGTAAGTAGATACGTTGCAGGCGCAGGAGAGTGTCGGTTTGAGGTGTATAATTGCGCTTCGCTTATCGGGGTTGGTTTAAAAAACGCAGGACAGCTTTTAGATTTGACGGTCACGCAAAACAAACCGAAGGCAGTGAAAACAAAAGACAACGAAGAACAACAAAAAGAGATTTACGCAAAATATACTTCGGGACATTTCAAACGCGGAGTGCTGTAAGGAACAACTAAGGAATATATGAATCAAAGAGCTATTGAAAAAACCGAATTAAATAAAATTTTAGCCCTTGTATCGGAATACGCGGTGTTGGAAGGGACGAAAGAGCGTTTAAAAAATACGCAGCCCACGTCCGTTTTACAAGAAGCACGCAAGCGTTTAAAGCAAACGGAAGAGGGGTCAAAACTGCTGTTTTCTTACGGAATATCCAAAGTGGAATATTTCTCGCCTTTTGACGACGAATTACAACGCGCGAAAAAAGGTTCTTCCCTTACTTGTGGCGAGCTTTTAAAAGCGGAAAATTTATTGCGTTCGACGCGTATTGCGCATACAAGCATTTGTAGCGTTCAAGACGACGAAGTTCGCGATTTAAAGAC
>SVII01000022.1 GCA_015069605.1 Clostridiales bacterium | reverse complement strand
GCGTGATATGTATTTTGCGGGAATTCCAACGGTCACACAGCTAATAGAGCATGAGGCTGCAGGGCGGTTGCATATTTTCAAAAGCATAATGCAAATAATTCTTTCTTATGTAAAATTCGGTGAAATCAAATACGGAGATACGCCGTTATCGGATGAGCGTATACAATCGGTGTTCGGGTTGCTGACGGTACTGGATAATGGTGTGTTTTCTAAAAATGAGAAAGAACGTTGGGCGACTGTCAATCAAATTCTCATTCGTTTGTGGGCATACATAAAGGATTTTTGTGAGCAGAGCAAAAACGAGCAAAAACAAAACGCCTCTGGCAGTACGGGCAAAGCGATGTCGGAAATGATTTCGGGTGCGCTGAAGCCCTTGGTTGGCGGTTCAGAGCTCGGCAATTCTAATAGCGGTCCGCTTGCAGCCTTTGAGGACGGAGACGAGGAAGAGAATGCAAGTACGCAAATGAATCGTGAAAATACGAAAGTATTAGCCGAACAATCCTCGGATGAAGAATCGTCGGAGGAAAGTGAGCACAAAGCGAATAACGGTAGAATTCCCTATCATGAAACCGAAGAAATTTCCACGGACGGCGAAGGGGAATTTGAACGAAATGAAGAATACCGCCAAGCCTGCGAGGAAAATGCAGCGTCGGATATCAGCCGTTTGTTGGAAGGGATGTCTGAGGAGGAAGTATTCAAGGAAATGGAAGATGACCGAACGCAGGAGTTAAACGAGTTTGCACAAAAAGTATCTTACGGGAACGCGCATAGAAATGTGAATATACGCGTCAATCGTATGGCGGCAGTAGACGAAAGTTTTAAGGACGTTTATAACGATGTCGCGCCTGAGCTACTGTACATTTCAAAGCAGTTGCAAAAAAGTATAGCGAGACAAATACAAGACTTGCGTCAAGGCGCCAAGCAAACGAATCTATTGATTGGCAGAAGGTTGAGTTCACACACGCTTCATCGTAACGACGGTCGGGTGTTTTACAAAAACAACATTCCGCATGAAACGGAACTTGCAGTGGCGTTATTAGTCGATGAATCGGGTTCAATGGAAGACGAGAACAGGATAGCATCCGCGCGAGCGACAGCAATTATCTTACACGATTTTTGTTGTTCATTAGGCATTCCCATTACAATATACGGACATTCTACGGATAGAAGGGACGGAAAGGATTGGGTGGAATTGTATTCCTATGCAGAGTATGAAACGGTAGACAAAAACGATAAATACAGGCTTATGGCAATGACTGACAGAAATTGTAACCGAGACGGCGCAGCCTTAGCGCAAGATTACTCGTTGGATGTAAAGCTTGTAGATAAGATGTTTCGGGTAGAAGTGCAGTCAAGGATAGAACTTGTGTCTAAATTGCCTGAATACATCTTAAGCGAAGTGGCGGATATTCGCGTACTGGCATTAGGGTATGTCTCAAAAAGAGTCAAAATATACGACGATTTGTCAGGGGAAAGGATTGAACAAACCGCGAAATATTTAGAAGAAAAGGGAGCGAAGCGATTGCATAAGGACGAAATCGGCAACGCAATGGAAACGTGTGACGCGCTTGTGCTAAGTCCTGGTGTTCCCATAGATCATCCGTTGGCGGTTGCTTTTCGGCGTAAGGGACGGGCGGTACTTGGCGAAACGGAACTCGCGGCTCGATATATGCGCTGCCCCGTGATTGCCGTGACGGGCACGAACGGTAAAACAACGACGGTTTCTATGCTGGCGGAAACGTTACAAAAAGGGGGGATGGATGCGGTAGTCTGCGGAAATATCGGTACGCCGATGGTGGAATTTTACTCTTTAGAAGAAAATAAAATTGCCGTAGCGGAAATTTCCAGCTTTCAGTTAGAAACCCTCAATTCTTTATGTCCGCATATTGCAGTTATTTTAAATATTACAGAAGATCATTTAAACCGCCATTACAATATGGAAAATTATACGTTTTTGAAAGGAAAACTTTTGAAAAACTGTTCGGAAACGGAATATGCGGTGTTGAATTATGACGATGAAACGGTGCGGAGCTTTGCGGAGAAAACCAAAGCCAAAATTATCTATTTCTCCGTGCGAGAACGGATCAACGGCGCGTTTTATGAGAACGGATATTTGTATTTTGGAAAAGAAAAAATAATGCACGTCAATGATTTGTCAGCCAACGGATTACATAACGTACAAAATGCTTTGGCGGTAATCGCGGCAGCGAAACTTATGGGCGTAAAATCCGCGGACATAGCGGCGGCACTAAGTTCCTTTAAAGGCATACGTCACCGCATTCAAGAAATAGCGAAAATCAATGGCGTGACTTACATAGACGATTCTAAAGGCACGAACGTAGATGCAACACTCAAAGCGATTGCGGCAATGAAAGCGGAAACGGTAATATTGCTCGGTGGAAAAAATAAGGGATATCGATATGAAAAACTGTTTGCGGCGATGTCGTCTTCCCGCGTTGTACACGCGATATTGTATGGTGAAAACCGTTACGCATTATTAAAAGCGGCAATGGAAAGTGGATTTGAGAAAATTACGCTGTGCGACGGATTTGATTTTGCTGTTCGTGTTGCCGCTATGAAGGCAAAGGAGGGGCAATGCGTATTGTTAAGCCCTGCAAGCGCGAGCTTTGACGAGTTCACAAGCTATGAGGAAAGAGGTGAAAAATTTGCACAAATCGTCTGTTCATTCGGCAGACAACAAACAGAAGAAGAAAAGCAAAATCGCGAAGAACGTATCGAAACGGCAGCCACGTTCGACGAAGAAGTTGACAAAACAACAGACACCGCAGGGCAGGGAGGCGATGACTCGCTTGACGACGTTTGCGACGCGAGAGAGCGTATCCGTATTGAACGAGAAAAAGAAGAAATCGAATAAGATAACGGGCGACGTTTCTATTTTAATTTTGACTGTTTTATTAGCATTGTTCGGAATTTTGGCTGTGTATTCCGCCAGCCGCTACGTCGCCCAAACGCAGTATGGTGACGAGTGGTATTTCGTCAAAAAACAAGCGCTTGGGTTTGTGCTTGGGATTGTTGCAATGCTATTTTGTGCGCGGTTAGATTATGCTTTGTTAAAAGGTAAAAAGTTGCGTTGGATTGCTTTGATTTTGCCTATTATATTGCTTGCTTTGGTGTTCGTGCCAGGGATCGGTAAGAGTAATTACGGCGCGACTAGATGGATCGGTATAGGTAGTTTTACCATTCAACCGTCGGAACTTGCCAAATACGGTTTTGTTATTTTCGCGTCGGCGTATATGTCGGAAAATATGGCGCAGCTTCGTACGTTTAAAGGGGTATTGCCCGTGCTAATTTGTGGTGGGATTATTTGTGTTTTGATTATTTTAGAACCGAATATGTCCGTAACCATGTGTGTGGGGTTATTGATGTTAGCAATGCTGTTTTTGGGTGGAATGAAGATAAAACATTTTTTGATTATCTTTATTCCCGCATTGCTTGTTGTGCCGGTATTGATTATTGCTGAGCCTTACCGTCTTTCCCGTTTGAGCGCCTTCCTTGATCCGTGGGAATCGCCAAGAGGAGAGGGGTATCAGCTTATTCAATCGTTATATGCGCTTGGGAACGGCGGTTGGTTTGGGGCGGGGCTTTTCAATTCACGGCAAAAATATCGTTTTCTGCCGTTTGCGGAAAGTGATTTTATCCTCTCAATTATCGGGGAAGAATTGGGGTTTGTCGGTGTATTTCTTTTGTTTCTCGTGTGTGCGGTGTTGATTTTTCGAGGGATAAAGGTTTCGGAAAAAGCGGAGGATTTCTTTTCGTTTTTATTATCTTCAGGCATTATTTTGGTGTATGGTATTCAAACGGTAATCAATGCGATGGTCGTCAGCGGCAGTATTCCACCGACGGGGTTGCCGTTGCCTTTAATCAGTTCGGGAAATACTTCCCTGATCATTACGATGGCGTCAATGGGCATACTGTATTCCGTGTCCGCAAACGGCGCGCAAACCAAGAACAAAAAAAGAAAAAAGTACATACAATAAAGCATAAGGAGCTTTAGCGTATGGATAAATTTATTATAGACGGAGGAAATCGATTATACGGCGAAGTGAAAATGCAGAGTGCAAAAAACACCGTTTTGCCGTTGGTTGCCGCATCCGTTTTAACAGATGAACAAGTGACGATACGAAGCATTCCATGTATCAACGACGTGGAAAATATGTTGCGTATATTAAGCGAAGTCGGATGTAAGATACAGCGCAAAACGGATTGCGCCGTGATTGACAGCTCCAATGCCGTTTCGCATGAAATTCCCGCGCGGCTCACCAAAGAGCTGCGTTCTTCTGTTTTTATGCTTGGGTCGGTTTTGACGAGGTTTCACCAAGCGAAAATTTCCTATCCAGGCGGGTGTGATATTGGGTTACGCCCGATTGATTTGCACTTAAACGGATTAAAAAGACTGGGCGTAGAAATTATCGAAAAAGACGGGTACATACATTGTGTTGCGGAAAAATTGATTGGTGCGGAGATATTGTTGGATTTTCCCAGTGTCGGTGCAACGGAGAATATTATTCTCGCGGCGGTAAAGGCGCAAGGTATCACTGTGATCCGAAATGCCGCCAAAGAACCTGAAATCGTGGATTTGCAGAACTTTTTAAACGCTATGGGCGCAAAGATAAAAGGGGCAGGCGGAAGCACGATCGTGATTGAGGGAGTTAAGCGACTGCACGGAGTGGATTATACACCGATAGGAGACAGGATAGAAGCTGGGACGTATTTAATAGCGACGGCTTCTTGCGGTGGAGAAATTCAAACGGAAGGCGTACCGCCTGAAAATATTGCCGCACTTTTACATAAATTGCGTGAAAACGGTTGCAAAATACATACAAAAAATGATAAAATAATATTGCAGAGTAATGGAAACTTAAAATCTGTGGATTTGGTGGAAACTATGCCGTTCCCTGGCTTTCCTACGGATATGCAGGCGCAATATGCTACGCTTTGTTGCACGTGTAAAGGAACAACGCTCATTGTGGAGAATTTGTTTGAAACACGGTATAGATATGCGGCGGAATTAAAACGAATGGGTGCAGACATCACTGTTCGCGATCGCGCGGCGTTGATACGAGGCGTAGAAAAATTGCATGGGGCGCAAGTAACGGCGAGTGATTTGCGTGGCGGCGCGGCGCTTGTTGTAGCGGCATTAAAAGCGGAAGGGCAAAGCTGTGTTTTAGATTTGTCGCACGTGGATCGCGGTTATGCGGATTTCGAGGGGAAATTAAAGAAACTTGGCGCGAAAATTCGCCGTGTGCGGATTTAACACGTCGTATATGAATCAAAGAAAATGACAAACTACAAAAGAGGGAAAATCATGCTGAAAAAGAGTTTGATTATCATATTAACGGTGCTGATTTTTGCATCTACTTGCATTTTAGGGGTGTCCACCGTGTATCGTGTAACGGCGGTTACGTTGGATGCATCCGTTGTTTCAGCTGCAGCGCAAGAAGAAGCGAAAGATTTGCAGGCACGTTTAGAAAGTGCGTATTATAAAAAAAGTATCTTTTCCGTTGACGAAACGGAAGCGCAAAGTGTGTTTGCGGATTTTCCCTATTTTCGTATCGCTTCTTTCCAAAAGGAATATCCGAATCGTATTGTAATCACCGTTTCGGAAGATGCGGAAGTGTTTGCTGTTTCAACAGAGGAAAATATGTATTATATTCTCGGGATAGACGGAACGGTGTTGGAATATAGAGAAACTTCTTCTAACCGTCTTGACAATGCGGAGAATATTTTGGTAAAGGGGATTACCGCTCAAGGTGTTAAAGGCGAAATTTTGCAAGGAGGGAACTATTTTTCTGCATTGCTTACTTTTTGCCAAAAGGCAAATGAAATGTTGGACGGGATACGTCGCAACGTTGTGTCTATAGAAGTAATGCAAAAAACTTCGTTGGCAGAAGAAACGATTTTGCTGATTACGCTTAGAGAAGGTATTAAGATGTATATTGGAAATCCGCTTTCTCAATCGCGGGAAAAAGCGGAAACGGCGTTTGGAAAATACCTGTCCTTGTCCGCGGAAGAAAGATTGACGGGGCGAATTGCGGTGTTTGATAGGAATGGGGAATTGACGGTGGATGTTTCCAAAGAAGACTTTAATTCATAAAATTGTCGTATAATTAAGGAAAAACACGCAAAACGCGTGTTTTTTTTATTTTCACCCATTGACTTTTCATCTAAAAAGGTGTATAATAAAATATGGGATTTATTATAATAAATCTTATCATACGGAGTGGAAATATTTATGAGGAACGAAAGCGTTGCAATTTTAGACGTGCGGTCAAACGAAGTTGTGTTTATGCTCGGTTCGAGAGGGGTAAACAATACGTTTGTATCCAATGGGAATTGCACTGAAAAATACGAGGGATTTTCAACGAGTGGATTTTACGATGAAAGCTCTTTTCGTCGCGCGGTGTTTGCGGCGATTGCTTCCGTTCGCCAAAATTACGGTGGTGTCATCACCGAGGTAGCGGTGGGTGTCCCCTCAGCGTTTGTTTCCATAGTTACCAAAGGACATACGATTTCCTTTCCGTCAAAACGAAAACTTTCCGCGCAAGACGTTGACGCGTTATACGACAGCGGTTTAAATGAGCTTGCGATCAACGGTCGGTGTATTCGCAGATCGAATATGTATTTTACGTTGGGTGATAATCGTAAATATTTCAAAGCGGAAGATCTATACGGTGTACCGACCACGTTATTAAAGGGCGCGTTGTGTTATTATTTTATCGACGAAACCTTTTACGAAACTGTGGTGGCGGTTTTGAAAGAACTCGGAATAGAAGAAGTTAAATTTATTCCTTCCACCTTGGCGCAGTCAAGATATTTATTGACGGAAAAGAAACGCGAAGGGTATGCGTTTTTGTTGGATATCGGATTTTTGACAACATCGATTTCCGTGTTGTATGGAAACGGTATCGTAAGAGAAGAAACGTACGATTGCGGAACGGGAACAATTCTCGTTGCATTGATGCAAGGTTTGAACGTAGATTTTGCTACGGCAGAAGAAATTTTGGCTTGGGCGAACGTTTCATGCGGGGATACGTCAAACGACGAGCCTTGGAGAAATGAAAGAGGCGACGTTTCTATATCCGCAAGACAAATCAACGCCATTATTAAAGACGACGGGTTGGACGTGCTGTGCGAAAACGTAGAAAGATTTCTTCAAAAACACTATAAAGATAAAGTAGTTTTTGGCGGAACGGAAAATTTGATTAACGTGACAGGAGAAGGCATAGGGTGTGTAAAAGGCGAAACGGAGCATTTTTCCGCACGATTGAATTGCTTTATGGAAGTGGTTGCGCCCGATTTACCCTATTGCGATAAACCGTCCTTTTCTTCCCGTATGGCATTATTAGATACAGCAATTTCCGATAAGGAAAGAGCAGGATGGTTACGTAGGATTTTGAACAATTTCGGAGGAAAAAAGAAATGATGGAAAACTATCAAGATGAAAGAATTGGCGGATATGGTTACGCACCTATGGAAAGCGCACCTTCGCCTGCATATACGAATAACAATTATTCTGGCGTTGCAAAAATTAAAGTGGTCGGCGTAGGCGGCGCGGGAAATAACGCGGTAGATAGATTGATAGATTCGGGTTTAAAATGCGCTGAATATATCGTTATCAATACGGACAATCAAGCGTTGCTTCGGTCAAAAGCAAATCGCCGTATTCAGATTGGCGTGGAACTTACGAAAGGCTTGGGGGCGGGCGCGGATCCTGCTATCGGTAAAGCTGCTGCGGAAGAAAATAAAGAAATGATCCAAGAGGCGTTAAAGGACACCGACCTCTTATTTATCACGGCAGGTATGGGTGGCGGTACGGGTACGGGCGCTGCTCCTGTGATTGCAAAGATCGCAAAAGATATGAAAATTCTTACAGTAGCCGTAGTGACGTTGCCCTTCACTTTTGAAGCGAAACGCAGAATGGATAACGCTATGCTGGGGATTGAAGAACTCGGCAAACACGTAGATGCGATTATCACTATTCCCAACGATAAAATTCGTCAAGTCGTTCCTAAGGGAACGTCATTTGAAGAAGCGTTAAAAGTAGCGGATGAAGTGTTGCGTCAGGGTATTCGCGGTATCGCGGAGCTCATCGTAAAACCCTCGCTTATCAACCTCGACTTTGCGGATGTAAAAACGACGTTAAAAGGTCGCGGTCTTGCACATATGGGTATCGGCGTAGCTAAAGGGGAAAAGAGAATTTCCGATGCAGTACGTTGTGCAGTATGCAGTCCTTTACTGAATACGACGATCGAGGGTGCAAGCTCGGTTATTTTGAACGTAATTGGCGGTAAAGATTTGTCGTTGGATGAAGTTGTTGTGGCGGCTGATTTGGTTCGTGGGGTTATCGATTATTCTGCTAACGTAATTTTCGGCGCTTGCATTGACGAGGGGATGTCCGATGAAGTGGAAGTTGTCATCATTGCAACGGGGTTCAATAACGCGCAAAATGGTGTAAATATCGATCAAAATTCCGCGTTGTATCAAGCGTCAGCGTTGTCGAGAAAAATTGATGCTGCATACAATAACAGCGTTGGAAGCAACGCAAACGAACCATTCGGTTATCAACAACCTCAACCTGCGCCCATGATGCCGCAAACTCCTCAGCAAATACCTTTGTATAACGATCCGTACGTGAGTTTAGAAATGCCTAATCAAGCAGCGCCTGCATATTCCCAAACTCAGCAGGGTAACGCGATGCCGCAAACGGTGGAAAACACGCCTTTTGAGCCTGATGATCCTATTCCTGAGCCTACTCAAGAAAATGTGGACAGAAAGCACCGTCCAAGATTTGTGGATTTCTTTATGAAGAAAAACTCTGAAGATAAATAAAGAAAAAACACCTTGAAAGCCATTTGTTTTCAAGGTGTTTGATTTTATAAAAGTTGAAGTTCAATTCCGACAACGCCGTATTTGTTAATTTTTGCTTGCGAATAATACGTAAGCATATCTTTAGGGTTCGCTATATCTTGCGCGGAATACCCGATAGAAACTTTATCGTGATGAGAATAAAGTTCTTCAAAAGAAGAATAACAGTACAAATTGACAACAGTACAAGTTAACATTTCCTTTGTATCGATATTGATAAATTCAATGATATCGCTGACGTGGATAGTTGCGCGCTTTTCGTCATATAAACGCATTTCAATCGTTTTTTGTTTTGATTTTATAGCCATAAAGGGCGCGGGTTGTAATTTCATTACGTGTTTCATAGCATTTCTCGTAAAAATAGATTTATTTTATTATACGCCGATGGATAGTTTTTGTCAAGTATGTCGGAAAAAAGAAATAATTTCACCATATTTTCTCAATATAGTGTTTGACAATCAATTATTTTTGTACTATAATACAAAAGTGGAAACTTTGAGGTGATATTTTGAAGAAAATTTTCGAAAAAATAAAATCGTTTTTTATAAATAATAAAAAACTGTTATGGAATTTATTGTTGGTAATTCTTGGCGTTATCGCTATTTCCGTGATAAGCTTATTGTTGTTGATGGTATTTAATGTCGTTTATTTTGACGACGGAATGAAATTCAATGCCGAGCTGTTTCTATCTTTTAAAGATGCGTGGTACGGTTGGGTACTGTTCATCCTTTTGCAAACAGTGTTAAGTATGTTGCTTTGCGCAATTCCCGGCGCGGCAATGGCGTTTACGCTGTTGAGTATGACGATATACACAGAACCGTGGCAAGCGTTTATTATCAGTTTTGTCGCTATGTTGATTGCCAGTTTTTCGCTTTACACTGTGGGGAGAATCGGCGGATATAAAATTTGCGTAAAGCTGATGGGGGAGAAAGATTGCGAGCGTTCCTTGACGTTGCTTCGTAACAAAGGTACGGTATATTTCCCTCTTTTGATGGCGTTCCCCACCTTTCCCGATGAAGCATTGACGATGATTGCAGGCACATTAAAGATGTCTTTGAAATGGTTTGTACCTTCAATTTTTATTGCACGAGGAATCGGGATTGCGGCGATTACGTTCGGTTTATCGTCCATTCCTTTTGATAAATTCACAACTCCGTTCCATTGGATTATTTTCATTTTACTGTGCGCAGCGTTAATTGTCGGTGTGTTCTATGCGGCTCATAAACTGAACGTGCTCATGGAAAAAAGAAGAAAGAAAGAGGAAGCAACGACGGAAACAGAATCTGAAACAAATGAATAAAAAATAGCGCGGTAGTCAATGCTATCGCGCTTAATTTTTTATTCACCAAACAATTCAGGATGGTTCGACAAACGGTCTTGTTCCGTGATTTGACGAATGACTCGACAAGGATTCCCCGCAGCCAAACTGTTGGCAGGAATGTCTTTGGTGACAACGGATCCTGCACCGATAACGCAGCCTTCGCCGATTGTGACGCCGCCACAAATAGTGACGTTTGCCGCAATCCAACAATTATCCCCAATCGTGATAGGTGCAGTGTATTCTAAATTGGTTACCATGCCTGTTTTTTTATTAAAAAACGGATTTCGATCCTGGTAGCAAAGTGGATGAATCGCCGTCAAAAGCGAAACGTTCGGACCAATAAAAACAGAGTTCCCAATCGTCACGCGTCCCTCGTCCAATACCGTGAAATTAAAGTTTGCAAAACTATCGTTTCCAATCACCGTATTTAAGCCGCAATCAATATAAATAGGCCCTTGCAGGTAAACGTTTTTGCCGCGATGAGGGAGCAGTTCTTTTAAAAGTTCTTCTCGTTTTTCCGTTTCCGTATCAAACGTATCGTTGTACAATTTGCAAAGTCGGTGCGCTTTGGTGCGTTCTTCGGGCATACCTTCGGCGAAAGGATCGTAAATTAAATATCCTTTCAATGCTTTTTCCCGTTCTGTCATAAGTGTTCTCCTCGGTTACAGATGAATTAGTTTGTTGAATGTTTTTAATGAAAAATATATTTCAAGATAAACAATGGATATGTTAAGCTGTCTTTATTATAACAAAATATATTTTTATTTTCAAGTAAAAGAAGAGGGGGATTTTTTAGAATATAAATAAAAATATAAAACAGCGCAGAAGGGGAAACTCTTACGCTGTTATTTGAGGGAGTTATTCATTTTCAAATTCTCTTTGCCAAGAACTTCCGCTCCATATACCCGTCATATTATAAGCATTTGTTTCGGGATTATGATGTTTTTATCGGTACAAGAGCCGATGGATTTTACCGCGTAATTTGTTCCGTTGTTGTTTTTTACGAACTCTAATCCCTGGCTAGCGGGACTTTCTATTTTATATCCGCAAATATCACATATATAGTTTTCGTCACCATCCAAATGCATTTCCGCAATATCGGGGGTAGAGCAACCGCGGGTATAAGCTTTTTGATGAGTTTCTTTATTATAATTCCATTCGTATGTATGCTCGCATGAAGAAACGTTAGAGGAAGAAGAGGTAGATATAGGTATCGTATTCTGGTTCTTCAGTACTCGTATAATAATATTAGCTGGGACGACGGCAAGGGGAAAATGATTTTCCTTACCCTATTTTTTCTACCAGATTCGCTTCATTATTTTGGTGTGTGGCTTAATAGATATAATTTTAGGTTTTTTATCGATATAAAATTCTTTATTCCACTTGCAATTTCACGCTAAACGTGTTATAATAATTTGAAGCAAGTATGATAGAAATAAAAAGTATATTATTTTGCGCGAGGATATTATTATGAAAGGAAATATAAGCGTAAGCGTTTTTGAGTTTGGCGGAGTAGCGGACGGGGAAACTCTTTGCACACAAGCGGTTCAAAAAGCGGTTGATTTTTGTCATGAAAATGGCGGGGGTATTGTGCGTTTTGATGGGGGCAGGTACGTGTTGAGTACCATTTTTCTTAAAAGCAACGTACATATTCAAATTGCTGAGGACGCGGAACTTTTGGGCAGTTTAAACTTCTATGATTATGCCCAGCAAGAAAAAATTGATTACCCCATTTATCAGGACGCGTCGCATACCTATTTTGATTTGTCAATGTTCGTGGGGAGAAACTGTGAAAACATTTCTATCACGGGAAAAGGCAAAATTGATATGCGTTCGGTATGGGATGAGGACGGTGTTCGCGGAGAGGCGATTAGGAACCGTGGGCCTAAGTGCATTGCTTTAAAAGAGTGTAAAAACGTCGAGATAAGCGGACTCAATATTGTCCACGTAACTGACCTTGCCGTATATTTTGCGGGCTGTGAAAACGTAGACATATACGATTTAAGGCTGAAAGTTTATATCGACGGCATTTCTCCCGACAATTCTAAAAACGTGCGTATTTATAATTGCGACCTGGAAACAGGAGACGATGGTATCGTGTTTAAAAGCTCGTATACTTTGAATAGGATTGATATTTGCGAAAATATCAAGGTTTGGAATTGTAAAATAAAGAGCCGTTGTTCTGCGATAAAGTTCGGGACGGAAACGAACGGTGGATTTGAGAATATCGAAATTGAGAATATCGAAATTCGAGATACCCGCATTACGGGTATTGCGATTGAGAGTGTAGACGGCGCTCTTGTGGACGGTGTGACAATCAAAAACGTGAAAATGAGAAACGTAAACGCTCCTTTATTTATCCATATTGGAAGACGCATGAGAGGCCCGCAGGGCAGGGAGCTTGGGCGGATCAAAAATATTACGTTGAAAAACATTATCGCCGAAGGGCCGTATGAGCCGTATGAAATCGTGCCTTGGAATTATTCTAGCTATAAGAAAAACGATACGTGGCAGTTACCTTGGGCTTTCGGTGGGGCGGAGGGTTTTGACAAAGCCGAGTCCAAGAATACAGAGGAAATCGATTGGCAAATGACGAGTAACGTATGCGGGTTGGCGGAAAGACATTTGGAAAATATTACGCTCAAAAACGTGTATTTTAAGCTGGACGGTGGCGTGAAAGAATATAATCGCAACGTTCCCGAAGTAGCGCAGGATTACCCAGAAGTTTACGTTTATGGGCGTATCCTACCCGCGAAGGGGATTTATTTCCGCTACGTAGACGGTTTGACGCTTGACAACGTAAGGGTGGAAACGTACAGAGAGGATAAACGTGAAGCCTTCGTTCTTGATAAAGTAAACAACGCGGTGATTTGCTAATATATAGACAAATAGCATACGAAGAAGTTGGCAGTATTCGGGCTTGGCGGGATTACCTCTATTAAAATGGTGAGGCTTTGACACATTGCGACCTGCCAACCGCAGACAAATTGTCCTATTTGCAAGAACCTATTCGAGGTGCGTCGTATCACGGTAAAAGACTGTCACTGTTCCTGTGGCCAATTCTTAACGTTAACAAGGATGAAAGGGAATACGTGTTGAGGGATTTTTGGTTGAAAAACTTAGACGGTCAGGCAAGGGCGATGCGAGCCGATTATACTGCCGTAAAAAATATTATTATTGATAAAGTAGTTGTAAAGTGAGGTATAATATGAGATTGATAGACAACGATATCATACATGAGAAATTGTTGGTAAAAAAACCGCTTTTGGCATATAGCGAAAAGAACGATTACGTTAAATGGAAGGAGCAAGTAAGACAAAAATATATAGAAATGCTTGGCCTTGACGTTATCGCGCAGAACGCTTGTGAAATCAAAATCGAAATCGAGGAATGCGTGGAAACGGAAGAATATACGCGCTACCGCTACGTATTCGAGTCCGAAAAGGATTGTCCAGTACCCTGCTATTTGTTGATTCCGCGCGGCACGACGGAAAAACTTCCCGTATGCGTTTGCGTGCAGGGCCATTCAACGGGCTTCCATATTTCTATCGGTGAAAAGAAATACGACGAAGACGATGGGAATTTGGAAACGAGTACGTTTGCGCTCGATGCCGTCAAGAACGGTTATGCAGCTTTGGCTATCGAACAGCGCGGTATGGGCGAACGCACTACTTTACAACCAAAGAGAGGCCCTGCCTTGACTTGTGGTTGTTATTATACGGCAATGACTGCGTTGATGCTTGGAAGAACGCTCATCGGGGAGCGAGTTTGGGACGTTTCTAAGGCAATTGACAGCTTGGAATTCTTTAAAGACAAACTCAACTTAGAGGATATCATGCTTTTGGGTACATCGGGTGGCGGTACGGCGACCTACTACTCGGCGTGCTATGATGAACGGATAAAGATTGCCGTTCCCACTTGCGCCGTATGTACGTATAAAGACAGTATCGGCGATATGTGGCATTGTAGTTGTAATTATGTGCCAAATAGCGCAAGATATTTTGATATGGGAGAACTTGCTGCATTGATTGCGCCGAGAAAATTGCTTATTTGCAACGGCGAAATCGATACGATTTTCCCCTTGTCGGGAACGAAAGAAGTATATTCGGTTATTGAAAAAATATACGAAAAAGAAAATGCCGCGGACAACTGCCGCTTGGTGATATACCCAGACAAACCGCACTATTTTGATAAAAAAGTCACTTTTAGCGAACTTAAAAAGATGAGAGGAGAGTAAGTTAATAGGTTCAATCATAGGTGACATCGCGGTATCCTACCTATGGGCTTGATGTGAAAACGAATTATGTATCCTGTCAAAGCAGTATACCGCAAACGCTCGTCTGCTTTTTGGACGGAAAGGATTTTGAGCAAGTTATTCGCTACGCCATTTCTTTGGGTGGCGGTGCCGATGCTATGGCTTGTATGGCAGGCGGTATTGCGGGAGCATATTTTGGCATGCCTAAGGAATTCGAGGAAAAGGCTTTGACGTATTGGAGCGAGGATTTCAAGGGAATCTATTCCGCCTTTAAAAACTTCAAATGCGCGGGGAAGGTACGCGATGAATTATAAAATTATACAAAAATTTGCATTTACCGTTATTGAAAAAATAAGCTTTCACACGACGGAAAACGGGGAGAATACAAGGAGTGTTCCCGCTTTTTGGGACGCTTGCTATGCCGATGGCTCGGTGAAAGAGTTGGGGTCGCTGGCAAGTGATTTTACGTATATGTACGGCATTTGTTACGACAATCCCGATAAGAGCGAAAAACGCTTTGCTTACTCAATTGCCGTAGAGAGCGAAAAGGAAGTGCCTGCGGGTTATCGAAAAACGGTTATACCTGCACGTACTTGGGCTGTATTCCCTTGCAAGGGGAGTGTAAGTCATTCTATTGCGGATTTTTGGTCGAAGACTTTTCCTGAATTCACTCGAAGCGCGGACTACCGTTCTTTACGGGAAATAGATATTGAGGCATATCCTGACGGGGATACGGACAGCGAGGAATACCTTTGTGAAATTTGGATAGCGGTAACGAAGAAATAATCAAGCGGACGGTTGAAACCGTCCGTTTTTTTTTGATCTTGAATTGTCAAACTAAGTGCAACACTTTTTGAGAAAAAGTTCAAATAAATCCTGTGGTTTTTGGAAATTTAATATCTTTTTAGGCTTGTGTAAATTGTACTTTCAACATATTTTCGAGTATGAACTCATCGGGAAATGTGTATATACACGTCCTACTAATCTTGTCGCAGAGTCGCCCATCCAAATATCTACGATGTCAGGACGACCATATGCTGTCGAATGCCTCTTGACAATGAGAGCGAGTGTGTTAGGCTAGCTAGAACCATCCTAGCGACGCTCCGAGATTGTTTGCGGTTGGCGAACCTTTCAACGAGCCTTAAGGCTCAGCCAGTACTATGTCCTTGAAGGGCCAGTGCATACCACTGGTTCAACTGGTGGTTTTGATTGGAAAAATGTAAGAGAAATGTCGGATTTTGCAATAGATTTTTTGTAAAAAAGTATTGATTTAATTAGAAGATCTCTTGTATAATGGCAGTAGGAAGTTATAAGGGAAGTAGTTTTGCATGGACAATAAGCAATGGTTTAAAGAAGCTAAATTCGGTATGATGATTCATTTTGGTTTGTATTCTCTCTTAGCAGGCGAATGGAAGGGCAAACGCATGGATATGATTGCCGAATGGGCGCAATCCTGTTTCCAAATTCCCATCAAGGAATATGAAAAACTGATGGATGCCTTCAATCCCGTCTTTTTCGACGCGGATGAATGGTGCGATTTGGCGGTAGCTGCAGGTATGAAATATATCGTTGTAACGACCAAGCACCACGAAGGGTTTGCTCTTTTTGATTCCAAAGTGGACGATTATAACGTTATGCACACGCCTTTTGGTAGAGATATCATCAAGGAATTGTCTGTTGCCTGCCGTAAAAATGGCTTGAAATTTGGCATTTATTACTCGCAAGAACTTGACTGGCATGAAGAACACGGCGGTGGTTATACGGAAACGTTTGAAACCAATCAAGGCAAGCCGTGGACAAATACGTGGGATTTTCCCAATACGAAAAAGGATTTTGAAATTTGCTTCAGAAAGAAGACGATCCCGCAGGTGACCGAGCTTTTGACAAACTACGGTGATATTGATTTGATTTGGTTTGATACGCCGCAAGATATTACAAAGGAACAGTCGGTAGAGCTTTATAACCTCGTTAAAAAATATCAACCGAATTGTTTGATTAATTCCCGTATCGGCAACGGCATGGGTGATTATGGTTCTTCGGCTGATAATGAAACGGATGCCGTGGGGAACGGAATGTTATACGAAGTGCCTGCAACCCTCAACGATACGTGGGGATATAAGGCGTACGACCAAAACTGGAAGGATGCAGGAACGGTTTTGAGAATCAAGAAAGAATTAAATGACAGGGGAATCAACTATCTATTGAACGTCGGCCCAGACGGTTTGGGGAGAATTCCTGCACCGAGTATAGAAATTTTGAAAAAGCTTAAGAGTTGACATTGAAAGGCGTGAAAATATACCCTGTATAGTATATTTGCTGTGTTAGTTAAAGTAAACAAAAAGCTTTGTTAGAAAGAGTCGGGGGAATGATTTAATGAGCGTACAGTATTATTCTGGTGAAACGGATAAAGCGAAATACATATATTTCAAAAAAGATGGTTTATTACAGCACATTAGGCAATTCCACGATAGTGTGGAAATGATCTTTATGCTTGACGGAAAGGCAGAAGCGCATTTATATGATAAAACGTATATTATGCAGCGGGGCGATATCTTTTTTGTTGACAGTTATGAAGGGCATTGGTACAAGCATTTAACATCGGAAATATTAGCATTCGTGTTGGTATTGAGTAGAGAATATTTAGAAGATTTTTATGAGTTATACGCTGATCAAACATTTATGACGTATATGTCGGATAAAAAGAAGAATCAACGGATATTTGAGTTGATTGAAAGATGGTATGGTGAAACGGAAAAGACGCATATTAAGGATTTAGGGTACGCAAACTTGCTTTTTTCCTATTTCATCGAAGAATATTCCTTGACGAAGCGCGCGCATAAGAATGTTCGAGAAGAATTGATCAAGGTATTGCTTTTGTATACTCTAATTATTACGAGTCCATGTTGCACGCAGCTTCTTATATGGGTGAATATAAACCTTTGAGCGAAAGCACGGACGCAAAATACGGCTTGTATTACGCGCCTCGTGATTACAATAAAATTGGTATCGCATACAATACCCAACTTTTCCAACAGTTTGGTATCGAAGCACCCACCGATTTTTCGCACGAGGCTTGGAATATGGAAACGTTTATCGATTTCTTGCAAGGCGTAGCGGAAAAAATTCAGGAAAAAGGGGAAGCATATGCGTTAACCTATCGCGCAATTTCCTTCTTCTTGCAATGGGAACCCGTCTATACGACGGTGTTTAAAGAAATGGGCGGTGACAGCATTGTCAAAGAAGACGGTACGCTCAATCTTGATAGCGAAAACAACAAAAAACTGATGAGAAAATTGTACGATGAATTATTCTCCAACGAAACGATTATCGGTACGGAAATGGACTTCAAGAAAGGTTATACCCTGATGGCTACGTGCGTACGTCCCGTTGCGTACACGGCTTATATGCAACGCAAGGGTACGATAGATTTCCTTCCTTTCCCTGCAAAAGCAATCGGGGCAGGATGCTCGGGTTATGCAATTACGAAAGAAAAAGCCAACGCAACGCAAACGGTGAACGGCGTTTCCAAGACGAATAAAGAACTTTGCTGGGATTTCATTAAATATATCATTACCGAAGAGGGACAACAGGTAGCAGGTTCGTTTGGTACAAGCGTTCCTATCTTGAAATCCTTGGAAGAAAACGGAGCATGGACGAAGGCGATGGGCGAGGATAAAAATCATGCTGCATGGCTTGCGGGCGAAGAACTCCGTTTGACGACGTATAACCGTTACGCAACGGATATTCGTACGTCATTGCGCTCGAGCGTAAGCGCTATTTTCAGCGACTTACAAAACAAAACGAGTGGCGTTGAAAACAAGTTCTTGAATACGCTTACCTTACAAACGAGTGAATTTAACAAAAAGGTCGGTAAAAATTAAGCGAGGCTTTT
>SVII01000035.1 GCA_015069605.1 Clostridiales bacterium | reverse complement strand
GTAAAGCGCTCGTAGCGATTATAGAGGGCTTACCTGCGCATTTGCCTATAAGCTTAGATAAAATCAACGCCGAGCTTGCACTTAGACAAGGTGGGTTCGGTCGTGGCGGCCGTCAAAAAATCGAAAAGGATAAAGTGGAAATTTTAACGGGTGCGCGAAATGGGGAAACGCTTGGCAGTCCTTTGACACTTTGTATTTATAACAAAGATTACGAAAACTGGTCGGCAAGCATGGCGACGGGGGATTGCGACAAGAACGCCATGCAAGAAAAATGCCTTACCAAAGTTCGTCCTGGTCATGCTGATTTGACAGGAATGCTGAAATTTTCTCAATCGGATGCGCGCAACGTTTTAGAACGCGCTTCGGCAAGGGAAACTGCAATCCGTGTTGCGGCAGGAGAGATTTACCGCCAATATTTATCCGTTCTCGGCGTAGAAATCGGCGGGTATGTAACGGAAGTTTGCGGTGTAAAGGATGGGGGCGTGTACACGTTTCAGGAACTTTCCAAATCAAAAACGACTACTGCTGGTATGATTGACGAGAAATCGAATAAAGAGGCGGAAGAAAAAATTCTTGCTTTAAAAGAGAACGGTGATACGGCAGGCGGCGTTGTGGAAATCCGCGTCAAAGGCTTAAAGAGTGGTTTTGGCAGCATGATGACGTACGCTGAAAAGTTGGATGCGCAGCTCGCGCAAGGCTTGATGAGTATTCAAGGCGTAAAAGGTGTTGAATTTGGAATGGGGTTTGCCGTTGGCAGCGTCAGTGGTAAAAACGTCCACGACGAAATTACGTATAAAGCTGGGCAATTTACGCGTAAAACCAACCGTGCAGGCGGTATCGAGGGCGGAATGTCCAATGGGGAAGAAATTATTGTTCGATTAGCAATGAAGCCTATTCCTACGCTCGTGCAAGGCTTGCAAACGGTAGATTTTGTAACAAAAGAAAGTACGATTGCGGCATCTGAACGCAGCGACGTTTGTGCAATTTTCGCATTAGAAAGGATAGCTGAGGCGGTGACCGCGCAGGTGATTGCCCAAGTGGTTAAAAAAAGACTTGGCGGTGATACCATGCAAGAAGTCAAGGCTCGTTACGATTTATTGCCATAACGCATAAAGGGGAGAGAATATGGAAACGATTTCCTTAAAAACTCTTTCGATGGAAGGAAAAATATACGTGGGAACGGACGTCATTTCGACCCGTCTGCCCTTGTTAACGGCTACGCAAAACAATTTTGTGGTAACCGACGACCACGTTTATGTGCTGTATAGAAAATTTTTTGATAAATATTTTCAAAATGCGGAGATATACGTCTTATCCTCAGGGGAAGAAAATAAGAATTTTCATTCCTTAAACGCTATTTTAGAAAAAATGGCGGGGGCAGGTATGCGACGAAGCTCTCGTTTGTTCGCCGTTGGCGGCGGCGTAGTGGGGGATATCGGTGGTCTTGCGGCGGCATTGTATATGCGCGGAATTTCTTACGTGCAAATTCCTACAACCCTTTTAGCGCAGGTGGACAGCAGTGTTGGGGGGAAAACAGCGGTGGATCTTGGCGGTATTAAAAACGTCGTCGGCGCTTTTTATCAGCCTTGCGAAGTCTTGGTTGACCCTACGTTTTTGAATACGCTTTCTGAAAGAGAAATTAAATGCGGCATCGGTGAAATTGTAAAATACGCGGCGTTAGATAGCGAGTTGTTTGATATTTTAGAACAAAATTTGGGTAAATTTTCCGACGTTACGTTTTGGAAAAACTTGATTTCCACCTGCATTCAATATAAAGTGAAAGTAGTAGAAATTGACGAGAAAGAACAAGGCGAACGCCGTTGTTTAAACGTCGGGCATACTACTGCGCATGCAATCGAATTATCTTCCGTGTTATCGCATGGCGAAAGCGTGTTATATGGTATGCTTTTGGAAACAAAAATGGCGCTTATGGCAGGCGTTTGTGAAAAAAAGTATGGAGAAAGACTACTGAAAATCATACATGAGGCGATTTCGTTGCCACCACATATAAAAACACAAAGTTTTGATATAGAAACCAACGCAAAAAAGACGCTTTTGGATAAAAAGAATAGAGAAGATCATCAAATTACGATGGCAGTGGCAAAAGCAAAGGGCGAATGGACTATCTTAACTTTGCCGTTTGAAAAGTACAAAGAACTGCTGTTTGCGGTGAACGCAAACGATTGATAAGAATAAGGAAAGAAGGGGGCAGGTATGCGTCGAATACAACCGAGAGATTATTTTAGCGGGGAATTTACCCTTCCCGGCGACAAATCAATCACACATCGCGCGATTATATTGAATAGTGGCGTGGATGGGGAATCGGTGCTTACCAACGCATCTTTGGGCGAAGATTGCTTGTCCACTTGTCGTTGTATGCGCGCGCTTGGCGCAAAAATTGAAACGGACGGAACGACATTCCGTATTCACGGTACGGAAGTATTTCAAAACGGCGTACAACTTGATTGTGGCAATTCCGCGACCACTCTTCGATTGCTTACGGGCTATACGTCAGGGAAAGGCATTGACGTGAAATTATACGGTGACGAATCGCTGTCCACAAGACCCATGGATCGAGTTTCTCAACCGCTTTCCTTGCTTGGCGCAAACGTCAAAACGACGAATGGTCATGCGCCCATATTTGTAAAGCCTCAAAAATTGTATGGGGCAAACGTAGTTTTGCCGATAGCTTCGGCACAAGTAAAAAGTGCAGTTTTACTTGCAGGGATTTCCGCGGACGGAGAAACGACGGTCAGCGAGCCCATTCAATCCCGCGATCACACAGAACGTATGTTATTTGCTATGGGAGCGGACATAAAAAGGTACAAAACAATCGTTACCGTCCAAAAGAGCCGCTTACAAGCGATCAACGTGGATATTCCTT
>SVII01000003.1 GCA_015069605.1 Clostridiales bacterium | reverse complement strand
TAAAAATCTGCCTTCGTGATATTTCACGTGCGGAATTTCCGACAACATACGTACGGTTACACCGCCCCCGACGCTGCCTACTACCGCGTCGAGGTTCATCTTGTGGAAATGTTCGCCATAAGGTTCACTCGCAATCCAATCGTCCCCCAAGAACATCATCGCTTCTTTACCGTGCTTATGACAAATCTCTACTAATTCCGCCACCGTTTCACAAACAAACGCTTCCATGTAATCCATATATTTCTTGAATTTTTCGGTGGGAGTACGGAATATATTGTTGTAATGTCCGTTATCTACGAAATCTTCCGCCGTCAGCTTAATCCCCGTCTTTTTATAGAAATTATCGATATGTATGGGGTTTGCCGTCTGCGCGTAGCCAAACCATTCCACCTGCTTTTCCTTACCGAAGTTATTAAAAATCAAGGTAAATTGATACAGGAACGTAGTAAAACGCACAACGTCAGTGTCAGGATTTTCCAAACACCATTCTTCCATATGACGTTTGATATATTCTTTCGTATTCGGGAATGCAGGGTCGTACGTGAGTTGCTTTTCGCACGTCCATTCGTTGGTCAAATAGTTGTAAATCTGCACGGGATGCCACGTAATACGCGCCAAAAACGACACTGTATATTCGTGAAACTTCTTAACGTTGTTCACCGTAACGATACCTGTCTTTTCATTGTATGACCAATCGTTCACCAACGTCCCTTCCGTGCGGTCGTACACTTCCCATCTATCCAGATAGGTCGTATCGGGGTCGAATTCATCCTTTAAGAAATATTTCATAATTTCAATTTCGACCGTATTTGCGGTGGCAAGCGTACGTTCGGAAAGCAGGAAAATCCTTTGCGCTTCTTCTGGATGCAATCTCCCCCATTCGTTATCACCGCGCACGATAAAATAAGTATTGTATACTTTACCAAACTGTTTTGGATTATCAGGGAGTGCCGTACCGTCGCAATCGCGTACCGCATCTGCGCCCCATCTCTTAGCTATCTCTTTCGTCTTATCGCCAAGCGCGTTATCCGCAGGCAATGTAAATCTTCCTTTACTCATATTTTAATTACTCCTTTAAATCTATCATGACCACTGATAAGGGGCTCAACGTAAGTTTATTGGTTTCTACAACCGTTTGCAATTTGCTGTCTACGTATATGGCGTACTGTTTATCAAACCTAATATCTACGCTATGTAAATTATAATTGACAATAAATTGCGCACGTTTTCCGCCATATTCATAGGCTGTTGTCACAACGCTATCCGGGTGCAAATACGTTTTATTGTCTTCTAATAAAAATTTCTCTTTACCGCAATATACCCGTATAGGCGCAATCATCTTCCCGAAATGCAAAAAAACGTGCCCGCCATTTCTTTGCCATTCGTTTAACGTTTTGATAAAAGGCAATACAACCGATTTATCCAAACATTTCTCTTTCGGTTCGATATAATCACACCAAGCATACTGCAAATCACCGTTACCGTTCAGTACAACCGTCAACATATCCCCTGAAGTAAAAGAATACGCCAAGCGGTAGGTAAAATTACTTTCACTCTTTTCCAACATAGCGCAAATTTGATTCCCCATGAAATTATTCACATATTCGTGATATAAATATCCATATATGGGAATAGGCTCACCTATGTAATAGTTTAATTGAAAGCGGCTGTCACTGAATTGCAGCTGCGCCAAAAACGGCTCCGCCGCAGCCGATTCACATCCCAACAATACACCGCTTTTATGAATGCTTTCCAAGAGCTTATTCGTTTCTATCTGTTGCCATTTGCCGGGGGCAGGTACGTGTCCATGCTGATCGCTATAACAAAAGTACGGTCCGCCGCCATGATTTTGGTCTAACGCTTGTATGTAGTCAACCTTGGACGAGCAAATCTTTTCAAATTCCGTTTTGAAAATTTCTTTCGTCTGTTGACAAGCTGGACAAAAATCGTAACCATCGCGCTGTGCCTTGCAAATACTGCTTTTCATCTCACCATTTGTATCCGTGCAAAGGCTGCTTGCAATGTTCAGCGTTTCAAAGCTTTCTTCGCAGGAATAGTTAGGATCGATATTGCTTTTCTGTGTCCAGCCAAAACCACTGCAATATACACCCAGCAGCATATCCCACCCATGCAGTTTCTCCGCAAAATCCTCAAATGCGCGCGCTCCACCGTAAGGCGGCCAAGCATATGGCGGCGCCCAAGGCGCGCTGCCTTCCCAGTGCATGAGAAGCGCCATCACCTTGCTTTGCGTAGTCATTGCAATTTCTTTCAAATAGGGCATTGCGTTTTCGTACGGGTATAACCCATTAGGCGATAAATCCGTATCGTTTTTACCGCGCAATGCGTACGCAACCACCAGCGGGGCTTGATTATACCACGCAGGTAGGTTAGGGTTCTCTTGAATTTTTTGTAAGCCGCTAGGCAGATGCGCCTGAAACCAGCGATAATAAATATCCGCCGCTTGGTACCAACCTCCCTCAAAAAAAGAGAACACGCAATCAAAAGGCATGGTGTAATCCTGCCCATACGTAACGTCACAAAACGTGCGCATAAAGATTTTTATTTTATCATTTTGATAACAAAAATCAATATGCTTGGTCGTTCGACCTTCATCATGCATCCCTAAATATAGACCAAATCCACCCACCATGTATGCGATGAATTGCGCAAACACCATATTCGGGAAAATAGAGAAAGAGTTTTTACTAGGATATTCTGGCTCGGTATAACGAAAGGGCATACTCTCTCTGTACGCCATATTCGTCACTCTGCAACCTTCGTTGTAGGGGTAGATGATTTCCCCTACACCGCCTTGCTCGTCTTTTAATTTTTTAGGCACGGAAAAGGCCATCAATTCTATCCACTCTAACAAGTCGGACGTCTTATTTTTAATGTTCGCGCGGCAAATCAGCCCATTCTCTTGCTGTTGCAAACGAATATCAACGTCCAAACAATCGGAAACATAGGACGCAATATCCTGTTCAAAACGAACAAAGCGAAAATCCTCGGCCGAAAGCACGTAACTCTCCCCCGTCCTTTTGCGAAGTTTAACGCAAAATATAGGAATCCGCCCATCGGTAATAGGCTGTCCGCGATATAAAACGTTTTCAATCTCGCCTCGCTCTACGTCAATTGCGACAACCGTTTTGTTGTGAAATATATATTCTGCCATATTTAAACCGTTTTAATTTTTATAGTGATAATTTCAAAAGGTTTTATGTTAAACGCGACCATGCCCCCATCTAATGAGAGTTTTTCTTCCTCTTTTTCATTTAAATCGCACAGCCAAACTTCCTTTGCCAGAGGTAAAGAAATTTGAACGTTCTTTCTCTCTTTATACGCTTCGTACATACGTAATACGATGCCATTTCCGTCTTCCGCTCGTTTGACAGTTTCAATGACAATACCAGGCGTTTTGCAATCCACATAAGAATACTCGCTCGGAAAACGCCCCATACCGTTTGCCTCGATCTTACGAACAAGGAAGGGTCTGTTTAAGAGGTAAGATTGTTCAACAATACCGCCGTTGCACCCGCTTTCCTTGTGAGGCAGTAACGAATACGTAAACGTAGGCACTGCGTCGCTAGCGCCGTCATAAGGGAAACCGCCCGATTTCACAATCGTCATAGACAGCTCTCCGTCTTGAACGCCAAATCCGTATTTGCCATCGTTTAACAATGCTACGCCGTAATTATTTTCCGAAACGTCCACCCATTTTTGTGCAGCAGATTCAAAACGAGCACTGTCCCAACTCGTATTATCGTGCGTTGCACGCTCTACGTGTCCAAACTGCACGTCATATTTGGCCTTTTCCGCCATCACGTCGAAGGGGAATACCACCTTCAACAGCTGGTCTTTTTCTTTCCACTCTACGTCCGTAACAAAATCGATACGTTCTATACCGTCTTCGTATAAATATACCTTTTGCGTCACCGTCGAATTGCCGTAACGCTTTGTGATGCAAAGCCCCGCGCGGTGTCCGTCTTGCAACAAAGCAAACCCCGCTTCCTTATCCAACTGCCATTGATTTTGCTTGTGGTAAGGTGTCATCTCCCAATTATGATATTGATACGGAGTATCTTGGTACGCAATCATCTGATTGAGCACTTTACCCTCTTTGACAAGCTCCCTTTGCGCGCGCTTGTCAAACAGCGAAGTAATTGCCCCTGACTTATCAAACTGCAAGGCATAACAACCGTTTTCAATGGAAAATTTTCCTACCTTTACGCTACTGCTTATGTCTTTTACGCTTTCGATTACTTTATAGCCAAAGGCAGGTATCTCTTTTGCTATATACGTTTTACCATCCACACAAACGGTACCATTTATTGTGAAAGAATTGGGGTTGAATACTAACCAACCGCCATTCGATTGCACCTGCTTTGCGATACCGTCTATCACACCGTCAACCATATCGGCGGCATCTTGAAAAATCGTTTCAAACTGCTTCGCGCTGTCTTGATAGACATCACCGATAGAAGAACCTGGCAAAATGTCGTGGAACTGATTAACAAGAAGCAACTTCCAATCCTTTTCCAACGTTTCTTGTGGATAATCCATACCGCAAAGCGCATTACCCATCACAGAGAATAACTCCGCATTTAACAGAGCAAACTCCCCTTTGCGATTGTTCATTTTCACCTCAGGCACACTCGACAACGTACCACGATGATATTCAAAATATAACTCGCCGTTCCAAACGGGTTTACGCTGTAATTCAGCCGCATTTTTTTCATAATTTGCTTTAATTGTACGCACCGAATTGTGCAGACTTTCTATCTTCGCATTGGGTAGCCCCGCAACGCCTAATGAAAGGCGTCTTTGTCTTTCCATATCTTCACGTGTCGGACCGCCGCCGCCATCTCCCCAACCATAGCTCATGATGACCGTATCGGAAAATTCTTTTTGTTGAAATCTGTTCCACGTACCCAAAACAAACATGGGCATAATAGGCGCGGTATACGTCGTATACGTTTGGTCGTAAACGCCCGCACGGGGATCGCATTCACACGTGGATAAGAAATAGGCAAACACTTCACTGCCGTCTATCCCACGCCATTTGAATACGTCATACGGCATACGATTCGTATCGTTCCACCCAATCTTTGCCGTGATAAAAGTATCCAAACCACTCTTTTGCATGATTTGAGGTAAGGATGCTGAATACCCGAAAACGTCGGGTAACCAAATCAATTTACAGTCTTGATTGAATTCTTTCTTAATAAAGTTTTTACCGAATTGAATTTGCCGAACAAGACTTTCCCCGCTTGTTAAATTGCAGTCGGCTTCCACCCACATACCGCCGTCAATCTCCCATCTGCCTTCCAAAACTTTTTCTTTTACTCTGGCATATAAATCGGGATTGCGTTCTTTCAAAAATTCAAACAACTGCGGTTGGGAAGAGAAAAACTTGTATTCGGGATACTCGTCCATCAGCTTTAACACCGTGGAAAAACTACGTTCGACCTTTTGTTTCGTTTGATCCAACGTCCACAGCCACGCCACGTCAATATGCGTGTGCCCAATCAAATCTACCGTTGCCTTTTCACCGCTACAAGAATAATAATTTTCTTTCAAGAACAAGCTGGCTTCTTCCAAGGAACGGTAAAAGCCTTGCGAGTTGGGATTGCGCAAATCCAACAAGTTGAGCGCTTTTTCTAAAACGCTTGCCGTTTTTACGTAGTCGTTGCTCTTTTGAGCAAGCAACTTCATCGCCTGATAAGGCACTTCTAAATCGTAATACGTCTGCTCGATGCTCGCGTCAATATATTTAATGGAAAAATCCACAGGCAGGTATCGATCGAAGGTGTGTGAATAGAAGAGCAGGTACATTTCGTACTCCCCGTCTTCCAACAATACTTCCTTGTGATTGATGTCGATGCCCTGCACGAGTTTGCCGTTTAAATAGACCAGCCCTTGCGGTTTGATTGTTCCTGCGTCCAAATACCGCTGAATATGGGTGTCTATGCTAAGATACACCTTTTGCTCTGCGTGTTCTCTTTGAATGGAGAACTTCGCCTTGAACCAATAATACTTTTCCTTTTCGTAAACGGTATAAGGCGCGTTAAAGGGTTGCCAATCCGTTTGCTCGGTCGGCAAAACCTGTTTGTCTACGACGTTGTCCGTATAGACAACGGGTAAAAACTCTTGCTTGGCGGTACGCCATGCGTTTAATCTTTCTAATACTGTTACCAGCCTTTCTTCTACGTTGGGCGTTATCATATACTGCCTCTTTTTGTCTATTCTCTGCCTGTTTTCAAACGCAACGGTAACTTGGGACAGCATTTTGCCCCAAGCCACCGAGGTTTTTATTTACTTGTTATACGCTTTTTACCGCATACGTGGTGGAAATTTTCCATCCTTCCTTCGCCGCGCCTGCACCGTCTCCGCCTTGAATATAGACGTACCATTGTCCTTGCGTGTTGAGTGCAATATCCTCAGCCGAAATAACAATCTTCGTCCAAGCCTTTGCCGCTAACGGCGTCGAATCCTTAGAATCCGTCCAAGCACCGTTGCAATCGCCTGCCAAGTGGAAACTATAAACCGTGTCCGTAGGATTATACATCCAGAATACCAAATATTCATACCCTTCAGCCAAAGCGTTCGCAAGCCTATTTTTAGGCAACGTGCCAAGCGTGTTGGTGTTATTTTGGTCGATATAGTACTGCTCACGGGAAATGTTGTATACTTTACCGTATTCGTTGGTTTCGCCGCTATCTGCTCTTGCGCCCCATTCCAAAGCCACTTCCGTCTTTACTTCCGTTACGGCTACTGCTTTATAGCCTACGATTGCACCGATTTCCAAATCGTAATCCTTAGCCGTCGTCCAAACGGTAATTGCCCAATCGTCGCTGAAATATCCTGTGGAAACGTCAAAGGAAATCAAGTTCCAAGCGCCTGCAACAACGTTGTTCTTGCCATAACTGTTCGCAATGCTGTCAAAGTTATTTTTCCAATTTGTACCCCAACCGCCGTTTTCCGCATCGTCGGAGATATACAAATACCCTTGCGCGCTTGTGCTTCTTACGTAAAAATAGATAGTGTCATACTTAGCTACGTCGGGGAAATTAGCAAACTGAATGGATACGCTGCCGCCTACGCCGCTAGTCGCTTTAAACGTCGTGCCGTACACTGCGTCGGTAGAAAGCGCGCCCGATGCAGGAATGGTAGAACTCATAGCTCCGTCAGGGGAATGACCAGGGATTGCCTTTACGCCCGTTTCGTTGGGAACGTAAACGGTTTCGTAACCTCTGATTGCTTTAAGAAGTTTTTCCAGCTTTGCATAGTTGGTAACGGAAGCCTGCGCCGTTTCCTCTAATTCTCCATACAACGCCTCCGCCGAAACGATTGCGGCTACGTAGTTAATTCCCTCGGGCATCTTTACCGTTTCAGGAAGCGCGTCAATCGCCGTAATTACGTCTTTAGGCATCGTCTTTGCAACCTCTTGCCATTGCGCAGTAAGCGTCATTTCACCCGTGATAGGCGTATCAAAATTCCACTTCTCTTCCCCCTTGAACCAACCGAGGAATACGTAATTATATTCTTCCGAGGTCTTCGTAGGCGTTTGAGGAGGGGTAAGCGTTCTGCCTTCTACAACGGATACCGCTTCCATAGCGTTGCCGCCGTTTGTATCAAAGCTAACGGTATATTCCGTGAAATGGCTTACCGTAATCGTTTCAGGAAGGGTATAGTCTTGATTTCCGCCCATATTAATAAACAGCTTTTCCGCTTTATCCGTCAAAACATTTACGTTCTTATACGTACTGCTGTTTGCTTCGCCCGCAAGGTAATACGACTTCGAAAGCGTATTAAACTTAACACTTACGTTTTCAAGCGTTGCCGTTCTGATCGCAAATGCCAATACATAAGAGCCAGAGGCTACCTTAACGTTGTCAAAGGTTACGTTTTGAATCTTCGCGCCGTCACCGATTGCACCGAACAAGCCTTGACCGCCTACAACCGTTAAGTTGCTGATGGTATAACCGTTCCCTTCGAATGTGCCGCGGAAACCGCTTGCCGCCTGCCAGCAGGGGTTCGTACCCGTAATTTCTACGCCGCTCGCGTCAATATTGTCAGCCAAAACGTAATAACCGTACATTGCTGCCGCACCGCTATCACCAGGGTCACCCATATATCTTACGGAAAGCAAGTCTTCCGCCGTTTTGATAAGCTTGTCGATAAACTTCACTTCAACAACGATGGGACATTCTACTTCGCCGATGGCATATACAACGGAAAGGGTCAAAATGTAAGGTTTCCAATCCCCCGAGGGCTGTTCGTATTTATCCGCCGCAAAGGAGTAAACACTGCCCTCGTTGGTGTAGGCGATATCTACCACTTCCCCGTCTTTTGCCGCTATGTAATTGCCGTCCTTCATACGAATGATTTGCTTCACCGACTTGATTTGAACGTCTTGTGCGCCGATTACAAATGCGGAAAGGTCAACCCCTAAGTTGTTTGCGTCTACGTAAGGGGATTGATAATTCATTGCATAAAAATCAGCCGCGTCACCGCACTTACATACGTAGTTCAGCTTTTTCCAGTCGCTTGCATCATCCACCCAAGCATACGCGTGCTCTACGGTGATATTCGCCGTTTTTTCCGTACCGTTGATGGAGTCGGTGCTTGCGATGGAAAGTTTTACCGTGTAAGATTTTCCTGCCGCAAATTGATCCGCCGTTACTTCCGTGTCCCCTTCATAATATTTCACGTCGATGGGCGCATCGGGAACGTTGGAAAGCGCAGAAATCGTGGGAGCAACTCCGCAAGTCGTCGCATACGTTTCTTCTACGTTCGTAATTTCCGCTTGAATTTTGGTAACGGTGATTGCAAGCTCGAAAGAGAGTTTGTCGAACTTTACAATCAGCTTCGTATCGCCATTTGCAAACGCCGTTGCGCCTGCCGTTTGATATTCATAAGTCAAAAATTGATTGTCAATCACTTCCCCTTCGCAATTTGCGCACTTGTATGCAACGGTCATACCCGTAGGGTCAAATTCTTCACCGATTGCATATGCAAGTTTGTTGGGTTGAGCCGTCGCGACGAGCACTTCGTCTGCAGAGTGGTTGGCTTCATCCAACTCACCTGCCGCAGATGTGATTTCATTCTTCGTCAAATCGAACAACGTATCACAGCCATCGCAGGTATAATGTGCAAGCACACCGACCGTACTGCAAGTGCCGGGAACTTCGTTCTGTAATACGTAGCTGTGGTCTACCTGTGCAATTACGGGGATTTCTTGGATTTCTACCTTCTCCGCGTTAAAGATCTTGTCGCAGTCTTCACACGTATAGTACGCCTCGTTCCCCGCAGCTTGGCAGGTTGCTTCTACCGCTTCGTGGCTTACGTAAACGTGCGCTTCCGCCTCACTGCTGTCACCGCTTTCGGTGTCACTGCCAGTATCTACGCTACCGGTTTCGCTGCTCTGATTTTGGCTATCGAGGCTGCTACTCTCCTGCGATGCAAACAAGTCACACGCCGCAAAAGAACTTGCTGCCATCAACGATAAACACAACAACAGAATTTTCTTTTTCATAGTTTCCTCCTACATTATATTATTTTTTATGATTGCTTAACGGAATCGTTGCCGTTGAAGTCAAATTAGTTTTTGGGTAAAAAGGGCTCTGTATATTTCTCCCCTTCTTTCCACCCTGCAACCAGCGTCATATCTTGCGTAACTACGCCGTTTTCAAAATCCCATTGTTTCCCGTTATAAAGCCAACCGATAAACACGTATTCGCAATCCTGCGTGATTTTAGTAGGCGTAACGGGCGGAGATATCTTTTCCCCGCTCAATACGGATACGGAATCCATACTGGTACCGCCGTCCGTATCGAATTGTATCGTATAATAAATTTCTTTTACTTCACTGTCCGTTGCGTTTTCACCATCCGACTCGCTAGCTGTGTCGGACAAAGCCTCAGACGTTCCTTCGCTTCCCGACGACGACTTTGAAGAATCCTTTTCGGGAACAGAACAAGCGACGAATGCCGAGAAGACCAAACTGCATATCATTGCTATAACGCCGATTTTTTTCATAATACTACTCCTTTATCTGCGATTCAGGGAGTTGGAAATGGAAACAGCCTTCAGGATAGTTTTCTATATCCTCAGGCGTACCCAGCGCACCCTTATAAGCAAATACGGGGCATTCGTCCAAATTCGCCACAATGACCGTGATATTGTCATATAACGATTTCTTTTCCGAGAGGTAAGGAACTGTAGAATCATAATAACATTCGGTCAAATACTTTACACCGCTAATTTTAGAGATATCCAACGTAACGTTTCTAAAGACACAGTCAAAGGACGTTTCGTAGAACATTAAACCGCTGGTTGCGTATATGCTTTCCCCTGCAGTATATTCTACAAATTCAATCTTAACGTTTTCCACCGTCGTATTAAACACACGATTTGCAAACAAAGCAACTGCTGAGCCGTCCGTTTTACCCACCAGGCGAATACCCGTAAAGTTCACGTTCTTAATCGTCGCATGCGCAAGCGCACCGAAGAACCCGTTTTTCCCTACCGTCAAATTGGCAATGGTGTGTCCGCGTCCGTCCAGCGTACCTGCAAACCCACGGGAATTTTCCCAGTAGCTACCCGAGTTTTTCAAAGCAAGACCCGTACAGTCAATATCGTTGATAAGAACGTACGTACCCAAAATTTTGCCATCATAACAACCTTCGTTTCCATAGGAAGCTACGGTATAATCCCTGCGGAGATAATGCAAATCTTCCGCGCTTTCAATAACCTTAGTCACGCTCGTGCAGTTAAATTTATACAAATGGCTTGCCGTCACCGCAATCAAAGCTTTCGCCGTATCGCCGTCCTTCCCGAACGTTGCCATAGAATAATCTTCGTTTAAGTAATACAGTACGTCGAATTCTATATCTTCGGAAAGCTCTGCAAAATATACTTTATCCAGCGTTAAATCGTAATAAGCCGTTGTATCGTTGCTTGTTAAATCCGTAAACGAGGATGTGTCCACAAACGCCAACGAGCAGGTAATGGTAACCGCCTTCGTTTCATCGAAAATCGGCGTCGCGGTAATGGTGACCGTGTCCCCATTTTCCACCGTTTGCGCAACCGTCGCAATCCCGCTTTGAATGGTGACGTTTTCATTGCTCGACGTCAGCTTTACAAAGCTGTTATCTACGGGGAATTTGTAGGACGTCCCCGACACCAAGCAGGTCGCACTGTTTTGGAAAGTAACCCCTTGCGCACAAACCTGCTCGTAAACCGCCTTGGAAACGGGTACGCCTTTGACGAGCGACCAGAATTCCGTATCAAAAGATTGATAACGCGCCTGCGCGTTGGTATCTTCCACAAAGTCAATCATCGCGTCAAAGCTCAACGTTGCGTTGGATGCTTTTTGCAAATCATCCGAACCGCCGATTAAAAACGTATTTTTAATAGAAGCATACTCACTGCCGATTAACTTGATAACCGTTGCCGTATTAAAGGTCGCATTCGTTACGTCCACGACACAGTTGGATACGTTCGCCGTAATTGTCGGTTCCTTAAATCCAAAGAACGTCGCACAGTAGGTATTGATAGAAATTCTGTCACTTTCGTAATGTTGCGCGCCTGCGCCCACAGAATCGTATTGTACGTATACGTTTTCCACCGTACCGCCGCCTGCGCCGCATACCAAGGAACTGTTTGCCGCAACGCTCGCTTTGGTGAAAGACAGATTCTTCACAACGCCTTCTACGTGGAGTACCCCAAAGATACTGCCAAGCTGTTGACCGTTATCGATAGAAATTCCCTCGATATTGTGTCCTTTCCCGTCGAATACACCCCTAAAACCATACAAACCGCCGTTGGACCAATTACCTTCCACCGCCGCCCATAAAGAATCTAAGTCGGCGACCTTGGACTTATACACCCCATTATAAATGATATCATTTCCCAACACGAAATAACCATCCCAAAGAGCGGCGTCCGTTGCGTAAGCTTGCTTGGAGATTGCGGCAAAATTTTCAAAATCTTCTTTGGTATGTAAAATTTGAGTATACATATCCACGTTGAGTGCATAATCTGCCAAATTGGTTTCAATGACAAGCTGTCTACCTTCACCAAGCTCCGCCGCATAGGTGGGAAGTTTGGATTTATCCAACGTGATGGTTTTGCTTTGCATATCGTACGCGCCAACCGATTTTCCGTTGTATAATACGTCTGTTGCAATGCCGTTCAATTCGGACGTAATGGTCAACGCGGAAAGATTTTCCGTTTCGATGACAAAGCTTTCGGAAAGCGCAATTGTCGGGCGGCTGACCTCTACCGCAATGCGAACCGTGTATTCCTTACCGTCCATTTGGCATGCCCCTACAACGCACGTCGAGCCCTCGCCCACGGAAACAATTTTTGTTCCTTCCAGTTTCGCAATCGTAGTGTCTTCACTTTGCCAATCAAACGCAACGTTGGGAATTAATTTATTGTTTTTATAAACGGAAACGGTAGGAATAACGGACGTTGCCCCGCCCGATGATAACGTGGACAACTGCACGTAATATCCGTCGTCGTTAAACCCGACGTTATTGCTCACCACCAAGTTAACGTCATTATGTTCCGTGACGGTAACTTCCACCGTTTGAAAATACGTTTCAGAACCGTTCATGACGGATACAACCAACTTGGTCGAACCAACTTTGAGCGCCGTAATCACCGCCGTATTTCCCATTTGAGCCAAGGAGACGACGTCGCTTGCCGCATCGCCGTCCACTGCCCATGCAAACACTGCGTTAGGAATATTTTCCGCTTCCGCAACCAACGTAAAGGTTTCGCCTATGCAAAAGGTTACCGCGTTTTGGTTTACGGAAAAAGCCGCGGTTTTTTCTTCCTCAGCTGATTCCGTCGGCGCACTGATTTCACTGTTGCTGCTGTTTTCAACGCTGCTGCCCTGTGGGTCGTCCCCTTTACAGGAACAACCCAACAGGCAGAATGCCATACACATTGTCAATAAAACTAAATACTTACTTTTCATTGAAACCTCTTTCAGAGTTGATTAAATACCCCAATCGCTATACAAATCAGACAATGCGCCGTTTGCTTCACGATACAGCGTCAAGCCGAGCGCCGTTGCATCTGACTTGAATTGTTGACGCATCATCTTATCACTGTTGGAATAGGAGCTTGCAAAGCTCGTACACAATACGTAGCGAGGGAACAGACTTTCTTTCGTGATTCTGTTCTTGAACGCTGTCTTTTGCGCATCGGTAAGCGTCGTATCCGCATCGATTGCAGCCTTTGCTTCGTCGCAGAGCGTGACGCATTCTTCCAACCAAGTCTCCGTCCAGTACTTCGTTCCACCCATACCTAAGAAGCCGCTGGTATTTTCGATTTCGTCGTAAATACCTCTGCCCAATCCAGTGTAGTTTGCCTCAATTTCCTCGCATCTTGCCACAACCTTATCGAAGAAGTTACGCATCTTCGTTGCGCCTGCGCCGAAATAGTTGGAGAAGTAGGTATTCAAAACCTCATCGTAATCCGCATTGACGTTATGCATAAATTTCGAATCGATATACGACTTCAAATCGGAGAACGCCGTTGCTTCCGTTTCGTTGCTCTGGCTCCAAACCGCTTTCACGCCTAACTCTGCAAAAATCTTGTAGTTTTCCGCAGACGCTTTCCACGTGTTGTAGGGATACATATAGTACTTGAAGTTCGTACCGTACATCCACAGATATACGCTGTCGGAAAGAGCGCACCACTTCTTAACGGTTGCCAAATGCGTTGCGTTGTCCGCGTGGTTGAAGTTTTCCGCAAACTTCGCATTGATGGGTGCAAGCCATACCGTTACACCTTCGTCGCACTTCAAATACTCGCTCGTTTGCGTGTAGGTCCCATTATCATTGATTTGATAACGCTTCATCAAGGTAACGTTGCCGCTTCCATCGATGCTTGCGGGTGCTTTTTCCGTATCTCGATAGGCAAGGAAAGCAATATTCAACACTTTACCCTCAGGCAGCTGAGGACGGATTTTCGCATTGACTGCGTTCATCAAATCAATCCAAGCCGCCGCATAACCGCCTTCGCCGTACAAGGTGTCATACAGCTTACAACGAGTACACTTACAATCATCGTTATCCACCGTATCGATAGCCGAGAAACAAATATTTTCCTTTTCGGGCTGTGCGTTAATTTGCACGAGCATATTCGCCGCAATCGTTTCCACCATTGTATTGAACTCTGCCGAGTTGCCGCCTGCCGTAGGACAAATTTCTACGCCTTCACTATTTTTTGCATCAAAATACCAAGAAGGATGTGCCGAACGGTAGGTGGCCGCAGGCAGGTAATGCAAGCTGTTGTGCATATCCCAGCCTTTGTTCGAATGTACCCAAATCTCCGCATTCGACTGGATACCCATACCGTACATTTCTTCCTCTGTCATATAGGTTTGCTTTTGACGGTAATCGAATGAAGGAGCTTCTTCCATGTCTAATTCATCCAAATAGATATCATTGCCGCCGTTATAAATTACGCAATCCTCTGCAATCATATCGTAGCCGATGACTTCGCGCAGGAATGCAATCGCACCCATACGATAACCGTCTGCGCTGTTCGCTAAGATGAATACCGTTCTACCGATTCTTTCGATAGCATAACCAGCACGACTAGTAATATTCCCTGCTTGCTTCAAGCCACCCAAGTCGCTATATTCGCCCCAGTAGCCAAATACAAGCGCGTAATGGTATTTCGAGCTGTTTTGAGGTTTTCCTGCAACCGTTGCCAAGGCTACGCCCGTAGCGGCTTCCAGATGTTCGTTTACAAACTCAACAACACCCTTCATCGCACTGCTTGCAAGATAATCCTCCATATAGATTTTATATTGCGTTTTACCACCCACAATAAACGGAGGGAAGTCCATACCGCCATCGTAAAGCTTTTCTTCGCAAAGGGTCAATTTTTCAATCTTGATTAACGCCTTTTCAACCTCGGAAAGCGCTTCGTACGCTTCACGCGCAAGCTGTACCTGATATTCGTCAGGGTTCTCCGTATCCAATGCGTTAATACGAGCCTGTATTTTGTCTACTGCGTCCGTAGCCGAGAAGGAATAAATAGGCGAAATCTTCCAACCTGCCGTAGATGCGCCCTTGCTTACACAGCAAACCACACCTGCCTCTTTGTTGCTAGCAATTGCATCCGCTGAAATCGTAAATTTCGTCCACGCCTGCGCATTCAAAACCGTAGCGTCATAATGAGCCCAAGTATTCGTTTGAACCAACTCCATCGTAACAGCGTCTTTGTTAGGGTTATAAATCCAAAAATAGAAGTTTTCTTTCCCTTCTGATAAAGTATTACTTAACATATTTGGATCAAAATATTGGAAATCTGTATCTCCTCCCCATTGTGTCGCCAAGTTGTAAACCTTACCGTAAAGGTTAGTTTCTCCACTGTTCGTCTGCTGGCCGAACGCTAAGTCCACCTCTTCGCCAAGCTCAAGTCGAACGCCCACAATGTTGGTGATTTCGAACGAAATACCTCTCGTATTCGTTTCCAGCCCCAAAGCCCAGTTGGAAGAGAAAATACCCGTAGATACTTCTACTTCCTTTTGAATCCAGTTTCCGTTATTCGTCCAGAAACCGTCCATCGACCAAGTATTATTCCAATTATCACCCCAACCGTCATTGGTGATACCATCGGACAGATAAATATCGCACGAAACACCCACTACGCGGATATTGAAATACAACTTAATATATTGACTAACGTCAGGGAAATTTTTGTATTGAATCGCCGCCGTACCGTCAGCCGCCGAGGTAACCTTCAAATAATCACCGTAGTAACCGTCGTAGCCCATCGAAGCCGTACCGCTCGTCGTGGAAGTATATCCGCCTTGCTTATGGTAATTCGGAATAACGTTTACACTGTCAACCGTTTGAATATGTACCGTTTCGTAGCCCTTAATCGCGCTGACAAGCGTACGCAATTTTGCATAGTTTTCTACCTTGTTCTTGCCCGCATCGGAAAGAGCCTCGTATGCGTCTCTTGCCTTTTCAATACGGGTAACAAATACAAGGTGATCGGGCATTACAACGCTGTCGGGAAGATTTGCAATCAGCGAGTTCACATTATTTATCTGCGCCTGCAATTCGTTTGCAGCGTTGATTTCCGCTTCGTAGCCTTCCAGCTTGGCAAGATTCGTCACATAGCCCTTTTGCGTATCCGTCAAGTCATTATACGCCTTACGAGCCGCTTCTACCTTTGCTTTATCAACCGCTCTTGGATTGATATCGTCAATCAGCGCAACAACTTTATTTGCCGCCGTCAAATCGGCGATATGTGTTTCCGCTGCCGTCAGCTTGGAAAGATTGACAATCTGCCCTTTCTGCGCTTCTGTCAACGCTTCATATGCCGCGCGCACCGCTTCTACGATTGCCGTATTTTCCAGCGTCACGTTTGCGGGAAGCCCGTCAATCAACGCAATCACCGCTTTCACGTCTGCGTGGTCGGTATAACCCGCCGAAGGACCTACGTAAATAGGCGAAATCTGCCAACCGCCTTTTGCCGCGCCTTGTCCGTCGCCGCCCAAAATATAAACGTACCATTGACCGCTTTGATTCAACTGGATGTCCTTTGCAGAAATGGTGATTGCAGTCCAAGCCTGCGGCCTTAATGCGAAGGTATCTGCCGAATCCGTCCACGTACCGCTGACATCGCCTGCCAAATGGAAATTGTACGCCGTGTCCGTAGGATTATACATCCAGAAATAGAAATATTCAAATCCTACAACCAGCTTGCTTGCCAATTCCCCTGTCTGCAAAGTACCGATTGTGTTGGTATTGTTGTTGTCGATATACCATTGTTCGCGGGAAATGTTATAAACTGTGCCGTACTCGTTCGTTTCGCCGCTATCCGAAACGCTACCGAAGAAGGAATCTACCGTAACGTCTTTCTTTAAACCGTAGAAATCGGAAATTTCAAAAGCAAAATTCTCCGCCGCCGTCTTGAAGCCGATGGCAAAGTCCGTACCGACGTAACCGTCCGCAACGTCGACCTCTACCATTCTCCAAGTGCCTGCGTTACACCACAAGCCCGCAACACTCCACGTATTGTGCCAGTTTTCCCCCCAACCGTCGTTGGTAATACCGTCGGAAAGGTAAATATCACAGCCGACGTTGGTCTTTACGTAGAAGTAAAGCTTACCGTACTTTGCTACGGAAGGGAAGTTTTGGAAATGCAACGCCGCTCTTCCGCCTTCGCTCGACGTTACTTTGAGTACGTTGCCGTACAAGCTATCCTGCTTAATCGCCGCCGTGCCGCCGATGGTGGAAACGAAACCGGTGTTCATCTTCAAGTAGGAAGGAATAACCGTACCATCGTCCGCATCGTGCTTATATACACGGTCGTAGCCTTCGATAAGAGGTAAGAGGTTTTCCACCTTGTCATACCCTACCACCTTCGCCTTGTCCGAAAGGGAAAGCGCCGCATACTTTTCTTCGACGTCGCGGATTCTCGCAACGAACTGTACCGCATCGGGCATCGCAATGCTTTCAGGAAGCTCTTCGACGAGCTTTTGCACCGTGTCCAGCTCCGCGGAAAGAATGGTAGGCAAACCGCTTGCCGAAACAAATGTGCTTGTCGGTTGCGCTTGGTTTTTAACGATTACCGTATAGTCGGACAAGTCCACTTTTTCATCGTCGACAATGCTTACGAGCGCGTCGTACTCGTCCGAGTTCTCTACCGTGATGGGGAAGAGCTTAGAGGCGTACCAACCCGTGTTGTCTGCCGTGCCGTCGCCCGTGTAGGGAGCTAAAGAGAATACTTCGTTTGCATAACCGTTCAACACCGCCATGTTGACGGTATCATACAGGTTATTTCTTGCCAAGGTGTTGTATTCGGTATAGCGAACTTCATTGCCGTACTTAATGTACGAAATGGCAACGAAATCAAAATCGAGATAGTTATAGGTGATACCGCGATAGCAACCGTTTGCGAAATAGTAGTCGCCCTCTTGATAAATCTTGGCTTTATCGCCTGCACCGCCTACCTTCTTCGCCATGTTGATATAGTCGCCGTTTGCCTGCGCCATCAAGTTGGGCGTCGAGATAATAAAGCCGTACTCAGCCTCTTCGTTTTCTACGATGAAATTACGCACCTCTTCGTCCATTTTTACAATGTAACGCAAGCCGTTTTTCCAATCGCTGAGGTTGAGGGAAACGCCGTCTTCCATTTCAAAGACGCCGTCCGTCTTCCAGTTGAATTCTCCTGCCGCCTTCGTTCTCAAAACGCGCGCAGGCATGCAAATTGCCACGCCTGCCAAGGAGGCGAACATGAAAACTGCCATACATAATCTTAAAAGAATTTTTCTAACTGCATTTTTCATTTTTTCTTACTCCCATTCAATACTTCCGTCGTCTTCAAAGTTATTGTCGTACATATTTGACAACGTCAAAACGTCGCAATCACTCAACGTATATACGGCGAGCCAAGGAGATACATACTCTTTCATGTGCTTTCCCTTCCTTATTCTTTATATTTTCGTGCTTTATATTTCCTCTTATAAACCCCAGTCGTTGGTGAATACCGATTGCATATCTCCGCCCGTCTCACGATAGATGGAGAACCCTAACGCATTCCAATCCTCACGGAATTCCTCACGCATCTGACGAATATTAGGGTAATATTCTTCATAATACATACAAAGTACGTAACGAGGGAAAATGCTTTCCTGCTTGATTCTTCTAACCAGATTTTCATACAGCTTTGGATCGCTCGTTTTGTATTTTTCCACTGCCTTGTAGGCATTTTCGACCATACTCAACATCTCTTCAAGCAGTTGTTTCGGCCAATATTTTGCATCGCCGATTTCATCGTAAATGCCGCCGGAAATCGTTGGAACAGTCTTTTCTAAATACGCGCTTTGCGCTTGTTCAAGCAAGAACATACCCTGCATATAAGGTGCTGCATCCAAATAATATCTTTGGAAATAGTTGTTGATTACTTCATTATAATCCGCATTCACGTTCAGCATGAATTTACTGTCGATATAGTCTTTCAAATGCGCAAATGCCGTTGATTCGTTACGTTCCTGTGCTTGGTTCCAAGCATACGTTACACCGCATTCTTTCAAATAACGATACGTTTCTACTACACTGCTCCACGAATTATAAGGGTAGAGGTAATAACAGAAGTTTGTACCGTAAATCCACACGTAAACGTTGTTGCTGACCGTATACCAAAGTGCCACGTTTTGCGCATACGTCTTATTTCTCTCCTCATAGAAAGAAGAAGTAAATTTCGAGTAAATGGGCGCAAGCCAAGGCGAAACATTTTTATCACACAGCAGATATACGTAATTGCCGTTTTCGTCTACTTCGTATACGTAATTACCATTTTTGTCTTTTATAAATTGCCCCTCTTCATTTCTTGCATAACACTTTAAGGGAATATAATTGCCGTTTTCGTCTTTAATCGGGTCGCCCCAAATTACGTTACCGCTCGCATCCGTGAACTTTACTCTTTCCACGGGGGCAGGTTCTGCGTCATGGTATGCAAAGAAGGTTAAATTCAAAATTCTGCCTGGATCCGTTTCCGCAATGTATGCCTGCACCATTCTATTCAAATCGTTCATGAAGTAAATGCAGGTTGCCGAAGGAGTACCGTACAAATTTTTATACTCTAAACAAGTATCGCAGGTACAGGTATCTTGGCCCGTACCATCCATCGCCGTAAAGGAAATGTTTTCCAGCGTAGGACATTCTTCCATGCGCGTTCTGATAACAGAAAATACTTCCTTTAACAATGCTTGGTATTCCGTCTTTTTACCGTGTGCAGTATAACATACCTGCAATTTATCCGCTCTGTACCAATCGGGATGCGTTTCGCCAAACGTTTCTACAGGAATGTAGTACAACGTATTGTGCATATCCCAACCATTGACAGGAATCCAAATATCGGTGTGCGAGTGCATCCCCATACCGTATGTTTCCGCCGTTGTGTGCAAGTTAGAAATCTGTCTATAATCAAAATCCGGTCTTTCAATAATGTCGATTTCGGGCATTGTCTTCCCGTCTTTTCCGTAATAGATGCAGTCTTCGCTGAGCATATCGTAATCAAGCACCGCGCGTAAAAAGGCAAGACCGCCCATGCGGTAACCGTCACCGCCGTTTGCTTCGATAAAGACCACGTTGCCCTTCGTTTTGATATAATACCCCGACGTACCTATATCTTCCGTCGGCATAGACAAACCAAACTGCGTGAAAAGTTCACGGTGACCATAAATAATGGCGTACGTCTGTTCAGTCAAGCCTTGCGGTTTTTCATGGGAAATGGACAACTCGCCCCCCGTCGCATTTAACACCTGTTCGTAAACAAAACTTGCCGATTTGTTGATGGCACCGTTTAACGTCTCATTGCTATTGTCCACGTAAATTTTATAATTCGTTTCCCCATTTACAACGAAAGGAACATTTCTTTCCGTTACGTTAATTTTATGTAACATATTCTCTACGTAATGGATGGAGCTGTCCTTCGTGATTACCGCCGTTTCCTCTTCCGCTTTACAAGCAAAACAAGAGAAGGCAGAAATCAGACAGATAAAAATTGCTGTAATTTTTTTCAATCTCTTCATACACATCTCCTTATTTTACCGTTACGCTCGTTTGAAAAAGGGTCAAGTTGCCCATTTCATCGTATACGTAGAAATAAATTTGATAAACCCCTGTATATTCACACTTAAGCTCACTGGAATCATCGTTGATATAAATGGGCATTCCTTTAGGGTTAATGACCATCCTTATCACGTTAATATTTTCCGCCTTAGTGAAATTGTCCGAAACCGTGTATTTGGGAATAGTCAACACTTCCCCTACCGCCAATTCCGTTTGGAACTCGCCCTTGAACGTCAACGTCGGCTTTTCACCATCAACGACCGCCAGTGAGTATTCCAGATAGGATTTGGTGGAGAATTTCCACGCGGAATCTTCCTGCGCAATCACGCTGATACTATATTGCCCGTACTCGGAAAGTGAAATTTGATAATCTCTGGTCGCGTCCACGTTTTCAAGCGTAATCCCGTCCGTGCTGCGCGCGGGCGTACCGTTGGGCGCAATGACGGTAAGATGAGCTTTTGCGTTGGGACTTAACACGTCGCAAACAATTGTCTTTTGTACCGTGTAAACACTGTCTTTTACTGCCGTCGTGATAATGCTGTCCGCAGTAGAAATATACGGTCCCGTATTGTCACGAGTATTGTTTGCATTGACGCCACAAATTTTATGTATAAATATCGCATCATCCGCCTGCATGTCACAAACTTCAATAGCAAAATATACTTTCCCCGAAGGGAAGCCGTTAAACGTTTCACCATTTTGCGTTTTCGTAATATGCACCGACGTCGAAGCATTGACAACGAAAGCATTGTCCGCATAACCAATCAAGAACGGAAGCGCTTGCGCACCGTTGAAATCTATCATCAAGCCAATCGACGTATCTCCCACACTCATCTGCGCTTTATCGCCCGCTTTGCGAATGCTTGCTTGGGCACAAATCTCACTGTTTTCACTATCCGTCAGCGTAACGTTAATTTGCGAGAACTTGGATTGCCCAGGCACCGTTAAAAATGCCAACGAGAATGCACTTGCCATTTGCGGATTGATGAAATATGCTTTTGCTGTTTCCATCGCGCTGTTTGCAGAAATCTTAATGCCTTGATATCCCGCCAACTCATAATTGTTGACAATAGACAAATCATCAATCGAATAGAAATATTTTTCCATGTTCACCGCATCACGGTATCTTTCCGTTGCACCAGGGATACGTTCTTTGCTGATGACGACGCGAACGGGCACTTCCTGCTCATACAGCGTCACACCCTCGCTCATATAAGCAATCTTTATACAATCTTTATCATTTTGTACAGTCGGGGTGAACGTCTTTCCTGCTTGATAAATATTCGTATTTTCTCCGTACGTTACCGCTACGTCGCAAACTTTCTGCACTTTGTTACCGTTGTTGTAATCATACGCATAAATCAACGGCAACGTATATGTTCCGCCCGAAACGTAACCGATAGGAAGCAAAGGATTTTCATGCAATACAGGCTTTCCGCTGGTAATCCCATTGATGACGTATTCCTTAGTCGCTACATTCCCAACATAATCAACCGCCGTGCATTTCAACAGCCAATCTCCCGCAAGCTCTATACGGAATTTCCCGTCTGCTATTTCACACGACTGATTGCCGTTGGTAAGCAAATAGGAAACGCTCACTTTACCGCATCCGCCGCTCACCGTCGGTTGCGGCAAGCTTTGCAAAGTCCCCACCTCGATTTCCTGAGGAATATTTTCAATAGAAACTTCCAGTTTGGGAAGATACTTGCTTAAATATGCGCGCACCCATAACACTTCACGCGCAAGATTTCCCGCATAGTCTTTCGCTTGATATACGATGGCATACGTGCCCACTTGCTCAACGGCAAATTTACCACCCTTGATATCAATCATCTTTTGCGTGTCCGTACCATAATTTTGCCATACGGAAACGTTGACGTCGCTTGCACCGCTCACTCTGTCGAGCGCGGTTGCCGTAGGAACGGGATATGTCCCACCAACGACGGCGTTTGGCATGGTTTCATACTCGTTATCCACCGTAATTACGGGGGCCTCGTCATCGACGTACTTCTTTGCCGAAAGATCAATACCGAGGATACTTGTGAAACACATATTTGCCGTGGCGTCGTTATAATTCAATGCGCTGATGGTAAGTTTCGCCTTACCACTGGGGAACCCAAACCACAGCGAAGTGTAATAGTTGCTGTCATCTAAATCGGAGATAAATTTACCACCCGCCCATGCTTGGTTGGTTTTATAATCGTAACTGATACAGAATTTTTTTGCATCGGGTGACGCGTCAATCGGTTTTTGCGCCCCCCAATACAAACCCGTATCTTTTGCAATAAAGCTGTGAGGAACCATACAACCGAGCGTACTGCCTACGTGCAGCTTGCCTGCTTTTTCCAAACCCGTTTGCAACTGACCATTGCCCGCCGCCGTGAAATAGGTCAAACCATACGCATTAGAATCGTTGTGGAAATTACCATTATACACAAGCTGCACAGAGGGATCTTCCACGTCCGTAAACGTAAATACCATACGGGTGAAATCAGCCGAGCCTGCAACGTTAGGCACAACAAAACCCTCTAACAGCTTTGTGGAAATTGTCATTTTCGTCATGTCGAAAACGTGGTCAAAGGTAAGCGCGTCACCGTTGGCAATGCGCACCATCAACCCCTCGCTGTTTGCGCCCAAATGCGTACACACACCGTATTCCATCGACGTCTTTTCACTTGCATAAGACGCCAATCTGCCGTATACCGTGAACGGATATTCCTTGGTATAAACCTTTTCGCTAATTTCCGCAAAATAGCGTAAAACGTAAGTACCGCCTTGGTTTAACGTCACCGCCGCTTTACCCGTCTGCGTACCGTCGGGATATTGCAAGGACGCAATTCCTTTCGCCGTTTCACCGTCTTTTTTGAACGTACATTGAGGCAATTCAAAAACGTCCCCGAATGCATACTCTTTAGAAGGTTCCCGTTCGATTTCGACCGCTATTTCCCCTATAGCTTGTTTGATTTGCAGATTGTTGGCTTGAAACGCGCCCAACAAGATACAAACAACGCTAAGTACCGCCGCAATTGCGACAAAAATAGAACGTTTTTGTTTGGTTGTCAAATTGCTCATTATGTTTACTCCCTATATTGCCGAAATTAGCCCTTTAACCCGCCTACGGATAAATTCCCCATCAAACGCTCGCTGAATATGCAAAATACCACGATAACGGGTATAGTCACCAACAAAACTGTTGCCATAACGTACGGAACGTATTGCAGTCTTCTGACTTTCAATTCTTGCCCGCGCGATTGCTGATACAATGCCAACGAAAGCGTCTTGTAGGAAGGCAGATATAAATTGGGGATAAGGTAGTCGTTCCAGTATTCGATAAAGATAATCAAGAATATGGATAAGAAAGTGAATTTTACGAGGGGCAATGCGATATTACACATAATTTTCCAATCGTTTGCACCATCAATCTTTGCCGCCTCGTAATAACCGTTGGGCATGGACTTAAACACAGAATAAAAAACCAAGAAATACATTCCTAAGAAGTTGGAACGCATCAGCCACATACCCCAAATTTGGTCATATAAAAGAAGTTCTTTTGCCATTTGGATTTCCGCGGCCTGGCTGCCTACGATGGGAATAATCATCGTGACAACAACAATGGTATAAACGAGGCGCGAAAACCAATTGTTATATCTTGCGCAAAGATATGCCACCACACAGGTAACAACTACCTTAAACAACGCACACCCTACCGAATATAAGATGGTGTTGCCCGCCATGCTAATCAACGTTCCGTCTGCAAAACCTGTGTTGATTTCCTTAATGTTCGCAAACAGCATAAACTTTAAAGGAAAACCAACGATATTTTTACCAAGTTCTGGGTGATCGAAATAGTCGCCGTAATAGGCTTTGGAAGCCGTCAAAAATACCCACAAAAGCAGCAGGAGCATAAACAGTACGTAGATCGTCAAAAGGACAAACAACGTAATGGTAAGCGGGGAGAATTTTGTTTTATTTGATTTAGACATTGTCATGACTCTTCCCCCTTATTCTTCCGACGGCCCGAATTTTTCAAGGCAATACTTTACAAGATAAGTCAAAGGAATCGCCACCGCTGTTAAAATCATGCCCAGTGCCGCAACGTTGGGAATTTCCTGCTCATGCCCGACCGTTGCCCCTGCAAGGACATACATATAATATCCAAGCGAACGGTATTCGGGATTGGCTTGGAATAAGAATAAATTGTACTGATTGGTAAAAATCGTCGCCACGCCCGTAATGAGAAATACGGACAGGGTAGAGAAAGTCAACGGCAATACGATATACCAAAATTCCTTAATACCCGTCGCGCCGTCAAGCTGCCCTGCCTCAATAATTTCGGGGGAAATGTCGAACATTTTATTAGCATACATCAATACGGAAGTACCGAAACTGACGTACAAGTTATAAAAAAGTATGTAAAAGAGTTGATTTTCGTCAAATCGCAAACTATTTGTGTTGTTAAACAGCACAGGCGTAACGTCGTTTAACACGATTTTATACGTTAGAACGAACGCTGCCGCCGGCACAATAGACGGAATAAACAAGAAAATTCGGAAAAGCTTTGCGCCCAAACATTTTTTAAAAATGTAATAGGAAAACAACATAGCCAAAGGAATGCTAACCAACAACGACGCGCCGTAATATAACAGCGACATGCCCGTCGTTGAAAGTAAGTCAGACAGCTTGGATGAATTCGAAAACCAGTTCGTAAAATTGTCAAACGTAAAACGCCAAATAATTTCCGTATCGCTGATTTTTTCTTGTTGCATAAACGCGTAACCGAAGGATTTGAAATTTACACCGACGTAAAATACCAAAAACTGTAGAACGGGAAACGCCATCAGCGCAGCGTAGAAGATATTACTTCCACGCTCCGCTTTCCTCATTTTTTTCTTTGTAGTTCCTGTCATGATTGCGTTCGACATATTTTTTCCTTATTTTGCTTTTTTCCAAATGGTTAATTCTTTGAAGTAATCGTACATCCCGTTGAAGTAATCCGTCGCCGACGTATTCCCCTCGATAGAGAATATCATACCGTTCGACCCCTTCGACTTATAAAGAGGACTGCTAACCCCGTCGGGTGCGAGGGATTGGAAGGTCAGCTGGTTGTTTGCAAACAACAAGTTGTTATGGTACGGGAAGAGAATATCCGCGTTTTTGTACTGATCGTAGAAGCTCTTACCATAATAAGACAATGCCTTGTATTGATCGTTCGTCAAGCTGTAGTTCAACGCTTTCGTACAACCCGTAATCTGCGTGAATTTTGCAAGTTGTTCGTCACTGTTTGCAAACTGAATGAAGTCAAGCGAATACTTGTATTCCCAACCGTTAGGATCCAAGCCGTTTTTCATAACGCACAACGGGTACATGATATCATACATCGTTGCTTTTTCGCCTACTTTATCTTCGTGCTTGGGCAAAGGCATCCAACCAAGTTTTCTATTTTGCTTAGAGTTTGCCGAGTTGCTGCTACCCATGTAGTCAAAGGTTTCCGTCGCTTCCATCTGCCACCAGCTACCATCAAGCAACATTGCGTTTCTCTTACCCGACTTGGAAAGGAAATCGTTTTGTGCATCCAAATGCGAATAGGTACCGCTGAACAACGTCTTCTCTGTTTCCTTGTTGTTGATGTAATTTTTCGCATACAAATCGCTGTAAAAATCCAACGCGTAGTATTTACCTGCTTGACGCGCAAGTTCAGCACCGTTTGTACCGTCAATATCCGTTGCCGTTGCATCTTTTACGAATGCCCCGTTTACAATTTTACCGAGATCTGTCGCTTTACCGTCAAACGAGTAATTCAAACGCATTTGTTCAAGTCCTTCGTAGTCGGTTGCCAATGCATTGATAAAGTGCGAAAGGTAACTGTGTCTGTGTTCGCCCGACCAAATCAAGGGATTGTCGTTGCCGATTGTCGCGATATAATCGCAAAGCCACAAAAATTCTTGATAAGTCGTAGGCAAACCGTCATCCGCGTTCCCCTTTTCACCATCAGGCCCTGCCGTCTTAGTATCTCCAGCGCTTTGAATGAACATGTATTCAAGCCCTGCGTCTTCACTGTACCCGTCTGCAAAGTAGTAACCCTTTTCGTCAAACAGTTCTACGTCATAAACGATGCCGAAACTGGTGAAGTAATGGGGATATGCGTAGTAACGCGTTTGCCCGTTGCTTTGACGTGCAAAATAAGCTTTTTGGTCTTCAAACATTTTGCTTTCCAACGTCTTATTGTCATAAGGGCTGACAGACGTAACCGCTTCCGTGATGTCTGCAATGTAATTCTTTGCGACCAAATCATAGTAGTCCTTTTGCTCTAAGAAATATACCGTTTCCGATCTGCCTGCCATTTGCGAACCATCCACGTCCGATTTTTCTGCCGTTGGTTCGATGTGGATACCGACTTTACCATCGATTTCTACGTCCTTCATCTTCTCTTCATAGTCAGTAATAAGAGAGGTCAGCCATTCATCGCCGAACCCACTTGTGAAGCTATACACGTAAAGCGTTGCTTTGTTTTTGTTGGGGTTGTTTCCGCCGCAAGCCGAAGCCGTGCAAAGCGTTGCCGACGCCAACAATAAACAGGGTAAAGATTTTTTAATGAATTTTTTCATAATATCCTCCAAAAGAGTATTTTTTCGCTTATACATATTTTAACACATCCCATCTTCGTATTCAATCGGTAATTTTTACCTGTTTGACTTGACTTATAGGGAATTTTTACCCCTTATTCACATCAGGATATGCCCATAGGGCATACATACGTGTACGTAAAAGCGAGATTATTTCGTTTATACAAAAAACGCCGTTTGCATCGCAAACGGCAGCAAGTCCTTTTAACGAGAAATTTTCAATTTTTAAGTATTACGATATTCGCTCGGCGTACAGCCGTATTTATTCTTAAAACGTTCGTAAAAAGTATTTCTATCTGAAAAACCGCACTCTTCAATAATTTTATCAATCGTATAATCGCTGTTTCTAAGCAATTCGCAACAATGCTTTAACCGTATATCCATAATGTAATCGGTAAAGCTCATATTAAACGCCTTTTTGAATAAACGGCTAAAATATGCGGGATTATAAAAGCATCTTTGCGACAAATCGTTTAAGGAAATTTTTTCATTAAAATGGGCATTAATATAATCGAGAATATCCTGCGGAATCAACAAGTCTTTATCGCTGTCTTTTACTAAAATTTTACGGAAAATTTTACATAAAATAATGTTAATGTAAGAGTCTAAAATTAGCGATTTACCCAACTCGTTATCATTTAACTCCGTTTCAATGTTTTTGAAAAGACTGTAAATATCGTCCCGCTCACTGTAATCAAAGGAGACAAGCGGACTCTTATCATTTAATTCATGTTGAATCTTTTCAAACGAAGTCAGCGTAAGCATGTAGAATAAATTGTCGTCTTTAATCATATTCTTGGTGAAGTAATCCACCCGAATCATCAAGTTGTAGGCAACAAACTTATCTTCCAATGTGAATGCATGTGTACACCCATAATTGATAAACAGTAAATCACCCGCCTTAACGGAGAACTCCTCTCCGTTGATGATATGACGGCTCGCGCCTTCAATGATATAGACGATTTCAACGAAATCATGATCGTGGATCTCTTCATTGCGGTAATCACATATTGTTTTTATCGCAACCATCGAATCGCTTTGAAATTCTTCTTCAGCTTTGTAATGTAACATTTCCCCACTTCCTAGCGAATTTATATTATACATTATAACAGATTTTTTCAAAATTTCAAGACTTTTTGTAAGTTTTTAAAAAAAAGTCATTATCCCGACTAAATCTCCTACAAAACTTAACCATACATTTTGTCCGTTTTTCCTTGTTTCTACACTCTTAACGCACGCAAATTATGAATTCAACGCATACATGCCCCTTTGTTTTTTATTTTTTAACATTATTTTGAAATTTAAAAATGCACCTTCATGTTTTGTATTTACGCAAATAAACTTGTCGAAAAAATATGCACATACACATTCAATCAAGCTATCAAAGCACAAAAAAATACATTCAAAAGAAAAAAATATCATTCCAATTATAAGCGAACAAAGCTTGCCCGCCTCACCGAAAGTCGGGACTCGTTGCAGCCCTTGACTACACACAAAAAGGACACACCTATTGGGATGTCCTTTTTTTGTGTGTAATCTAAAATTTTGATACTATTTTCGGGTGGTGCAAATTTTAGAGTTATAGATGCATTTTGGCAAAATGGTTTGCACCCATTTTTGCCATCGTTATCATTAATATACTGCCTATATGTAACTAATAATACCAAACGACACAATATTATTGCGAATGAAAATAACAGAGAATTCTATAATAATTTTTCTCGATTTGTTTTAATTGTAGCAGATAGGAGTTATACTAAATTATTGAAGATATGGGGATTATACAACCACAAAATGTTTTCCAATGTTTCGCTAGGTGAGTTGGAAATTTTATAAGTAAATCCTTTTTGAATTAGTTTGAAAAGAATTTTACAAACTCTAATTTTATAATTGTCTATTCCGCTTAAAGATTCTAACGCCCATAAAAGAGCGCAATAATTATGCACACCGCCGAAAAGGAAGTCTACATCATTATTACTGAATAGTTCCCAAATTAGACTAGCGTGTTTCTTGCAAATCGACTGATCGACTTTGTATAAATGATATCAATTTTCTTTCTTTTACAATCTTTTATCATCTTTTCAAACTGCACTCTATTCTTCTTTTTTAACCCGCTTGCCGTATCCGCATAAATGCCCACAAATATAAAATCAGAATTATTTTCGATCAAATTCCTATAATAATTCTGTTGATCCTCCAAACTATACTGTTGGAGCTCTTCTTTTGTACTTACTCGACAATACGCTGCCACCTTTTTCTTCATTTGTTTCTTCCTTAAAAAAAATAAAATCATAACACTGTTATAACACAATGCTATGATTTTAACATATTTTTAAGAATTTTGTCCAATAAAGCAACAAACCTGCGCTATTTTTTAGCACAGGTTTGTATACTTTTGATGGTGACCCTATCGGGACTCGAACCCGAGTTTGCGCCGTGAGAGGGCGCCGTCCTAACCGCTAGACGATAGGGCCTTTTTTATTGCATAACAATCCTCACCTTACGCGACCAAGATTGTTTTGCTTATGTAGTATAGCACATTTTTTGTAGAATATCAACTATTTTTTCTGTAAAATACAAAATTTACATTTGCGAATTTTTTCACCATCACACTTTCTTTAAATCGTTGAAAACTTGACCAATATTTTCTGTAAACAGCAACTCCGCGTTAGCGTCTGCAAACGTCGGAGTACGGTTGATTACAACCAAGTGTTTACCGTGGAAATACTCCAACAACCCTGCTGCGGGATATACGACCAATGACGTACCACCAACGATTAGTGTATCGGCTTTTGCAATCGCGGAAATTGAGCCTCGTACCACTTCGTCATCCAAGCCTTCTTCATACAATACTACGTCAGGTTTGATTAAGCCCCCACATTCGCAATAGGGTATGCCTTTGGATGCCGTAATCTCGGACATGGTATGGCTCTTTTTGCATTTTATACAATAATTACGCCATACGCTGCCGTGCAATTCAAACACAGTTTTACTACCTGCTTTTTGATGCAAACCATCTATATTTTGCGTGACTATCGCGTTTAGCTTCCCCTCTTTTTCAAGCTGCGCCAATCCACAATGACAAGCGTTAGGCTTTGCTTCAGGAAACAGCATTTTATCTTTATAAAAACGATAAAACTCCTTTGTATTCGCGTTGAAAAAGGAATGTGAAATGATGTATTCAGGAGGATAAGCGTACTGTTGATTATACAATCCGTCCGTGGATCGAAAATCGGGAATACCGCTTTCCGTGCTGACGCCTGCGCCACCGAAAAACACCGCATTTCCCTCTTCTAAAAGCTCTCTAAACCGTTGTAATTTCCCCACGTATTTTTCGTTCATCTCGTACATACCCCCTTCAAAAGCAAGAAAAGGCGTGAACACACGCCCTTCCTTTTTTCTTTTAGTCTTCTAAACCTTCGTTGAGCTTTGCAAGCAACGTTTCAAGGTCTTCGCCGTGAACGGCAACTGCTTCCGCAACCGTTTCACCGTGCGCCATTGCGCAACCGAAACAATGCATCCCAGCTTCCATCAAAATTTCAGGAGCGTTGGGGTTGATTTGCAAACAATCTGCAATCAAAGTATTTGCTGTGATTTTAGCCATTTGTATTTCTCCTTATTTAATTTTTCTATATATATTGTAAACACTTTTCTCAAAATCGAAACGCTGTGCGCTTTGTCTTTTGAAAAAAAGTTTTCACCAATTACACATACGCCCATAAAAATTTCTTGACGGGTTTTGTTTTGGGACGTTCTACAAGCTCGTCATCCAAGACACATTGCATATTTCCCTGCAAAGTTTCCCACGTTTTTCCCAGTTTCCGCTTTTCAAACCAAGTTTTTGCTTTTGCCAAGTTGGGGGCACGGTTTTCCGTATCATGTGTATCTGAGCCAATACAATGCACTTGACCGTGTTCTAACAATTTCAACACCAATTTCTTTTCTCTGCCGCGGAAAAGAGACTCTGCATTGATTTGTATCAAACAACCCATTTCAATCAATTCGTTGACCAGCGCGGGATTTTTCCAAACTTCTTGATATCGTTCTACATGCGCGATAATCGGTGTATAGCCTGAGTCGTAAATAAAATCGCTTAAACATTGCAACAAATCACCGCGCCAAGCCGTCGTGAAAGGCAATTCAATTAAAATATATTTCGTTCCCTCGATCGAAAGTTCGCACAATTCTTCAAAATCGGGCATATTCATACCTGTAAAATGAATTTCAGCGCCCAAACGAACGCTTATCCCCGCAGGTATTTTATTTTTAATTTTTTGATACGCTTCGTTGCGCCTTTCTAAAAATTGTTGCGGCGAACGACGTTTTCCATAATAATGTGACGTTAAAACGACCTGTGTGACGCCTTGCGACAATTCCTTTTCTAGTATTGAGACGGAAACAGCACTGTTTGCTGCTCCGTCGTCAATATGCGGTAAAATATGCGTATGAATATCGATCATTTATATTCCCTCCTTAGGAATTTCCACGACCTCTTACGTTTTATCTTATTTGAAATATTTTACACCACTTTCAAAAATTTTCATATCGAAGTTTCCTTCCACATTCTTGTAAAGATTGTCACCGATACGTTCGCTGTGACCCATCTTACCCAAAACTCTGCCATCAGGCGAAGTAATACCTTCGATTGCCCACATAGAACCATTAGGGTTATAAGGCGAAACCATCGTAGGCGCACCCGAAAGATCCGCGTATTGCGTTGCAATCTGACCATTCGCCCTCATCTTTTCAATTTCTTCAATCGGAGCTACGATCTTGCCTTCGCCGTGCGATACGGGTACTTTGTACACATCCCCCACCTTACAAGCGGAAAGCCAAGGCGAGAGGTTAGACGCTACGCGCAAATCCACCACCGTTGAAACGTGACGAGAAATATTATTGAACGTCAACGTGGGCGAATCTGCAGTCATTTCTTTTACGTGCCCGTAAGGCACAAGTCCCAACTTAATCAACGCTTGGAAACCGTTACAAATACCGAGAGCCAAACCGTCGCGATTGTTCAAAAGTTCTTCCACTTGTTCCGCGATATACGGATTGCGGAATGTCGTTGCAATAAACTTGCCGCTGCCGTCAGGTTCATCGCCGCCCGAGAAGCCACCAGGGAACGCGATAATATTCGCATCCTTGATCGCTTTTACAATCTCTGCTACACTTTCTTCAATGTCCGCAGCTGAACGGTTACGAACAACTACCGTTTGCACTTCCGCACCCGCCAAAATAAATTTACGCGCGGTGTCAAGTTCGCAGTTCGTACCCGGGAATACGGGAATAAATACGCGGGGTTTTGCAATCTTCGTTGCGATGTTGGAATACTTCGCGCCTGCCGTGTAATCACAATTCACCGCTTCGCCTTCCGCTGCCGCTGTCGTCGCGAATACGCCGTTCAACGAGCCGATATACGCATCCACAACGCCGTCCTGCGATACACTTTCTTCACCGCAAACAAACGCTTCACCGCATACCTGCCCTACGCATTTCTTGTTAATCAATTTATTAAATACATTTTCGTCCTTCAACGAAATCACGAGATCGCCATAGCCTTCCGTGTACAATTCGTCCGCCGTCATAGTAAATTTCACACCGACGCCGTTGCCGAGAGCCGACTTAATTACCGCCGCACCAACACCGCCATTTTCCACGACCGTCGCAAACGTCACGTTTCCGTTTTCGATCTGTTGATACACTTCTTCGTACACCGCTTTCAAACCCTCGAAATCGGGAACGGAATTTTCGTCCTTGGGCACGGGAATATAGTACAATGTTTCGCCGCCTTTCAAGACGTTGGTGATGAGTTTGCTTGCCTTTGCAGGCGCAAGCGCAAACGAAATCAACGTAGGAGGCACGTGAATACTTTCAAACGTACCACTCATGCTATCCTTGCCCCCGATTGCACCAAGGCCGAGCCCTATCTGCGCATATACTGCGCCAAGAAGCGCCGAGGCAGGTACGCCCCAAACCTTTGCTTCTTTGGTCATTCTTTGGAAAAATTCCTGTAAAGTCAAACGAATATCGCTATATTTTGCGCCCGTTGCCACTACCTTGGACACCGAAGCCACTATCGAATAAATCGCGCCGATGAAGGGGCTCGTTTCCATGAGATAAGGAGAATAGCCGTACGCGGAAACGGTGCAAACGTCCGTTTCGCCGCCGCAAATCTTTGCAGCCATCGCGATGGCAGGTGTCAACTGCTTTTTACCTCCCCAAGGCATATAGATCGTACGCGCGCCAATCGTCGAGTCGAACGTTTCCGATAAACCTTTCTTTGCGCAAACATTGAGATCGGAAATAACTTTCTTCGTTTCTTGAGCAAAATCCAACCCGCTCTTTTTATCAAACCAGTTGGTTTTCTTGTCTGCAATTTCCACTTCCGCTTCCTGCTTCACGCCGTTGGTGTTGAGGAAATCGCGAGAAATATCCACGATGGCTTTGCCTTTCAAGAACATCTTCATACGACCCGTGTCCGTAACGACCGCTACGGGCGTAGCCGCAAGATTCTCTTCCGCCGCAAGCGCGATAAACGCATCCACGTCCTTTTCATCTACTACCACAGCCATACGCTCCTGAGATTCAGAAATGGCAAGTTCCGTACCGTTCAAGCCTTCGTATTTCTTAGGCACTTTATCGAGGTCTATATTCAACCCATCCGCAAGCTCACCGATCGCAACCGATACGCCACCTGCGCCGAAGTCGTTACATTTCTTAATCTTACGCGTCGCTTCCTTATTCAAGAATAAGCGTTGCAATTTTCTTTCCGTCAACGCGTTACCTTTTTGAACTTCCGCGCCGCACGTTTCCACCGAATGTGCATCGTGCGCTTTGGATGAGCCCGTTGCACCACCGCAACCGTCGCGACCTGTTTCTCCGCCGAGCAAAACAATCACATCGCCTGCCTTGGGTGCTTCGCGATATACCATTTCTTTACGCGCGCCGCCGACAACAAAGCCCGTTTCCAAACGTTTTGCTTTATAACCTTCGTGATACACTTCGTCAACAATCCCCGTAGCCAAGCCGATTTGGTTGCCGTACGAGGAGAAACCCGCCGCTGCACGTTGCGTAATGGCGCGTTGAGGAAGTTTACCAGGCAACGTGTCCTCTAATTTCTCGCGAGGATCTGCCGCGCCCGTAATACGCATTGCTTGATACACGTACGTTCTACCGCTGAGCGGGTCACGGATTGCGCCGCCAAGACAGGTAGCCGCGCCTCCAAAAGGCTCGATTTCTGTCGGGTGGTTATGCGTTTCGTTTTTGAACATCACAAGATACTGTTCTGTCTTACCGTCAATCTCCGCTTCGATCTGAATAGAACAAGCGTTGATTTCGTCGGAAATATCGAGATTGTCGAGTTTCCCATCCTTCTTCAACTTCTTCGCCGCGATTGTCGCCAAGTCCATAAGGCAGGGATATTTGTCAGGGCGATTGCCGTTGATTTCTTTATACAAATCCTCGTACAAGTGGTACGCTTTTTGAATACCGCTGTTTTCCGAAGTAATTTTTACGTTTTTGAGTTCGGTTGCAAACGTCGTGTGACGGCAATGGTCCGACCAATACGTGTCGATTACTTTGAGTTCGGTTTCCGTAGGATTACGTTTTTCCGTTTTGAAATAATCACGCACAAACGCAAGATCCGCCGCGCTCATAGCAAAACCGACGTTTTTATGGTACGCCGCGATTTCTTCATCCGTCATTTCGATAAAACCTTCCACGTCCGCAATCGGCGCACCTTCCACGCTGTCACGAACAAGAGTTTCAGGCTTTTCAAAACCAACCTCTTCGCTTTCTACGGGGTTGATGATATGCTTTTTAATCGCAACGATTTCCTCTTCCGTCACGCCCTTTGCCATATACACTTTCGCGCATTTGATTAAGGGACGGGATTTTTTCGTCAACAACTGTACGCATTGCGCCGCGCTGTCCGCTCTTTGATCATACTGTCCCGTCAAATAGCTAACGGCGAACGCTTTATATCCTTCAGGAATTTCCAAAGTTTCCAAATACACGTTGTCCACGGGCGGTTCGGAAAATACCGTGCCAAGCGCCGCTTTTAATTCTTCTTCGCTGATCCCTTCTACGTCGTAACGGAGTACAAGACGGAAATCTTCCGTATTGATTTTGAGTAGCGTTTTAATATCCGCCGCTTCCTTTCTTGCCTGTACGTTGTCTTTCTTTTCTACAAAAATTCTATAAATCATGCTCTTTCTTTTACTCCTTCACGATCTCTCTGTATTTGATGCCGATATCCTTTCTGTAATACATTCCGTCAAAAGAAATTTTCTCGGCGTTTGCATACACCTTCTTTCTCGCTTCTTCAATGTCTTTCCCCTTGGCGCAAACACCCAACACTCTGCCGCCGCTTGTAACGATCTTACCTTCTTTTATCGCTGTACCCGCATGACAAAGGATAATGTCTTGATCAAGATTCCCAAACGTGATTTCTTTGCCTTTTTCGTAGTTTTCGGGATAGCCGCCACTTGCCAACACCAAGCACACACACGCGCCGTCTTCCCATTCCACGTTGACTTCGCCTAATCTTTCGTCCACAATCGCCTCAAAGATTTCCATAAGATCCGTCTTTAACATGGGCAGGATTACCTGCGTTTCAGGATCCCCAAACCGAGCGTTATATTCAATGACTTTGTATCCGTCTTTTGTCTTCATCAATCCGAAATACAAAACGCCTTTAAACATTCTGCCTTCCGCATTCATCGCAGACACGGTAGGTTGCATAATCTTTTCCATCACCTCTTTCGCGGAATTTTCGCCAAAGAAAGGAGCAGGTGAAAACGTACCCATACCGCCCGTATTCAAGCCCTCATCGTTGTCTTTCGCTCGTTTGTGATCACAACTGGTGATCATAGGTTTGATCGTTTTTCCATCCGTGAACGCAAGACAGGAAACTTCGGGTCCTTCCAAAAATTCTTCCACGACAACCGTTGTGCCTGCGGAACCAAATTTCGCTTCCAACATCATTTCCTTTAAACCGCCAACGGCTTCGTCGCGCGTTTTACAAATCAAAACGCCTTTCCCAAGCGCTAATCCGTCAGCCTTTAACACAACGGGAAGATCGCAGTTTTCAACGTATTGCAACGCCTTTTCATAATCGGTGAACGTTTCGTATTTCGCCGTGGGAATATTATATTTTTTCATGAGTTCCTTAGAAAACGCCTTACTTGCCTCAATAATTGCGGCATTTTTACGAGGTCCGAACGCACGGTGTCCGCGACTTTCAAGTTCGTCCACAAGTCCAAGCGCCAAAGGATCGTCGGGAGTTACAACCGTGAAATCAATATCTCCTTTTTGATCCACCCATTCGCCTACGGCTTTGACGTCGCAATAATCCACGTTGACGAGTTCGGCAAGTTCCGCGATCCCCGCGTTGCCTTTCATCGCATAAATTTTATCTACTTTCGGCGATCTTGCAAGCGCCTGAATGACGGCGTGTTCTCTGCCGCCGTTTCCGATTACCAAAACGTTCATTCTTTTCTTCCTTTTTGTTTTCAACAAGGACATGCCCTGCCCTTTTTAATTTTCTACGTATACTTTTCTGCCGATTTTTTTCACTTTACCTTCGCAAAGAAGTTTTACGCAAAGCGGTAACATTGTATGTTCTTCTTTTAAAATTCTCGCCTGCAAACTTTCGGGCGTATCGTCCGTTTCCACAGGTACACTACGCTGCATAATGATCGCACCGCCATCTACGTCCGCTTCGACGAAATGCACCGTCGCGCCACTCAACTTCACACCGTATTCAATCGCCGCCGCGTGCACTTTCAACCCGTAATATCCCATACCGCAGAACGAAGGAATGAGTGAGGGGTGAATATTGATAATGGCGTTTTCAAATTCCTTAATGAAGGACGCAGGCACAACCAACAACCAGCCTGCCAACACGATATATTCTACACCGTCCGATTTGAGTTGTTTGGCTACACGCGCGTAAAATTCCTCTTTCGTTTCCGTCGTTTTATCAAAAACGATGGGCGTAATCCCGTGTTTTTCAGCGCGAGAAATTGCTCCGATTTCGGGTTTTGACGCCACCAGGTAAGAGATCTCGCAAAATTTTTTCGTTTCGTTTGCGTCAATCACCGATTGAAAATCCGTGCCGCCGCCCGACGCGAATACCGCTATTTTTTTCATTTAAGGATAACCCCTTTACCTGCTACCGTCTTACCGATCACAACAACGTCTTCACCCGTTTCTTTCAACGCCGCCATTGCAGCTTCCACGTTTTCAGGCGCTACGCATACGACCATGCCAATACCCATATTGAAGGTGTTATAAATTTGTTCGTCGGTGATTTCCGCACGCTTTTGCATTACCTTGAATACAGGAGGAACGTCGTAGGAATTCTTTTCAATTTCCGCTGCTACACCTTCGGGTAAAATTCTAGGCACGTTTTCAATAAAACCGCCGCCTGTAATATGCGCAATACCTTTCACTTCCACTTTTTCAATCAAGGACAAAATGCTCTTGACGTAAATTTTCGTAGGCTTTAACAACACTTCCGCCGCCGACGCGCCAAGTTCGGGATCATAAGCCTCCAACGCCGCTTTGTCGCTGTCCCCAAAAAGTTTACGAACAAGCGAATAACCGTTGGAATGTACCCCCGTCGATTTCAAACCGATCAACACGTCACCAGGAACGATGCTCTTGCCATTGATAACCTTTTTCTTATCCACAATACCAACCGCAAAGCCTGCGAGGTCGTATTCCCCATCAGGATAGAAACCGGGCATTTCCGCCGTTTCGCCGCCGATAAGCGCGCAACCCGCCTGACGGCAACCTTCCGCAATACCTTTTACAACTTCTGCTTCCGCTTCGGGATACAGTCTGCCGCAAGCGTAATAATCTAAGAAAATTAAGGGTTTCGCACCCTGACAAACGATATCGTTAACGCACATTGCCACAGCGTCGATACCAATTGTATCATGCTTTTCAAGCAAAAACGCATATTTGAGTTTCGTGCCGACGCCGTCCGTACCTGCTACGAGTACGGGTTCTTCCATCTTTTCGCCCGCGATCGAATAGAAACCGCCAAACGAGCCCAAATCCCCGATAACATTGTTATCATAAGTGGATTTTACGTGTTTTTTCATTAAATCGACGGCTTTATAACCTCTCGTTACGTCAACGCCGCTGTCCTTGTAAGAAATAGCCATTTTTTATCTCCATTTTTTATTTTTTACTTTCTGAAATTTTTTGATCGTATTTATTCCCTTTATTTACTGCGGGAATTTCCGTAGGATATTCCCCATTGAAACAAGCCGCGCAGTATCCCTTGCACGTACCCGACGCCCCTAATTTGAAGACGTCTTCTAAACGCAAGAACGCTACTGAATCCGCTCCAAATATCTTCGCGATTTCCTCTTCCGTATGATTAACGGCAATCAGCACCTCACGCGACGCGATATCCGTTCCGTAATAACAAGGATTCAAGAATGCAGGCGCAGAAGAACGCACATGGATTTCCGTTGCGCCCGCGTCACGAAGGAGTTTCACAACCCTCGCCATTGTTGTGCCGCGGACAATGGAATCGTCCACTAAAATCACGCGCTTGCCATTCACCGTTTCGCTAACGGGACTTAATTTGATACGAACTTTATCTTCACGAACATTTTGACCTGGATCAATAAACGTTCTGCCAATATATTTATTTTTAATTAACCCCAAACCGTAAGGAATCCCCGATTCTTCCGCGTAACCGATCGCCGCGTCTATCCCCGAATCAGGTGCGCCGATCACGACGTCCGCCTCCACATTGTCTGCTTTCGCCAAAAATGCGCCTGCGCGCTTTCTCGCCAAATGCACGGAACAATTCGCTATCACGGAATCGGGACGAGCGGTATATAAATACTCAAAAACGCAAAGTCGCTCGGGCGCTTTATCACAATGTTCTGTAATCGAACGAATACCGTCTTTCGTAAACACGAGAATTTCGCCAGGACAAATATCCCGAATCAGCGTCGCGCTGACCGAATGTAATGCGCACGATTCACTGGATACGACATATTCTCCGTCGCCGCGTTTCCCATAACAAAGCGGGTGCATACCCCTTTCATCACGCGCTACGATCATTTTTTGCGGAGACATAATCACGAGCGAATACGCACCTTTAAGCCGTTTCATAGCATTACAAACCGCGTCTTCGATTGAATGACATTTGATACGCTCTTTAATGATTACAGCGGAAATAATTTCCGCATCGTTCCCCGTATGGAAGATCGAGCCCTCCATTTCCATTTCTTCTTTCAGCTGTGCCGCATTGACGAGCTTCCCATCCATGGAAATTGCCAAACGCCCTTTACTGTGATTGACGACAATGGGTTCGGCGTTGATGCGGTCTTTGGTGTCCGACGTACCGTAACGCACGTTCCCAACCGCCATTTGTCCAACCCCCAAACTCTTTAAAACGTTGGGCGTGAATACATCGTTGACAATCCCCGAATCCTTATAAACGTGAAAAACACCGTCATCATTAACAACGATGCCGCAGGACGCTTGCCCACGGTGTTGTAATGCATACAAGCCGTAATATACGCTGGACGCAACGCTTGTCGTTTCTGTTCCGAAAATCCCAAATACTGCCATAAATATTCCTCCGTTGGCCGTTTATCCTTTCGGATGATTGCTTATAAAAACTCCTGCAACGCTTGATCGTCCGCGTTGATTTTGTTTTTCATTGCCTTTTTATACGCCACAAGCTGCGTTTCAATCTCAGGATATTTAATCCCTAAAATCTGCAAAGCCAAAAGCCCCGCGTTTTCACCGCCGTTGACCCCAACCGTCGCCACGGGAATCCCCGAAGGCATTTGCACGATAGAAAGCAAGCTGTCCAAGCCACCCATCATGTCCGTCTTTACAGGCAACCCAATCACGGGAAGAGTCGTCATCGCCGCGATAACGCCGCCAAGATGTGCTGCCTTGCCCGCCGCGCAAATTAACACTTCAATCCCACGCTCTTTTGCCGTTGCTGCATACTCGTGCGCCTCGTCGGGCGTGCGATGAGCGGAAATTACACGAACGTCCGTTTCTACACCAAATTTCTTCAACACGCTTACCGCAGGTTTGACAACGTCGAAGTCCGATTTACTACCCATTAAAATACCGACTTTGCTCATATGTATCTCCAAAATAAAAAATTGTTTTTGCTTTGAATGATTCAGCTTTTTATATTACATATAAAAAACTTATCGCATTTTTATTATAACGCAAAACCATGAAATAAGTCAAGCGTTTGAAGAAAATATATTTTCACTCTTTTATTGTGTCAAAGTCACATTTCCACTTGACAGTTTCGCGCGAAAACTTGTATAATGAACCCAAAGTTTTATGGGAGAATTCATATGTATTTTTTGCTAGCCGTTGCCATCTTGCTTGCAGGTGTCAACAACGTCTTATTACACGTTTTAAGCGATAAAAAAATAAAATATAATCCTTTTTTATTTAACGCGCTGATTACGCTCGTTTGGGTATTTGCCTTGCTTGCATACAACGGAATTTTCAGCGGCGGTTTGCAAAGCGTTTCTTCAAAAACATGGATATATGCCCTTGTGTACAGCCTAACTTTATCAGGCTTTATCTTTTTCAAAACAATGGCAATGGCAACAGGGCCAATCTCCTTAACCTCTCTCGTTGGCTGTGCTTCCTTTATTCTCACGGCAATATTTAACGCTACGTATTGGAAAGAAACTTTGGGCCTTTTTGATCTTCTCGGCATCGCCTTAATGTTCGTCTGTGTGCTAATGATCACGTACACGGGTGGGGGAAACAGTGAAAAAAATCTCAAAAGCAAACTCTCTCTTCCTTGGAAAATATATTCTGTTTTTTACTTCCTATTTTCGGGCGCAGTAGGGATCATTTTCCGCCTTCATCAATACGTGGCCGCGGCGCATACGAATGAAATGATGATTTTCGCCGCTGTACTCGCAAGTATTTTACTGCTCCTTTTATTTCTTATTACCAAGAAAAAACATAAAGAAAAAGCACAAAAGGGCACACCCATGTCTGCGTGGAAGCCGATTTTATGGACGGCACTAGGCTGCGGTTTGGTCAGTTGTATATATAACCGAATGAACATATATCTTTCAGGCGTATTGCCTGCGGCGTTATTCGCCCCCATCTACAACGGCGGCATGGTAATTCTTTCCTTCTTTGCAGGTTGGTGGCTGTTTAAAGAGAAACCTCGAAAAATACAACTCTTTGGCGTAATCGTGGGTCTGCTTTCTATTATTTCATTCAGCAAAGTATTTGGATTATTTTAATGTCACGCTTGTAAAAAATATCGGCAACGGATTTCTCCGTTGCCTTTTTTGTATAGCAAAAAAAAGAAGAGGCGATAACCTCTTCCTTTAAACATTCTTTAATGAAAAAACTCATTGTAAATCGCACGAATGCAATCCACGCAATCTTCGTTTTCCACACCAACGATAATGTTCAACCCACTTGAACCCAAATCGATCATATTGACGTTAATGCCCGCCTCGGAAAGCGCTTTAAATAACCGCGCGGACGTTCCAACGCTATTTTTCATATTATGTCCTACCGTCGCCACCAACGCAATGTTTTCATGCGCGTAAATTCTATCGGGTTTCACCGCTTCTTCGATCTCAGCAATCAACGTAGGCAAAACGCCGTCTTTTAACTGCTCGTTGTCGATCACCAAGGACATGGTATCAATCCCCGAAGGCAAATGTTCAAAAGAGATACCGTGTTTACCTGTCACAGCAAGTACCTTTTGCACAAAGCCGATTTCCGCGTTCATAAGCGATTTTTCAATCGTAATAGACGTGAAGCCTTTTTTTCCCGCTACGCCTGTTACAATCTCTTCACCCAATTTACGTTGATTAAAACGGACTATGTACGTACCTGCATCTTCGGGACGGAACGTGTTGCAAATACGAATGGGAATCCCGGCACTGCGGACGGGAAAAATAGATTCGCTATGCAAAACGTTTGCGCCCATATACGAAAGCTCACGAAGTTCTTGATAAGAAATTTCTTTCATGCATTTCGGGGAACTGACAATGCGAGGATCGCACGCGTAAAAACCGCTGACGTCCGTCCAATTTTCATACAAACTTGCCATCACCGAACGCGCAACGATCGAACCTGAAATATCGCCGCCACCACGGGAAAACGTTTTCACTTTTCCATCTGCGCCCAAGCCGTAAAAACCAGGAATCACAGCACGAGCGTATTGTTTTAATACTTTTTCACCCAAAACAAAGGTTTCTTCGGATAGCGTACCATTCTCCGTAAAACGGATAAATTCCGTTGCATCCACAAACGGAACGTCCAACACTGCCGCCATAATTTTCGCAGCAAAATACTCACCGCGCGACGCGCAGTAATCCCTGCCCGCGCCTTGTAAAATTTCCTCTTTCGTCTTCTCCAAACCTGCTTTGATACCAAGGTCTTTGCCGATTTCCGACTCAATATTCAAAAAACGAGTACAGATCTTTTCAAACGTTTTTTCAAATGCGGAAATATCCCCACTTTCAAATTCATCCGAACATTGATACAAAAGATCAGTCACTTTGATATCACCGCTAAAACGTTTTCCAGGCGCGGAAACGACTACGTACCGACGCGAGTCCTCCGCGCGTACAATCTGCGCTGCCCGAAGTATGACGTTTCCGTCCGCCATGGACGTACCGCCAAATTTACATACTTTGCGTTCCATAAAATCTCCTTAGATTTTCTCGTCAACCTGTGATCTCATACGTTCAGCAAAACAACGACGAGAATGGCAAGCAACAATGAAATCGCTTTGATCCAAAATCTTGAAATGAATACTTCTTTTAAAAATCTTGCAAATTTCATAACTCACCCTCCTTATTTTCTAATGATCGTTCTTTTATCCGTCAAAGGCATTTCCTGCCAGTAATAATCCTTCAATGCATCCACCAACATATCATAATCAGCATAACGAGTCACGTTACCCTGCTTGACAATGGAAATAATACCCGTTTCTTCCGATACCACCAACGAAACCACGTTAGCGACCTCCGTAATACCGATCCCCGCACGGTGACGAGTACCGAATTCCTTTGGATAGCTCGTTTTTTGTGTCAAAGGCAAAAAACAGCCCGCCGCTTGAATTTTATGCCCATGAATTACCATCGCCCCGTCATGCAAAGGCGCTTTCGGGAAAAATATCCCTTCAATGAGCTGCGTGGAGATTTCCGCGTCGATCGTAACGCCGCTTTGTAACACTTGTTTGGGCAAGCTGCCTTTGGACAATACAATCAGCGCTCCTACGTTATTTTTCGACATATTTTGCAACGCCTTGATGATATTCATAATACAACGTTCGGTATCCGCTTGCGAACGCACTTCCGCGCCGCCGCCCTGAATTTTTTCCGAAGGTTCTTTGGATTTGTGTACGTCCCAAAGGCTCTTTTTTACTTCCACGTTGAACAGCACGAGCATAAACGCCGAAATCAACAAGACGTAGAAGAGGAAAAATCCTTTCGTCATCAATTCGGAATCAAACACGTTCATCCCAACGCCAAGCAAAATCAACGTCCAATATAAAAACATCAATTTGGTTGCATCGTTTTCACGCAATACCTTCGATACAAAGTAGATCATAGCAAAAAACAATAATATCTCTATTGCGTACATCACTTGGAAGTCATTAAAAAAGTTTTGCGCGCCTTCCCATAACCGCAACAAATTGTTTCCGCTTGTCAAAAGTTTTATTCCCATAGTTTCCTCCAACATTCGTTTTTTGCATTCAAAAACGAAGCTCTTGTGCTAATGTTAGTATATAAAAATTTCTCGAAAATAACCTAAATCAAAAAATCACCCTAAATTTCTTCACGTTTTAGTGTTCAGCTTTGAAAAAATAATTTCGCCGTAACCGCCTTCAACGCTGAGGACGGGGTGAGTTCACCGCATTTGATACCGCTGATCGCACCGTAAACCTCGTCGTACAAATCAAGCAATTCTTCCTTGAAAAACTTCGCGGCTTGTTCGCGATTTTTCTTCACAGCATATTCCTTTAACCCAAGTGCCACCGCGACTTCCCGATCGCTACCTTTTGTGAAAGACACGTCGTAGAGACCTTTAAAATAGGACGCAAGCGAAGACAAAAGCGACGTTTCGTTATAACCACGCGTGGATAGATCGTTGAGCACTTTCATATACGTAGAATAATTTTTTCTTGCCAACGCATTTGCGAGTTCGTAAATCTTATATTCGGAGTCAGGATACACCAAACCATCTACGATTTCATCCGTAATACGATTTTGTCCCGCGGCAATGCAATACGCCAGCAATTTTTCCGTTTCTTTGGAAATTCTTGACATATCAAACACGCAATAGGATGCAAGTTTTCCGCACGTGATCCCATCGGCGTACACGCCCTCTTTTTTGCAAGTGAGGTATATCCATTTTTTAATGGTTTCCTCGTCCGACCTGCCACAATCGACGTACGTGACGTTGGGTTTTTTTTGCAATACCGCCGTACCTGCCTTGCCCTTACCACCATTTAAAATCAACAAAATCCCATCTCGCGGTGGATTCTCAAACAAGGGTTTTAAATACGTCTCATACTCTTTTTCGGTAGGATAAAAATCCGTTACTTTCACCACTCGCTTTTCGCTGACAAACGGGAAACAGTTAACCGCGTCCAAAAGGGCTTTCATCTTCTCGCCTTTGAGTGTACTCCCGTCAAAGGCAGCGTAATCCAGCGTCGGTTCTTGTAAAAAACGAGCCTTAATCATCCCTTCGCCTTTTTCACGAAAATAGACTTCTTCCCCTTCAAAAAGATAGATGGGTTGCGCGCCGTTTTCGTCCGTAAATTTTTTAAATTCTACGTATTTCAATGTTCACGCCCCCCATTTTGAATGTTGTCACGCTATATTATAACATATATACGCGAAAAATGCAAGAAATTATTCCACAGTGTTTCTTTTGTAACCAGGATATTTTGTATATTTTTTCGTGTTTTACACCAAATTTACACGTTCAACGCGACCACGGTTGCCGCAAACGCAATAAAACACAACATTGAAAGCAAGTGTTTATAATCACGGGAAATATTCCATTTGTCCGTCAAAAATAGAAATCCCCCGTAATAGCATATGCTAGCACCGCCCGAAAGATATACTCCCGTAATTGCAAAAGTGGAAAAATCAACCGTTTCAAACACCAGCAAAGCCGCCGACCATACGATAGATGGTAGATATAACACAATAGATGCGAACAATGTCGGCAAGATACACGCCACCGTCACAAACAACAACAATATGGAAAATATCGCGCTGACAAAGGGTACGAATACACAGTTTAAGAGTAGCGACCAGCCCGATAAATATCCAAACGCTTGCAAACAAATGGGCGCGGTAGCGATTTGCGCCGCTATCGTTACGGATAAAAAGGAAACGACAGCACGGCGGATTCGTTCCAAAATACTCGGTGGCGAAGTATCGTCGTCGAATTTCGGTGGCTGAAACCGTTCAAAAGGTTTTTGTACGAATACGCAAAAACGGTTGCATACAATTGTAATCGGTCGAGACAATAACGCAAGTCCTAAACAAGCCGAAAAGGAAAGCTGAAAACCAATTTCAAAGAGAGCGGTGGGAGATGCGATCAAGAGTATAGTTGCCGCCGCACCAAGGGATTGTAAAAAATCGTTTTCGACGAGCAACAACCTACCCGTGTACGCGATTAAGCATATAATCGCCGCTCGTAACACCGATGCTGAGAAACCGCAAACACCTGCGTAGAAGAACAAAAGAATCGCCAAAACCAGCCATTTGAATACGGCTTTTAACCTTTGCAACGGTGTTTTATGAAGTAGCACCAAACAAAAAGCAAACAGTGCGCCGACGTGCAAGCCCGATACCGCAAAAATATGTGCGATACCACCGTGGCGAACGTTCTCCAATAAACCTTGTTCTATCCCCGTATCGTCGCCTGCCAAAAGTGCCATCGTCACCGCAGCCGACGTTTCATCCATGCCCGCGTACACAACCTCTTCCACTCGGTTGCGAATATCTAAAAATAAATCGAACGTATCGCCCGTTACCACGCAAGCGGTCGCATTCGTCAACGAAAAACGGATATCATCCCCAATGGCATACGCGCGAAAACCATATTCATTAAATAAAGAAACGTCCGTTTGTACAAAGCCTTGCAACAAAACCTCGTTGGAAAGTTGTACGTTTTCGCAAAATGAGGCAGGCAGGTACGCGACGAGTTTACTATTTTCATAATTTTCGCCTATATATACATTTGATAAAACCAGCTTTGTCGTGTACGCATATTCCTGCTTTTCTACCACCTTCCCCACAACTGTTGTTTCCGTAGAATACCGATTACACGTTTGAAAGGCATCGATTTTTAAAGAAAAACCTGTAAATCCTACAAAAAAGCTAACGAGAAGCAGCGTTGTTGCCAATACTACTTTGATTGTTCCCACTCGCTTTCTACATATAAAAACAATCGCAACAAAAAGCGGTATCCACACAAGCAACCACAACTTAGAAAGGTCGTAAGCAATACCCATGTACGCGAATACCACACCTAAACAAAGAAAAATTGCCGTGAAAAACACAGGGCGGAAATTAAACAATTTATCCGCCGTCGTATTCTTCACAGCATTTTCTCTTTCGTTTTTCATACTATTTTATGCCAACGACACTCTGTCGGACACCGAGCGCACGAACATCCCCTTATCTTCGCCAAGCGATACGCAATCGTTGACGTAGGAGATAAATTTGTCCGAAGGACGGGAAACACGCAATACGGACGCTACAATCGTTTGGATTTCGTCCATATACAACGCCACTTTATCTTCCAAAGCACCGCGCACGATGGCGATAATCTCATACGGAGTAAAATCACATTCATTCTTACGCAACAGTTCGCCCGTTTCTACACGGTATTTATCAAACGCCGCCGCTTTATCGTTCTTGCGGTAAAATTCATACCCCAAAATCCGTTCGTATTTAAACCCGCAAAGCGCAACAAGTGCCTGCATACGACTTTCGACTTTTGAGCCGTATTTCAAAATTCCTAAACTCGCCAAACATCTACGCGTTAAGAATTCAAAGGAAATCGGCTCTTCCGCCGCCACAATCGTCTTCAAGCGATTGATGATTTCCTTATCGTTTTCACCCGACGTCACGTACGTAGCATTTTCGTATCTCGTTTCCAAAGCCGCCGCCTTATACGTCTTCTTGCTACGGTTGAGCTCCGCACCGCCCTTCTTATCCGCACCCGTCAGCTTATCGAGAAGATCTTTTATCTTCTTAATTTCACGTTTGGGATTGTTGTAATAATTGACGGCAAACAATCGCAATACGTTCCAGTTGTTACGTTTGAGCGTTTGAATTTGCAATACGTTTCTATCTTTCAACGAGAATTTATTCGGCGTATCACACATGATTGCCAAAATGAAACGGTGTTTATTCTTGGGATCAAGCACCGCAACGTCGATCTTGAACCCAGACACGCCCACGTCGTAACGACATTCGTAGCCGTACGATGCCAGCTCTTCCGCAATATATTTTCCAAGTCCTGCTTTCTTCGTCACGAGGTTGTTAGACGAAATTGCAAGGTTCGTTCTACCCTTTTGCGCGAAATCCAAGAACGCTTTCAAGCCCGCTACACCGCGAGAATTCGTCTTGGAAAGATCTATCATGCCGCCTGTCATGGACGAGAACACCACCATTTCTTCTCTCGCACGCGAAACGGCAACGTTGAGTCTGCGCCAACCGCCCGCTTGGTTTAAAGGCCCGAAGTTAAGAGAAATTCTACCCGTTCTATCAGGCCCATAGCAAACGGAGAACAAAATGATGTCGCGTTCGTCCCCTTGCACGTTTTCAAGGTTTTTCACAAACAACGGTTCTTCTCTGTCGTACGCTACGCTTTCCAAACGCTTTTCCACAATCGCTGCAGACAGTTTTCTTTCAATATAATCCTTTTGCACGTTACTAAACGTAACGATACCCATACTCTGCTTTTTCAGCGTAGGATCGTTCAAACGGCGCAATACTTCCGCCACAAGAGCGTCCCCTTCCACTTTGTTCTTCTTGCTGAACCCGCGATCGTACACACCGTCTTCCACCAACATGAAATTGACCTTACTGCTAAGCGCATCAGGCGAAGGGAAGGTGCAAAGTCTGTTTTCATAATACATAATATTCGAGAACGCGATAAGACTTTCGTGCTTACTTCTATAATGCCAAGTAAGGTGTCTTTGAGGCATATTGATTGCAAGGCAATCGTCCAAAACGCTCTCCATATCCTCGTTTTCGAGGTTGTCTTCGTCCACGTAATTGGCGTTGAAGAATGTCGTCGGGGGCAACTGTTTGGGGTCGCCGACAACGATCGCGGATTTACCGCGTGCCAACGTACAAATCGCCTCAGCCGTCGGGATTTGCGACGCTTCGTCGAAAATAACCATGTCGAATAAACCGTTTTCCGCTTTCAAATACTGCGAAACGGTAATCGGGCTCATCAACATACACGGCGCAGCCGTCTTGATGAGTTCGGGAATTTCCTCAAACAATTTCCTAAGCCCCATACCTCGCAAATTCGCCTTGGCATAGCGTTGGAAGTTGGCAAGTTCCAAACTCAACGCTCCCTCCGTTTCCGCCGTTGGCAAACGGGAAATGAGCTTAGCACGCACCGCCTCTTTAGTGAGCTTAGAAAATTCTTCCATCGTAAGACGCAAGCTTTCCGATTTTTCTTCGCAAACCGCCGCTGAAAATCTCGCAAGTATGGGATCGAGAGGAATATTTGTTTGCAAGAAGTTTTTATATACGTTCTTTTCAAAGCTATCGATGATGTTTTCACTCGTCACGGAACCGTTTTCCAAAGCATCGGTAATGAAAGTCAAGCCCGCTTCGTCCAGCGCTTTCGCGGTCTTTTTATACATACACCAGTTTGCAAGCATATCGATATTTTCAATCAATGCACCCGCTTTCGCTGTGTACGAATCAAGAATTTCCTCTTCGGCAATCTTCTTTCTATCCGCTTTCATCACGTTCAAGAAACTGTTTTCCGCAACGCGGAAACTATCCACCGAACGCATCAAGCCCTGTAATACAGGCGCGGAATACCCGCTTGCCGCACGAATACACATACTGTTGAAACTGTCGGGATTGTAATCCATGAACACTGTCGCGCACATATCGTGCAGTTTATACAAATCCTTCAAGAAATTTTTGCGCGCATTAAAATAATCCACTCTGCCGAATGCAAACGTAAAATATTGCGAAAGTTTGGTGTTAGTACGAATACGCTCCATCGCCTCGTAAATTTCGCAAACCATTTCCAAATGCTGCAACGCTTCCTCGCGCGTAGGCGGCACAAGCGCCACTTTACTAAGTTTTTTTACAATGCCTTTAACGACTTTATGTTTCTCGTAATCGCTCCTGCCGTCCTCTAACCATTTGCCAAGTTCCTTGTATTCCTTGGAAATATCCACAAGTTTTTTATAGCTTGCGAAATATTTTTGCATACAAATATCAAGGCGTTTGTTGGCATTGAAGAACGCGTAAAATTCCTGCTCGTCTTCTTTGAAATACCGATTGAGCGAACCGCTGTCGAGGATTTTTGCGATTTCGTACAGCGTTTCCAGTTTCTTTCTCGTCAACGTGCTGATCTTTTGACGGTACAAATCCAAGAACAACGCAATATAATTCTTTAAATGCTTAATTTCTGCAATCACCACCTCGGACGAGCAATACAGCGAATCGCGCGTTTGCAAATCGTATTCGGTGAGATTGACGTTGGAGAAAGGCGAATTGTGAACGCCGCCGCATTCTTTGGCCGTTGCCGCCGCCTGCGTCATCATTTGTTCGTACGCGTCGATCTTTTCCTTCGTCAAGCCATCGTAAAACGTGCTTTCGATATTCATAATATCGGGCGCGTTTTTATTTTTCAGACAAACGAGCATCGCTTCGTATATGGAAACACCCAGCCTACGTTTTTTATGCAATGCGTTTAAAGGTTCTGACAAGTCCTCGCGAAGTTTTGTGATCGCCGCCGATTTTTCGGATAAGCTGACGTTTTCTTGCGCTTCGGCAAGCGAAAGCGTCGTCGTTAATTTTTGCAAAACGTCCGATTTGTTCGTTTTGTTGGAGTGCAATTCCAAACAAAATTCCCCCAAGCCGATCCCGTCCAATCTCTTTTTAACTACGGACAACGCCGCTTGTTTTTCCGCAACGAACAGCACTCGTTTCCCATCGTTCAAGGCGTTGGCGATCATGTTGGTAATCGTTTGTGATTTACCCGTCCCAGGGGGACCGTGCAAAACAAAACTCTTGCCCGTTTGCGAAAGCGCAATCGCCGCCCATTGCGACGCGTCGGCAGGCAAAGGCGTCAACGTCGTTTCGGGTTTCGCCTCATCCTCTTTGGGAATCTCGTCCACGCCGCCACCAACAAGGACAGAATTGTTTAACAACGCTTCAATAATCTTATTCTTGGAAAATTCGCCGATGTTTTGGCGTAAATCATTCCACATTTGATAGCGTGCAAACGAGAACGCCGCAATATATGCGTCGTCGTAAACTTCCCAGTTACGCATACGCACGATTTCCGCGCGGATCATGGCAAGAACAGCCGAAATTTTCAAGCCCTGTATCGCGCCTGCTCCGTCTAAACCACGAATATCGATATTAAATTCTTGCTTTAAAAATTCAAGTAACGTCGAGTTGACGGACGGTTCTTCGTCAGACAACACCATCGCGTACCCGTTGCCGCCTTTGCTCTTTTTCAGTTGAATGGGCTGTAATACGAGTGGTGCGTATTTTTCCGCTCCGTCCTCGCGGGAATACCATTTCATAAAGCCCATGGCAAGATACAAAATTTTCGTGCCCGATTCCTCGTCCGCCTCTTTGTTTTTCTTAATGAGCCTCGTGATCGTTTCGTTTAAAGTTTTATCGTCTGAATAGGTACGGAATAACCCCGAATTATTCTCTAATTCAATGAGTTCACGCATACCTTTAACTTTGGAGCTTACCCCAAAATGCTCGCCCTTTTTGACAATTTCCAACACGTCGGTGGTTGCGGCGGCGAGGTTCATCTCTCCTCTTTCCGTCAACACGTCCATAACGTTGTCCACGCCAACGCTCAACAAATGCGTCACCGATTTCGTGGGCGAGAAATTGAGCAAAGTATTTTTCATAGACAAATCAAGCAAACGGCGTTCCCATTGTTTGTCCTTCGTCTGTTCGTTGTCTAAGCTGAGTTTTTGCGTGTTTTTTAAATCGGTGGGCGCTGCGTCCAAAGACATATCTTCTTCGGATAAAATCTCATAGCCCTTTAAATTGCGCGCGCGCAAAGGCAGGGGCAAAATATGAGAAATTCGACAACGTTGGATATCTACGTAGCGATCGTATATATTCCCCGCCTCTAATTTTTGTTTGAAATGGGATTCCGACGTGGAATACGCCGAATTTTTATCCGAAAACAAATCGGCAACATCAAAACAGCTAAGGTTGTTGATTCCGTCCGAGATATATGCGCCCAAACGCTGCGTGTCGTCGGACACGGTATCGATAAAACAGCTATCGTACAGCCACACACCGCAACCGATTTCCTGTTCCCCTAAAATGAGTACGGAATGTAACCCGAGGCTTTCCAAACAAGCGCATACGAATAAGCCCATTTCCAAATTTGTTGCCTTTCTTTCTGTTAAAATCTTGACACCTGCGCCTGCCTCGACGGGTTTGGTGATATCACAAGGTTTTTGCAAAACAGCGAAACGGCGAATTGCCGCATACAAAGCCGCTATAATTCTGCGAACAGCGTTTTTATCGTTTCCGATATAACTACCAAGTTCGCAGGAAACGTTCCATTTTTTTAATTGTGATTCCACTTCCGAATGCAAGCGCGCGCAGTCACCGAGTTTCGGGCGTACAAACGCAGCCAACTGTTCCGCGTCACCTTCCATGCCCTGCCAAAAATCAAATGGCAGCACTTTTATCGTCTGTTCCAGCTTGGCAACAACGCGTTTTTCCGTCTTTAAAACGACCTCAATTTTTTCTTCCCGAACGTCTTCCAACCCAGCGAAAAAGTGGGGAGATAAGATATTCCCCAAATCCACTTCCACGACACTTTCATACGGAATTTCCTCCAACGATTTTTCGCAAGGAATCAACATTGCGTTTTCGTTGGTTACGGACAAAATCAAATCATTGACCGCTTCCTCTCCCGTGTTTTTGATTTGCAACGACGAGAACAAGGGACGGCGCGAAAAATAATCCGCATAGGAAACAATCTTCGCCGCTTCACCGCTGACGGAAAGTATTTCTTCTAATTTTTTAGTCTTTGCCATATTTTTTTTCGTCCGACAGTCAACAATTTTGCCGCGAACTTTCCTCTCTTTTTTACCAACTCTATTATACACGAAAACGCAAAAAAAATCAACCCCCTCGCCGTTTTTTCTTCGGCAAAAGAATTGATTTTATTCGCGATTATTCGAGATATTGCGACACCGTGTAAGAAAGTCTATCCAAGATGTCTTCCACGTCGCCAAACAGCATACAGCCTGCCGCGCGGACGTGACCGCCGCCACCGTACACACCTGCAATTTTGTTCACGTCGGCATATGTTTTTGATCGCAGGGAAATTTTATACTGCCCTTTCTTTACTTCTAACAAAGACGCCGCCACTTCCACTGTATCCACGTTGAGCGGAAAATCCACAAAACCTTCCGTCATGCCGTGATCCGCGCCACATTCTTCCATCGCCGCTTTCGTCACCACAATCACCCCAAAACGATTGTCATGATAATACCGAATACCACTCATCGTCCTTCCAAACAACGCCGCGCGCGCCTTGGGCTGTTTTTTGAAAAGGTTGTAATTATAATAGCGAATATCTACCCCCGTCTTCACTAATTTCGCCGCGAGAAGCAACGTTTCTTCCGTCACGTCATCGTGAGAGAAATTCCCCGAATCCGTCAACAAACCAATCATGAGATATTCTGCCGTTTTTTTATCAAACGGAGTACCCATGTACTCGATGAGCGCGGCTACGTTCATACAATTCGCCGCACATTCGCGCACGTAATTGTATTTTGCGTAACGAGTGTTTGACACGTGGTGATCAACGTTTATTGTATCGATTTTCTTACGTTTTGCCATTGAAAACTCGTCGAAAAGCGCACCCAAACGCTGTTCATCGCTACAATCAAGAGTAACCAACAAATCGTACGCAAATGTCGGCTGTTTTTGGACGGTTTGTATTCCCTCGATAAAGGTCAAATTTGACGGAATATCCGATTCAACGCATACCTGGTTGGGGGTTTTGAAAAAATCCAACGCCTTTGAAAGCGCCAACGCACAACCGAAAGCGTCGCCATCGGGCCGCATATGCGTCATAATCAAAACGCTTTTCGCTTGTTTTATTCTATTTGCTATTTGTTCCAAAGTGTATTCCATTTGATACTCCCTCACTCTATTAACAAAACGCCAAGGAACGTTTTCGCCCCTTGACGTTTATTGGTTATTCTTCGTCCTGAGGTTCGTCGGGCGTGGTCGAATAGGTGATTTTCTTAAACAATTCATCCATTTTCGCGCCGTAAACCATACTGCGATCCATACGGAACGTGAGCGTAGGCACCGTTCTCGTGTGCATTACCTGCGCCAACTCGTGACGGATAAAACCTGCGTTCTCCTGCAAAGCGGAAAACGTACGTAACGTTTCTTCCTCCCCTTTCCCGTAAATGCTGACGTAAATATACGCAGATTTCAAATCGGGAGCAACGTCCGCTTCCGTAACGGAAATTAATCCTTTCACGTTGGGATCTTTATCTTTCAAGCGACGAATAATCTCGCTGACTTCCTTTTGGTATTCACCGTTTAATCTCGACGTTCTGGAAACCTTCATTATTTCTTGATCTCCTCCGTTACGTAACATTCGATGATATCACCAACGCGGATTTCGTTAAATCCATCAATCGCACAACCGCATTCGTAGCCGTAGTTGACTTCTTTTACATCGTCCTTAAATCTCTTCAACTGCTTCACGCCGCCTTCGCAAATCATAATATCTTCACGATAGATACGAAGTTTACCGCCGCGAACAATCTTACCGTCGATAACGTAGCAACCTGCAATCGTGCCAACACCCGTGATATTAAACGTTTGACGAACTTCGCATTTACCCGTAAGCACTTCTTTAAGTTTCGGAGCAAGCATACCCTTAAGTGCCGCTTCCATATCGTCCAAAAGCTCGTAGATGATACGATAACTTCTAACATCTACTTTGGAACTTTCCGCAATCTTCTTCGCCTTTGTGTCGGGACGAACGTTGAAACCGATAATAATTGCATTTGCGCTGTCCGCAAGCATAACGTCGCCTTCATTAATCGCACCTGCACCCGAATGAATTACCTTCACGCGCACTTCTTCGTTGGACAATTTTTCAAGGGATTGCTTCACAGCCTCTACGCTACCCTGCACGTCGCCTTTGACAATAAGGTTGAGGTTTTTAATTTTGCCTTCTTCCACTTGCGCGAATACGTCGTCAAGCGTAACACGGCTCTGTTCCTTGATCATGCTTTCGCGTTCGCGGTTCTTTCTTTCTTCCTGCACTTGTTTCATAAGCGCCTGATCGACTGCCATAATGCTGTCGCCTGCGTTGGGTACGTCTTCGAACCCGAGAATGGAAACTGCCATGGAAGGTCCTGCGGATTTCACTGCTCTGCCCTTGTCATCGAACATCGCACGAACACGACCCATGGTCGTACCCGACAAGATATTGTCGCCCGTTTTCAGCGTACCCGTCTGCACGATAATGCTTGCAACGGGACCTTTACCCTTATCCAATTTCGCTTCGATAATCGTACCGCGAGCTTGGCGATCGGGGTTAGCTTTCAATTCCTGCATTTCTGCAACGAGGTTGACGGAATCTAACAAATCGTCGATACCCATACCCGTCTTTGCGGAAACGGGCACAATCATGGTGTCGCCGCCCCATTCTTCGGGTACAAGTTCGTGTTCGATCAGTTGTTGCTTCACGCGATCGGGATTGATTTCGTGTTTATCCATCTTGTTCATCGCAACAATGATGGGCACGTTTGCCGCTTTCGCGTGGTTGATTGCTTCGATCGTTTGCGGCATGATACCGTCGTCTGCCGCCACTACGAGGATAACGACGTCCGTTACCTGCGCCCCACGCGCACGCATTGCCGTGAATGCCGCGTGACCAGGCGTATCAATAAAGGTAATCTGTTTGCCTTTCGCCGTAACCGTATATGCACCGATGCTCTGCGTAATGCCGCCTGCTTCGCCGCTAGTTACGGAAGTGGAACGGATTGCGTCCAAAAGGGAAGTTTTACCGTGGTCAACGTGACCCATTACCGTTACAACGGGCGCACGAGTGATGAGTTTGCTTTCATCTTCCACCGCCGTCGTATCCATCAGCACTTCTTCCGCTGTCTTTTCGGGTTTATATTCGAGATCGATACCCATGTCCGCCGCCATCAATGCTGCGTTGTCGTAATCAATGGAATCGTTGATTCCTTTCATGATGCCTTCTTTGAACAAACGCTTGGTGATTTCCACCGCGGAAACACCGAGTTTTTCGGAAAGCACTTTCAAAGGAATTTCCTGTGTCGTAACGACTGCGTGTTCGATCTTGATCGTAGGAATTTCCTGGCGTTTTTGTTTTTTAGGTGAACGAACCTTTCTATATCCCGACTTATCCTCGTCGAAATCCTCCACCGTCATACCCTGCTGTTTGATAAGCGTACGCTTGGACAAAGGTTTCTTTTCTGTGTACGTCTTTTCAAACGTCTTTTTCTTTGCGGGTGCAGAGAAAGATTTGCTATCTCTTGTAGGTGTAATCGGAGCCGCCATAGCCGCGCCGCTACTTACGGGACGAGCAGGTCTTTGAGCATTGTTTGCGCCACCGTTTGCAGGTCTTGCATTGTTAAAAGGTCTATCCCCCTGCGGACGAGCAGGTCTATCCCCTTGAGGACGGGGTCGGAACGTCGAGTTGGAAGAAGGCGTCGTTTCTACGCCAGGCTTTGCAACATATACGCCCTGTTCCTGACCGTTTCTAAAATATCTAGGAGCTCGAGGTGCTGCGGGCGTCGTAGGACGAGCTTCCGTCTTGGGAACAAACGTTCTTGCGTCTGCTTTGGGCTCTTCCTTGACCGTTTCCGTTGCAACAGGAGCTGTGGGTTCTTCCACCTTGGGCGTTTCTTTGACCGTTTCCACTTCTACGGGTGCTTTCGGTTCTTCCGCTTTCGGTTCTTCTTTGATTTCGGGAGTTTCAGCTTCCGCCGCGGGCGTTTCTTCCGCCTTTTTGCGCGTCGTTTTCTTTTTCGGCGTTTCTTCCACCTGTTCTTCTACCGCCGCAATCGGTTCTTCCTTAACTTCGGGAACTTCAGCTTTCGCCGCTTTCTCAGCCTCTTCTACCGCCTTTGCCGCTTCTTCCGCCGCGCGCGCCGCCGCTTCTGCAACATCGCGTTCTGCTTTTGCCGTCTCTAATACGGACAGCTTTTTCAAAATCTCCGAAAGATTTTTTTCCGTGGAAGAAAGACGCTTTTGCAAACCGCCAAGCTGTTTATCATCCAATAATCCTAAAACTTTTTCTACATTTTCGTATTTTTTTGCCATAGGTTCAGTTGTTGCCTCCCGAATATAATTTAAATTGCGGCTCGCTATCGACGACTGCAAGGATCGCCGAAGCAAGATTGTTGTCTAAAATCGCCACCGCTTTTACCGCGGGACGGTGTACGTATTCGCTCAAAACTCCGTTTTCCGTCATTAGCAACGGGCAAGCGAATTTTTCTTGCGCTTTCAGTATCTCTTTAAAGGAATTTTTTCCGAGTTCTCCGTCCGAGATCAACAGTTTTACTCCTTTGCGTTTCGCTTCAATGTTATCAATACCAAAAACCATTTGACCCGATCGTATACAAAAACCGAGGTAAGTTTCTATCTTACTTTTTTCCAAGAGCATCCTCCTCGATTTCCTGATACACTTCAGGCGCAACGTTCGCGGAAAACGTCTTGTGTAACAGCTTTTTAGAGCTAAGTTTATCACGACATTCCGTTGCGTTGCAAATATACGCGCCTCTACCTGACGCTTTTCCCGTCGGATCGGCGTAAATCTCACCGTCCGCGGTTTTAACCACGCGCAGCATTTCGTTTTTGGGTTTCATTTCCCGACAAGCGATACACATACGCACGGGTATGTTCTTTGTCTTGGGCATATTGCCTCCTTTTTACGCCGCGAATTTGCTCCGCCTCGCAAAATCTATCACAGAAAGGATTATTCTTCGCTCCCTTCTTCGCTAATTTCCGTTTCCATAGCCGCCAAAATTTCCGCAGCTTCGGGCGAGGACGCGCTCTTCACGTCAATCTTCCAACCCGTCAAACGAGCCGCCAATCTTGCGTTTTGACCGTCGCGGCCGATTGCAAGCGACAACTTGTCATCGGGTACGATTGCCATAGCGCTACGTTCTCCTCTTGCCGTTACCGACAAAACGGTTGCAGGCGACAATGCCTTATAAATGAACGCCAAAGGATCTTCGTTCCAAAGAATAATATCAATCTTTTCACCACCAAGCTCTTCGACAACAGCGTTTACTCTCGCGCCTCTGTTACCAACGCAAGCACCGACAGCGTCTACGCGCGCATCATTGGAAAGGATTGCCATCTTAGTACGATGCCCCGCTTCACGAGCAATTTCCTTAATTTCCACGATACCCTGCGCAATTTCGGGAACTTGTTCTTCAAATAACTTCTTCACCAAACCCTGCGCCGTACGAGAAACGACGATTTGCGAGCTTTTACCGCTGTTTCTAACGCGTTTCACGAACACTTTCAAGCGATCGCCGACGTTGTATCTTTCGGTGGAAACTTGATCCTGCGGAGGCATAACCCCTTCGATTTTCTTATCCCCGAGTTCCACGTACACGTTTTTATCGTCGATTTTACGGATCAAACCTTCCATCAATTCGCCTTCTTTATCGGAGAATTCCGAGAAAGTGTTGTCGCGTTCCGCTTCGTGTAATTTTTGCAAAATAACCTGTTTAGCGGTCTGCGCAGCGATACGGCCGAAATCTTTAGGAATAAACGTTTTCACAATGGTATCTCCGACCTTATAATCGGGATTGAGTTCCTGCGCATCTTCCAACGAAATTTCCTTATCTTTATCTTCTACCTCTTCCACAACGTAACGGGTAGCCTTAAATTCGATCGTGCCCTTTTCCGCGTCGAGGGTAACGGCAACTTCCGCGCCACCGTCGAACTGCTTTTTATACGCAGACGCAAGCGCGTTTTCCAACGTCGTGATAAACGCTTCTTCGCTGATCCCCTTTTCCTTTACCAAATCGGTAAGCGCCGCAAAAAACTCTTTGTTTTCCATTTTCGTAATCTCCTGTTGATTTTTCGTGATTTACTTTATGATTTTTTTGTTAATGTTGATATAGTTTTCTATGTGTCTGTTTATAACAAGCCGTCAAAATCGATTGCGCGGCAAATCTTGGCAATCTTCGCTTTTTCCAGCTTGAATTCCTCACCCTTTTCTTCCAAATACACGCAATTTTCATCGTGGCCTTTGAGCGTAGCCTCAAAAAATTTCTTACCCTTCATCGGCGCAAAGAGTTTGATTTCCACTTTCAGCCCCATGCATTTTTGATAATCGCGGTCTGTTTTCAAGGGACGATCCAAACCAGGGCTGGAAACGTTGAGCGTATACGGCGCGCCAAAAGTGGGATCGACTTCGTCCAACACGGGATCGATCGCGCGGTGGAATTTCTCACACGTGTTCAAATCTACGCCCGTTTCGGTGTCGATATACACCGTCAAAGCAGGTTCTTTGCCTTGTTTGAACTCAATTTCCACAATCTCGATATTCAGTTCAGCCGCGATGGGCTGCAATGCCGTTTTAATTTCCGCAATAGGCTTCGTTTTCATACTACTCCTGCGTTTGTATATGCTTTTATAGCAATATTGAGAGTGGTTGCCCACTCTCAATAACTAAACATTATTATTAAGTATGCTTATTATACCATTAACTTTTGCAAAAAGCAAGCGTTTTACACCGCTTTCCCGCATTTTTAGCAAAGCAAAATCTTTTCTTCAACCCCTTACATGTCAAGAAAGCACTCTAGCCAACTGAGCCATGCCTCCGTTTTAGACAAGAGTCAATATAAGATCAAACTCTTACCTATGTATATACACTATTCGGGGAATTTTACCAATAGTGTATTTATATTGATAACTAAGAATTGGCAACATTAGAAAGATTTACCAATAAAGAGCTCTCTCTTTTTCTTTTTATGTATGTATTTATCCTATCAATCCAAGATTTTCTCTATACTGTAAAAATTATATCACTTTAGATTTTATCTATCAAGTATGTTAATTATCCCATATAGATAAAATGCCCTTGCAAAAAATATTCAGTTGGTTTGACTGCTATATTAAATCAATCCAGATAATCTATAAAAAAATAACCTAAATCGAACCTCAAGGATTCATTTAGGTTATTCTTGGTGGACGATCAGGGACTCGAACCCTGGGCCCACTGATTAAGAGTCAGTTGCTCTACCAGCTGAGCTAATCATCCATATGGTGGGCAGAGGTGGATTCGAACCACCGAAGTCGAAGACGTCAGATTTACAGTCTGATCCATTTGGCCGCTCTGGAATCTGCCCATATTCAATTTTTGATTGGAGCCGGTGATTGGACTCGAACCCACAACCTGCTGATTACAAATCAGCTGCTCTGCCAATTGAGCTACACCGGCGTGTAGTGTCTTGGAAGCGCTTCTTTTACCAACAAGTTGGTGCCTTGGGGCGGAATCGAACCACCGACAGGCAGATTTTCAGTCTGCTGCTCTACCGACTGAGCTACCAAGGCGTTTGTGGCGACCCAGAACGGGCTCGAACCGTCGACCTCCAGCGTGACAGGCTGGCGCTCTAACCAACTGAGCTACTGGGCCACATTTTGCGCTCATCAAACAAGTGCTTGTATATAATAATCTATTTCACGATTTTTGTCAAGCGTTTTTTTGCCTTTTTATATAAATTTTTTGGAAATTTTTTAATACTTTTCTCCACAAAAAATAAGGACGGCAGGTATGCGATGAAATATACGTTTTTTTCGTTTCATCTCGTACCTGCCCTGTCCATTTTTATTTTTTATATAGTTTTGCTAAACCACCTTCCGCCGTTTCACGATAGGGTTTGGGCAAATCTTTTCCCGTTTCGTACATTGTTTTTATGACAAGATCAAAAGAAATTTTTCTACTGTCCGACAAAAAGTACGCCAAGGATGCCGCATTAATTGCGCGCATCGCCGCAACCGCATTTCTCTCAATGCACGGAATCTGCACTAAACCGCAAATAGGATCGCACGTTAAGCCCAAATGATGCTCCATCGCCACCTCTGCGCCGTATTCAATTTGTCCCAAGGTCAAGCCTTGCAATTCTGCTAAGGCCGCCGTTGCCATACAGCACGCACTGCCGATCTCTGCTTGACAACCGCACTCTGCGCCCGAAATCGAGGCGTTTGTCTTGATTAGATTGCCGATTAACCCCGCTGTTGCCAACGCGTTGACGATTTGTTCGTCTGTGTAACCTTTTCTCTCCTGCGAATATTTCAAGACCGCAGGCAATACGCCACAAGCCCCGCACGTGGGCGCTGTCACAATCGTACCGCCTGATGCATTCTCCTCGCTTACAGCAAACGCATAGGCGCATACCAAACGGTTTTCTTTATTTTCCGCACTTTCGTCGGGCTTTACGCCTTGGTATAATATCGCCGCGCGACGCTCTACGTCCAATCCACCGGGCAAAATCCCCGTTCTATGAACCCCACGTTCCACCGCCGCTTTCATAGTTTGCCACACTTCTGTAAGGTAATCTTTCAGTTCCTCGCCTTCATTTTTAAATACGTAATCGTAAAGACGGATATTCTTCTTCTCGCAGTATTCTCGAATATCGGACAGCTTATTTAAGGAGTAGACCTCCGCACCCTCCGTATTTTGCCTACCTTCCACCAAAATTGCGCCCCCACCGACGCTGTAAACACGCATATTTGCTATTTTCACCCCACCCATGTACGCGATGAAATCCATTGTGTTGGGATGCGGACATTGTGTAACTACATCATTTTCAATCGTTACGTTGGGTAAAATTTCAGCAATTACTTTCTGGGTTCCATGTCCTTCGCCCGTTTTCGCCAAGGAATCATACAAGCGAACCACAAAGGCATCAGCGTTGGAATTTTCAGATAAAAACAGTTTACACGCCCTTTCCGGTCCGATCGTGTGCGATGACGACGGGCCTTTCCCTATTCTATATAATTCTTTCAATGAGCGCATCTTTCTATCCTCTTTCACTGTACTAGCAAACGTATGCGTTTACTTATTTATTATAACACATTTTTTGTAAATTGTAAATACTTGATCGCAGTCTTTTCATAAAGAAAAGATTTTTTATTTTTCACAGATAAAAGAAAACGTCCGTAGAAAATTCTACGGACGAATATCTTTTTGTTAAATGCGCTTAACGAATTAAACCAATTCGATGATTGCGGATTCCGCGCCATCACCACGACGTTCGCCGAGGTAAAGGATTCTGGTGTAACCGCCACCCTGCTTCGTTTCTTCTTTACGTTGAGCGTATTTGGGAGCGATCTCGTTGAAAAGTTTGTGCATCAAGGGGTGCTGAATGTCAGCTGTTCTAGCCTTGAATTCGCTCTTCTTTTCGTTGAAACCTTTGATTTCCTGCAAATCGTAGGTTTTAGCCATGATTGCACGACGAGCAGCCAATTTCTTAGGGCCGTCTTTTACAGCCTTCGTGGTAACTTCTTTACCCTTGCTGTCTTTCGTCGTTACTTCGTATTCAACGATATCTTCATAGGTGTTAACCGCTTTCGTGATGAGCTTTTCAACGTAAGATCTCAATTCTTTCGCTTTAGCTGCGGTCGTTTCAATTCTACCATACCAAAGAAGCTGGGACGCCTGATTTCTCAAAAGGGCATTTCTTTCTTTGGACGTTCTTCCCAATTTTCTGGGCATAATTTTAATCCTCCTGTTGTTTTAATGCGAGACCATACGACGCCAATTTCTGAATAACTTCTTCCAAAGACTTTCTGCCGAGGTTTCTTACCTTCAACATATCGTCTTCCGTCTTCTTGGTGAGGTCTTCGACTGTATGAATGTTTGCTCTCTTTAAGCAGTTGTAGGAACGGACGGAAAGATCCATCTCTTCAATCGCCATTTTGAGAATTTGTTGTTGTTTGTCGTCTTCCGTCTTGTTAAGAATATTCTCCATACCCGCGATCGTTTCACTTAAGCCAACGAACAAACCGATATGTTCTTTCATGATTCTTGCAGCCAAAGAAATAATTTCTTTACCGGAGAACGTGCCATCCGTCCATACTTCCAACGTCAGCTTGTCATAGTCTACCGCTTGACCTACGCGCGTAGGTTCAACCGTATAGTTCACTTTCTGAACAGGCGTATAGATAGAATCAATTGCAATATAATCGATCACGGGTTTCTTGTTTTCCTTTGCAGGTTTATAACCTCTGCCTCTACCGATGGTCAACTCAACGTCAAGCTTCGCACCTTCGTCGATCGTGCAAATGTATTGATCTGCATTGATTACTTCAATTTCCGCATCAATATTGAGGTCTTTACCCGTTACAACGGCAGGACCTTCTTTGCAAATGTGCAAAACTTTTTCGTAATCTTTTTCAATAACCTTCGTCTTGATTGCAAGCGTTTTAAGATTGAGAATAATTTCCGTAACGTCTTCTTTGATACCCGTTACAGCGGAAAACTCATGTTTTACACTACCGTCAAGGAATTTAATACCTTCCACAGCAGCGCCAGGTAAAGCCGACAGAAGAATTCTTCTGAGGCAGTTCCCTATAGTAAGACCGAAACCTTTCTCCAAAGGCTCGCAAACGACCTTCGCATAGAAATCGTCATTTTCAAGCACTTCGAGTTTGGGCATATCCATTTCGATCATTATGTTACCTCCTTATATTTTTCAATTATTTGGAGTACAATTCGACAATCATATGCTCTGCAATCTGGCTGTCGATATCTTCTCTGGTAGGAAGAGCCAATACCTTTCCTTCAAGTTTTTCTCTGTCAAACTCAACCCATTTAACAAGGCTGTTGTTTGCTTTGGTTTCTTTAAGTTCCGTAAAATACTTGTTGCCCTTTCTGTTTTCCTTAACAACAACTACGTCGCCTGCCTTTACAATATAGGAGGGGATCGTAACCGTCTTACCGTTTACCATCAAGTGTGCGTGGCTAACGATCTGACGAGCCAACGTTCTAGAAGGAGCAATGCCCATTCTGAATACTACGTTGTCAAGTCTTCTTTCCAACAAGGAAAGCATGTTTTCACCCGTTACGCCCTTCATACGGTCAGCCATTTCGTAATACTTACGGAATTGGCCTTCCTGAACGCCGTAAATTCTCTTGGTCTTTTGCTTTTCACGAAGCTGCAAACCATATTCGGATACCTTCTTTCTGTCTGCACCGTGCTGACCGGGAGCAACCGGACGCTTGTTGAACGGGCATTTTTCCATATAGCATTTGTCGCCTTTAAGGAACAACTTTGCACCTTCTCTTCTGCAAAGTTTACATTTAGCTTCTCTATATCTTGCCATAACTTTCTAATTGCCTCCTGATTAAACTCTACGACGCTTCGGGGGTCTGCAACCGTTGTGGGGGATGGGGGATACGTCGGAAATCAACGTGATTTCCAATTCGCAAGTGGAAAGCGCACGGATTGCGGATTCTCTACCTGCACCGGGCCCCTTCACGTACACTTCAACACTGCGAAGACCGTGTTCTTTGCCCACTTTTGCTGCTGTTTCCGCTGCCATCTGTGCTGCAAACGGCGTGCCCTTTCTGCTGCCCTTGTAGCCAAGCGCGCCTGCGCTGGACTGAGCGATCGCGTTACCGTTCATATCCGTTACCGTTACGATCGTGTTGTTGAACGTGGACTGAATGTGAACTTGACCTTTGTCGATTTTCTTAATCTCTTTACGCTTACGAGAAGCGACTTTCTTTTTTACTTCTGCCATTTTATTTTATCGCCTCCTCGAATTATTTCTTCTTACCTGCAATTGCGCGTGCAGGACCTTTACGCGTACGTGCGTTTCTCTTCGTGCTCTGACCGCGTACAGGCAAGCCCTTTCTGTGACGGATGCCTCTGTAGCAGCCGATTTCCATAAGGCGCTTAATGTTAAGGGATACTTCACTACGAAGTTCACCTTCTACTCTCAAATTGTGATCGATATATTCTCTAAGTTTGGAAACGTCATTCTCGTCGAGATCTTTTACTCTCGTATCGGGATTGATTCCGGTTTCCGTGAGAATCTTTTTGGAAGTCGTCAAACCGATACCATAGATATAGGTAAGACCGATTTCAACTCTTTTTTCTCTGGGTAAATCTACACCGGCAATACGTGCCATTGATTTCTATCCTCCGTTTAATTTTCTTCTTTTTTTTATTTTTTTATATATCGCCAACGAATGCGTTATCTTCGGCAGTGGAAAATGCCTCGTATAACGTATTGTATTATTTTCGCGTTTTTCGTTCGCCTTTTCGAATTTTTTACCGAGTCGCCTCGCTTGTCCTTCCAAAAGACGTCGATTCTTAAACGCAACAAAACTGAGTTTCCGTAAAATTACGGAAATTCAGCTTAATTGACATATTATTTTTGAGGACAAAGCCGCTAAAACACGACATCCCCCAAACTACCGCATAGTAATATTTTACCATATCTTGTCAAGGGTTGTCAAGCGTTTTTACATACTTTTTTTTAGCCTTGTCTTTGTTTATGACTCTTACTCTTCGAGCAAATTACCATTACTCTGCCGTTTCTTTTAATAACTTTGCACTTATCGCACATAGGTTTTACAGAAGGTCTAACTTTCATTGTATTTTCTCCTTGTTATTTAAACTCTTTTACGTCGCTCAATTACGACTTGCTACGCCACGTGATTCTGCCTTTCGTCAAATCGTACGGGCTCATTTCCAACTTAACCGTATCGCCCTCAATGATTCTGATATAGTTCATTCTGAGCTTACCGGAAATATACGCCGTGATAATGTGACCATTAGAAAGCTGTACCTTGAAGGTTGCATTCGGCAACGCTTCGATTACTTTGCCTTCCGCTTCGATTACGTCGTCTTTGGACACAGAAATTTCCTCCGAATTTTTTTATCCGTCGGCTTCGCTTGGTTTCCCTCGCTTTGCCGCATTCACTTTTTGTTCGCGTTGCTTTCTTACAAGGTAAGAATTTCAACACCGTCCTCGCGCACCACCAAAGTGTTTTCATAATGCGCCGCAGGTTTATTATCTACCGTCACCGCGCCCCAGCCATCAGGCAACAAGCGCACACGCCAATCGCCTTGCGAGATCATCGGCTCGATGCACAACACTGTTCCCGCTCTCAATCGCGTTCCCGTTCCCGCTTTTCCGTAATTATGAACTTCAGGATCTTCGTGCATTTCTTTTCCGATGCCGTGGCCAGTGTACGAACGAATAACGCCATAGCCATGTGATTCCGCGTGCTGTTGCACTTTGAAACCGATATCGCCAAGCGTACTGCCCGCTTTTAAACCTTCCACCGCTTTGAAGAAACATTCTTCGGTAACTTTAACAAGTTGTTTCAGCTCGGGTTTTACTTCACCGATGCAAAACGTTCTGCAAGCATCGCCAAAATATCCGTTTTTGTCGGCTACGATGTCAACGCTGACAATATCGCCTTCACGGAGTATCCGATCGTCGGGAATCCCATGCACTACCATTTCATTAACGGAGATGCAAGCCGACGCGGGAAAACCGCCATAGCCCAAACAAGAAGGATTCGCGCCTTCCGAACGGATATATCGTTCGATCAAAACGTCCAACTCTTTCGTCGTCATTCCCGCATGAATTTTCTTCTCTACGAAATGAAGCGTATCGCGGACGATCCTACAAGATTCGCGGATCTTTTCTATTTCTTTTTCGCTTTTTACGTGAATCATACTTTATTTCATTGTGTCGAGCTTTTTCGACACTTCAGCGTATACGTCTTCGGGCGTCGTGTTTCCAACGACGTTGAAGAGCAAACCGCGTTTTTCGTAATATTCAATCAAAGGTGCTGTTTCTACTTGATATACAGCCAACCGACTCTTGACCGTTTCGGGATTGTCATCCTTTCTTTGATACAACTCGCCACCGCAGCGCGCGCACTTCGTTTCACCGTTGAGTCGAGAAATATGATAACTTTCACGGCAATCTTTACATACGCGTCTACCGCACAAACGTTCCATCAAAAGATTGAAATCTACTTCGATATTGATTACCAAATCTACTTTCGACATTTTATTCAATGCTTCTGCTTGCGGAATAGTACGAGGAAATCCGTCCAACATATATCCGTTTTTGCAATCTTCGCGGTGAATACGTTCTTCCACGATTTCGCAGGTGACCTCATCAGGCACCAGCTGTCCTTTGTCGATATACGATTTCGCAAGCACGCCGATTGGTGTTTGATTCTTCATATGTTCTCTAAAGATATCGCCCGTAGAAATATGCGGCAATTGATACCCTTCCGCAATCTTTGTTGCTTGTGTACCTTTTCCCGCTCCGGGAGCACCGAGTAAAATAATATTCATAAAACTCACTCCTATATTATGAATGAATACGTCGACTGCTTTGCGTTCAAAAACTTCCACGCTCCGCTTCTTGCGAAGCGCGGAAGTCTATGTTCTTACTTCAAGAAACCCTTATGGGTTTTCATCATCATCTGCGCTTGAAGCTGCTTTTCAAATTCCATTGCAACGGATACGATAATCAAAATACCCGTCGTAGAGAATACGTTGACAAGGTCAAGCGAAGCCCACGCGAATGCAACGGAAGGAACGAACGCTACCAAAGAAAGGTAGATTGCACCGAATAAAGTGATACGGTTGGAAATCTTTTTAAGATATGCAGCCGTTGCTTTACCGGGACGAATGTGGTTGATGAAACCACCGTTCTGCTGAATGTTTCTTGCGATATCGTCAGGATTGAACTGCATCTGCGCATAGAAGAACGAGAATGCAAAGATCAAAATACACAATACCAGCGCATATACTACTGCGCCCCAACCCGCAGCGGATGCGGACATCCACTTCGTCCACCACGTATCAAACGCGGAACCAGGCCAGAACATACTCGACAACATCTGAGGGAAGCTGAGAATCGAGAACGAGAAGATGAGGGGCATTACGCCGCCACCGCTGATTCTGATGGGAATCGACGAGGACTGACCGCCATACATCTTTCTGCCTCTTACCTGCTTAGCATACTGTACAGGTACTTTTCTCTCAGAAAGGTCTACGTAAACGATTGCAAAGAAGATAACTGCGGTAACAAGTACAAACGCAATAAGTTCCCAGATAGCACCCGTATCCGTAGAAATTTGACCAAATTTTGCAACGATAGCATTGCCTGCCGTAGCAAGAATACCCGTGAAAATGATCATGGATTGACCGTTGCCTACACCGTGTTCAGTGATTCTTTCACCCAACCACATTACAATAAATGCACCTGCCGTGTAAACGATAGTCATAAACAAACCAGCCAAGAACGCAGAGTTACCAAACAAAGAAAGTTGGATTGCATTCTGACTTTGACCGAAACTTACGATAATACCAACGGACTGAATAACAGCAAGAAGGATCGTCGCATATCTTGTGTACTGCGAAATCTTCTTACGGCCTTCTTCGCCCAACTTAGACAATCTTTCCAACGCGGGAATACCTACACAAAGAAGCTGCATGATAATCGAAGCGTTGATGTAAGGACCGATACCCAAAGCAAACAACGTACCCTGCGCCAATGCACCACCGGTGATGCTGCTCATCAACGTAAGGAAATCGTTGCCGGTAATCGCTGTTTCAAAAGTGGATCTGATCAAACCGGGAACCGGAATGAAACAGCCGATACGGAACACCAAGAGCAACAAAAGCATTTTATATACTTTGACTCTGATGTCCTTATTCTTAAAAGCATTGATAAGTGTTGTTAACATTTTATTCTCCTAATGGTTTATGATTGCGTTTTCGCTTTTTTAAGCGATCTGCGCGCGGAGGAGAAATAACGCAAACTACGGAAAACCATCCAAAGACAGCTTTCCGTGTTTACCGTTTCGTCTGTTAGAGGGTCTCCGCCGTGCCCTTTGCTTCGATAGCTGCTTTAGCCGTTGCCGAGAACTTAGCTGCTTTTACCGTGAGGGAAACGTTCAATTCGCCGCTGCCCAACACTTTCAAACCGCTGTTGTTCTTAACGTCTTTCGCAAGCCCGTTTGCAAGTACGTAATCATAATCTACAACCGTACCTTCGGGAACGTTGTTCAAGTTTTCAAGGTTAACGATAACATACACTTTCTTGTTGTTATGGTTGAAACCTCTCTTAGGTACACGACGCGCGATAGGCATCTGACCGCCTTCGAAGCCGGGACGTACACCGCCGCCGGAACGCGCCCACTGACCTTTGTGTCCTTTACCGGACGTCTTACCCAGGCCAGAACCAATACCGCGACCAAGTCTCTTAGGTGCTTTGGTTGCGCCTTCTGCGGGTTTAAGAGTATCTATTCTCATAATAAATCTCCTTAGATGTTTTCTACTTTGACGAGGTGCTTAACCTTCGTGATCATACCCTGAATTGCGGGGGTATCTTCAAGTTCTTTGGAAGAACGGATTTTCTTAAGACCGAGCGCAGCAACGGTACCTTTTACCGATGCAACTTGACCGATCGTGCTCTTTACAAGCGTTACTCTGATTTTTGCCATGTCTTTATCCTCCGTTTCCTCAGCTCAAAATTTCTTCAACGGTCTTGCCGCGAAGCGCTGCAACCTGTTCAACAGATTTCAACTCTTTCAAACCTTCGATAGCTGCTTTTACGCAGTTGCCGGGGTTTTGGCTGCCGTGAGATTTCGTTCTGATGTTCTTAATACCAACTGCTTCCATTACCGCACGAACGGGACCGCCCGCGATAACACCGGTACCTTCGGATGCGGGCATCATCAAAACTGCACCGCGGCCGAAACGACCTACTACCTGGTGAGGAATGGTGTTGTCTACAATAGACACGGAAACCATATTCTTTTTCGCTCTCAAAGTTGCCTTTTCGATTGCTTCGGGAACTTCTTTTGCTTTACCTGTGCCAACACCGATCTTGCCGTTGCCGTCGCCAACGATAACAAGAGCTGCGAAACGCATGTTCTTACCACCCTTAACAACCTTCGTTACACGGTTTACTTCGATGAGCTTTTTAATAAGTCCGTCGTCTTCGGCCTGTCTTCTTTGAGGTCTTCTTTCTCTTTTTTCGTCTGCCATTGTACCCACTCCTTAGAATTTAAGTCCGGCTTCTCTCGCGCCGTCTGCGACTGCCTTTACACGTCCCGTGTAAAGATAACCGCCTCTGTCGAATACTACTGCTTCAACGCCTTTCGCCATTGCTCTTTCAGCAGCTACTGCACCGACAACCTTAGCAGCGTCCGTCTTGCTCATACCAGCAATCTTTTCTTTTACTGCTTTGTCCATCGTGGATGCAGCGGCAAGCGTAACGCCTCCCTTTGCATCACCCTTTCTATCGTCGATAATTTGTACGTAGATGTGATTGAGACTTCTATATACGTTCATACGGGGCGTTTCAGCCGTTCCGGTGACCGTCTTTCTAACACGCGCATGGCGTCTCTGTCTGACTGCATTTTTATCAATTTTAGTAATCATACTTTAACGCTCCTTATTTCTTACCTTTATCGGATTCTTTACGTTCGATGTTTTCGCCTTTATAACGAATACCGTATCCGTGATAAGGTTCGGGTTCTCTGACCGCTCTGATGTTAGCTGCCACCTGACCGACCTGTTCTTTGCTGATACCGGAAACTTTAATTTCCGTCTGCGTAGGACATTCAAACTTGATGCCTGCGGGTTCAACAAATTCTACGGGATGCGAGAAACCTACGTTCATGACAAGTTTGTTGCCCTGAACCGCAACTTTCCAACCTACACCTTTTACTTCAAGCAACTTTTCGAAACCTGCCGTTACACCCGTAACCATGCCGTTCAAAAGTGCTCTGTAAAGACCATGCTTCGCCTTCGTTGCAGCTTCGTCGTCCAAAGCCTTCACAACAAGGTTAGTGCCTTCTACTTCAACGCCGATATTGCCAACGATTTCTCTCGTCAACGTGCCTTTGGGGCCCTTTACCGTTACTACGCTGTTTTCGAATTTAACTTCTACACCTGCGGGAAGCGCAATGGGCATTTTACCGATTCTCGATACTGCTTTCTTCTCATTCTTAGACATTGCTTGCACCTCCTATATTACCAAACGTAGCAGAGGACTTCGCCGCCTACGTTAGCAGCTTTCGCCTTCTTACCCGTCATGATACCCTTGTTGGTGGAAAGGATAACCGTACCGAAACCACCAAGGACTCTGGGCATATCAGCTACGCCTGCATACGTACGCAAGCCAGGCTTGGATACTCTCTGCAAACCGCTGATAACCGATTTCTTGTCATTGTATTTAAGCGTGATTGCGATCTTGCCGTTGTAACCGTCTTCAACGATCTTAACGTCTTTTACCCAACCTTCGTTAAGCAAAATTTCTGCAATGGCTTTCTTTTCGTTGGATGCGGGGATTTCCACGCTTTCCTTCTTTGCCGTAATCGCGTTTCTGATTCTTGTAAGCATATCTGCGATAGGATCTGTCATTTTTCTTACCTCCTATTACCAGCTCGACTTCTTAACGCCGGGAATTTCTCCCTTGTACGCAAGATTACGGAAGCAAATACGGCATACACCGTACTTTCTCAAAACCGCGTGAGGTCTTCCGCAGATGCTGCATCTCGTATAAGCTCTCGTAGAGAACTTAGGCGTCTTTTGCTGTTTATTTATCATTGACTTCTTTGCCATGTTCGTTTCTCCTTACTTCTTGAAAGGCATACCGAGCGCTCTCAAAAGCTCTCTTGCCTCTTCGTCGGTGTTTGCGGTGGTGACGATTGCTACGTCCATACCTCTGATCTTTTCTACCTGATCATACGTGATTTCGGGGAAGATCAATTGTTCCTTCAAACCTACCGAGTAGTTGCCACGACCGTCAAACGCCTTATCCGATACACCTCTAAAGTCACGAAGACGGGGAAGTGCGATGGATACGAACTTGTCATAGAAATCGTACATTCTGTCGCCACGAAGGGTTACTTTAATACCAACCGTTTGACCTTCTCTTACTTTGAAGTTTGCAACGGATTTCTTCGCCTTCGTCAAAATAGGCTGCTGACCGGAAATCAATTTGATTTCGTTCTGCGTCATTTGAATGGATTTCGCGTTGTCTTTGATGTCGCCGAGACCCGTGTTGATAACAATCTTAACGAGTCTAGGGCATTGCATAACGGTCTTATAACCGAATTTATTCATAAGATAAGGTACTACTTCTTTGTCGTACTTTTCTTTTACTCTGCTTTTATATACTTTTTCTGCCATCTTATCTTACCTCGTTAGTTGTTTTCCGTGGTTTCGGTTGCTTTCGCTGCGCGCTTTCTCGTTCTCTTCTTGGGAGCTTCTTCTGCTGCCGCTGCTACTTTGCTAGCTTTCTTCGCATATGCCTTATCAAGCACGCCACCGCACTTACATACGCGAACTTTTTTGCCGTCCACCTCAGCGTGATGCACTCTCGTTGCTTTACCGCAGGTAGGGCAAACTACCATAACGTTGGAAGCGTCGATGGGACCGGGATTCGATTCGATCGTGCTTTGTTCGTTTGCTCTTCTAGCCTTACGGTGCTTTTTCTGAATGTTTACGCCTTCTACGATTACCGTATTTGCTTTGGGGGAGGTGGCAAGGACTTTTCCCTGTACGCCTTTATCTTTACCGGCAATTACAAGTACGTTATCATTTACTTTTACGTTCATTGTTTCATCCTCCTCTACAATTACAGTACTTCGGGAGCAAGGGAGATAATCTTCATGTAGTCCTTATCTCTCAATTCTCTCGCGATCGGCCCAAAGATACGGGTACCTTTAGGTTGTTTCTGAGCATCGATAATTACGGCTGCGTTGTCATCAAATCTAACGAACGTACCGTCTGCTCTTCTAATGCCTTTTGCGCTTCTTACGATGACTGCCTTTACAACGTCGCCTTTTTTAACCGCGCCGCCGGGCGTAGCCGTCTTTACGGACGCTACGATTACGTCGCCGATGTTGCCTGTCTTACGGAAGGAGCCGCCTAATACTCTAATACACATAAGCTCTTTTGCACCGCTGTTATCAGCTGCTTTGAGCCTCGATTGAGGTTGTATCATAACTTTTAACTCTCCTTATAATTACTTAGCTTTTTCGACGATTTCAGCAACTCTCCAGTTCTTGTCCTTGCTGAGCTTTCTCGTCTCGACGATTCTTACTTTGTCGCCTACGCCGCATTCATTTGCTTCGTCATGCGCCTTAAGACGCTTGGTTTTCGTAATGGTCTTCTTATAAAGCGGGTGCTTGCTCTTGTCGGTGATTTCCACAACGACAGTCTTATCCATCTTATCGGATACAACAAGACCGACTCTTTCTTTTCTCAAATTTCTTTCCATGATTCTTGTCCTCCGATTTACGCCTTGAGCTCTCTCGCACGGATTTCCGTGTTTACACGAGCGATATCTCTCTTGCAGGTTCTGATGGAAACGGGATTTTCAAGCTGACCGGACGCCAAACGGAAGCGAAGGTTGAACAGTTCGCTCTTCAATTCAGCGAGCTTTGCAACAAGTTCTTCGCTCGTCATTTCTTTAACTTCTTTCGCTTTCATTATTGTTCACCGCCTTCTGCCGTTTCGGGTTCAGCCGCTACGACTTCTTTCTTAACAAACTTGCACTTTACAGGGAGCTTGTGCGCTGCAAGACGCATAGCTTCTCTTGCTACTTCTTCGCTTACGCCTGCCATTTCGAACATTACACGGCCGGGTTTAACAACTGCTACCCAGTATTCTACCGAACCTTTACCAGAACCCATACGCGTTTCAGCGGGTTTCTTCGTAATAGGTTTGTGGGGGAAGATGTCGATCCATACTTTACCGCCACGCTTAATGAATCTCGTCATTGCGATACGCGCTGCTTCGATTTGGTTGGATTTGATCCAGCCAAGTTCTTCGGATACAAGGCCGTATTCGCCGTATGCGATTACGTTACCCTTCGTAGCCTTACCTTTCATCGTACCGCGATGCTGTCTACGTCTTTTTACTCTCTTGGGAATTAACATTACTGTTCGCCTCCTTCTACAACGGGCTTCTTAGCACTCTTGATAACTTCGCCCTTATAGATCCAGCATTTTACGCCGATCATACCGAACGTCGTGTGCGCTTCTGCAAAGCCGTAATCGATGTCCGCGCGAAGCGTCTGAAGGGGAATCGAACCTTCGTGATAATGTTCGCTTCTTGCGATTTCTGCGCCGTCCAAACGACCGCTTACCATCATCTTGATACCTTTAACGCCCGCTCTCATCGAACGACCGATAGCCTGCTTCATGCAACGTCTGAAAGACATACGTTTTTCAAGTTGCGCTGCAACGCCTTCTGCTACGAGCTGTGCGTCGCAGTCGGGCTTTCTAACTTCCGTGATGTTAAGGCTGATTGCCTTACCGTTCGTAAGTTTTGCAAGTTCTTTCTTGATGATTTCAACTTCGCTGCCTGCTTTACCGATGATAACGCCGGGACGTGCCGTGAATACGGTTACAACGATTCTCGACGCTGCTCTTTCGATCAAAATCTTGCTGATCGCAGCGGAGTAGTACTTCTTCTTCAAGTACGTACGGATTACGTTATCTTCCTTAAGGAATTTGGAGAATTCTTTTTTGTCTGCATACCAAGTGGTATTCCAATCAGCGATAACGCCGACTCTCAAACCGTGAGGATTAACTTTCTGTCCCATTATTTGCTCTCTCCTTTCAAATCCATAACGTCCAAAACAATCGTGATATGGCTCGTTCTTTTTAAGATTGCGTGACCTCTACCCTTGGATACAGGCTGCATTCTCTTCAACATCTGACCGCCGTCTGCATAACATTCTGCAACGTAGAGGTCTTTCTTTTCCATACCTTTGTTGTTTTCTGCATTCGCCCCTGCGGACATAAGAACTTTCTTAACAGCAAGTGCGCTGCCGTTTACGATGTGGCTGAGAATTGCTTCTGCTTCCACATAGCTCTTCCCGCGAATCAAAGCGAGAACCGTTCTCACTTTGTAAGGCGAAACTCTGATATATTTAGCAACTGCGTAAGGGCGTGCTTTTCTATTTGCAACCCTTTCCGACTTTTTCAACATATTACCTGCCATTTCTTATTTCTCCTTATCTACCGGGGCTCGTCGTTTTAGCCGTGTGACCGTGGAACGTTCTCGTGGGAGCGAACTCACCGAGTTTGCAACCGATCATATCTTCCGTTACATATACGGGCACGTGCTTACGGCCGTCATATACTGCGATCGTGTGACCAACAAATTCGGGGAAAATCGTCGATGCACGCGACCAGGTCTTGATAACTTTCTTTTCGTTAGCCTCGTTCATAGCTTGAATTCTGCTGAAGAGCTTGGCTTCGACGTAAGGTCCTTTCTTTACGCTTCTTGACATTTTTCAATCCTCCGATTAGTTAATTCTCTTGAGAATGAACTTGTTGGTTGCATTCTTCTTCTTTCTCGTCTTATAGCCGAGAGCGGGTTTGCCCCAAGGAGTCAAAGGACCAGCATGACCGATAGGCGATTTACCTTCACCACCGCCGTGAGGGTGGTCAACAGGGTTCATTACCGAACCTCTTACTTCAGGTCTCAAACCAAGGTATCTTGCCTTACCTGCTTTACCCAAGGAAACGAGTTCGTGGTCAACGTTGCCGACCTGACCGATCGTTGCGCGGCACTTCAAGAGAACATATCTCATTTCGCCGCTGGGCATTCTGATCGTAGCGTACTTACCTTCAACAGCCATGATCTGCGCGGAGATACCTGCGCTTCTTGCGATCTGACCGCCCTTGCCGGGGGTAAGTTCGATGTTGTGTACCATCGTACCTACGGGAATGTTTTCAAGGGGAAGAGCGTTGCCTGCTTTGATATCTGCGTTAGGGCCGCTCATAACCTTATCCCCTACGTTCAAGCCAACGGGAGCAAGGATGTAGGACTTGGAACCGTCTGCATAAACGAGAAGCGCGATGTGAGCGCTACGGTTGGGGTCGTACTGAATGCTCTGTACCGTTGCAGGGATATCGTCCTTCAATCTCTTGAAGTCGATGATACGATATTTTCTGCGGTTACCGCCGCCGATATGTCTGGTGGTGATTCTACCCAAGTTGTTACGGCCGCCGCTGTGACGTTGGTCGTGCAACAAGGATCTTTCGGGCTTAGCGCCGGGCGTCAAGTCATCGTTGGTAAGAACCGTTACGAAACGACGACCAGCCGACGTAGGTTTATATGATTTAATAGCCATTTTCTTCTCTCCTCCTGATTAAGTCAAAGCATCAAAGAACTCGATAGTCTTGCTGTTTTCCGTCAACTTTACGATCGCTTTCTTACGAGCGGGCGTATAACCTTCGTGTCTGCCCATTCTCTTGAGCTTGCCTTTGCAGTTTACCGTGTTTACGCTTGCTACCTGCACGCCGAAGATCTTTTCAACAGCTGCTTTGATTTGCGCCTTATTCGCATCTTTCTTTACATAGAACGAATATTTCTTTTCTGCGATTCCGTCGTAACCCTTTTCGGTGAGGACGGGCTTAATGATGATATCCTCTGCAAACATTAGCTATTTACCTCCTCTTCCTTCTGGAATTTCTTAACCGCTGCAACCGTCATAACGATCTTTTCGTTAACAACTACGTCGTAGGTGTTAAGCTGTGCCAAAGGCAACGTGTTTACCGTAGGAAGGTTTGCCGCTGCGCGGATTACGTTAACGTCGTCATTGTCCATTACAACAAGTGCTTTGTTAAGGTTCAACGCTTTTGCGAACGCTGCCATTTCCTTCGTCTTTGCCTGTGCAACTTTGAGCTCGTCCACTACGATGAATTCGCCGTCAGCAACTTTCTGGGAAAGTGCGGAATACAAAGCAGATCTCTTTGCTTTTACGTTCATCTTCTTGGAGAAGTCGCGGGACTTGGGTGCGAATACTACGCCGCCCTTGATCCACTGAGGAGCGCGGATGGAGCCTTGACGAGCACGACCCGTGCCTTTCTGTCTCCAAGGTTTGATACCGCCGCCTCTAACTTCCGTTCTCGTGAGGGTGGATTTTGTACCCTGTCTTTCATTTGCAAGACGGGTAACGACTGCCTGATGAATCAACGGCCCATTATATTCAACACCGAAGAATTCGTCTTTGAGTTCGATGCTGCCAACTTCAGAGCCTTTCATATTTAAAACTTTAATAGCCGCCATTGTCTGTCACTCTCCTTATTTGCTCTTTACGCTGTCCGAGATGGTAACGATGCTGCCCTTGGGACCAGGAATTGCGCCTTTGATAAGGATCGCATTTCTTTCTACGTCAACTCTGACGATTTCAAGGTTTTGGATCGTAACGTTATCCACACCGTACTGACCTGCGAGGTGTTTGTTCTTAAATACTCTCGAAGGGGAACTGATGGGACCCATAGAACCGGGTTCTCTGTGTACGGGGCCGGTACCGTGAGTCATCTTCAATCTGTGCTGGTTCCACTTTTTGATTACACCCGTGAAACCGTGACCTTTCGTAACACCCGAAACGTCTACCTTGTCGCCAGCTGCGAAAACGTCTGCTTTCAATTCAGCGCCAACTTCATACGTTTCTGCGTTTGCTACTCTTACTTCTTTCAAAACTTTGTGGGGCTTAACGTTTGCCTTTTTGAACTGACCGAGTTCAGGCTTCGTCAACGCTTTTTCCGTCGTTTCGATAAAACCGAGTTTCAACGCTGCATAACCGTCGTTTGCTACCGTTTTCACCTGAACAACGGGGCAAGGACCTGCTTCCACTACCGTGACGGGGATCATCTTCCCGTCTTCTGCAAAGAGTTGGGTCATACCAACTTTGCGACCGATGATTGCTTTATTCATAGATAAAGTTCACTCCTTAAATTTTTTCTTTATTTCTCGAATACCTTAAAAAGTATTTCTCGGCAAATTGATGATTAGAGCTTGATCTTGATGTCAACACCTGCGGGGAGGTGGATCGAATCAAGCAATTTTGCGTTGGGGGAATAGATGTCGATAATTCTCTTGTACGTTCTCATTTCGAACTGTTCACGGGAATCCTTGTATTTGTGGGGGGAACGAAGAATCGTTACGATTTCTCTTTCCGTAGGAAGGGGAATAGGACCGGAGATCTTAGCCCCGCTCTTCTTCATCGTTTCCACGATGCGGCTTGCCGCTTCGTCTACAAGTTCGTGGTCGTATGCCGCCAACTTAATTCTGATTTTTTGTACTGCCATTTTGTTACTCCTTTTTAGTTTATACTAACATTTCATTTCGCCGTATCAACACATCCGTGTGTATCGAGGTTTTCCGCAAAATAAAAACACTCTTCTTTTACCGAGCGTTCTTACGCAAAAGCCTCGGTTAGTCGCAGGAATCTAGTCCCACTTTTGTCAACGGAAATTATCTGCCAAAGCGGCTTTCTTGCCTTGGATTTACAGTAACTTCCCGCATCAACCCTATACAACGCGTTTTTACACAGCCTATATATAATATCAAATCTGTAAAGACCTGTCAAGCATTTAAACGAACTTTTTTTAATTTTTTTAAACTTTTTTCAAAAAAATGGAATATTTTCTTGAAAGCCTTTAAAATAAAGGAGTTCAGCCTAATTATTGACGTGTATTTCATAAATTATACTATATGCGCACGTACGCCTACGCGCGCGACTTATATATTATATATACGCGCGCGCGTATTGTCAAGCAAAATTACTTAATTTTTACGAGTTACCGCCCATAAAAAAAGAAAAAACTTCGAAGAACCTACCTTCCTCAAAGCTTTCCTAGATGTTTTTCATTACAACAACGAGGCGAGTTTTATGCTCGACTTTGTTGATAAGACCAATACGCTGACATGGAGCCGTACTGCGCTTTGATATTTATTTCAAACGCATCATATTGTGACTCCGAGATAACGTCGCGCGGTTTCATATATTCCTCCCGATATTCCTTGGAAAGAGCATAAAACCGAAACCAATCGTAGAAATACGTCATTTTTTCATACTCCTCTTTCGTTTCTACGCCCTCGCAATATTTTTGTGCTATTCTCAAATCAATACCGACTTCTTTTAAAGACGCTGTATAGACATGTAGATTTTTCACAAACAATTCCTTCGTCAATCCCGCAATCGAATTACCGACTTCTTGCAAAATAGAAAGAACGTAATCACTGAAATCATCACTCAAATCCGCCACGCTGTCAATCGTCACACCAAATGCAGCCTCGTATGCAGCAAGCGCACTCGCCATCATCTGCATTTTTACCTCAAAATCGCCTGTCAACGTTTTAGAACTATAAATTTCCTGCACCGTCCAATAATCCTTAAATAAATACGCAGGATTGTCTTGATGTGTTTCAATTTCCTCGTTGAGCCGTTTAATTTCAGCCAAAGCCACCGTCTTTCTTTCCTCGTAAGCAAGGCTCCCCTTTACCACACTTTCAAAAGCCGATTGTATCCCTTCAATAGGCACGTATTCACGAAACAGCACTTGCAATTCTTCCAACGTCTTGCCCTTTGCCTGCTTCTCCGAATACAAGGCAGGACTATTCAACACATCCGCTATAATGTCTTGCACTGAAGTTACAGTAGAAATCCCAGCGCGATGGCAAAAGGATTCCGGATCTAGATTTTCCTCCACAACCGCCGTGTACGAACCCTTTTGACGGAAATATGTTTTTAAATTTTCCGTTATCTTTTCAGGTTGGCCGTTTTTTGAACAAAAACTCACACGTACAGCGTCCTTGTCAGAAAAATTTACATAACCGAGTTTTGCCGCATAATCCACAAAATTTGTCAACGCTTCCTCAGGTGTTTTGCCAATCAACGTCGCCAATCTTTTCTTGGATGCCAAAATAAGGTCAGCCTCGCGGTTACCTGCCACCACCGACTGTACTGCACCATCTTCCCCAACAACAAACACCGCTTTAGGATTAATCTCCACCGTAAAGGCAGCCGCCGAGGTTTGCACAATAGGTTTATCACCAAACCCAACCCCAATCGCCATGCCAATAATCGACAAACCTATAACGCTTGCTACGCAGCAAGCAGCCACTCTGCGCCATTTGGTCGCTGTGAACGCACTCCATGCAACTTTTAATACGTGCGTAAAGCGAGGAAATACGTGTTCGTTTGACCCCATCCCCTCGCATTTCTCTTTTTCAGACACGCAAATAGGTGCGTTTTTAACATCCTCGCGCAGTTGGGGAACAACTACGTCGAGTTCTTTTTTCCATTGATTTTTCCATGATCTCATTGCGCATCCTCCTTTAATGCTTTTCGCATTTTTTCTATCGCTCGCTTGTATTTAGAAGTGATTGTACCCGTCGGACAGCCTTCCATCGCCGCAATCTCACGATGTTTATAATTCCATAACACGTGCAAAGCGACAATTCTTTGCTCTTCTTCCGTCAAAGTTTTTTCCATCACTTCCGTGACGCCACCGACGCTCGCTTGCGGTTCTATCGCCCTATTTTTCACCTCTTCAAGCGGTGCTTCCTGACGGTGCTTTTTTATTTCGTTTAGCGCGTGATTTTTTGCAATTTGCAATATCCAAGCCCTACCGTTCGTCCCCACTCGATAGCTTTCAATATGCGTTTTCACCTTTAAGTACACTGTTTGCATTGCGTCTTCCGTATCCGCATAATTGTGAAAATAGGAATACAAAAAGGCAAACACACCCCTTTTGGTGCAAATATACAGCTCCTCAAAAGCAGCGTTGTCCCCTTTCGCTGTCCGAGCCAATAGCTCGTCCAGTTCTTTTGTATTCATCAAAACCTCCGTCGGTTTGTCATTGTGTGACAGTATTCTCTATGCTCTATATATTAAACCGCGCACACCTTCGTTTTGTTGCATTATTTTAAAAAATAAAAAAGACAACTGCAAAACAATCGCCGCTGCCTTTTATTCCTTATATCAATTCCGCAAAATCCGTGATATACTTATCGGAAATTGCGCGCATTTGCAATTCAGTTTCAGCGGAAGTTTCGTCAAAAACACCGATTGTTCGCATACCTGCCCCCTTCGCTGTTTGCAAAACGTGTAAATTGTCATCCACCATAATGCACTCCGCTTTCTTCGCATTTAAGAGCCTTGCAACTTCGTCGTATATCTTCGGATCCGCTTTTGTTGTCGCAAAATCCTCAATCGTCCAAACGTTTTCAAAAAGATCGTATAACCCCAAACGTTTTAAGCAAGCGTCGGTCAAATCATGCGGACTCGCCGTTAGCACGTTCAATCTACACCCTTTTGATTTTAAAACTTTCAGGGCTTTCTCCACGTTATTTTTCGCAGGAATTTGATGCGTATATACGTCCGTTAAACATTCTTGGAAATACGCAAAAATCTCATCCGCAGACATCTTCGTGCCAAAATGTTCTTCATAATATTTCGCTACGCCGCGAAACCCTAATGGGGTCAAATTCGTTACAATATCGTCGGGATAGGCGATACCGTTTTTTTTCAAAAAGCCGAGCGATAATTCCACCCCATACCGCATGGAATCCACCAACGTGCCATCTAAGTCAAAAATATAGATTTTTTCGTTCAACTCGTACATGGTACCCCCAAACGTCCATTTCGCAATTATTGTTTCTTTTCTTTTGCTCTTGCTTTTGCGCGGAGTTCGCTGTCCAAAATACGCTTTCTAATACGCAAAGATTTGGGCGTTACTTCTAATAATTCGTCGTCCGCGATAAACTCAAGACATTCTTCCAAACTCATCTTGGAAACAGGCACAAGTGTCAACGCATCGTCACTGCTAGACGAACGAGTGTTGGTGAGGTGTTTGGTCTTGCAAACGTTAACGTTAATATCATCCGCAAGATTGGTGTACCCCACAACCATACCTTGATACACGGGCGTGCCAGGCGTGATAAACAAGTTGCCGCGACCCTGCGCATTGAACAATCCGTACGTTACAGCCTCACCCGTTTCAAACGCTACCAGCGATCCTGTATTGCGGCGTTGCATATCCCCTTTATATGGTTCATAGGAATAGAAAATCGTATTCATGATACCCAAACCGCGCGTGTCGGTAAGGAATTGGCTCTTATATCCAAACAAACCGCGGGAAGGTACGACAAATTCCAAACGCATACGGCTGCCGATTGCCGTCATCTGCAACAACACACCCTTGCGGTTGCCCATTTCCGAGAACACGGGTCCCGTCATATCTTCGGGCACGTCCGCAACAAAACGTTCCATAGGCTCGTGACGAACACCGTCGATTTCTTTATACAATACACGGGGCGTGGATACTTGGAATTCATATCCCTCGCGGCGCATAGTTTCAATGAGAATAGAAAGGTGCATTTCCCCTCTGCCGCAAACACGGAAGCTGTCTGTCAATTCGGTGTCGCTAATACGCAATGAAACGTCGCGTAACAATTCTTTATACAATCTATCACGGAGCTGACGAGACGTAACAAATTTACCTTCCTTCCCTGCGAACGGGCTGTCGTTAACAGAGAACGTCATTTCCACCGTAGGGTCTTCAATTTTGACAAATTGCACGGGTTCTACCTTCGTAGGTTCGCACACGGTATCCCCGATATTCAGTCCATCAATACCAGAGAATACAACAATATCCCCTGCCTGCGCGTTGGGAACAAGCACACGTTCCAACCCCTCAATTTGATACAAATTAACGATTTTGCAGTTTGTACGAATCTTGGGTTCATTATAATTACAAATGGACACAGGTTCGTTCGCACGAATGACGCCGCGTTCGATTCTACCAATACCGATTCTGCCTACAAACTCGTTATAGTCGATACACGAAACCAAAAGCTGTCCAGGGCCCTCCACGTCCATATCCATTGCAGGAATTGTTTCCAAAATCGTGTCGAATAAAGGATTGAGGTTTTCCTCTTGCTTATCGGGCGTGAGCGAAGCCGTACCCTGACGTCCACAACAATACACAATCGGGCTTTCCAACTGTTCGTCCGTCGCGTCAAGTTCCATCATCAAAAGCTGCATTTCTTCCACAACTTCGGCAATACGCGCGTCAGGTCTATCCACTTTATTGATAACGATAATCGTTTTAAGCCCTAACGCCAACGCTTTTTGCATAACAAAACGAGTTTGAGGCAACGGGCCTTCCGCCGCGTCAACAAGGATCAGCGCGCCGTTTACCATCTTCAACACACGTTCTACTTCCCCAGAGAAGTCAGCGTGTCCCGGCGTATCTACGATGTTAATTTTTACACCCTTATAATGCGCCGACGTATTCTTCGCAAGAATGGTGATGCCACGTTCTCTTTCAAGATCGCCCGAGTCCATGACTCTGTCCTGCACCTGTTGGTTCTCACGGAATACACCGCCCTGCGCCAACATCTCGTTGACAAGCGTGGTTTTGCCGTGGTCAACGTGCGCGATAATTGCTACGTTTCTCAAATCGTTTCTAATCATAATCAAACGCTCCTTTTCTTCACAATGCGTAATTTCTTCAACCTTTTTATTTTAATACTTTTTCACCCGAATGACAAGAATTTATCGGCGGTTTTGATAAATATTTTTTATAAAATATAAAAAATTTTCCGCAAAGCAGTTATTTTGCTCTGCGGAATCCATTTATAACGCCTTCACGTTTTTATTTTTATAAGTGGTAAAACGAATGGTATATCCATTATCCTCAATGGATTCGCCTTCATCCACGCATACAAACCCTTCCGCTTTATCCAAGTTCGGAAAGAACACTTCCGCGCCGCCGATTGCGTCCACTTTGGTCACAAGTGCCCCGTGGCAATAGGGCAACAATTCTCGATAAATTTCCCCGCCGCCAATCACGTAAATATCTTCATTTTCGCGCTTTTTCATCTCCGCTTTGAGCTCGTCATACGAACGCACCGTAACGCATTCATCGCACACCTGCCCCCTTGTTAAGACAATATTTACACGATTTTTTAAGGGCTTTTGGTTGGGGAAAGAGCGCAAAGTTTTTCCACCCATCACCACCGTATGATGCAGTGTCGTTTCGCGGAAAAATTTCATATCTTTGGGTAAAGAAAACATCATATCGTTTCCCTTACCAATTCCCCATTCCTTGTCAACGTGCACGATTGCGTAGATCATAGTTTTCTCCTTTTAAATCGCTACGGGAATCTTCGTCGCCAACTTTTCGTATTCATAATCTACAAGCTGGAAACTGTCCACCGTGAAATCATAAAAATTCATCACATTCGGATCAACGATAAGTTTAGGCGCTTTGTGTTGAGGGTTCGCCAAAATTTCTTTCACCATAGGAATATGGCGATCATAAATATGCGCGTCAGCAATCACGTGCACCAACTCCCCTGCTTTCAAGCCCGAAACCTGCGCGAACATAATCAGCAAAATCGCGTACTGCACCACGTTCCAGTTGTTCGCCGTCAGCATATCGTTGGATCGCTGGTTCAAAATCCCGTTCAACGTATCCCCCGTCACGTTAAACGTCATGGAATACGCGCAAGGATATAAATGCATTTCGTGCAAATCCTGGAAATTGTAAATATTCGTCATAATACGACGGCTGGCAGGATTATGTTTCAAATCATAGAGCACTCTATCTACCTGATCGAATTCTCCTTCCTTGTACTTGTGTTTTACCCCCAACTGATAGCCATACGCTTTCCCGATTGAACCGCTTTCATCCGCCCAACTGTCCCAAATATGAGAGTTGAGTTCGTGGATATTATTGCTCTTTTTTTGCCAAATCCAAAGCAATTCGTCGATACAAGACTTAAATGCCGTACGACGAATGGTGAGAATGGGAAATTCTTCCTGTAAATTGTACCGGTTGACAATCCCGAATTTTTTCACCGTATGTGCAGGCACACCGTCTTCCCAACGGGGACGAACGTCCAACTCGGTGTCCCAAAATCCATTTTCCATAATATCCGTCATATTTTGTACGAAAATTTCATCCGCTCTACTCATATGTTTATCCTACCTTTTATATTATCAAAAAATATTGTATCATATTTCCACCTATTTCGTCAACGGTTAGGGTAAAAATAATTTCGAATTATTCAAAATAATTGAAATTTCGCTAAAAACAAAAATCTTTTTTCAGATTATTTTTCCAAAAAGTTGACAAAACTAAAAAAAATGGGTATTATATATGTGTATGGCTAAAAATAACTGTTAAGGAGAGTTTTAATTCTATGAACAAGAAAACCGTAAAAGACGTAGAAGTAAAAGGCAAAAAAGTACTTGTTAGATGCGACTTCAACGTTCCCATGAAAGACGGTGTTATCACCGACGAAAACCGTATTATCGGCGCTCTTCCCACCATCAAATATTTGATGGAACAAGGCGCGAAAGTTGTGCTTTGCTCGCACATGGGTAAACCCCATAACGTGTTTGACAGCAAGCTCGAACTCAACAAGAAAGAAAAGGCTAAGATCGCGGCTCTTCCTGAAAACGAACAGGCTGCGGCTACCGAAGAAGCTTTGGAAAAAGCAAAGAAAGACGTAAAGAAATTGACGCTTGCTCCCGTAGCGGCTCGTTTGAACGAATTGCTTGGTGGCAAAGTTGCGTTCGCTAGCGACGTTATCGGTGAAGACGCAAAAGCAAAAGTCGCTGCTTGCAAAGAAGGTGAATGCGTATTGCTTGAAAACCTTCGTTTCCATAAAGGCGAAGAAAAGAAAGCTCCTGAATTTATGCAGGCTCTTGCAAGCTACTGCGAAGTGTACGTAAACGACGCGTTCGGTACGGCACACCGTTCCCACGCCTCCACGGCAGGTATCGTAGAAGAAGGCCTCGTTACGACGGCAGCTTGCGGTTTCCTTATCGAAAAAGAACTCTCCGTTATGGCAGACACGTTGGAAAATCCTCAACACCCCTTCGTTGCAATTCTCGGTGGTGCAAAGGTTGCGGACAAGCTTAACGTTATCTCCAACTTACTTGAAAAGTGCGACACCCTCGTAATCGGCGGCGGTATGGCTTACACTTTCTTGAAAGCAAAAGGCGGCAAGATTGGTACATCCCTTGTAGACGATGAAAAGATCGATTACTGCAACGAAATGTTGAAGAAAGCGGAAACCCTTGGCAAGACCATTCTCCTTCCCGTAGATACCGTTGCAGCAAAAGAATTCCCCAACCCCATCGACGCAGAAATCGAAACGGCAGTATTCCCTTCCAACGATATTCCCGACGATATGATGGGTCTTGACATCGGCCCCGCTTCCAGAAAATTATTTGCGGAAACGGTTGCTAATGCAAAATCCGTTATTTGGAACGGCCCCATGGGCGTATTTGAAAATCCCATCTTGGCGGAAGGCACGAAATCGGTTGCACAAGCTCTTGCTGACGTTTACGGCAAAGCTACCACCATCATCGGCGGCGGCGACAGCGCAGCGGCTGTTTTAGTTCTCGGTTTCGCTGATAAGATGAGCCACATCTCCACGGGTGGCGGTGCTTCCCTCGAACTCTTCGAAGGCAAAGTCCTTCCCGGTATCGCTTGTCTTAATGACAAATAATTAGAATATTTTATGCAAGGGCGGACAAGGTTCGCCCTTGCGTTGTGTAAACAATAGATAAAAATATAAAAAAGGAAGATAGAATTATGCGTAAACCTATTATCGCAGGCAACTGGAAAATGAACAACACCGCCTCTGAAGGCGTAGCTCTCGTAAATGCAATCGCTCCCCTCGTTACGGAAGCAAATTGTGACGTAGTCGTTTGCGTTCCCGCAATCGACATCCCCGCTGTAAGCGAAGCACTCAAAGGCACGAATATTCAGCTTGGTGCTGAAAACGTACACTTCGCTGAAAAAGGCGCGTACACGGGTGAAATCTCCGCAGCTATGCTCTTGGAATACGGCGTAAAATACGTTATTATCGGTCACAGCGAACGTCGTCAGTACTTTGCTGAAACGGACGAAACGGTAAACAAGAGAACGTTGACCGCTTTGAAAGCTGGTCTTACCCCTATCGTTTGTATCGGTGAATCTTTGGAAGAAAGAGAATCCGGCAAAACGGAAGAAGTTCTTGCTACGCAAATCCACGAAGGATTGAAAGATATCGAAGATATCGCTAAGATCGTTATCGCATATGAACCCGTTTGGGCAATCGGCACGGGCAAAACGGCTACGGCTGAACAGGCAAACGAAACCATCGCTTTCATTCGTAAAACGGTTGGCGAAATGTTCTGCCCTAAATGCGCGGAAGCTCTCCGTATTCAGTACGGCGGCAGCATGAACGCAGGCAACTGCAAAGAATTGATGGCTATGCCCGAAATCGACGGCGGTTTGATCGGCGGCGCTTCTTTGAAAGCTCCCGATTTCGCTACGATTGTAAACTTTGACAAATAAGAGTTTAGAAGATTTGATCTAATCACATAAAGTTCCAAAGGGGTAGTTTTCGCATTCAACGCGTACCTGCCCCTTTCATTTCGTAAAATAAACATCTCAAATAAATATCTTAAAGGAGAATTGTATGAGCAAAAAAGTTCCTTTTGCTATCATCATCATGGACGGCTACGGGATTAACCCTTCCGAAAACGGCAACGCGATCGTTGCAGACGGAAGCAAGTACGTCAATGAATTAAAGAAAATGTATCCTAATGCGCAGCTTGGCGCAAGTGGTATGGCAGTAGGTCTTCCCGATGGTCAGATGGGTAACAGCGAAGTTGGTCACCTCAACATCGGCGCAGGTAGAATCGTGTACCAAGATCTTACCAAGATTACGAAAGATATTAGAAACGGCGAATTCTTTAAAAACGCTGAATTGCTTCGCGCAATGCACGCCGCAAAAGAAAACGGCAAAAAATTGCATTTATTCGGTTTGGTTTCCACGGGCGGGGTTCACAGCCACACCGAACACCTTTACGCTTTGATTGAAATGGCGAAAAAAGAAGGTCTTGACAACGTTTACGTACACGCGTTTACCGACGGTCGTGACGTTGCCCCCACTTCCGGTGCGGATTTCCTTAAAGATTTGCAAGCAAAAATGGACGAACTTAACTTCGGTCAAATCGCATCCGTAGCAGGTAGATATTACGCAATGGACCGCGACAATAACTGGGATAGAGAAGAAAAAGCTTACGATATGTTGACAGCAGGTACAGGCGTGCAGTTTGAAGGCAGTGCGGAAGCAGCAGCCAAAGCGTCCTACGAAAACGGCGTAACCGACGAATTTATTTTGCCTACCAACCTCACTGAAAATGGCAAACCTGTTGCGTTGATCGGCGCAGGCGACAGTATCATTTGCTTCAACTTCCGTCCTGACAGAGCAAGACAAATTTCGAGAATGTTCTCGCAAGCAGCTTTCCCCTTCACGGACGCAAAGACGGGCGCAACGCTTGGCTTTGAAAGAAAAACAGGTTTCCTTGCGCCTACCTACGTTGGCTTTGCCGTATATGATTCCTCGTTTGAAAACGTTGGCGTAGCGTTCCCTCCCGACGAAATTACGAACACGTTGCCTCAATATATCGCGTCGTTGGGTATGAAACAGCTCCACATCGCGGAAACGGAAAAATATGCGCACGTAACCTTCTTCTTTAATGCGAAGTTGGAAGCTCCCGTAGAGGGCGAAACGCGTATCGTAATCCCCTCCCCGAAAGTTGCTACCTACGATTTGCAACCGGAAATGAGTGCTTATCCCGTCACCGAAAAGGTGTTGGAAGAACTCGACAAAGGCGAATACGACGTAGTGATTTTGAACTTTGCAAACTGCGACATGGTCGGTCACACGGGTGTAATGGAAGCGGCAGTAAAGGCAGTGCATACGGTAGATGAATGCGTGAAGAAAGTAACGGACAAGATTTTGGAAATGGGCGGCAGTGCGTTGGTGACGGCTGACCACGGCAACGCGGATCAAATGATCGCGGATGATGGCGTTGGCGCATTCACGCAACACACTACTTTCCCCGTGCCCGTAATTCTCGTATCCGAAGAATACAAAAACGTAACGCTTCGCAACGACGGTGTTTTGGCGGATCTTGCGCCTACCCTTCTCGATATGATGAAGATTGCGCAACCCAAAGAAATGACGGGAAAGAGCTTGATTAAGTAACAAACCGACAAAATTTGCGGAAAATTTTTCGCAAATTCATAAAAAACAGTTGCGATATTTTGCAGAGTGTGTTATAATCAATAAGTAATTTTGAAAAACGGCAAGATTTTCCTCGCGAAATTCTCACCGTCAAAAGAAAAAAGCAAAAAGGATTGACTTGAAAATGTTGAATTTAGTTAATTTGATGACCCCCACAGCAGGTGAAGCAGCGTACGGCTTATATTTTACGCTCAGCTTGATCATGATCATTCTTATGGGTGTTGCAGCTCTTGCTGCCGTTATCCTCGTTTTGATGCAACCTAGCAACTCGAATGGTATCGAAGCGCTTGGCGGTTCCAGCGAAACGTTCTTCGGTAAGAACAAAGGCAAATCGATTGAAGAAAAGCTTAAAAAATGGACTTGGATCTGTTTAGCAGTTCTCGTTGTATTTGCGCTTGCTTTCTACGTTTTGCAACTCGAAGCTATTTGGGCGTAAACGACAAAGGACAACATTGGCGGCTTAGGTGTAAGCCGCCTTTTTTATTGTTATTCCCCTTTTGGCGCATACTGATTTCGGAGGTAATGATTGATGAATGCAAAAGAATCTCTTTTGAATAAATTCCTCGATGGAACGTTGGCGTTGAAAAATGCGACGGAGATTTGTAAAATTTTAGATATCCCCTATCGCGAGAAAAACCGCTTGCTTTCTATCTTGGATAAGCTGTGCGAAGAAGGTGAAATTTATCAAAACGACGGGGGCAGGTACGGAACTATTGAACAATTAGGTCTTATCAAAGGCGTTATTTCAGGCAATGAACGTGGCTTTGCCTTTCTTGTTCCTGAAAATCAACAGCAGTATCCTGATGATTTTTTTATCCCGCATAAAAACCTACACGGCGCGTTGCACGGCGACACAGTACTTGCTGAAAAAGTGTTTTTCGGCCGCGAAGATGACGAAGTCAACGTCGTTAAAATCCTTGCCCGCGGATATGAGAAAATCGTCGGCACTTTCCATAAAGACCGCAGGGCTGGTTATCTTACCCCTGATGAAAGTAAATTTTCTACCGATATTTATATCCCTTTAAACGATTGTTATAATATCAAAAGTGGCGTGAAAGCGGTAGCAAAAATCACTTCATACCCCTATGGAAAATCCCCAGGTGGCGTGATTGTCGAAATCTTAGGCGACGAGGACGATTTCTTCGCGGAAGAGTTGTCTATTATCCGTTCCTATGACTTAATTGAGGAATTCCCCGAAAAAATCATCAAAGAAGCGGAAAAACAGCAAGCGCGCGGAATCACTGAAAAAGATTTATTCAACCGACGTGATTTTCGCGATAAACTAATTGTGACAATCGACGGCGAGGATACTCGCGATATTGACGATGCAGTTGCTTTGGAAAAGACGGATGATGGGTATCTTTTATCCGTGCATATTGCGGACGTTTCGCATTACGTAGGCTATCGTTCCCCTCTAGATTTAGAGGCGTACAATCGCGGTACAAGCGTATATTTCCCCGACCGTGTTTTGCCTATGCTGCCCAAGGCCTTATCCAACGGCATTTGTTCTTTGAACGAGGGCGAGGATAGATTGACGCTTTCCTGCATTATGCATTTGGATAAAAAAGGCGGATTGAAAAGCAGCGAAATCGTAGAAGGCGTCATTCGTTCCACTCATAAAATGACATACACCGAAGTGACAAAGCTGCTGGATGATGACGAGCAAATTTGTCAAAAATACGCCGACGTTAAAGACATGGTATGCCTCTTTGCTGAATTGACAAAAATTTTGCAGGAAAATCGAAACAAAAAAGGTAGTATATCTTTAGACGTAAAAGAAGCGAAAATTATTCTTGACGAGAATATGGAAATCCGCATTCCCGATTACGAACGCGCGTTTTCCTATCAAATTATTGAAGCGTTTATGGTACTTGCCAACGAAGCCGTTGCCGAATATATGCATTCGATAGAAGCGCCCTTTATTTACCGTATTCACGAAAAACCCAGCGAGGAAAAGGCAACAGTGTTCCGTTCTTTTGCGCAAACGCTTGGATTGACAGCTCGGTTTCATGCGGATGACGTGAAGCCGTACGATTATCAAAATTTATTAAAATCCGCGGAAGATTTGCCTATATATTCGGTGCTCAACCGCGTAATGTTACGCTCCATGCAAAAAGCGAGATATTCGCATGAGAACGCGGGGCATTTTGGTTTAGCAAGCAGTTGTTATTGCCATTTCACGTCCCCTATTCGTCGCTATCCCGACCTTTGCATTCATCGTATTATCAAAGAAATCATCAACGGTGGATATGGTACGGCTGTGGATAGATATTCCGAATTTGTACAACGTGCCGCGAAACATTCCTCCGAAAGAGAGCGCAAAGCCGCCGACGCAGAACGGGATGTGGATGATTTATATATGGCAATGTATATGAGCGAGCGCATCGGAGAAGAATACGACGCCGTGATTTCAGGCGTAACCTCGTTTGGCTTATTTGCGGAATTACCAAATACGATTGAGGGCTTAATTCCTATTGAATCGCTGTACGGCGAGTACACGCATGATCCCGACAGATTTTGTTTGATTGGGCGAGATAAAACGTACACGATCGGTGAAAGTGTTCGCGTCAAGGTGGACGACGTGGATTTCTACCGTCGAAGAACAGAGTTCCGCTTGTTAGAAAAATATGAAAACGAAGTACCCGTGTACGAAACGAACGCAAAACGGAGAAGAAAATAAATGAAAATTATCGCAACAAATAAATCTGCATCTTTCGAATATTTCATTGAAGAAAAATACGAAGCAGGCATTGTTTTAGAGGGAAATGAAGTCAAATCCCTCCGCAAAGGCAACGTCAATATGAACGATTGCTTTTGCTTCCTTCGCGGCAACGATATGTCCGTGAAAAATATGCATATTGCTTTATATGATAAATCCGATTCTTTCAGCACTCGCGATACTAGACGAGATCGAAAATTGTTGTTGCATAAGAGCGAAATCGCTAAAATCGCAGGTAAAATCAATCGTCAAGGCTATACACTTGTACCATTGAAGCTGTATTTTAAAGATTCGTTGATTAAAATGGAAATCGCGCTTTGTCGCGGTAAGCATACGTTTGATAAAAAGCAATCCATTGCGGAACGTGATGTGAAACGTTCGATGGATCGCGACATCAAAAATGCAGGTTTTTAAAACGTAACTTCCTATATATACAAAAGGTTTGGAGAAAAACTCCAAACCTTTTTTTACCCCAAAACGACGTCCAAAGACATCATTAAAATGAATCCAAGCACAAACGCCCACGTCCCCACCGACGATCTTTCCGACGTCTTTAATTCAGGCACAAGTTCATCTATAACCACAAAAATCATTGCGCCTGCGGAAAAAGAAAGAAACCATGGTTGCAGCCATTGTAACTGCGCCGCCAAAAAATATCCTATCGCCGCAAAAATAGGTTCAACCGCACCGCTACCGACCCCATATAAAAAAGCTTTGTTTTTATTCCCGAACGCCGTTTTTAATGGTAAAGTCACCGCCGCGCCCTCAGGCAAATTTTGTATTCCGATCCCGATTGCCAACGCCAAAGCGGCGACAAACGCCACATCACCTACTGCCGCCGCTAAACCAAACGCAAAACCTACCGCTAACCCTTCGGGTATGTTATGCAACGTAACGGCAAGGAACAATTTAATCGCCTTTGCGCAATTCATCTCGACCATGCCCCCGTCATTTTGATAAAAATGAGTTAAAAAAGCATCCGTCGCTCTTAAAAATGCGCAACCACATAAAAAGCCGAAACACACAATAAACACGTTGTATTTTTCCAATCTCTCTATCGCGCCGTCCAATGCAGGCAACAAAAGCGACCAAATGGACGCCGCCGCCATAATCCCTGCAGAAAAACCGAGAAAAAGCAAATTCGTCCTCGGAGCGACCTTTTCTTTAAAACAATATACAACCGCCGAACCGAGCGACGTCATAAAAAAAATAAAAACGATCCCGAAAACCGTCATCCACGTATGCTGCATATTCCCCGCCCCGTATTTCTTTTGAGTTTTGCGCTTTCATAAAGCTCATAATACAGTATATGCACCACAAAGAAAAAACGCCCCGCGTATCTACACAAAGCGTTTTTCCATTTATTCTTCCTCGAAAGAGTGCTCTTTCTTTTTCTCTCGTTTGGTTTTTTGTTCCGAAAGCACGCCGCGAACGGATTCACATTCCTCCGCGCCCCATTCGGAAAAGGGTACTTGCAGTTGTTTTTCGTACCATTTTATCGTTTTGACAACGTCCTGCACTCCCCAACGTTCGTGCAATTCTTTCTCGGTGATCGGCTCGAAATCTTTTGGAGTTTCAGGCAAATCCTCTCCTGCGTAGATATATAGTCCCAGCCCGAACATTGCCAAATTTTTCGTTAGACAGCGCATAATTGTTTTATTGACGTCCGTCATTTTCGGTTGCAAAATCGCATTGTTGCGCATATCCATAATCGGCAACCACATTTCATATGTCGTATCGCCTGCTGTCACCTGCGTCTGCACCATATACCCCATCGTTGCGTTCCCGCTGCAAAACGTTCCGTCAAATTCGTTCACTTTATAACTTGCGTCGGGATATACTTTCTTAAATTCCGCCCACGCGAACGCCCAAGACAAATAGGTGAGATTGCCCTTTTTCTCCGTTTTATCGTTCACGTTGATTGCATATACTTCTTCAAATTTGCCCATAGCGCAACTCCTTCCCTTCATAGCATACCCATTTTTTCTTCGTTTATGCAATGTGTAAAGGCACTGCGCGCCGTATTCTCTATTATACGCCCGTCATTTTATATGGATCGAGAAGCTCGTCCAACGTCTGCTTATCCATGAGTCCGTAATGCAAGACAAGTTCGCGGATTTGCACGCCCGTCGCCAACGCTTCTTTGGCAAGTTCCGCCGATTTTTTATACCCAAGATAAGGACAAAGTGCCGTAACAATCCCCACACTGTCGTGAAGAAGTTCTTCACAACGCTTACGATCCGCTTTGATATCGATAATACAATTCACCGTCAACGTGCGTATTGCGTTCGCCAAACACGTCATCGATTCAAACAATTTATGGAAAATAATAGGCTCAAAAGCGTTCAATTCCAGCTGGCCACCCTCCGCAGCCATCGCAATCGTCATATCGTTGCCCACGACAAGAAATGCTACCTGCGAAACCACCTCGGGGATTACCGGATTGATCTTGCCAGGCATAATCGACGAACCGTTCTGTTTGGGCGGCAATTTAATTTCCGCAAAACCCGTCTTAGGACCACTGGACATCAAACGAAGATCGTTACTCATCTTCGACAACGTCACTGCGCAAGCCTTTAAACTGCCCGAAATCGCTACGTAACAATCCGCATTCTGCGTCGCCTCAATCAAATCTTCCGCAGGTTTCAAAGCATACCCGCTTTCTTTCGCCAACGTCGGCACGATACTTTTCACATATTCCACAGGCGCATTGATCGACGTTCCGATCGCCGTACCGCCAAGATTGACTACGTACATCTCCTCAAGCGTCGATTTGATACGGTTGCAATCCCTCGTCAATGCGGACGCATACGCTTGGAATTCCTGTCCCAATCGAATGGGAACAGCATCTTGCAACTGCGTTCTGCCCATTTTAATCACGTCATCAAATTCTTTCGCTTTATTCCTCAGCTCCGCAATCAACGTTTCCAAATTATACAAGAGCGGTTGCGCCAACGTCAACACCGTCATCTTGCCTGCCGTGGGAATGACATCGTTGGTGGATTGCGCTTTATTCACGTGATCGTTGGGATGACAAAGGTATTCCCCTTTCTTCCCGCCAAGAAGCTCCGTCGCACGATTGGCAATCACTTCGTTTACGTTCATATTCGCCGTAGTGCCTGCGCCGCCTTGAATCGCGTCCGTAATAAATTGATCGTTCCATTTATCGCTCAAAATCTCGTCGCAAGCGGTGACGATTGCATCCGCCGTCGCCTGCCCGATCAAACCGCAAGCCGCGTTTACTTTCGCCGCCGCCTTTTTTACGAGCGTTATATTTTTTACAAATGCGTTGTGTAGTTTCACACCGCTGATTTGGAAATTCTCAAAGCCACGCAGCGTTTGCACACCGTAATACGCATCTTCGGGTACGTCCAATTTACCTATGGAATCACTTTCTTGCCGAGTTTTCATAATATTGCCTCCAAACTCACTGCTTTTGTTTAAACTTTTTTCAATTTTCCCCTATTATAGCACGCTTGTAAAAGAATTGCAACATATAAAATACCACTATCGAAAATTTTCATTAAATCAATCGAAAAAATTACTTATTGTTATATTGTCACAAAAAAACCTCCGACCGCATGGCCAGAGGTTTTTATCTATTTACTCGTTCGTTTGTTCTTTACGTTTGACAAGCAATACTCCGCAAGCAAGCAATAATCCACCAATCAGTGTTGCGCTTTGCATGGAAGAATTGCAGCCTTCTTTCGTTTGCTCATTGTCAACGGGTTCGTTCTTTTCTTCTTCGCTGGGATCAACGTACGCTCTTGTTTGCGTATCACCGCATTTTTGACAAGCGCGCATCTGTTCGCCCTCCGTCGTTTCCGTAGGCATTGTAATGGTAATCCAATCACAATATTCATGCGCACATCCCTCAGTTCCCCCCTCGGAAGAATTCGTTGCAGACTCGCCTGTATCACCCGAATCTTCCGTCTTTAAACAAGGAATCTTTTTCGTTTCTTGTTTCCCGCAAAGCTGACAAGCACGAAGCTGTTCCCCCTCTGTTGTTTGCGTAGGCATTGTAATGGTGATCCAATCACAATACTCGTGCGTGCAAGTTTCATCACCGCCAATTTCGGGGGTAGAACTCGAAGCCCCAGGTTTATCGAAAGACGAGCCAGGAAGTTCGCCCGAACCGCCGCCCGAAGAGCTAGAACCGCTCGAAGAACTGCTTTGGTCTTGATCGATATCCGTATCGCTGCTCGACGAGCTATTGGAAGAGCTGCTGCTTGAACCCGTACTGCTGCTTCCGTTATTTGCGATACCCGAAGGAGTGGACATATTTTTGGGGATAGCCTTTCCGAACAACAACCACGCGTATTCGGGATAATCAACGAATACGTTACGCGTACCCGTGATCTTTTGAACGGCGTCGTTTCTGCCCATTTCCCACGTATCCACGGGATCTTCTTCCATCCAATCCAAGAGCACGTTCATGCTTTCCATAACGCCACCCTTGCCCCACATATAGTTCGTATTACCCCAACGCACATACACGTATAACACAATTCTCGCGCAATCGCCGCGCACGTTCGCCCCCTCGCCGTTGGGATCGTAATATCCGCTGCTTTCGCCGTACGCTGTATTGCCGCGACTGCTGTTTTCTTTCACCCAGGTAGGACGAAGCATCATAATATCGTTTTCATCGTTTCCGCCAAGTCCTTTACTGTTTGGCCAAGTATGTTCACGATTCCACGTCGCTGCGCCATCCCAATTTCCCGTCAACTGTTTCCCTGAATAAAAGGAAGAAATATGCTCCGTGTCATTGCTGACGCAATCAGTGTAGCGATACTGCGACTTCGTTTCACTATAACTCGTTTGATGTGTGTGTTTAGAGGTCATCAAGGTCTTTAACGTAGAATACAACGAGCTTTGGTGTGCATTCGATTGCGTCGAACCGCCCGATTTCGTCGACATAGAGCTGTACGTATAACTGCCTGTATAGAAGCTCGTAGCATACGTAGAAAGGAAAGAACAATCCTCGCCGCGCGCACCCCAGTTTGCGATATAACTGCCCGACGTAACGTATTTCACGTCAGAGGCTTTTTTATAACCCGTAGCCGTCGTCGTAAATTCCGCCGTCGTCGTCACTGTTGCCGCTTTGTTTGAAAATGCAGGCATTGCCATAGATACGCCAAGCGCCGCAATCAACAATATTTTTGCAAAAGTCTTTTTCATAAGTATCTTCCTTTGTAATAATATGTGTTATATTTCGTAATCAAAAGATAATCTTTGTTCCATCACGGGACAAACAAGCCCGTTTGCTATTTCTTGATGTAAGGGATGTTTTTGATACCCGTCAAGCGCCGCTTTGCTTACAAACGTAGAATCCATCATAATATCCCCCGACGAACAATCGAAACGTTCCGTCAAAATATGCATCTCTTGCAAGCCGTCGATTTTACCGACCAAACCTTCCAAAGCCGTTTTAATCGCCGCCGCTTGCTCGATCTTATTGTTCAATGCTTCTTTAAATTTCCAAACAATGATATGCTTTACCATTTTTTCTTCCTCGCATAATATACCAACTATATTATAGCATAAGAAAAAAAGGATGTAAACTAAAAACGACACAATTCTCAAATTCTACTCTTTGCGTTAAGGCGCACGCTTTTCTCTACCCTTATGTAACGTCAACTTTTCGGCAAAAACAACCGCCGTCGAGTTTCTACAAAGTGATATTCTTTTGTTAATTCCAAATCGGCATACGCAGGACTTTGCGGCGTCGCAAACACAACTTCCCCTTTACCGTCGGCAAGCATACAATACTCTTTCGCGCAAAAAAGGAGAGGCGTTCCGTAAAAAAAAGCTTCCGCCCGCAACAACGCCGAATGAATACTGCTCATTTTTTTATCAAACGGGCAAACAATACAATCGCAACCAAACAACGCCAAATCACGCGCAATTTCAGGGAAATATAAATCTTCCGCGATAATTACCCCGATTTTCCCTGCTTTCGTTTCATACACACGCAGTTCCCCACCGCCGTTAATTGCACCGTCTAAAGAATGAATCGCATCCGAAACCCCAAGCAGTTTTCCTTCGTTTGCCACTACCGCAGATTTACGTTTCAGCCCTTTCATATCCGTCCAACAACCGCACACCGTACACGCATTGCTTTCTTTGGAAAACTTCACCATTTCCTCAAAAAAAGTTGTTTCCCTATGCAATTCCCGTTCGTAGGAAACCGTTTGTGTATCGTTAAATCCAAACACAAACAAATCAGCCGCCTTCACATCATACCTTTCCCGAAATTGTTTTACGTTTTCACGATTCACAAAGCATATTCGCATCCCCTAACCCAAACTCCTTTTAAGAAATCCTCTTCCTTTCATTATACCCTGCCCCAGCAAAAAAAGTGACTGTTGCATACAATGTATAAAACAACGAAAAAATGGCTATATTGAAAAAATAAAAGGAGTAAGTATATGTTTTGGATCGGTTTTACCGTCGGAGTGATTGTCGGCGGAAATATAGGCGTTGTCTTAATGGCATTGTTTAAAATAAATAAAAATTGATCCGACGGTTTGTTCTTTTCCGTCGGATCTTTCGTTTTTTGTTATTCTTCGTTAAAATATTTCTCTACTATTTTTTCCATTTCCGCCAACTTTGCAATCATATCCTGTCCTAATGTAAGCTGACATTTCGCGCGCACAAGGTTTTGATCAGGATAATGAATACGGAAATATTTATCTCCGTTTAAATAGTCGGTGAGAAATCTTGCGCCACACTCTAACGTCATAGCAATCGCCCCCAGCGACAAAGATTTCTTTTCCGCATCCGTTAAACTATTCTTTACCGTCCGAACAAAACCACGGGTAAAGGCTTCGTATTTTTGCATATCCAAAGCCACTTTATTAAGGTCTTTTTCATCCTCTTCCGCCGTGGACGCCGCTACGCGAATGGCATCGCCAAAGTCAAAGGCAACAAGCCCCGGCATAACCGTATCCAAATCAATTACGGAAAGATGTTCAAACGTATGTGCGTCAAACAAAATATTGCTGGTCTTCGTGTCGTTGTGTGTCACACGGAGCGGCAACACTCCCTCTTTTTGCAAACGATAGGGTTTCGTTGCAATTTCTTCCACCGCAAAATAAGCGTCTATAACGTCCTGCACCTCTTGCACTCTGCCTGCTTGGTTTTCTTCAATCGCCGCGCGCAACGCTGCATAACGGTTGATTGTATTATGGAAATGCGGGATTACAATATTTAACTTTTCCACAGGATAATCGGCAAGATAGAGTTGGAATTCCCCAAAAGCGATCCCCGATTCTTCAATCACCTTGATATTATCTGTCTGCGTAAAGGAAACGGAATCGTCGATATAACGGCAACAGCGCCAAAAACCTCCGTTTTCATCAATCGCATAATATTCGCCTTCCAGTGTTTTTGAATAATGCAAAACGTTGCGTTTTGCCGTTGCCTGTTTTTGTTTGATTTTCGCGCGGATATATTCCGTCACCGACGAAATGTTTTCCATAACGGCTATAGGATCGCAGAATACGTATGTATTCACTTTTTGCAAAATATAATCTTTGATGTTCCCCTCACGAAGATAATACACTCGATATGTCGAATTGATATGTCCGCTGTTGATAATTTCATAAGACTGATATTCCCCACGAATATCAAACCGTTTACATACTTCAATAATTTGCTGTTCTTCTTTTTGGATCATTTTCCTTTCCCTTTGTTTTTTTGTTCCGTTTGCATTGACGGACAATTATTCGTATGATTTTCCCTTCTCTTTTGTCACAAACAACTATCTTTCTCTTGTACTCAACCATATTAGTATAACATGAGTTTTTAAAAAAGTCAAGACTTTATCATTTTTTTGTGAGAAATCCATAAACATTAAATAAAAAACAATATTCACATAAAAAAAGAGTAAATTACAAATACTTTTCTTATGCGTATTCTTAATTATTTTTACCGCGTACTGCCCTGCGCGATTGGTTTATGTATAATTTCCTCTTGTCAAAATTTGCCAAATTCTTCTTATTCCACAGAACAAAACTCTTATTTCCAACAAACGGAAGAAGAACAAAATATCCCCCCTGTACCCTCCCCGTCGCAACCGCTTTTACCGAAAACGCCACCCGTCGATACGCCCATCGATACGGACGTTTGGGATGTTTCCGACGTGGATATCTCCGACGTGGATATCTCCAAAAAACTGATTGCTTTTACGTTTGACGACGCACCAGCAAAAACCTTGGAAAATATCCTTGCTGTGTTCGCCTCTTTTAATGAAAACAATCCTGATTGCAAAGCGACCGCGACGTTGTTTTGCAACAGCTCGCTGTGCAACAATCATTCCATACAACTACTGTACACGGCAAAAGCCTTGGGTTTTGAGCTTGGAAATCATACCCATTCCCATTTTGATCTTACGTCGTTGACGGAAACCGATTTACAATACGAGATTGATGAAACAGATCGCCTATTACAAAAGATCGATCAACAACCTCGGCATCTTTTACGTGCGCCCTTTGGGAAAATAAACGATCTTATCCGTGAACAGGTATCCGTCCCGATTATCGACTGGACCATCGATACGCTAGACTGGACAAAAATCAGCGCAGAAAGCATCTACGACAGCGTATTTTTACAAAAATTTTCAGGCGCAATCGTGTTGATGCATGACGGATACGAGCATACCGTGTCCGCGTTGAAACGACTTTTACCCGATTTAAAGGCCGAGGGATATCAAGTGGTTAGCGTGTCTAAACTAGCCAAAGCGCACGGTTGTCATTTACGCGCAGGTAAGGTGTATATTCGCGCGCGAAAACAAGCCAATTCGCCTTATATTTATTAAATAAAGCTTATTGCATATAAAAAAGAACACCTTTGCGTGATTTCGAAAGGTGTTCTTACTTTTTGATGCATTTAGAAAACTTTAAAATAATGGTCAAATCGTTTGCAAATTTTGTCGTTATACCCAACCAAATCCAAATTTTTGCCTTGCGCTTTAATCTTGTGGTTAAGCCCTACTAACTTTTCCATAGCTGTTTCGTCGATACGTTCTAATTCGCTCATATTTACCGTCACGTTGTCCGCAGTTTCAAACTCTTTAGCAAGCGCGTCCGTCAGCTTGTTCGCATCCAAGAAGAACAACGTCCCTTTGACACGCAGCGTCGGTGTTTCCGCACTTTCGTCCTTTTCCACCGTAACGCCTTTCAAAATATTCTTTGCGTTGACCGCAAACGTTACTGCCATACCACCCAAAACCCCGTATGTAAGATCAAACACGATCGTCAATACGCAAGTCACAATCAAAATCACCGAATCTCGTACCCCAAAATGGGATAATTTTGCGAACAGTTTAAAGCGGCTCATATTGATGGCTACGGAAATGAGAATCGCTGAGAACACCGCAAGGGGTATGTATTTGACTACGTTCATCAATGCAAAATACATAATCAAGACGAACACGGCATGAAAAATGCCAGCGAGCGAACTTTTTGCTCCGTTTTCGATGCTTGCCGCCGTTCTCGCAATCGCGCCCGTCGCAGGCAGACCGCCGAGTAAGGACGAAAAAATATTCGCCGCGCCCTGCCCTACGAGTTCTTGGTTAGCGTCAAACGTCGTACCCGTCATACCCGCCGCAACCGTTGCGGAAAGCAAGCTCTCAATCGCGCAGAGGAATGCAATGACGATGGACGGCACAATCAAAGCGGTAAATTTGACTTCGCCGATTGCCCCAAAATCAATGGGGAAAAATCCTGCTTTCACTTCGCCGTATTTAGAACCGATTGTCGCAATTTCTGCACCCGCGAAATTATTCAAAAGCAACGTCGCACCCGTACAAACGAGCAACGCCACAAACGCGGCAGGAATTTTTTTACTGAATTTAGGCAGCAGAATGACACAAAGCAATCCTAACACGCCTACTCCAAACGTTGCAAGATCAAACGTGCCGATATTTTCAAAATAGGAAACAATCTTTTCAATCGTTTCCGTACCGCTCGATTGAAAGCCACATAAATCCTTGATTTGACCGACGAGCAGGGTTACGCCAATCCCCGTCGTAAACCCGATTGTAATGGGATAAGGGAAAAATTTCATGACGTTACCGACTTTCAAAAAACCCATAACAATCAGCAACACACCTGCTATAATCCCTGCCAGTGCAAGCCCCAGCACTCCGATATCAGGATTTGCTAAATACCCGAACAAAATGACAACAAACGCTGCCGTAGGGCCGCCGATTTGGTATTTACTGCCGCCAAGCGCAGAAATAAAAAATCCTGCTACGATTGCGGTGATGATACCAAATTGAATGCCACGCGAGGATACTTCCGCAGGAACGGATTGAATTCCCAACGCAATGGACAATGGCAATGCAATAATCGCCACCATAAGCCCTGCCATTAAATCGTGTAAAAGATCGCTCTTTTTGTATCCTTTCAACGATTGAATAAGTTGCGGTTTCATAAACATAATCTCCTTTTTATAACTCAAAACGATATTTATTATAGCACTATTTTTTTTGTAAGGCAAGCATTAAACAATTCGTTGAAAATTTTTAGTAAAAATTTTCAACAAAAAACAGCCCTTGCGTTTTGCAAAGGCTGTCTTGATGATAACGATACTCGTTTATTCTTCTTTTGTAAAATTTTCTTTGGTAACCAAACAAAGCTCGCATTTAAAATCCTCGGGAAGATCCTCGAATTTCGTACCCGCAGGAATACCTTTTTCAGGCATACCCACTTCTTCATCATACGTCCAACCGCAGATATTGCAAACGTATTTTGCCATTGTCTTTTTCCCTCCTTCCTGCTTTTCAGCATTTATATCTTTGCAAAGCTCTTCAGCAAGCGCTTCAATCTGCGCTTTGTTTTCTTCCGTCATCGCTGACAAAATCTTCACAGTTGCCGTCGTGTATTGCAAATTTTTACATTTTTCAAGCATACCCTGCATCACGCGAGTCGCTACAGGAGCCCAGCTGCCGTTTTCAATAAACGCTACCGTGCGATTTTGATAATTACGTTCGGTAAGGTTGTGGATAAATTCACGCATGAACGGGAAGATTTCCCCATTATACGTCGTTGTTGCCAACACAATCTTGCCGTAACGAAACCCGTCTTCTACCGCTTCCGCCATATCCATACGCGCCAAATCGTTGAGCACTATCTTTTCACAACCCTTTTCTTTTAATTTTTCCGCCAAGAATTCCACTGCTTTTTTGGTGTTACCGTAAACGGATGTGTACGCGATCAATACGCCTTCGCTTTCCACTCCGTAACTCGACCACGTGTTGTATAAATCAAGATAATACCTCAAATTTTCTTTCAACACAGGACCGTGCAGAGGACAAATTGTCTGCACTTCGCAACTCGACAATTTCTTCAAAAGGGTTTGCACTTGCGCGCCATATTTACCAACGATCCCGAAATAATATCTTCTTGCCTCGCAAGCCCAATCCTCGTCCGCGTCCAAAGTACCGAATTTCCCAAACGCGTCCGCCGAGAATAAAATCTTCGCCGTTTCGTCATAAGTCATCATAACTTCAGGCCAATGTACCATAGGAGCTGCAACGAAGGTGAGTTGGTGATGTCCGAGCGTTAAACTCGACCCATCCCCCACGATAATCTGTTTCCCAGCAAAATTTTGGCTGAAATAATTTTGCATCATCACAAACGCTTTTGCTGACGATACTACTTTCGCTTCTGGATATTTTTCCGTAAATGCAACGATACTTGCCGAATGGTCGGGTTCCATGTGTTGCACAATTAAATAATCGGGTTGTCTGCCGTTTAAAACATTTTCTATGTTTTGCAGCCATTCCTTTTCAAACACAGCGTCTACGCTGTCGAAAACAGCAATTTTCTCGTCCAAGATTACGTAGGAATTGTATGCAATGCCGTTAGGGACAAGGTACATTCCTTCAAATAAATCAATCTTTCTATCGTTTACGCCTACGTATAAAACGTCCTTTTGTATTTCCACAATAACTCTCCTTTTATAATATGGGATTTCAACAACATAATTATAACCTTACCACAAAAATAATGCAAGATTTTTTTTGAAAAAGCACGAAAAATTTTTTCAAAAAAGGGAAATACTTTGAATAGACTATATTATTATTCTAGATTGGAGGTTGTTATGAAAACTGTGACCATGGACGGAAACACGGCGGCTTGTTACGTATCCTATGCCTTCACCGAAGTTGCCGTCATTTACCCTATCACTCCGTCCACCCCCATGTCCGAACTCGCTGACGAATGGTCGGTTAGCGGCAAGAAAAACATATTTGGAACAATCCCAAAAGTTACGCAAATGCAATCGGAGAGCGGCGTTGCAGGCGCGGTTCACGGCAGTCTTTCCTGCGGTGCATTGACAACGACATATACGTGCAGCCAGGGTCTTTTATTGACTTTGCCTAATATGTATAAGATTGCAGGGGAATTATTACCCACCGTATTCCACGTCAGCGCGAGATCCCTTGCCACGCATGCGCTCAGCATCTTCGGGGATCATCAGGACGTTATGGCTTGTCGGCAAGCAGGATTTGCGATGCTTGCCGCAGGATCGGTGCAAGAAACGGCGGATATGGCGCTTATCGCGCATCTTGCAACCTTAAAGACAAGCGTGCCCTTTTTGCATTTTTTTGATGGGTTCAGAACTTCGCACGAAACGTGTAAAATCGAGGTTTTGGAATATGATGAAATGAAAAAATTAGTAGATCAACAGGATATCGAAAATTTCCGCAATCGAGCCCTTTCCCCCGATCATCCTATGCAAAAAGGAACGGCGCAAAATGGCGACACCTATTTTCAAAACCGTGAAGCCGCAAACTCCTTTTATCTTTCGTTGCCCGAAACCGTACAAAGCATCATGGATAAAACCGCTGTTTTGACAGGGCGAAAATACCGTCTATTCGATTATTTCGGTGCGGAAGACGCAGAAAATATTGCCATTGTGCTAGGCAGCGGTGGCTGCGTTTTAGAAGAAACCGTCACAGCAATCAATAAAGATAAAAATATAAAATGCGGCAGGACGGGTCTTATTAAAGTACGTTTATATCGTCCGTTTGACGTCAAAGCCTTTTGCGCCGTCTTGCCAAAAACGTGTAAAAAAATCGCCGTTTTAGACCGCACGAAAGAATCAGGGAGCATCGGCGAGCCGTTGTATTTGGACGTTTGCGCCGCCTTGAAGGAATCGGGGCTTGCGCATATACAAGTTGTCGGTGGCAGGTACGGACTTGGCTCGAAAGAGTTTACCCCGTCCATGTGCCTTGCTGTCTTTGAAAATTTAGCAAGTGAAATGCCGAAAAATCATTTCACTGTTGGGATTGTGGATGACGTCACACATACTTCGATTCAACCATCTGCGCCCCTTATTCTTCCCCACAAAGACCGCGTGGAGTGTGTTTTTTACGGTTTGGGTTCGGATGGCACGGTGGGCGCGAATAAAAATTCCGTTAAACTTATCGGGGCGCATACCGATCTATACGTGCAAGCGTATTTTTGTTACGATTCCAAAAAATCGGGCGGTGTAACTGTTTCCCATCTGCGTTTTGGAAAAACTCCTATTTTATCTCCGTATTTGGTGCAAAGTGCTGATTTTGTCGCTTGTCATAACCCCTCCTATTTGACGAAATACGATATGCTGTCCAAAATTAAAGACGGCGGAATCTTCCTTTTAAACTGTCCATGGCAGGATCAAACAGCATTCAACGCACACCTGCCTGCCACCTTAAAGCAAACAATCGCAAAAAAGCGCTTATCTTTTTACGTTATCGACGCAACGAAAATCGCCAACGAAGTCGGCTTAAACGGAAGAACCAGCACCGTCATGCAAGCGGCGTTTTTCTTCCTCAATCCAACGCTTTTACCCTATGAACAAGCAATTTCATTGTTAAAAATGCAACTAAAAGAAAAGTTTGCAAAAAAAGGCGAAAAAGTTGTGGAAATGAACGTTTTGGCAGTAGAAAAAGCCGCCGCGGCAGTGCAAAAAATAGAATATCCGCCCGAATGGGAATATACGCAAGAAGGAGCTCCCTTGCTCCCCTTACCTGAAAATGAATATTTTCGAGAATTTATCCACCCCATTCTTTCCCTGCGCGGTGACGAATTGCCCGTTTCCTCTTTTCAACCCGATGGACGCGCGCCAACGGGCACGACGAGATTTGAACGGCGAGGCGTGGCTTATTTATTACCGCAATGGATTCCTGAAAATTGTATTCAATGTAATCAATGCTCTTTCGTTTGTCCGCACGCTTGCATTCGCCCCTTTGTCGCGGATAAAAACGCTTTCACCGCAGACATGCCCCCTTCCTTTATCACAAAACCCGCTGTTGGTGTTCCCAACGCACAGTTCCGTATTCAAGTTTCCGCGCACGATTGTCTTGGTTGCGGCGTATGCGCCAACACTTGCCCCGCAAAAGAAAAAGCACTTGTTATGTGCCCTGCTATTGACTTAATGCCCGAACAAGGAAAAAATTGGGAATATGCACAAACTCTGCCGCAAGCAGATACAAACGCATTTAAACCCACCACCGTAAAAGGCAGCCAGTTCCGCCAACCGTTGTTCGAGTTTTCCTATGCTTGTTCAGGTTGCGGTGAAACGCCGTATATCAAAGTGCTCACACAGTTGTTTGGCGAGAAAATGATTATTGCCAACGCGACGGGTTGTTCCTCTATCTACGGCGGCTCGTCCCCTACCTGCCCTTACACTGTCAATAAAAACGGCTGTGGGCCTGCTTGGGCGAACTCTCTTTTTGAGGATAATGCAGAGTTCGGCTATGGTATGCGTTTGGCAATAGAGGCGGGACAGGTACGCGATGAACACAAAAAATTCCCTTCCGTATGGATTATCGGCGGGGACGGTTGGGCGTATGATATTGGTTTTGGTGGGCTTGATCACGTATTGGCAAGCGACACAAACGTCAACGTGTTGGTTTTGGATTCCGAAGTATATTCCAATACAGGCGGACAAACGTCAAAAGCTACGCCACTTGGCGCAGTAGCAAGATTTTCCGCAGGCGGAAAACGACACAAGAAAAAGGATTTGGGATTAATGGCAATGACGTATGGTCACGTGTACGTTGCACAAGTGTCCATGGGTGCAAATAAGCAACAGTTTTTAAACGCTTTGACGGAAGCAGAAGCCTACAACGGCCCCTCTTTGATCCTAGCTTATTCCCCTTGCATTGCGCACGGTGTCAATATGAGCAAAAGTATGGACGAGGAACGGGATGCAGTCGAATGCGGATATTGGCCTTTATACCGTTTTCATCCCGATAAAAAGAAAAACGGGGAAAATCCTTTCACTCTGGATAGCAAGCCGCCTACACGGGATTTTAAAGAATTTTTATTGGGTGAAAACCGTTTCGCCGTTTTAAAGAAAAACAATCCCGAGCTTGCTGATAAATTGTTCACGCAAGCGGAAACGTATTGTCAAGAAAAATTCGCCTTTTTGCAACGATTGGCAAACGGGCTTTGATAAGCAAAACTCCGACGCACTTTCGTCGGAGTTTGTTTATTATTCCATATAAAATTCCGCCATATCGTCCAGCCGCAGCAACATGGGCTTTCCACCGCCTGCCGCACCTGTATCAATATCAATCCAAGTGTCCGTATAAAAGGCTTTTCCTTCCGCCCCATAATGCCACGTCGGTGTATGACCAAACACCGTCGTCGCCTTTTCAAAATACCGATCCGTCGCGCAAGGTCTATTCCAAAGCAATTCGTGCGCGGTATATTCAGACAGTTTTTTGCTTTTTTGAAAATTCCCAAGTCCTGCATGACAAAGCACAAACACTCTATCGCCAACTTCTACCGTTTCTATCAAAGGCGCGTCAATCAAATAATTTAAAATTTCTCTTGCTGTTTGCGGATCTTGCATCAGCAATTTTTTAAACGCCTCCATTGTCACCTTTCCGCCGTTTGCCACCCATTGATCGAGTAACCCCAAATGATACGAGTATAATTTCTCTATCCCTGAAGCTGTAATTTCGCTAAACACCCACGCGCAAGAGAGCATCATTTCCTCGTGATTGCCGCGAAGCAACTGTACGTTGCTTTGCTCTAACAGCCAACGCAAAATCCCTATACCACCATCACCATTTCGATCGATTACGTCCCCCAACACATACAACCAATCTTCGTTATGAAATCCCGTCGATTGTAAAAATTCTTCAAACTCTTTCACTGAAATACCATGTAAATCCGCCGTCACGTATATCGCCATAAACACACTCCTTAAAAAGAATAGAGCATTTATATACCACACAACAACGATTTTGTCAATAGGAAAACGAAAAATTTTTTTATTATTTTTCCACGTAATGCGTTTCGCAAGTTTCCACGCAAAAACATCCTAATTTTCCGCAAAGCCAAGTTCCCAAATCCAAATGCACTTTTTGAAAATCGCGAACGGAAGATGGTGAATTTTCTCTTTTACAATAAGTTAAAATTTTCGTTTCGTTGCCGATATAACTCGTTGGAGTGTGCCCGAAAAACACGCATTTGTCGCTGTTTGGCAATACGTTTGGATCTTTAAAACGTCGATCGTAGATGAGTTGTTCTCTTTCCGCTTGCGCAAGCGGTAAAATTTTATTTTCCGCATCCATTGGCAAGCCAGCATGTACGCAAATAAAATCCTTTTCTTCAATATAATAAGGCAAAGTTTCCAACCAATCCACTTCCTCCCAATCCAAAAACGCACCATCGTAGGGGAAATATTGTTGCAATTTCAGCAAAACAGCATCAAAATCATCAGGAGATTCCTGCATCAGCGACCAGTAATATTGCAAAAACATATGCTCGTGATTGCCGATGATACAACGCGCGTTGGGCATATTTTTGATATATTGCAATAAACGAATAGAGTTCTTTCCCTTGTCGACTATATCTCCGCAAACAATCAATTTGTCCTGCGCGGAAAACTCTATTTTTTCTAATAATTTTATAAACAAATCAAACTCCGCGTGGGGATCTGAAAGAACGTACGTCATAATTCTCTCCTTTTTCGTACGTTTATTATAGCACAATGAAAAAGAATGTCAATGCTTTATAAAGAAAAATACCCACGTAAATATTGAACCCACGAACTCTTGATATATTTGGGAACACATCGTTTCCTATATTATTTTAGCAAAAACATATTTTTTTTAAATTCCGTAAAAAGTTATAAAAACTCCTAAAAAATACTTGACATAACTTTTAGAAAGTGATATTATATTTAAGCTGTCAAGCGGAAACGTTAGCGGCGAATATATATTGAGGCATAGCGCAGTTTGGTAGCGCGCTTGGTTAGGGACCAAGAGGTCGTGGGTTCAAGTCCCGTTGCCTCAACCAAAATAGACCTTACTTGAATTGTCAAGTG
>SVII01000021.1 GCA_015069605.1 Clostridiales bacterium | reverse complement strand
CAGCGGAGAAAGCGGAAAAGTTCTTGTCCTGAATGGAGATTTCCCCTTCGTCAATCCCATCCAAGCCCCCGATAACGTTCAGAAGCGTTGTTTTCCCGCTTCCGCTCTTGCCCAAAATAAAAATCAATCCCGACGAAGGAAACGTCAAGGAAACACCATCCAATGCATTGACCATGCCCGCTTTTGTATGATAAAATTTTCTAACGTTTTTTAATTCTAACACTTTTTCCTCGCTTAGCCATCCGATAACGTTTCTTTTGTTTTTCCATAAAATTGAGCGAATGCTACCGAATAATATTATATCATAACCCAATAAAGGAATGCAATAAAAAAATGAACATTTAAAAAATAATAAAATAAATAATAAATACATTAGTTGACAAGTAGAAATTTTATAATTTTTTTATATTTTTATATCAAAAACAGTGTACGAATCGTATTATTTGCTTTATAATAAGCGTGCAGAGCTGTAAATATGTTATAAGACAAATTCAATTTCAATAAAAAGTACAAAAACTTCCGACCTGAAATTATATATAATCTTATAACAAAAATAAAACCAAATAAACACACAAAACACTCTGCTTAACCGCCGAGTGTTTTTTATTTTACCTAAAAATATATATAATTCTACTCCCTACCTAATACAGCTCAATCCCTTATATTTCCTAGCAATTCGTCCCCTCTACATATATATAATAATATAGTAAAAATTCTCTTAATTCTTCGCCCTCTCTGCCTCGCTCCACTGGCCTTAGATATTCTTCTCCCCCCCCTTCGCCAAGTAAATTCTTTTCGCACTTTTCATTCAAATTCTCTTCGCTCGGCTACATTAAAAAAATAATGAGTTCTGCAAGAATATTTGCGGAACTCATTTTTTATTTTTGTTTGTAAAACATAACCGCATGGGTATTGCTACCCACGCGGTTTTCGTTTATTTGAATTGTTGATCAATTTGTTGCATTTTCTTTACAATTTCCCATTTCAAAATTAGTGTTTAAAATGTCTGTCGCCAACGAAAATCATAGCAATACCCGCTTCGTCGCAAGCGTCGATCGAAAGCTGGTCTTTGATGCTGCCACCTGGCTGAATGATTGCCGTAATACCCGCTTTTACGCATTCTTCCACGCAATCGGGGAAAGGGAAAAATGCATCGGACGCCATAACAGAGCCTTTCACTTCTTTGCCAGCGTGCGCGATTGCCTGCTGCGCCGCCCAAATACGATTGGTTTGTCCCATACCGATTCCCGTCGTTCTATCTTCCTTACCTACGACGATTGCATTGGATTTGGTGTGTTTTACCACTTTCCAGTTGAACAACATCGCCCTCATTTCTTCTTCCGTAGGCACGCGTTTGGTTACTACTTTCAAGTTTTCAGGTGCAAACAACGTATTGTCGTAATCCTGCACGAGCAAACCGCCGTACACTTTCTTCATATCGTATGCCGTAGCTTCTCTCTTCGCCTTGATGTCAGGCAATTCCAAAAGACGAATATTCTTCTTTTGTTTCAAAATTTCCAAAGCGCCTTCCGTGAAACTTTCCGCGATTACAATTTCAATAAAGATTTTATTAATTTCCGTAGCCGTTGCTTCGTCCACCTGACCGTTGATTGCTAAAATGCCGCCAAATACGGATACGGGATCGGATTCATACGCTTTTACATACGCTTCGTGAATGGTCTTACCAACGCCTACACCGCAAGGATTTGCGTGTTTGCAAGCTACTACGCAGGGTTCTTCAAACTCTTTTACGAGTTCCAACGCGCCGTTTGCGTCGTTGATATTATTGTAGGAAAGTTCCTTACCCCAAAGCTGTTTTGCTTTGGAAAGCGAGCCCGCGCGGATAAATTCTTCACTGTAATAGGACGCGCCCTGATGAGGATTTTCACCATAACGCATATCCTGTGTTTTCTCGTAAGCAAACGTGATGCTGTCGGGGAAACGAATATCCAACTGTTGTGCCAAATAATTGGAAATCATACTGTCGTAAACAGCAGTGTGCGCGAATACTTTGTATTGCAAATATTTCTTAGTGTCCAGCGTGATTTCGCCTGCTTCGAGTTCAGACAAAACACGTTCGTAATCCTTGGGATCTACGACTACGGCTACGTCTTGATAGTTCTTCGCTGCCGCTCTAATCATGGTCGGCCCACCAATGTCGATATTTTCTACGGCGTCCGCAAACGTAACGTCGGGTTTGGAAATCGTTGCTTTGAACGGATACAAGTTCACCGCAACAATGTCAATGGTATTGATGTTGAGTTTTTCAAGTTGCTCCATATGTTCGGGATTGGATCGCATCGCCAAAAGCCCTGCGTGAACAATGGGATGCAGCGTTTTTACTCTGCCGTCAAGACATTCGGGAAAGCCCGTCAAATCACTGATGCCGATTACAGGCAGCCCTGCCGCCTCCAACGTTTTTGCCGTGCCACCCGTAGAAATAATCTCGTAATCACACGCAATCAAGCGTTTACAAAATTCTACGATACCTGCTTTGTCGGATACGCTTACCAATGCTCTTTTTTTCATAATTGATCATACCTCTGTTTTTATTTTTTTCGTTTGTGTAATGTTTTGCCTTTATTTTGTCCATACTTTTCGTATGATTATTTTGTATATTTTATTGATCGCCTATATCGTTGCTATCAATTTCTACGCCTTTCTTTACGTCAAATCCTTGCGCGATCAAGAGCGCAAAAACGAGGATTTGAAACAAGCAGAGCCGCTGTCCGCTTATGATCCTTACGGCAATCCCAACACGCCAATTTCAAGCGAAAATAACGTCAATTCGGGACGCAAAACACCTGATCGGAATCTTGGAAAACTCATCATTACAGGAGCGCTTGGCGGTGCTATTTCCATCTACGTTTGTATGTTCGTTTTTAAATACAAACGTTCGGATTTACTTTTGATGGTACTCATGCCGCTGTTAGGCGTTTTAAACGTGTACCTTTGGGTCTTACTGTTTAAATCGGGGTTTAGTTTCTTTATCTTACGATAAGTTCCCCTTGATTTTTTTGTAACACCCATTTCTTCCTAATTATATTATAGCACATTTTTTTTATAGAAATCAATAGCTGAAAAGGTTTTTTGCGAAAGAAATAACGAAAAGTTTCGAGTTTTTTACGCCAAAAAATTTAATTGAAAAATAATTAAAAATTTTTTAAAAAAGGCGTGAAAAATATTTGACAATTTTTGCGAATAATGCTATTATATACAAGCGTTGTCGATACGACGGTGAAGTGTGACAGATGCGGGTGTAGTTCAATGGTAGAATTCCAGCCTTCCAAGCTGGCCGCGTGGGTCCGATTCCCATCACCCGCTCCACTTTTTAATGAAGCGTCAAGGCGTAACGATATGCGCCTGTAGCTCAGTTGGATAGAGCAACGGCCTTCTAAGCCGTGTGTCAGGAGTTCGAATCTCTTCAGGCGCACCAATATACGGCGGGCATAGCTCAGTTGGTTAGAGCGCCAGATTGTGGCCCTGGAGGCCGTGAGTTCGATTCTCTCTGCCCGCCCCACTTTATTTGCTACACTGGGGTGTCGCCAAGTGGTTAAGGCACCGGATTTTGATTCCGGCATTCGTAGGTTCAAATCCTGCCACCCCAGCCAAAGGTGGCTGCGCGACAAAAACTTAAAAATGGCCCATTAGCTCAGTCGGTAGAGCACCTGATTTTTAATCAGGGTGTCCGGAGTTCGAGTCTCCGATGGACCACCACAAAACAACCCATCTCATTTGAGATGGGTTGTTTTGTTTATGCAGCCCTATCGGGTGAGAAATGCGGCGTTCACCGGAGTTCGTGCGAGGAGCGAGAAACGATATGTTTTTTTATCGCAACCGTTCGCGAGCGACGACACTTTGTTACGCAGTAACAATCCCTCCGATGGCTCACCCTCATTTGAGATGGGTTGTTTTGTTTATGCACCCCTATCGGGTGAGAAATGCGGCGTTAATTTCATTAACCAATTAAACCCGTAATGAAAATTTCTATACCGATTAAAATTAAGATAATTCCGCCGAAAATACTAGCTTTCCCTGCAAGTTTCGTACCGAATTTTTTACCGATATACAAGCCGCCCATACAAATCCCGAACGTTACAACGGCGATCACAAGGCAGCAAACAAGCGCGTGTGCAAAATCATGTTCAGCAATCGTAAAGCCCACGGAAAGAGCGTCAATCGAAGTGGCAATACCTTGCACCAATAATGCGGCGAACCCCACAGCAGATTTTTCTTCGCAGGGACAATCTTTTTCCTTAATCCCCTCTACCAACATTTTGCCACCGATAAAGCAAAGCAACGCCAACGCAATCCAAGGAATGCATTTTTCAAATGCCGTAAAATATTGCGCGATTGTAGATACACAAATCCAGCCAATCATGGGCATTGCAAATTGAAAAAAGGCAAATATGCCCGCAATACCGCTCATTCGCCCCCTTTTCATACACGGTTCGTTTAAGCCGTTGGCAAGTGATACTGAAAACGCGTCCATCGCAAGTCCTATCCCCAACAATGCGCTATTAAAAAAAAACATGAAATTCCACATTTTACCACTCCTAAAAATAATCGTTCGCTATTCCGTCGCGCTTTGCGCTCCTTACGGTTCGACGGCTTCCTCGTTACATAGAAATTCAAACCATACGACATAAACAAAAAAGTCATAGCCTACGCAACAAACTCCTAGCCTGACGCTCACGCAAAGCGTTCGCTATTCCGTCGCGCTTTGCGCTCCTTACGGTTCGACGGCTTCCTCGTTACATAGAAATTCAAACCATACGACATAAACAAAAAAGTCATAGCCTACGCTATGACTTTTTTGTTGGTGCACCGTAAGAGGTTCGAACTCCTAGCCTTCGGTTCCGTAGACCGACGCTCTATCCAGTTGAGCTAACAGTGCTTATATAAACGCCACAAAACTTCCGTTTCATCAAAGCGCTTATATAGTATAAAATTTTTTGAAAATTTTGTCAACTGTTTTTAGGCATTTTTTACTTTTTTTCAAAAAGTTTTTTCCGCCGCGTATTTTCCTATCTTTTTTATTCCATCAACAACGCTGCTGCACCCAACAATCCTGCCGAATTGCCTAATTCAGCAATCAAAATCGGAACTTGAGGACCAAGCTCGCCTGCGAAGATATCTTTATCCAACAGCTTTTGCAAAGGTTTTACAAGCGTGTCGCCTTGCGCGCAAACGCCACCGCCAAGCAATATCGCTTCGGGACGGAAAATATTTGCAAAATCGGTGATACCGCACGCCAAATGGGAAATATAATTACCTACTACTTCCTTCGCGTATGCGTCCGTTTCCATATAATCAAACGCTGTTTTGCCTGTCACGTTATCAAGAGAACCAATCTCCCACATTTTGCTGTCTTTATGGTTTTCCATAGCTCGTTTCGTATCGCGAATGAGTGCCGTCGCCGATGCGTATGCTTCCAAACAGCCTTTTCTACCACAAGTACATTGTTCGCCGCCTGCCACAATGACCATATGACCAAGCTCCGCACCAGCCGATTTGTTGCCTTCAAACAAACGTCCGTCGGCTACAATCCCGCCGCCTACGCCTGTGCCGAGCGTCAACATTACGACGTTTTCATAATCTTTCGCCGCGCCAAATTTAACTTCACCGAGCGCCGCTACGTTGGCATCGTTTGCGATCTTGACGTTTAATCCCGTGAGTTCTTGCACTTTTTCGCCGATACGAAAATCTTTCCAACGTAAATTGTTGGAATAGATTACGTTGCCTGCTTTACTGTCAATCATGCCAGGCACGCCCATGCCGATCCCTTCCACGTCGTCCTTGCCAAGGCCCACTTTTTCCATGACAATACGTGTGAGTTTTGCAATATTTGCAGCTACTTTATCCGCGCCGCCTTCGCTTTCGGTAGGAATTTTATCCGAATAAATAATGTTTCCCAAATCATCTACGATACCGCCTTTGATAAACGTACCGCCAAGGTCAATACCAACGTAATATTTACGAACTTCTGCCATAATCAACTGCATTTCCCCTTCAAAAGTAATCTCACCATAGCCTGCAGGAATAAAGTAACTGTCGCCAAGGTTTACCGTTTTTCCGCCAATCTTGCCCTCACCCTTTACGCACGTTACACATTTAAACGAGCCTTTATCCGCAATCACTCGCTTTTCGCCGTTGACGTTTATAAACGTCGTCGTGAAATAACGGCTAATGCCCAACAAGTCACCCTGCTGGGTTTGGATTTTCATAGGCTCGTATTCGTATTTGTTTAAGTTGGTAACCTTCAACGCTTTTTCTACGTGCAATTCGCGTTCGTTGCCATTCTTATCTTTTCTGCCGTAGTCGTAAACGCGATAGGTGAGATTGCTGTTTTGCTGAATTTCGCTAATCAAACAGCCCTTCGCAATCGCGTGAATCGTACCCGAAGGAATAAAATAGCAATCCCCTGCTTTTACTTCAAAGAAATTCAAAAGTTCGGTAAGACGTTTTTCCGCGATTGCTTGTTCGTATTCCGCTTTAGTGACGTCGCGGTTAAAGCCAAGATAAATGCCTGCGCCCTCGTCGGCTTCAACAATATACCACATTTCCGTTTTACCGAAACTGTTTTCATTTTTTAATGCGTAATCGTCCGAGGGATGTACTTGTACGGACAAATCTTGCTTCGCATCGATCAATTTAATAAGCATCGGGAAGAAGGGAAAACCTTCGCAGTTTTTGCCCATCTTTTCCGCCGTCAATTCGCTTTGCAACATGTTACCGTTTTCAATGCACGTCGGGCCGTCTTTATGAAAAGACAACTCCCAACTTTCCGCAACGATTTCTTTATCCGTCTTCTTGCCGTATTTTTCTTTGAGTTTCGTCCCACCCCAAATATTGTCTTTACATTCGGGATATAATTTATAAATTTCCATAATTCATTACGCTCCTACTTCATTTTACTTTTAGTCTACTTGTTCTTTTGCATTATTATCCGTTTGTTCTTGTTCTTTTAGTTCTTCCGTTAAATTCTTCTTATGTTTCGTCGAGAAAAGTATCATTCGTATTCCCAACCCGACCAGCGCCAAGCACACAATTGCGCCTGAAATGGCATTCGCCAAACTGGCGTCAAACGCGGGTGGAAAGGCAGCAAAAATTGCTGTTTGCAAAGTCAAAATCGATACCAACGTCGCTGCAAAATTGATATATCTCACCGAAAACAAGAGAAAATCACTCTTGGTTCTGCCTTTTATAAATTGAGAAATGACACTGATAACTTTATACAACGTAAACGCGGTGAATACGTACACCATAAAACGTGCAATTCTAAAATCCGCACCAACGTCCAACATACGCACTACGGCAACCGTCAACGACAGCGTTACCGTGATTAACAAAATACCGCAATACGTGCAAATTTTTAAATTATCCTTTTGAATCTCGTTCGGTTGCAACTGTTCCTCTTCGCTGCGGTGTTCGTTGCGCCAACCTTCGTATATAATGCCGCCACGCGCCGCCATTAACAAAATACAGTACACCGCCAATGACGCATACCAAATGGACGCCGAACGCACAGCCATAATCCATAAAAACGCCATATAGATCAAATTGCATATCAATGCCAACGCACTGGCAAATATGCTGCGGAGCTCGTAACTCTCTAACAATTTTTTGGTAAATGCGTACCTGCCTGCCACCTTTATCGCTTCGCGCCGCATTCTGATGACGAAATTGACAGTGATAAATACCGTATAAAGAATAAGCAAAGTAAATATGGCGTAAATACCATACATATAAATACTGTCGCCGTATCCAAGATCAATCCCCGCCAAAATAAATGGGATCAACGCCAAAATCGTCGCGCCCATAATAATGGCTACCCATGCGGAAGGGTTGCAAAATTTCACCCATGCGTTCTTCTTTTGTTTTCGACGAAAAAAGCGTTCGATACTCTTTTGACGTAGGCGTCTTTGTTTTTCTCTTCTGCGATCTATCTTTGCCATGCCTACACCTATTACAAATCAAACGCAATCGCGGTCACATCGTCCGTAAACTTCCCACCGCAAAATACTGTGAGTGCCGATTTAAGTTTTCCTATAAAATCTTCCGCGTTATGCGATTGCAACAGCACGCTTTCCGCGCGTTCGATACCAAATAATTCACCTGCGGAGTTGGCGCATTCTGTCACGCCATCCGTAACGAGCGCCAAAATATCCCCTTTTTCAAAGGGAAGTTCCTGTTCTTTGTATTGAAAATCTGCCATCCAGTTGGAAATAGGTGGCGCGGGCGATTCAATTTCATTGATCCCCAACGAATTTTTTAATAAAATGGGCGCGTTGTGTCCTGCTACGACGTAACGCAACATTCCGTTTGCTTTATCTACGCGAACCGCCGCGACCGTGATGTACGAGCGTTCGTCTTGGTTTAACTCGTTGAATTTAGCGTTCAGTTGCGAAAGCGCCGTCGCTAAATTTTCTTCTTTACGATCAAACCCTGCTTTCACGAATGCAGACAGCATCCCTGCGGAAATACCTTTACCTGAAACATCAGCAAGCACGCCATAAATTTGACCGTTGAGTTCGTACACGTCGGGAAGATCGCCGCCAATCCCCAAACAAGGGATATACATATATGCGTAGGGAACGCCACCCATGCTCTTTCCTGCAGGCAACAAACGGCGTTGCATTTGTTGCGCCGTCAGCATTTCCCGTTCGATCTCCGATTGATATTCCCCATCCGTAATTCCTACAAACAGTTTACCTTTTTCATCCACGGGAAAAATACGTATTCTTGCTGAAATTTTATCAATCCTGCCCGAACGGCGAACAGTAGTATGCACGGTTTCCGTTTTTTCTTTTTTCTCGGTTATTGCCGCTTGCATCGTGCGTCTAAACGCGCAATAATCGCAAGAAGCGCCCTCGCCGCATTTACCCGTGTCGTTACAACCAAGCGTTTGCGCTAACGTGCCGCTCTTTTTGATACCGTCAGCGAAGGAACGACGAAACGCCGCGTTCGTGAATTTCACTCGCAGCTTATCGTCAAACACGAATACCCCTTCGGGCATTGCGTTTAATACTTTTTTATACGTTCCTATCGCCATAGTTTCTCCGTTTGTTATTTTCGATAGGTGGCAAAGCCACCTGATGCTTTTATTTAATAAAATTTATTGATAAAATTTCAAACCTTTACAAAGTTTTACGTCAAAATGGAGATTGTTATAAAGTTCGCCGTCAAGCTGCACCGGACAAGGCAAGGCAGGCGTAAATTTCACCCGATCGCAAAGGAAATGATGCGCTGCGGGATATTCCAAGATTTTGCCTTTCATCAGTTGAATAAACGCCTTAATAATCTTCATTTTTCCACCGATACAGTCCACGATCACGACGCTGATTTTATCGTCGTCAGGTTTTGCCAGAGGACAAATACGAATTCCACCGCCAAACTGTGTACCGTTACACGCCGCCGCAAGCAACGCGTCGTGCTCTTGGACGTAGTGTTCACTCTCCACCTCAATCTTATACCCTTTGAATGCAAAAAGGCTTTGAATAAGGCTCATTAAATACTTAATCTTGCCTTTAAGTTTGCCTTTCTGACAACGTTCTAATACGTCTACGTCCATACCAAGTCCTGCAACGTTCATACAGCGAACGCCGCCGACCTCTAAATAATTCACCTCTTTCGCTTCACCGTCCAAAATCCGATACGCCGCCTTTTCCGCATCTTCGGAAATACCGATTGTTTCCGCAAAATCGTTCCCCGTGCCCGACGGAATCAACCCCAAACGGCAAGCCGTCGGATCGACAATCCCATTCAGCACTTCGTGCAACGTTCCGTCTCCACCAAGCGCGATAATATCCTGTGCCCCGTTTTCCGTCAGTTCTTTCGTAATCTTTTGCGCATCCCGGATCGCGTGCGATTCGTGCACTTCATATACAATTTTTCGCTCGCGAAAAATGCGTTCAACAATCGACAAATTCTTTTCAGATTTCTTCTTGCCTGCAACGGGATTAAAAATGATATGAAACATAATTTTGTCCTTTGTAAAATGGGGGAAAGGTCATTCTCACCCTATTTTAATTTTTTTACAAATATATTATATAACACTTTGCGAAGAATTGCAATTTATTTTTCAATTTGATATACTATTATTGTTAAAAAATTTTAAAAGGAGGGCAAAATGCGAAGTATTTTACCGAAAAACTTGTTGCTTTTGGCGGAAAGGTGTCCAAAACCGCTCTATGTTGTCGGCGGAAGCGTCCGTGATTTTTTAGCGGGCTTTGAAAATTGCTCGCACGATTGGGATATTTGCGCTCCTATTTCCGCGGAAGAATTTGCAACGATTGCCACGCAAAGCGGTTGCTCGGTGAAAGCTGTGTATAAAAATACGGGCACAGTAAAACTGCAAGATTGCGAAGGCGTAGATTACGAATTTTCTTGTTTCCGCTCGGATAAATACATCCGCGGTACACACGTCCCCGTTGAAATTTTCTTCACTAATGATATTACGTTAGATGCCAAGCGGCGCGATTTTACTGCAAACGCTATCTATTTTGACATTGAAAACAACACTTTTGTCGATCCGTTAGATGGAATAAAAGCCGTTTCTCAAAAACGCTTAACGACCGTTGACAAGGCAGAAAAAGTATTCGGAGAAGATGGTTTACGATTGATGCGACTTGCAAGACAAGCGGCGCAACTTGGCTTTTCTCCCGATGCTGATTGTCTTCTCGGCGCAACGCAAAACGCGGCGCTAATCAAAGATATTTCTCCCGAACGCATCTTCACTGAATTGTCGGCGTTGCTTGTTGCCGATCAAAAATACAACAACATAGACGGCCCCTACCATGGTTTGCGTTTACTTGAGCAAATAGGTGTTTTGGCGCATATTTTCCCTGAATTGGCTTTGGGAAAGGATATGGCGCAACGCGCGGATTTTCATAAATACGATGTCTTGGAACATTCCTTAAGAGCCGTTAAATACGCCGACGTGAACGTGCGGCTTGCAGCCCTTTTGCATGACGTTGGAAAGCCTTTTTGCAAACTCCGCGACGGAAATTCTTACGCACATCCACAGGAAGGAGCTGCAATCGCCACACAGATTTTGATGCGGTTGAAAGCGCCAAAAAAGATAGTTGAACGCGTACACGCCCTCGTCGAATGGCATATGTATGATTTTGATTGCAATACAAGCGAAAATAAATTACGGCGGTTTTTCGTTTTTAATTTCGAAGTTTTAGAGGATTTATTAAAAGTCAAGCAAGCGGACTTTTCCGCCTGCGCCGACGATGTATCCGTTGCGCCCACCTGCAAGCGTTGGAAAACATTGCTTGCGAAAATGCAAGCGGAAAAAGTACCCTTTGCATATAAGCAGTTAGCGGTGACGGGAAAGGATATTCTTGCTTTAAATATCCCGCCCCAACATGTATCCATTATTTTAAAACAGTTGCTCGCGCACACCGCCGTTTGCCCGCAAGATAATGATAAACTGCGTTTGTTAAAATTAGCTGTTGGTTTTGAAAAATCTATACGATAATTTTCTTATATTAAAAACGTACCGCCGTGTAAAACACGGCGGTGTTTTTATCGTCAAACAGCGTGAAATATTACAATTTCAATCACTTCTTTTACCTCATTGGAGGCATACGTGTACGCGTTGAGTTCCTTTTTAATCAAAATTGGGGATACGTTTAACGGGTATCTGTTTCCGTCAAAAACGATATGGTTTGGTTCTATCGTAACGTTTCCAAACAGCGACAACGGATAGGCGCTGCCCAAGGAATACACTCCATTTTGACACGGAAGAATTGTTTCTGCTTGCCGCACCAAATCCACCACCGTGGACGTTGCTTTGATTTTGATTAGATTTTTTAAGACATCATTTAATCCTATTTCTACATTGTTTACCATTGTTTTACCTACTTTCCTTACGGCAATTCCCAGCCCAAACTGCGCTCTACTGCCCTGTGCCATTTTTTCATTTTTTCCGTTCGAGTTTCTTGATCCATTTGCGGTGTATAAGCGCAATCCACCGTTTGCATAGTTTTTAATTTTTTCACATCTTTCCATACCCCAACGGTAAGGCCCGCCAGCATTGCAACCCCCAATGCTGTCGTTTCATGCGTAGTCGGTTTTATCACTTCCACACCTAAAATATCCGCTTGGAATTGCATCAAAAACCCGTCGCGAGAAGCGCCTCCATCCACCTTTAATTGCTTTAAAGGCGTACCCATGTCCCTTTCCATTGCCAAAACAAGATCCGCCGATTGATATGCGATGGATTCCTGTGCAGCGCGAATAATGTGTTCGCGTTTTGTTCCGCGCGTAATCCCTACTATCGTACCGCGAGCATACATATCCCAATAGGGCGCACCTATCCCCGTAAACGCGGGAACAATCATAACTCCCCCTGTGTCAGGTACTTTTTTCGCGTAATATTCCGCATCTTGGCTTTCCGTAAAGAAACGCATTTCATCGCGTAACCATTGAATGACTGCACCACCAATGAATACGCTCCCTTCCAACGCATATTGCGTTTTTTGACCTTGTAACGTCGCCGCAACCGTCGTCAATAAACCATTGTTGCTCGTCGGACGCTCTTCGCCTGCGTTCATGAGTAGGAAACAACCCGTGCCATATGTATTTTTCCCTTCGCCTTGTTCAAAACAGCCTTGACCAAACAACGCCGCTTGCTGATCCCCTGCAATCCCTGCAATCGGTACGATTGCGTCACCGACGTTTGCAAAACCGTACACTTCCCCTGAACTTCGTACGTTCGGCAACATACTGCGAGGAACGTTGAACAACTGCAACAATTCCTCATCCCATTCCATTGTATTGATATTAAAGAGCATCGTGCGCGAAGCATTCGTACCATCCGTCACGTGCATTTTGCCGCCCGTCAGTTTCCAAACCAGCCACGTATCCACCGTACCAAACAGCAGTTCCCCTTTCTCCGCTTTTTCGCGCGCGCCTTCTACGTTGTCAAGAATCCATTTTATCTTGCTTGCCGAAAAATACGCATCGGGAATAAGCCCTGTTTTTTGACGAATCATTTCTTCATAACCTTGCTCTTTCAGTTTAATAATATCGTCTGCGGTACGACGGCATTGCCATACAATCGCATTATAAACGGGTTTCCCTGTATTTTTATCCCAAACAATCGTCGTTTCACGTTGATTGGTGATCCCTATCGCCGCAATATCCTGCGCAGAAATACCGCTTTTTGCGACAACTTCCATCATAACGCCGTATTGACTCGACCAAATATCCATGGGATCGTGCTCCACCCACCCTTCTTCAGGATAGATTTGTGGAAATTCTCTACTTAAAATGGATACGATTTTCGCATCCTCATCCACAAGCGCAACACGCGAAGACGTAGTGCCTTGATCTAACGCTAAAATATACTTCATCGCAGACATGCCCCCTCTCTTTATGGTTTTACACGAAGGAAAACGGCGAACAAATGGATATTTTACCCATTACCTCGCCGCTTTTGTTTTATAATTTTTCCACCGTAATCCCGTCTTCAATCGACGTTTCATAGAAACTTGCTTTATAGCCGATTGTATCTTGGTACGCCTTTCCAACGTGACGAATAAATCCTTCCACCGCCGTCTTTTTTACAATCGAAATCGTACAGCCGCCAAAACCCGCGCCGATCATACGCGAACCCAAACAATCCGCTTCCTTTCTTGCAAGCGCGCTGAGAGTATCCAATTCTTTCCCCGTCACTTCGTACAAATCACGCAAACTGTAATGGCTTTCATTGAGAAGTCTACCAAGTTCTACAAGATTTCCTGCTTTCAACGCCGCTACCGCTTGATTGACGCGGTCGCATTCCATCACGACGTGTTCAGCGCGTTTGGAAACAACCCCCGAAAGGAGATATTTCACTTCGTTGAATTGCTTTGGCGTAACGTCCGCCAAACAGTTTACGTCCAACACTGTTTGAATAGCTTTCAATGCCGTTTCCACTTCTTGACGCCGAACGTTGTACTTGCTTTCCACGAGATTATGCGGCTTGTTACAATTTGCTACGACAAGGCAATAATCACCAAGCTGCAAGGGCACGTATTCGTAATCAAGCGTGGAACAATCCAACAAAACAGCGTGGTCCTTTTTCCCCATTGCTGACGCGAACTGATCCATGATACCGCAGTTTACCCCTGCGTATTGGTTCTCCGCTTTTTGAGAAATCAAAGCGAGTTCCACTTTATCGTATGCAATACCTGCATATTCGCAAATTGCTACCGCCGTAGCCACTTCGATTGCCGCAGAGGAAGAAAGTCCGCTGCCAAAAGGTACGGTGCAATCGTAATACAAATCGCAAGGAGTAATTTTTACTCCTTTTTGCTGCAAGAAGTAGGAGACGCCAGCTTGATAATTGCCGATTTTAAGATCTTTATATGAATCTAGTTGATCGATATTCAATTCCACGATCCCATCAATACCGCGAAATGCCATACGAATCACGTTGCCTTCCGTCTTTTTCGCGTAGATATTACAACGCAAATTGAGCGCCGCAGGGAATACTTTACCGCCACAATAATCGACGTGTTCACCGATGACGTTGATACGCCCTGCCGCGGTGAACAAATCCTCTGCCTCCGCACCAAATGCCGTTTTAAAACATACCATAGCTTCCATTCTTTCCATTACGTTTTCTCCTTTTTCATTCTCTTGTTTGTCTTTGTTTCTTAAATAAAACCAAATTCCCAAATATGCAATCCCCACCGCAATCAGAAGTACAGCAATAAGCTGTGAGGGCGACCAAAACGGAACGATTGTTTGTCCTCTATCATCCGCACGCGCATATTCGATAAAATACCGCCAAATTCCATACCCAATACAATACACGGGCAGCAATGGGATTTGCGTTTCCCCTTTGCGCTTATAATACCAAACAAGCAACACCGCCGCCAGCACGAAAAGAAACGCCGCCTCGAAAAGTTGAACGGGAACAACCGTCCGCCACCCCTCTTCCGTGTACATCTTTACTCCGTACCAAGCATCCGTCTCCGCGCCGTGACAACAACCAGCAAAAAAACAACCGATACGCCCCAAACCATGCGCAAGAGGAATCAAACAAGCTGCTATATTTGCAATATCGTTAAAACGACGTTTGGGTTCGTTGCCTGCTCCAAGGAGTTTACCACCTACAAACCACGAAGTGAGAAATAGCCCCGTTCCAAAAAGCAGTCCGCCGTAAAAGGTCATCCCCGTGGTTTCGTTCAGCGCAAAAGCACCCGTATCTAAAAAGTTGTAAAACGCTTGAAATAAAACTGCGCCGAAAAAGCCGAGCGTCATAGCAAGCATTGCGCTGATTATTAACGTACGCTGCAACGCGATGGAAAAACCGCGTTTGACCGCCATTCGATCTGCCATAAAAAATACAAGCAATAGTCCCAGCGTCAAACAAATTTCATATAAACTTACATTTGCAAAAATGGGGTACGGATACATTGGATGCTCCTTAATTTTTACATTGTATATATTATACAACAAATACAAAAATTTGTCAACGCCTCAAAGAACTTTCTTTCAAAGAAAATTGCCGCCCTCTTTTAAGAGAACGGCGTGTCTTGCAAAATTTCCTTTATTTACTGCGCTTGTACATTAACAGCGCGAAGTTTTTCAGGATTTTTGGGATCGGGTTCGATTTCAAACGTAACTTTCTGACCTTCTTTCAGTCTTCTGTACCCTTCCGCAACGATTGCGGAGAAATGTACGAATACGTCATCGCCGCCTTCGTCGTTGGCAATAAAACCATACCCCTTTTCTGCATTAAACCACTTCACTGTACCCTGACTCATATAGGTACCCCCTCATATATTTTTACCAATAGAACTTGTCCAAACGCCTAAAGGACTCAACGTACAGCCGCATTTCTATTTGATACTAATTATATTATAACATACTTTTTTTAGAATTGCAATACCAATTTTAAAAAAATTGTCGTATTTTTTTCACATTTTTTGTTTTTTTGAGTAAAATAATGGACTTCTTTCCTCTTTTCGTGCTATAATTTTACTATACTGCATACATTAAAACATTAAAAGGGAAATTTATGGAATTTATTGAAGTTTTAAAAATTATTTTGCTAGGCATTGTGGAAGGAATTACCGAATGGCTTCCCATTTCCAGTACGGGACATATGAAGCTCGTCAATTATTACTTGCCGTTGCAAATTGAAACGCCGTACTTTGCGGAAATGTTTGAATACGTCATTCAGCTTGCTGCAATCCTCGCCGTTATCGTCTTATTTTGGGGAAAGCTGTTTCCGCTTGGAAAAGCGTCTGAAAATAATGAAAACGATAAAAAAATCGTATGGAAAACGGAGTCTTTGACTCTTTGGCTGAAAGTAATTGTTGCTTGTATTCCTGCGGTGTTGGCTTTGGCGGTCGATATACTGTTTGAAAATTTAACGGAAGAGACGGAAACGCTGATTATTGCCTTGATGTTGATCGTTTACGGCGTTGTGTTTATACTCGTCGAAAAGTATAATAAAAATCAACCTAAAATCCAAGAAACCGCGGAAATTTCCTACAAATACGCATTCTTTATCGGATGTTTTCAGTTGCTTGCAGCGATTCCTGGAACGTCGCGTTCGGGCGTAACAATCATTGGTGCGTTGCTTTTGGGTGTATCTCGAACCGCTGCGGCGGAGTTTACTTTTTTCCTTGCAATCCCCACTATGGTCGGGGCAAGCGGATATAAACTGTTGAAGTTTTTCTTGGAAGCAGGCTCGATGTCGGGCGCGGAAATCGGGTATCTTTTAATTGGTTCGGTCGTTGCTTTCGCCGTTTCGCTGTGCGCGATTAAGTTCTTGATGGACTTTGTGAAAAAGCATGATTTTAAAGCATTCGGCTGGTATCGAATTGCGCTTGGATTTGTCGTCATCGCAACCATGGTAGTGCCTTCTTTGATAAATTAACCCATTTTTATGAAAAATTACCGCCTCGGTTTTTATGCCGAGGCGGTTTTATTTTATCATGCTTTATTACTGTATTTTCGCATCTACGCACTTCGTTTTATACGTGGATACAAGTTCTTTAAATTCCTGTTTAAATTCGTCATTAGAAAAATCCTGCTGACTTAATCTTTCAATCAATCCGTCAAGCGTCGCTGTGCCTTTATATTCGGAATTACGCAACAACAACGCGAACTCAATCACGGAAGCAACGAAGACATCCGTTGCCGTCAACGACGTGTGATATGCCGTAGTTTTGATGTCCAACGTGATCTCTCTCGATTGATCTTCCAACCCGCCGCTGTTTTCCGTTTGCTTATATTTGATACCAACCTGCGCAAGGTTTTCCCCTTCGACAAACGCTTTTTCGGTCATTTTAATCTCGTACGCAACCGTTACGGTATGCCACTGCCCAGTTCACCTGCATCCGTTGCATCGTCGTTATATTCGTCCTCGGTCAAGAGTTTATTTTCATAACCGATTAAACGAAAACTCTCGACGTATTCAGGGTTAAACGTAACGCTTGCCTTGACGTCTTTCGCCACAGTCAAAAGCGTACCGCCGATTTCTTCCACCAACGCGCGTTTCGCTTCTTTCACGGTATCGATATAGCTATACGTACCATTGCCATTGAGCGCCAACGTTTCCATTTTATTCGCTTTTATGTTGCCGCTACCTACGCCAAAAATGGAGAAATATACCCCGCTTTCACGTTTTTGCTTGATAAGTTTTTCCAACGCATTTTCAGACGTCAACCCTACGTTAAAATCGCCGTCCGTTGCCATGATTACACGGTTGTTTCCGCCTTCAATAAAATACTTTTCTGCAAGCTGGTAAGCCGTTGTAATCCCTTTACTGCCTGCGGTGCTGCCGCCTGCTTCCAAATCCTCGATTGCTGCCGCAATCTTTTTCTTTTCACTGCCGTACACACCGTCTAATACTACGGCATCCCCCGAAGCATACGTAACAATGGAAATTCTGTCATTGTCGTTTAAGTTTTCCGTCATCAGCATAAACGCAGATTGTACCAAAGGCAATTTATCCGAAGAATACATAGAACCGCTGACGTCAATCAAGAACACGAGATTGTTTCTCTGTTGCGTAAATTCCACTTCCTGCGCCGCAAGTCCGATTGTCAATAGTTTTGTATCATTATTGTAAGGCGTATCGAATACCGAGGACGTCAAAGCTAAAATATTTCCGTCGGTGGGCGTTGCGTAATCATAATCAAAATAATTCAACATTTCTTCTACGCGTACCGCATCTTTATCGATTTCACCCCAACCATCGTTGATTCTTGCACGCAACGTGGGATAGGAAGCTGTATTTGCATCGATAGAAAAATAACTGGTGTTTTGCTCCGTCGTATTCACGAAGGCGTTTTCTACAATTTCTGTATATTCCTCATTATTCGCTTGCCCTATACCTGGCATAGCAGCCATATTGTCGTATTTAGAGCCGCTATAACCACCGCAAGCAGGGAGAGACGTGCCGCAAAGCACAAGTGCCAAAGTTGTTAAAAGCGTCGTTTTCAGCTTCATAATACCTCCTCCTTTCAACCTTATCATATCATACTTTTATAGGCTTGTCAATACCATATTTTGGTATCGTCACTTATATAACGTCTGAAAAAGAGATTTTACTCAGTAATTACAAAAAATTTTATAAAAAAATAATAACGCCGTGGTTTTTCACAGCGTTATTTGTGTTTCATTTAATAAATATCAGACAATCATACAAATCAACCAATATAAAATCGGGAGTGTGACGACGGAAAGGATTGTTGTGCCAAGCGTGTAGGCCACCGCGCCTTCCGTGTCGCCATTGTAACTGTCTGAAAACGTTGACGAAAGCCCTGCCGTGGGCATTGCAAACGCGATAAAGACAGCTATTACCATATCCGCGTTGATCAACGTATCCCCTGCGATTGTTTTCACGAGAATTAAAATCATCGCGATTATGCAAGGAAAAATGATGAGTTTCCACGTCGCCACGTAATACGTTTTCCAGCTTTTAAACAAGGAAAGCAGATTAACTCCGCCCATTTTCATCCCCAAAATCGTCATTGTGTTCATTCTTTTACGCGTGCATCCATACCTGTTTCCTTATTCAATACGTTGCAATGCATCTACACTTATTCTACGATATCGAGAATTAATGGTTGAGGTTCGGGTTTCGTTTTTTCAATAACAGTTGCTTTTAACAATCTTTCTTCCGCCGCTTTAAAGTTGTCTTTCTTTTCTGAATACAGGATTGCAATCGGATCACCAACCTCTACCGCCTCGCCCGTTTTGGCAATCAAGTAAATCCCTGCTGCGGGATCGATTACGTCCTCTTTCGTATTTCTGCCCGCACCAAGGAGCAAACTCGCCACGCCATAACTTTCTGTATCTACGGAAGTGATATAGCCGCTTTCTTTCGCTGTTACCGTATAGGAATATTTTGCTTTCGGGAAATTTTCGGGCTCATAAATCCAGTTTGGATCGCCGCCCTGCGCCGCTACCATGTCCGCGAACGTCTTTAAAGCAGTACCGTCCACAATCGCTTGCTTTGCCATATTTTCACACGTTTTGTAATCGCCTTTTTCAGCCAAATTTAAGATGTTTGCAGCGAGTGCGATACAAAGTTCCGTCAAATCGTCAGGACCGTTGCCTTGGAGCGTGTGAATTGCCTCAATGACCTCCAAAGAATTACCGATTGCATATCCCAAAGGCCTACCCATGTCCGTAATGAGCGCTCTCATACGCTTACCTGCGCGCTTGCCAATCTCCACCATCGTTTGCGCCAATTCACGACTTTTTTCCAGCGTTTTCATAAACGAACCGCTACCCGTTTTTACGTCCAAAACTATACAATCGTCGTCTGCCGCGAGCTTTTTGCCCATGATACTGGAAACAATCAAAGGCAGGCTGTCCACCGTTGCCGTTACGTCACGAAGCGCGTATAACAACTTATCCGCAGGAGCAAGCGAGGCATTTTGCCCTACAATAGCAATACCCACTTCGTTGACAATTTTCTTAAACTTTTCCACGGGAATATCCGTTTTAAATCCAGGAATTGCTTCCAACTTATCAATCGTGCCACCCGTATGACCTAAACCCCGACCGCTCATTTTTGCGACTTTCACGCCAAGACTTGCCACAATAGGGGCAACGACGAGGCTGGTTTTATCCCCTACGCCACCCGTTGAATGCTTATCTACGCGAAGTCCGTGAATCTCGGAAAAGTCTAAACGTTCCCCCGAATCACGCACCGCAAACGTGAGCGCCGTCGTTTCTTCAATCGTCATACCACGAAAATAAATCGCCATACAAAGCGCGGCTACTTGATAATCAGGAATCTCGCCTTTTACGTAGTTTTCAATAAACCAGTTGATTTCCGTATCACTCAAAACGCCGCCGTCGCGTTTTTTCTGAATTAAATCGTACATTCTCATGTTGTTATCCTCTCAATGTAAATCGCTTTTACCAAACGAATAGGGTAAAATTTCCGCAAACGTAAAGGTTTGTATGTTTTCAGGCGTACCCAAAACCAAGCGAAAATCCCCATTGCAAAATTCTGCTAACACTTGACGGCAAACACCGCAAGGCGCGCAAAAATCCGCAGGTTCTTCCCCCTTTCCTCCTACAATCGCAATCGCCGTAAATTCTCTTTCCCCTTCGCTGACTGCTTTAAAAATCGCAGTTCTTTCCGCGCAGTTGGTGGGCGTGTACGCGGCGTTTTCTATATTACAACCCGTGTACACCTTGCCGTTTTTACTAAGCAAAGCTGCCCCAACTCGAAAATTTGAATAGGGAGAGTAAGACTTTTTTCGAGCCTCAACGGCATATTGCATCAATTCGCGATCCGTCATTGTTTGATCTCCTTCAAAAAGCTCTTACCAAAAATGCCGTCCGTCGAAAGCCCAAACCATTCCAAAATCGTTGCGCCGATGTCTGCAAAACTGTCGCGAACGCCAAGATCAACGCCTTGTTTGATTTGTTTTCCGTACGCCAACATAGGTGTATATTCCCGAGAATGATCGGTGGAAGGCGTGGACGGGTCGCAACCGTGATCCGCGGTAATAATCAAAAGATCATCCTCTTGGAGTTCTTTCAAAAACTCGGGCAACCATTGATCAAACGCCGTCAAAGCGCGAGCATACCCCGCCACGTCGTTGCGGTGACCATACACCATATCAAAATCCACTAAATTGACAAAACAAAGTCCGTTAAAATCGCGTTTTGCCATACCCATGGTCGCGTTCATACCGTCTTCGTTGCTTGTCGTAGGTCTGCTTTCCGTAAAGCCACGACCTGCAAAAATATCAAAAATCTTCCCCACCGAAAGCACGTCGAACCCCGCCGCTTTCATAATATCGGGTACAGTGTCAGCAGGCGGTGTCAACGAATAATCGTGACGGCGCGGCGTTCTTTGGAATGGATATTTTCCCGAGAACGGACGCGCGATCACTCGTCCTACTCCATGTTCGCCTTGTAGCAATTCTCTCGCTTGTTCGCAATAGCGATATAATTCCTCAATCGGCACCATATCCTCGTGTGCAGCGATTTGGAATACGCTGTCGGCGGACGTATATACGATAAGTTTCCCCGTTTTTAAATGTTCTTCGCCGTAATCTTTAATAACTTCCGTTCCCGAATACGGCTGATTGCATAAAACGCCCCGTCCCGTCAGTTTTTCAAACGGTTCCAACACTTCTTTTGGAAAGCCGTTAGGGTAGGTAGGAAGAGGTTTTGGAGAATAGATACCTGCGATCTCCCAATGTCCGATCGTCGTGTCCTTTCCTTTGGACGATTCCGCCATTCGGGCATAGCAGGTACGAGGTGAAGCCACTCCCCCCTCCATTCCTTGTATGTTGAAAAGTCCCATTTCCGTAAGGTTGGGACAAGAAAATTCAGGATGTGTTTTGATTGCGTTGACGGTATGACTACCCTCGTCCCCCCAGTTGGCGGCGTCGGGCATAGCACCGATACCAACGCTGTCTAAAACAATCAGAAACGCGCGTTTTGCCATAGCGTCCCTCCTTTAAACGATATTATTCTTCTGCTATTTGCAGGGCGATTTCCATCATCTTCGTAAACGAAGTTTGTCTTTCTTCCGCCGTGGTATTTTCTTCGGGATAGATAAACGAATCGCTGACCGTACAAATGCAAAGCGCTTTCTTGCCTGCGCGCGCGGCGTTACAATACAATGCCGCCGATTCCATTTCTACGCCGAGTACACCCATCTTTGCCCATTGCATACCAGAATTTGCGTCGTCATAGAACATATCCGAGGACAAAATGTTGCCAACTCGATAATTTACGCCAATTTTTTCACATTCTTCTGCTGCGCGACGAACCATTCCAAAATCCGCAATCGGGCAGAATGTACCAGGAAGATTGTATTGCGAAGCATAGTTCCCATTCGTACACGCCCCCATCGCTATGATGATGTCACGTACATGAAGGTCGGACGAGAACGAACCGCAAGAACCTACGCGAATAATCGATTCTACTCCGTAGAAATTGAACAATTCATACGAATAGATACCGATGGAAGGCTGTCCCATACCAGACGCCATTACCGATACTCTTTTGCCTTTGTAATAACCCGTATAGCCTTGTACACCGCGAACGTTGTTGACGAGCACAGCGTCTTCCAAATAATTCTTCGCGATATATTCCGCGCGAAGTGGATCGCCGGGCATTAAAACTGTTTTTGCAAAATCTCCTGCTTTTGCGGATATATGTGGTGTAGGAATTCCCATAATATTATTACTCCTTATTTCTTTTCTATGCTATCAATAGCCTTTGCCTTCAATGCCTTGTACCGCTTTAACGACGCGGCTAGTACCAAGACGGTCCGCGCCCAAATCAATAAAATCCTGTGCGTCCTGCAAGCCCGAAATGCCGCCTGCCGCTTTGACTTTTACGTTTTCACCAACGTTTTCTCTCATCAATTTGACGTCTTCACGCGTAGCACCTGCCGTGGAAAAACCCGTGGACGTTTTGATATAGTCCGCGCCTGCTTTCGTTACGATTTTGCACATACGGATTTTTTCTTCTTCCGTCAAAAGGCAAGTTTCGATAATCACTTTTAAAATTTTGTCGCCGCAAGCCGCTTTAATCTGCTTAATCTCATCACATACCTGCTCGTCCAAGCCTTGACGAAGCATACCGATATTGATGACCATATCGATTTCATCCGCGCCTTTTGCAATCGCGTCTTTGGTTTCAAACACTTTGACTTCCGTCGTGTTGTAGCCGTTGGGAAAGCCGATAACCGTACAAATTGCGAGGTTTGCGCCCACGTATTCCTTTGCCTGCTTTACATAGCTGGGCGGGATACAAACGGACGCCGTCTTGTATTGCATACCTTCGTCACAAATTTTTTTGATTTGTTCCCACGTTGCCGCTTGAGAGAGCAACGTATGGTCGCATTTGGATAAAATATTTTGCGTGTTTATCATAATGTTCTCCATTTTTATATTTTCTTTATCTTATATTATACCTCTTTTTTCCTTTTCTGTCAAGACAAAACAGAATTTTTTCCTCCCACCTTTTTGAAAAACATAATTAAAACG
>SVII01000034.1 GCA_015069605.1 Clostridiales bacterium | reverse complement strand
GTTCAGCGTATTGCCGCTTGGCGTACGGCAATACGCTGAACGGTTAAAGAAACAAGGCGATTTGCAGTTTGTTGGTTTTGCCCGTGGGTACGATTACACAACGTCGCGCAACGAAGATTTAATCAAAGAAGCGGTTACGATGGCAAACACCGCGGAATATACCCTTGTGGTATTAGGGTATGACAAACGCGGAGCAAAACTTGCCAGAGGGAATCGAACGACTCGTTTACCTGCCAACCAAATGGCACTCATTGACGCGCTGAAAAAAACAACGTCAAAGCTAATTGTTGTAATCGCAGGAGATATTTATCCCGATATGCGTTTTGAGGATATTTCATCGGCAACGTTGCTGGCAGACGTCACGGCGACCAAGAGCGCGGAGGCACTTTGGAATATCTTACGTGGAAAGACTTGTCCCTCGGGGCGTTTGTCTTTCACGTGCTACAACGATACGGACGAGCATTACAACGAATTGTGGGGATATAAAGAAAACGCAAGAAACAAAGTGGGTTCGTTTTATGGGTATAGACATTACGACACGTCAGGTATCGTCGTCAAATATCCTTTCGGCTTTGGGTTGAGCTATACGTCATTTGAATATTCCAACTTAATGATTACAGCCGACGGTTTTAGCTTCAGTGTGAAGAACAAAGGAAAAATGGCTGGCGCGGAAGTTGTGCAAGTATATATCGGCAAAAAGGACTCCGCGGCTATTCGTCCGAGAAAAGAGCTGAAAACGTTTGTAAAGCTGTTCTTAAAACCCAACGAGGAAAAGAAAATCACGGTTAAATTCAAAGGCTTGGATTTAAAAGTATGGGATGAAACTCGTAAGAAATACGTTTGCGAAAGAGGGCAGTATGATCTCTTTATAGGCTCGTCGGTGAAAGATATTCGTTTGCAAGGCACGTTCCATTACGGCTTGGAAACGGTGACGAAAACGACGGAGAAATACTCTGATTATTTGCAGACGTATTCCAACATTCATCGCGGCGGTTATTATTTGGAAGAACCGATCAATGGTTCGGCTGCGAAAGAGTTAATCAAAAAGGGTTCGATTGTTTTCTCCATTCTAATGTTGTGCGTGGATATCATTTACGGATATTTTGCGTATGTGAAATGGGTACCGAACCATTGGGCGTTATATGTAACCTTAGCGCTGTGTAATATCATTCCTATGTGGAGAGGAATTTCCTCTTTGGTCAAATACAAAAAACAAATTCAACAAGAGCAGGTAACCAGTATGGAAGCAAAGAAGCAAAAACGCGAAGCATTAAACGTAGAAGATTTGGCTGACGAAATCCCGTTTGAACAGCTGTTTGAGCAGGAATTCTCCGTTGTTATTAAAACGAAAAAAGAAGAAAAAGTAACGGAAGAACGCCGCGAGGAGAAAAAACGCGTCATTGGAACGCAGTTTGATAAAGAATTCCTTTTGCCTCAAATTGCAAAAGAATTTTCCATCTACGTTTACGAACGAGGCATAAAAGTGGACGCGCAGTCCGTGAAAAAACTGTTCGCTTCTTTGGCAGCGTCCCGCTTGGTAATTATGAAAAATTCCAATGTAGAGCTTACGGAAAAGTTTTTAAACCTCATGAACGAATATTTGGGGGCGGCATCGTCGTTACAAACGTATGCAAGCGTTGCGGAAAATGGTTTGTTTTACCGCAAAAATGCGTATGAAGGAGTTCATTTTGATGGGGCGTCCGTACTGGAAAACACCTTTGGATTGGAAAACAAGATTCGTTTAATTTCTTTAACGGGCGTAAAATGCGAAGGCATGAAAGGCTTGCTTGCTCCGTTGGTACGTTATATCGATCAGCCTTCGAGAGAATGCAGTGTTCCCGTGAAAATTGGCGTGGAAACCAAGGAATGCGAAGTCATGGAAAACACGTGGCTTGTTATGGCGTTGGAAAAAGGCGAAGACGTAACGCAGATTCCCGAATATCTTTTGGATATGGCAACCGTTTTGGATATGGATTTACAAAGCGGACTTGGTGACGTTATCGCTACGCAGGAAACACCCGCAGAAGAAAAATTGAATGCGGTGGAAACTGCGAAAGAAACAACGGAAAAGACCGAAGAGCAAATGGAAGCTTCTATAGAAGAAACGGTAAACGAAGAAACTGCTGTGGCGGAAACGACGGGAGAAATCAAAGAAGACGTGAAAACGCAACCGATTATCCAAGCCGCGACCGCGCTTATTCCTACGACGAAAGTTAAGGAAAAAACGCCCGTGAAACAGTTGACCTATTCGCAGTTTAAGAAGTTGATGGATTATGCTTGCCGTGATTACGCGCTGGACGAAGTGCTTTGGAAACGCGTAGATAAATTAGAGGAATTTGTAGCAGGTTGCAACGAATATCGCATTGAAAACAAGATGTGGTTGCGTATGGAAAAATACGTTTCGATCTATCTTGCAATGGGCGGAGATGCGGAAGAAGCACTTGACTGCGTCGTAGCGCAACAACTTATCTATGGCATGTTGCCTTGTATTCAGACAACCAAAAAACCGTTGGAAGAAAAATTCACTCATACGTTAGAAAACATTTTCGGTGAAGGTCAAGTACCTTGTTCGTTGAAAGTGGTGAGAGAATCGGGGCTCGTTTGATGCCGCGGACGTTGATTTTGGAGGTACATAGAAATGAGTAACATTTCACTTCATTCGCTGTGCGCGGACGGTGTGTTTCAAAAACTTTGGAAGGCAGCGTCTTCCACTTATGCAATTTTTATATACGTGGGTATTATTGCTGTCATTGTAGTGGCATTGATCATTACGGCTATGAAAAACGAGGGCAAGAATACGCAAATTGTTGTCAATGCACAGTCGCAAACCAATACGCTTTCATCCGTATCTACCGTATCTGCGGCAACTGCGCCGAATGGAAAAAAGACGGAAGAAGAGGATGATGAGGACGAAGGCAGATCAAGATTTTATATGCTTTGTGAAATCGACGCGAACAGCGCGCAATACCAACGCGCATCGTACGATGAAAGCATTACGTTGAAACGGTTTTGCGAAGAATTTAGGAACTTTGCTTGTCACGATTTACATTTGTATTACAGTATCGACGATATCCGTCGTTTTATTGCAGGTTTGACGGTAACGAAGATTATGATATTGCAAGGTATGTCGGGTACGGGTAAAACGTCGCTTGCATACGCATTTGGTGAATTTTTAGAAAACAAATCCACAGTCGTTCCCGTACAGCCCATGTGGAAGGAAAGAACAGACCTTG
>SVII01000020.1 GCA_015069605.1 Clostridiales bacterium | reverse complement strand
TGTTTATCGCAATGCTTAACGCGCGGGTCAACTACCGCATACATCACGTCCGTAATTAAAATACCAACGATCGTAAGCATTGCGATAAACATATTGTAACTCATGATAAATGGAATGTCGCCTTGTAACATAGCTTTATAAGCAATGTTACCAATCCCTGGAATGTCAAACACCGTTTCCGTGATCATTGCGCCGCCGAAAAGACTGGGCAACGTACCTGCAAACAAGGTGACAAGCGGTATCAACGTATTTCTGAATACGTGTTTATAAACGACTTTATTTTCGGAAAGCCCCTTCGCGCGCGCCGTTCGGATATAATCCGCGTTGAGCACTTCCAACGTGTTGGTACGCGTATAACGCATCCAAGACCCAATCGACAAAATGACGAGCACGAACAACGGCAATACCAAGTGCCAAAGCATATCCCAAAAACGCTCCCAATCGGTTGCGGTGGAAAGCAAGTTGGAATGCAAACCGCCAACTTCAAACCAGCCCAAATCGACTGCGAACACTTTGATGACGATACTCGCCAAGAAGAATGTCGGGAATGAAATCCCCACCATTGTCAGTACGGTTGCCGTATAGTCAAGTTTTCCGTATTGATTGCAAGCGCATTTAATCCCCAAAGGTACGGCAATAATCACTTGAAGAATCAAGGACACGAAAGAGATCGCGAACGATACGCCCATGTTTTGGAAAATAACCTTTTCCACGGGTTTGTTGTACACGAAAGACGTGCCGAAATCCCCTTTCAAGAAGTTTTTCAGCCAACTCCAATATCCTTGAAAAATCGTACCGTCTAAGCCGTAATACGCCAACAACTCTTTATATCTTACTTCGGGATCGATACCGCTGCTGCCTACGCTGTTGTAGGCTTTTTCCATCAAATAATCTGTGGGCATTAAGCGCACCAAGCAATACAAAATCACCGATACGCCCAACAGTATCAATAACGAAAGAAGAATTCGTTTTATACAGTATTTTACCATCTGTTTTTCTTCACTTTACGTTTATTTTTGCGAGGCGGCAAACAACCGCCGCCTCGACAGTCTCAGTTTCTTTCCATTAGTTATAATTTACTTCCCAAATTCTATCGTAAACCCCCGAATTTGCGGAAGGATTTTGATTTAACGTAGATGCGTCGATAATTTCGTTGTTATAAACAACGAGGTCGCGTCTTTGATAAGTGGGAAGTTCCACCGCAAGATTCATGATCAAATCCAAAGCTTCCCGGTACAATGCCTTACGTTCGCTTTGAATAATCGTTTCTCTTGCTTCTTCGATCTTTTCACTCAAATCATTGATAATGCCCTGTTCCTCTACAAATTGACCCGTCGTATCCGCAAAAATGGTTTCATAGCCCCAGTTTTTGATACTTGTTGCCTTACTGTCTTTGTGGTAAACTTGATACAAGTCGGGGTCAACCGTGGACGACCAAGCCGCCGCCCATACTTCCAAACCGCCCGTAGCGAGCTTCTTCAACGCAGAGATGTCCGTCGTAACGGATACGTCGAAACCGCAGCTGTTCAGCGTTTTCGCTGCGTCTTGGAACATTTCGTAAGCGGGATGATCGGTAGTTTCGCCTGCAATCGTGAACACGATCTTCAACGTCTTACCGTTCTTTTGATAAATGCCGTTGTTATTCAACATCCAGCCTGCGCTTTCTACCAAATCTTTGATTTCATTCTTATCCGTTGTGAATGCGATGGATTCGTATTCGCCAATGGGTTTGCCCTTAGAATCCTTCGGGTATGCCCAGTTGGTGATGGACATAGGTCTATAAATAACGGATGCAAGTTTTTCGGTGTAGTAGTTGGTAACAATCGACGCCGTGTTCATGGCTTTCATAATTGCCTGACGAACTTCGATATCAGGCACGTATTTGGGATTGATGCCCACATAACCGTAACCATTGGTTTCATAGTCCTTACTGTTAAGGAATTTGCTGTTGCCAACCTGCGTCATATTGTACATGGTTGCTTGCGGTTCGCCAAAGTCGATATCTTTTGCCTGCAATGCATTGATAATCTTATCCGAACCTACCACTTTATAACGAAGATATTTAATCTTCGCGTTGCTCATGCCTGCGCCTACCGTTTCAAAATAAGGATTGCGTTCGAAATATACCCAGTTGTTGCGGTAGAAGTTGTCTGCCGTTACTTCGCCGGAGTCCGTTTCGTTGGTCGCCATATACGTACCTGCGCCTACGGGCAAGCCGTTCTTTTCAGGAGCTTGTAATACGTTGTCGAAGAATGCTTTATTCGCAAATTCTACGCCGAAGTTGGTAACGCCATTTGCCTTCGCTGTGTTTTCCGCATTGGAATAGTAATGCATAGGAGAAACGGAGAATGCAAAGTTCCAAATCGCCTTAGGGTCAACACCATTGATGACAATTTTCAAGACGTCGTGTTCCTCTCCGTTTACCGTCGTCTTGTGCGTCGTGATACCCGAAATGGTTTCTACGACCAACTTGCCGTCCTTCTTCTTGCTTTCATAATATTCCGTTCTTGCTTCCGCGGCGAACTCGTCACGAATCTTGCTGCCCGTTGCCCAATAATGAATAATATTGATCAAGTTTTCTTCCATCAACGTGTAGTTGTCGTACACTTGATCGATGGCATAATCTCTCACTGCGTATTCCGCAGCTTCTTCCATCGTACAGCCTTCTTTTTGTACGTACTCTTCCAAGGAGTATTCAGGATTTTGGTTATTTCTAACTTCTTCAATCGCCGCCGCGTATTCGGGCGTCGTGTTTAAACTGGTGATCTTCTTGCCGTTTTCGTCTCTCTTTACCTTACCGTCGTTGCCGTACTGTTCGGTAACAAGACCTTCTGCAAAATAATAGATTTCCCAGTCTTCCGTGAAGCTGTATTCGTCTTTATAGCTTTCCTGCGTACCTGCGTGCAAGTTCCAATCCGACGTAACTTCTTCTTTGAACAATTTCTTAATCGTCGCAATGTCCGCGTCAATTTGATCGGAGCCAAGTCCGCCCACCTCGGGATCGAGATAGTTGACAATTTCTAAAATTCTCGCTTCCGCATCCGCATAGAAACCTTGCTGCAATTCACTGTCGCTAACGTCGCTGCCTACGTTGGGGTCTTGCGTACGATATGCCTGCAAACCAACGATATCCGTGGAATAGATGGTTGCCGAACCCATATAGGCAGGGTCGAGATATACGTACAAATTGAACAATACGTCTTTAATCGTAAGTTCTACGCCGTCGCTGAATTTGATGCCGTTTTTAATGATAAATTCGTATTCGGTCGTTTCCGCGAGTTTACCGTCTGTAACCGCTTCGCCCGACGAATTTTTCATCGTTTGCTTGTAATCCAAAACGACTACGGGTTCATCTTCGCCGCATACGGGATTGCCGTTTGCGTCCGTCGAAAGCATACCGATTTGCGTCATCGCCGCCATCTTGCTGTCCGTTGCGCTGGTCGCGAAGAAGGGGTTAAAGTTACCATCCAATGCGTCTGTTGCAAAAACTACGGGACGGGTTTCCGTATCGTAAATTTGTTCTTTTACTACGCCGCCGTCACCGCTACCGCTGCTGTTACCTCCACCGTTATTTACGCTGTTTTCTTTGTCGTCTTTACAGCCTACGATGGAAAACGCCATCAAAGCACTAAGCCCGATTGTAAAAATTCTTTTCACTGAGTTCTTCATATATATCCTCCGTAATTTTTTCCTTGTTTATTTTGTGAATACGACGATCTCTTCCGCTTTGCCTTCCACTTTGAACCCAGCGTTAGCCTCTTCGTCCTTTTCTACGCCGCCAAAAAGAGCGTTGTCGTATCTATACGTATAATCGAAACGATCGTAATTGCCGTCCCCATCATCATCGTAAGAAGCGGAAATATCCATCATATTTAATACGCGAATCTTATCCGATTTCTTAATCGTCATCTTGCCTTGCAAGCTCACGTTCGTCACCGTCGCGGCGTCATCGAGGGAAGCATATGCGAAATAAATATTCAACGGGCCCGACTTCACTGTGTATTCCATAGACACATTCGCAAACGTCACATTTTCAAGTTTTGCCGTTGCTGTAATATTACCAAACAGCGCCACGACCGCACCCGAGGAAATCTCCCCTTTGATTACTTTGAAATTGCTAATCGTAAAGCCGTTGCCTTGCACTTCTGCCGCGAACGTCGTTGCAGAAGTGATCGCGCTGCCTTTGCAATCAATATCGTTAAGGATCCAATATCTTTCCTTTGCGCCTGTTTTGGAGAACATGGTACGCACGTCTTTGGCACTGCTGACCAATGTCCAATCGCCTTCAATGTATTTCGCGTACACTGTATCGTCCGTATCCAACGGCTTTAAGGGCCAGGAAACCGTTTGCGTACAAGCAGCGTCTGCGTAATACTTGATAAACGTAAATGCTTTGTCTTTGACCTCTACAATCTCGCCGACGTCGTAAGCATTGCCCGTCGTGTCGTATTCGATCGAACCGATCACGTCGCCGTTTTTAAACATCTTCTCGCCGTCTTCCGTTGCTACGGGAAGCGTCTTGCCTTCCTCTACGGCAAGGACAACGTTGACCTTTGTCATCGGTTGCCAATCCGCCGCGATAATCCAATGTTCGTCTTTTACAAGCGTCTTTTTAAAATCAACGGGTTCGCCGAGCTTATAAAGTCCCTTTTCTTCGTCTTCAAAAATCGGTTTACCTTCCTCATCAAGCTCTACAAAATACCACCCCAACAGAGTGTACCCATCACGATTGACTTTTACCGTGCCGCTAGTCGTATTGCTTGTTTCCGCGATATTCAAAACACCCGAACCGATTTTATAATAAATATTTTTCTCCGATTTCTTATCCTCAAAAATACCGCCGTTTGCGTAATACGTGACGTATGGATTGAGGTCTCGCGTCGATAAAATTTCTTCAAACGTTTCCCCTAACGTGCAACCGCCGAAAATGAACAACGACGCTAGCACTGTTAAAATGATAAGAAGTTTGTTCTTGAACTTTCTTTTCATACGATTTTCCTTTTGCTTTTTTTATCCTTTCTTTTTTGCGTTTATCCGCAAGAATTTGTCATTTATCCACCAAAATGGCATAAACACCCATCTTCCTTTTACTTTATCATTTTACCGCAAAAAAGCGTTTTTGTCAATCGTTCTTATTACAATATATATAAATAAATGGTATTTTTAGGTGAAAAATTCGTGAAATAGAATATATCTATTTGATTAATCTAAAAACTCGATTGATTTTGTGATAAAAAAACGTTTTCTCTTTTGAAAAAACGTCTTTTTATTCTTTGATTTTATCACCTATTGGGCATGAATTTTCCTTTTAAGAACTTTTTTCTTCCAAGGAAATTTCTTCCTGCGAAGTTTTATCGATCGTCGCTTTGATGAAAGCAGCCGCCGCGCTTTCGCGTTTATCAATCGTGTAGGTAGGAACAAGCTCTTTCACCCACTCTTTCATACTGTCCGTTTCGCTGTATGCCGCTTCGTAAAGTTTATCCAACGTACCCCAAAGATTTTCCTCGTCCATAGGAATCGGTTTGGCAATATTAATCAAACCGTTGGGCGTTTTTTGCAAACCTTCTTCTTTCATTAAACGCTCTTCATACAGTTTTTCGCCGGGACGCAAACCCGTACATTCAATTTTAATATCCACGTTGGGTTCGTAGCCCGATAATTTAATGAGATTATACGCAAGATCGTAAATTTTGACGGGTTCACCCATATCTAAGACAAAAATCTGACCGCCTTTTGCATACGCGCCTGCCTGCAAAACCAAAGATACCGCCTCAGGAATCGTCATGAAATAGCGAATAATATCTTTATGCGTTACCGTGACGGGGCCACCCTCCGCAATCTGCTTTTTGAAAAGAGGAATTACCGAACCGTTAGAACCGAGCACGTTACCGAAGCGAACGGCTACGAATTTGGTACTTTTACTGTGTTTGCCAATCGTTTGAATGATCATTTCACAAATACGTTTGGTTGCGCCCATAATGTTGGTGGGATTCACCGCTTTATCCGTGGAAATTTGCACAAACGTTTCCACTCCAAATTCATCAGCGGCTTTTGCAACGTTTAACGTCCCGAATACGTTATTTTTGACCGCCTCATTAGGACTGGTTTCCATTAAAGGAACGTGTTTATGTGCTGCCGCATTGAACACAATTTGCGGTCTGTATTTATCGAACACGTCACGAATTTTCCCCTTATCACGAATACTTGCAATTAACGTCAACAATTTTAAATTAGGATGTTTGCGACGAAGTTCCTGCTCGATTTCGTATGCGTTATTCTCGTAAATATCCAAAATAATCAATTCTTCGGGGTTATGTAACGCAATTTGACGGCAAAGCTCGCTACCGATTGAACCGCCGCCACCCGTAACCATGACGACTTTGTGTTGAATATAGCCCATAACCTCGTTGAGATCGACACTCACCTGCTCTCTACCTAAAAGGTCTTGAATTTCCACGTGACGAAGTTTGGATACAGTAAGTTGCCCATTAGCAAGCTGATAAATACCAGGCAATACTTTCACAGGACAATTGCATTGACTGCAAATACCAATGATGCGGCGTTTCGCTTCACCGTCGAGGGAGGGAATTGCAATAAAAATCTCCTCTACGTTGAAACGTTTGACGAGTTCGGGAATCTCTTCCGTAGTACCTACCACACGAACGTCATAAATAATTTTCCGCATCAACGTAGGATTATCGTCCACCAAACAAACCGCCTGACAGTTGATTTTATCACTCGTTGCCATTTCTTTGAGCAACGTCAAGCCTGCCTCTCCGCAACCGACAACCATTACGCGTTTTTTCGTCTTCTTTTCTGCATTGTAAATATGTTTTAACGTAAGAACTCCGCGCTTACTAAAACGGAGTGCCATCGTGCCAAAAAACAAGAACGCCGTATAGACGATTGTTGTGCCGTAGCCTATCCCGAACGGTCTGCTGTACACCGCCGCAAATACGACGTTGACAACCCCGATCACACCTACTGCAAAAGCAATTTTGAGTGCTTCCAATAAGCCAACCGAAGATAATACCATTGAATATAATTTACACAGTGAGAATACCCCAAGCGCCAACACTACGTTGCCCATCAACCAGTAAAATAAAATGGACGGACAATCCAACGTTTGCGATTTTCCCCAGTTTACCAGCCAAAAAGAAGTCAAAGCTGCCAGCGTTACTACGCATACGTCTGCAACGCCTAACAATACTTTTCTAAGCCTTCTTCTTCCCTTGTTTCCCATCAATTTCCTCCATAATCTTCCATTTTTTTTACATTTTCAATCTTTCTACGTCCAAAGGGTATTATAACATTCCATCGAGAAAATGTCAAGACTTTTTTTTTAATTTCCCTTTTGCATTCGCGGTTCTTTTTTCTTTGTAAGAAAAAAACGCTGTATCTCAGCGTTTTCTTCCGTTATTTACGTTTGATTGTTGCGACAATATATTCAGCATACGCCGCCGCGACATTAAACCCCGTTGTCTTTTCTAACCCTTCGAAAAAGGCGTTAGAATTTACTTCGCATACAATCGGGCCGTCTGACGTTTCCAAAAGATCAACACCGCAATAATCTAATCCTAAAGCAATCGACGCTCGTTCCGCCGCATCCAAATACGTTTTATCAGGATTGATTTTTCTGCCCTCACCGCCAAGTTCGACGTTGGAGCGAAATTCTCCTTTTTTCGCAACCCGTTCCATCGCCGCCATTGCTTTGCCGCCAATGACGATTACGCGAATATCACGCCCTGACGATTGCGCTATATATCTTTGGAAACAATGCGGTTCGTATAACGTTTTTTGCGACATTTCGATAAGTTCGTCCATACCATGTACGAGATGAACGCCAGCCCCAAAAGAACCGTAACTCTTTTTTACCACCAAAGGGAATCCTAATCTTTCCGCTACTATTTCTAAAAATTCCTCGTTTGTTTTCGCGTTGGGCGTATAACACAAAGGCGCAGGGATAGTTTCTACAAGAGGAATATTTTTCCCAACAAGTGCTGCGTAGGTAGAAACCTTATCGTCGCAAACAGCCACTGCCGCCGCGCGGTTGAATAGACGCAAACCACTCTTTTCTAGCAGTTCGCCTAAATATTTATCTTTATCCAAATACACAGCAAAGTCGTAATTTTTCGCCGTTTCACAAGCTACGTTGCCATTTGATTGAATGGTTATTGCAAGCTCGCCATTTTTTAAAACGTCCGTTTCTACGCCAAGTTTTTGCAATTCTTCTGCAATACGGTTGGCTTGTCTATAAAATTTTTCGCCGTTTGGATAAGCGTTGATAATAATCAGTCCTCGCATACCTGTCCCCGCCATTTCATCAATTTTAAGAAAAAAAGGCGAAGTGTTTTCGCCTTTTGATAGGTAGATTTATGCTTTGGGTTCGTCCTCAATATGAATGACCGTTTGCACACTGCCAAAGCCCGAATTGTTGATTTTCGCAAGCGCGTTTTTCATAGCGTTCTCACTCGTTTTATAAGTGATTACCGCGAGTTCGATTTTGCCATCCGTTGCCGTACCGTTTTGCGATACTGCGCAGATAGAAATGCCGCATTTGCTGAATACGCCACTGATCTTTGCCAACGAACCCGTTACGTCTTCCACGAAGATACGTACGTAATACGCACTGGTAAAGTCGGAAACAAATTTCACATTATTTTCCGCCGTTGACGTATTTTTAAACGTAGAATATTTGATATCCGTATGCGTTGCTGCAAACAAAACGTCACTGACTACCGCACTTGCCGTAGGCAAAGAACCTGCGCCGTGACCGTACAACATAACGTCGCCCACCGCGTCTCCTTTTACAAACACTGCGTTGAACGAATTGTTTACGCTTGCCAAAGGGTGCGTGTTGGAAATAAAGGTGGGATGTACTCGAACTTCGATACCCTTATCGGTATTCTTACCGATTGCAAGAAGTTTCAAAGCATAACCGAGTTTTTCCCCGAATAAAATATCCGTTTCCGTGATCTTCGTAATCCCCTCACGAGAGATTTTCGTGTAAGGCACTTTGGTATGGAACGCAATCGAAGACAAAATAGACAGTTTAAACATAGAATCAAACCCTTCGACGTCATTCGTGGGGTCTGCTTCAGCAAAACCTAATGCCTGCGCTTCCTTCAAGGCAGCTTCATAGCTCTTGCCTTCCTGTGCCATTTTCGTCAAAACATAGTTCGTTGTTCCATTGAAAATCCCCATCATTTCGCTGATTGTATTTGCCTGCAAACCATCCAGCAGCGTACGAATAATAGGCACGCCGCCCACACAGCTCGCCTCGTAATACAACCCACAATGGTTACGTTTTGCGATACGTTCCAATTCGTGCGAGAATTTACAGATCAATTCCTTATTCGATGTAACAACCGTTTTGCCTTCACGGAGCGCTGTCGTCACAAAATCCTTCGCCGCACCAATTCCGCCGATCGTTTCCACTACGATGTCCACATTGGGATTCGCCACCACTTCTTCAATGCTTTTTGCGATGATGTCTTGGGGAATCTCCAATTCTTTCATTTTCGTCAGGTCTTTATCCAACACCGCTTCTACGGTGATATCTACCTGCTGCGTCTTTAAATAAAAATCGTGATGATCGACCAACGTTTTATAAGTTCCGCTGCCGACAACGCCTAAGCCTAAAATGGCTACCCCGATTTTTTTTGCCATATTTCCTCCTAAAATGCGAGTCTTGCTCGCCTTATCTTTTTTGATGTTTTTTTCTTAAAAACGCCGTTCAACGCGGACATACCCCCGTCGTTTACTCTTGCGTCTGGTTTAAATCATATAAATATTTCAAACCTTTGAGCGTCAACAATTTATCTACGACGTCGATACATTCAATCTCTTTAGAGATGATTGTGCTAAATCCCCCAGTCGCAATTGTTTTGACTTCGGGCGCTTTCAGTTCCTTTTTAATGCGTTTAACGATGTATTCCACAAGCCCTGCAAACCCGAACACGATTCCTGCCTGCATATTCGTTACAGTGTTTTTCGCAATAATGCTTTTTGGCGCTTCGATCTCTACACGAGGCAATTTTGCCGTACCATTGACCAAAGAATCTAACGATCCCTTAATGCCAGGAGCAATAACGCCGCCGATAAATTCGTTGTTTGCGCTGATTACGTTAAACGTCGTTGCCGTACCGAAATCCACGACGATCATGGGCGTACCTTCACCGTAACTCACGATTGCGGATACGCAGTTGACAATTCTATCCGCGCCCACTTCCCTCGCGTCGTCGCAACGAATATTCAACCCTGATTTCAGCCCAGGAGCGATATGCAAAGGCTCGATCCCTAAATACAAATTACACATTTTGTCAATCGTGTAATCGAGGGTAGGCACAACGGAAGAAACAATCCCGCCGTTTACATCTTTGACAAAAATGCCCTTCGCTTCCAACATACCTGTGAGCTGTTCACCGTATTCGTCTGAAGTCTTTTTAAAATCGGTAGCAACACGAAAGGACATTTTTAAGTCGTCTTTATCGTAGATTGCATATTTAATATTCGTATTTCCGATATCGATACAAATAATCATACTTCTTCCTCTTCTACTACTTCTTTCTTCACGTCTTTTTGTTTTAACAGCATAATATCAGGTGTTTTTGTGTATTTTTTCATAACACGAACCAAAATAGGTGTCAGAAACATAGCGCAAAGAAATTCCGCAAAGAAATTCACCCCGATAATCGTTTGCCAAACGGTATCAAAAAATGCGCCGCCCGTGGAAAAAATTTCCATAGCCCCCAGCACGAGTATCGTGTGCAAAACGACGGTAAGCGCCGCGGCGATTGCCCGTACCGTGTCCTTCGCTTTTCCTTTTGTCAAAAGGCTAAGTCCGTATAAAATCCAATACCCTGCAACCCCTGCAAGCGTTCGCGGTAAAATAGAAATCAAGGGATTGTAGAAAACCGTATAACCCACAACAAAAGATAACACAAACGAACAACAACCAAAAATCGTACCGCCGATAAAGCTCTTTTTCCAATCGCCGTACATCGACAATGCAATAAACAGCGGAATAGATAAAAACGCCGGGGACGGCTTGATGAAATAGATGAAAACATACGTTTCCAAAGTGAGTACGACTGCCATCAACGCAGTCATTACGCCAATAAAAGCGACGGTATGCGCTACGCCACGTTTCATAAAAACCTCCTATCGAGTTCCATTTTCTTGGATACCCGTAAGCAAAAAATGTATTCATCCGTTTGATCGGTCAAATTGCTTTCGCATATTTGCCACGGACATACTATTATTATACCGCATTTTTCCGATTAAGGCAAGAAATTGCAAGGGAATTTTCTTGGAAACAAAAGAATTTTTCTTTCTTTTTCTACCCTTTCAGACACAAAACGTGGTTTATAGGGAATATGATGTAATAGAAAGACAACACCGCAGGAACTTTCCCTTTCGGGATCGAATGATACATACCCCTGCGGCAAAACACAGGAGGTTTTTTATGAATTGTTGCTCTCAGGGTAATATCACCCTTTGGATACTGATTGCTTTGCTTGTTCTTGGCTCGAAAGACGGTATTTTCTGTTCCAACGTTTTCAGCGGTTGCGGATTGCCCATTCTCGTTGCTTTACTCTTCTGCCTTTACAAAAACGGCACGCTGTCCACTTTGCTGACGCCGCCTTGTAATTGCGGTTGTGGCTGCAACTGTGGCTGTCATTGATTTTTCTCTTTTTCTCCTTGTCATAAGTTTTAGCTTATAGCAAAAGACGGGGTCGTTTGTTCGACTCCGCCTTTTGTTTTTATTTGTTTTCGTTTAAAAAATAGGCTTGCAATGCAATGATAGATTTCCCATCCTTAATCTCACCGTTTGTAAGCATTTCTTTGACTTTTTCTAAAGGGATATATTCTACGTCTAAAAACTCCCCTTCATCCAAACACGCCGCCGTTTTTTTGCCACCCAAAGCCTGATAAATATATATCTTTTCATTCGTATATCCAGGCGTGGGATACATCACAAACAGAAGTTTTAATTCGTCCGCTTTTACACCCGCCTCTTCCTCTAATTCCCGCGCGGCAGCCTTTGCAGGGTCTTCCCCTTTTTCTAATTTCCCCGCAGGAATTTCATAGATACTCTCTCCATACGCATAACGGTACTGCCTTACAAACAACGCTTTTCCGTCCTCCACGTACAATACGCAAGCGCCGCCGCTGTGCTCAATAATCTCCCGTTTACAAGGTTTTCCGTCGGGAAGCTCGGCATCGTCGCAACGAAGCGTCAAAATCTTGCCTTCGTACACGTAATTCTTTTTCACGGTTTTTTCTACGTAGTCCATACTTTACCTCTTGCTTTGTCGAAAAGTGACAATTTTTCTTGTCTTTGCTATCATTATAGCACAAATTCAAAAAATAACAAATAAATTTTTTAAAAATATCTTGATTTTCGTGAAAATTTTATGTATAATATAGACGATAAATTTTATTGGAGGTTTATATAAAATGAAATCTATCAAAATTTCTTTGGAAATGGCAAAAAGTGTAAAAGAATTTGTTAACATTACGCAAAATTATTCGTATGAAATTCTTTTAAAGAGCGGCAAATACGTCGTTGACGCGAAATCCATCCTCGGTATCTTCTCGTTGGATCTTTCCCAACCCCTTACCGTTGAGGCTTATTCCGATAACTGCGACGATTTGATGGAAAGATTGAAAAAATTTGAAATTTAATCTTTTTCGCAAAATACATTCCCGAAAACGGTCGCCTAATCAAGCGGCTTTTTTCCATTTAAAATAAGTTAAGGCTTACCCTTATCACTTTCAGGAGTTTTACAAATGCAAATTCAAGGCGAAACATCCGTCAATAAACTTATCGTGCTTTTCGTTTTCGATAAAATGGAAAGCCCTCTTTCCGAACGCACTATTGTTGAAATGTGCACTGCTGGAAATAATTGGCTGAATTATATGGATTGCATGGAGCTTTTACCCAAACTCCTGGACGATGGGTTTATTTGCCGTATCTCTTCTTCCGAAGAAGAGCCACTGTACACAATCACTAGCGACGGCAGAGAAAGCCTGAACAACTTTTATATCAATATTCCCAAAAGTATTCGCGACGAAATTTCCTCGTTTATTAAGAAAAACAGCGGAAAACTTCGCAATCGCCAGGAATGTAAATCGGACTATTATCAAAACGTTGACGGTACGTACACCGTATTTTTGAAAATTATTGCGCCCGTACAACCGATGTTGGAACTCAAATTTGTCGTTCCCGATAAGAAAACGGCGCAACATATTTATAAAAATTGGGAATGCAAGGCGTCCGATCTGTATTCCGCCATTTACGAAACGTTGGTGGATTGAGCTTTCCTCTTTCCACGTTTACCCAACCGTTTTTATCTTTTATAAATCGGTTGTCTAAAATTTTTAAAGCGAGGTATTTGACATCATGTTTACTTATTCTACGAAAGGCACTTGTTCCAGACAAATTCTATTTGACGTGGATGAAAACAATAAAATCCACAACACTCGTTTCATCGGTGGTTGCGGCGGTAATTTACAGGGTATTGCAAAGCTCGTTGAAGGCAAAGATATCGACGAAATCGAAGTTTTGTTGAAAGGTATTCGTTGTAGAAACAATACGTCTTGTCCCGATCAATTATCCAAAGCAATCGGTGAATACAAAGCGGCAAAAGCAGGCGTGGAAAACCAGTAAACGCGTACATGCCCCTATCAAATTATAAAAAATGAACCGTGTGGTTGTTATGCCACACGGTTTTTTGTTGTCACATTTTTTTAATTTTACACACCCGAATAGGAGGAGAATCCGCCGTCGATAGGCAATACTACACCCGTAATAAAGCCTGCCGCGTTGTTATCAAGTAAGAACAACAAACCGCCTTCCAATTCTTCCGTTTTACCAAATCTTCCCATGGGAGTAGCCGCCAAAATTTTGCCCGTTCTTGCCGTAGGCGTACCGTCTTCGTTCCACAAAAGTTTCGCGTTTTGCTGTGTCGAGAAGAACCCAGGAGCGATTGCGTTGACGCGAATACCCACTTTGGAGAAATGTACTGCAAGCCATTGCGTGAAGTTGGAAATCGCCGCCTTCGCGCCGCTGTATGCAGGGATCTTCGTGAGGGGCGTGTATGCATTCATCGAGGAAATATTCAAAATCGAACAGCCTTCTCTGCCTACCATTTGACGAGCAAATGCCTGCGTGGGAATAAGCGTGCCGAGGAAGTTCAAATTAAACACAAAGCCTACGCCGCTTGCGTCGAGGTCGAAAAAGCTCTTCGTATCCGCATCGATATCGCCGATTTCAAAATATTCTTTATCCGTTGTGGCTTTAGGGTTGTTGCCACCCGCACCGTTGACGAGAATATCGCATTTACCGAGCTCTTTTTCCACCGTTTCCGCTACCGCATAACAAATGTCTTTATCCAAAACGTTGCAAGCGTACGCTTTTGCTACGCCACCTTCTTCCACGATTTCTTGTGCGTATTTTTTCGCCGCTTCTTCGTTCAAATCAAGCAAAGCAACTTTTGCGCCTGCACGAGCCAAAACCTTTGCAAAATAACTGCAAAGTACACCGCCTGCGCCCGTAATAACGGCTACTTTTCCCGTCAAATCCGTATTCAATACGTTCTTATTCATTTTACTTTCTCCTTCTTCTTACCGTTATGCGAGTTTCTTTTCTCTTGCCTAATTTTTCCAACATATCCCACACGCCAAGCATATACATAATCCCAAGCGCGCGATCGTACAAGCCATAACCAGGACGCACCGTACCGGGGCCTTCGTTCCAAAGATGCCTGCCGTGGTCGGGACGAATATAGCCTTCAAACCCGCAATCGTGGTATGCTTTCAAAATTTCTAAAATTCCAGTGTCGCCGTCGCAATCTCTATGGCTTGCTTCGGAGAAATCGCCGTTTTCAAAATGTTTTACGTTACGAATATGCGCAAATGCAATACGGTCACAATGTTTCCTCACAATTTCTGCTACGTTGTTGTCAGGGTTTGCATTCAAGCTGCCCGAACAGAGTGTCAAACAGTTGTAAGGATCGTCCACCATCTTCAAAAATCTGTCGATGCTGGGTTCGTCCACCAAAAGACGAGGAAGACCAAAGATATCCCAAGGCGGATCGTCCATATGGATCGCCATTTTGATGTCGCACTCACGGCAAGTAGGCATAATCGCTTCCAGGAAATATTTAAGGTTCGCCCAAAGCTTTTCCTTATCTACGTCTGCGTATGCCTTGAACAATTCATCAAGTTTCGCCATACGTTCAGGTTCCCAACCAGGGAAGGACATATTATATTTTTCCGTGAAATCGAGAATATACTTCGCCATAGCGTTGTAATCGTCCTGAATCATGCCCTTTTCATAGAAAAGTGCCGTTGAACCATCCCCTACTTCATGGAAAAGATTACTTCTCGTCCAATCGAAAATGGGCATAAAGTTGTAACAAATTACTTTTACGCCAAATTTAGACAAGTTTCGAATCGTTTGTTTATAATTTTCAATATATTGATCGCGCGTTGGCAAACCAATCTTAATGTCGTCGTGTACGTTTACAGATTCCACCACATCGATATTAAAGCCGTACTTGTCGCATTGCGCTTTTACCTTTGCGATCTCTTCTTCCGACCAAATCTCACCAGGCATTTTATCATGCAAAGCCCAAACAATCCCCTCTACCCCAGGAATTTGTTTAATGTCTGCAAGACTAATTCTGTCGTTTCCTTCCCCGTACCAACGGAAAGTCATTTGCATAGTTGTTTTTCTCCTTATTTTTACCCTTAAAGCAAGGGATTTTATTTATTTTTTCTTATCTTTGGGTTTGCGGATACGGTTGAGCTGTTTATTCATCTTCAACAACTCTTCTTTCGTAAACTTCACGTTCATACCGCCGATTAAGTTTGCCAAACGAAGCACGGTAAACCCGCCCATCATTTGCATCATACCTTCATCAATCTCAAATCCGCCCATTACTTTGGCCTTTTCGCCTTTTTTCTTCTTGGTGTCGCCCTGCAAACTCTTCTTGAGTTTCAATGCAAGTTTCGCAAACCAAAGTTTACCGCGGAAAGTGGACATAATGTCGCTCATCTTATCATTGATGGAAAATCTTCCTTCAGGAGCATCTACGTCAAACCAATTCAAAACCGCGCCCTTTTCTTTCAGCACGTAGTCCTGATTCATTTCCGCTACTTTACGAATCTTGCCTTCATCCTTCAAATCGCCCGCAACCGCAACAATCGTCGTTTCTCCTTCATTTCTTACGTCGAAATAGAAGAAGTGCTCAGAGCTGCTCTTTTTGCCAATGCTGACGCCGTTGACAAAAAGTTCTACTTCGGGTTGGTTGGAATATACGGTAACTTTCGTCACGTCTTCCACTCTATCGATATAGCGTTTACCGCAAAGGTGTACGAACGGTTCGTCGGAAAGCCATGCTTTGTAGGCATAGAAAGAATCCTTCTTATACTGTCTGTCCATCGTAACCAAACCTTTGTGGTTTTGACCGTTTTCACCGCCTTCCGCACGCGCGTCTGCGCCAAAGTCGAACATATTCCATACGTGCGTCGCCCAAAGATATTTACGCGTGAACAACTGCTTGATGAGTTCTTCGTGATAATATGCTTGATATTCTTCCGTATAATCGCCTTGGATGGGGTTTGAAGTATGCCAATTCAACGCTTCGCAACCGTATTCGCTGCAACCGATGGGAATGTTGGGATGTTTCGCATGGAATTTATCGAACCAAGGGCCGTTCATCGACGTTTCGCCGCCGTACCAACCGAAATAGTGATTGTAGGAAACTACGTCGGGAATTTGCACGTAAGGATCGTCCATATTACAAGGCGATACGCAAGCAATCGTCGTGAGACGGGTCTTATCCATTTCATGAACAAGATCGTTCAAAATTTTATGATTTTCAAGAAGATCAGGAGAAGAACCGCTAATCGTAATTTCGTTGGAAAGTCCCCAAACAACAATCGACGCGTGGTTATAATTTTGCACAACCAATTCCTTCATTTGAGAAATGGTATTCTCTCTACCGCTGGGCATATGTTTAGAAATATAAGGAATTTCCGCCCAAATCACCAAACCTTTTTCATCACAGAGATCGTAAAAATACTGATCGTGCTGATAGTGCGCCAAACGAATCGTCGTCGCACCGACTTCCATAATCAAATCAATATCTTCTTCGTGATGCTTAGGCAAAAGCGCGTTGCCGACCCCAAGTCTATCTTGGTGACGAGATACGCCGCGCAAGGGATATTCTTCGCCATTCAAAATAAAGCCGCGTTCGGGATCAATTTCAAAGAAACGGCAACCAAAACGGGAGCATACTGCATCAATCGCTTCGCCGCCACGGAAAATTTCCACTTCACAGCAATACAAATACGGGTCTTTTCTACCATTCCAAAGACGAGCGTTTTCAATCGTAAAATTCGCCTTCTTCTCGGTAGTTCTTACCTGCGTCAACTCCTTTTCCTCATGATCGTAAACAGTGTAAACGAGTTCGTCGCCTTCCTGCATATCGGTAACGTAAACTTGTACTTCTACGTTTGCGTTTTTGCCTTCCACGATCGGCGTAATCTGTAAACCCTTGCCCCCGAAATATTCCAAATCGAAATGGGTTTTAGGCACGGCAATCAAGTTAACGTTTCTATACAAGCCGCCATAGAACGTGAAATCCGCCGCCTGCGGATATACCGTATCATTAGGGGAATTGTCCACCACGATCGCCACTTCATTTTCGTCTTGCAATTCTTCCGTCAATTTTACACGCCACGTGGAATACCCCCCGTCGTGATGCGCCAACTTTTTACCATTTACATAGACGTCTGCGGACGAGTTCGCGCCGTTGATTTCTAAATAATAATCTTCGTTTTCAGGCAAATCCGCCTTATTCAATTTCTTAACATACAAACACGCGCCACGGAAATAATCGTTTCCGCCGTCCTGTCCGTCTGTAGCATTCCAAGTGTGAGGCAAATTAACGTTCTCCGCATTTTCAGGGACACCTACGGCAAATTCCGCAATCCCTTTTACAAAAGACCAGCCCTCATTCCAATTAATAATCGTTCTCATGCTTTCCTCCAACGCTTTTTTAGTTACCTACGGTAATAACCGCAAATTTTTCCACTACATATTATACGCTTTTCCCTTTTTTATGTCAAGGAATTGATTGCACTTTTTTATCAAAACAAAGTTTTTTTGTGAATTTTGTTCATTTTCGTTCTTGAACTACACAAAAAAAATCAAAAAACTCTTGACAATATTGTTCACTTCTTGTATAATATTATCATAATGTCATCGTGAAAGTGCGTATTACTGTTACGACGCTTTCCGATTTTACGTATAAGGAGGAATTATGGAAAACACAACTTCTAAACACCGTCCCTTTGGTATGAGGGACAAAGTGTCCTACGCTGCGGGCGACTTGGGATGCAACATGAGTTTTGCTTTAAAGAGCACGATCATGGCAATCTTCTGGACGCAGTTCATGGCCTTGGGGGAAACGCTTTACGCAACCCTTTTATTGGTCGTACAAATTTGGGATGCCATCAACGATCCCCTGCTTGGATCCATGTTCGACGCAGACAAGAGAAAGTATAAACGCGGCAAATTTAAAACGTATATCTTTATCGGCGCGCTCGGTCTTTTGTTCTCGGGATTATTCTTCTTCTTGCCCCTCCCCAATGCACCGAAAGTAATGAGATGTATTATGTTCGTTCTCGGTTACGTTCTTTGGGATGCGTTCTACACCATTGCAAACGTACCTTACGGCTCGATGATGTCCGTTATCACGCAAGACGGTTCCGAACGTTCACAGCTTTCCACTTGGCGTTCGATCGGTTCGATGATTGGGAATATTCTTCCTATGGTATTACTGCCCTTTATTTGCTATGACGCAAGCAATAACCTCAAAGGTGAAATGGTATTCGTAGCCGCAATGGTCATGGGGATTATCGGTTTGGTTTGCTTTATCTTTATGTTGAAAACAACCACCATTCGTGTAGAAGAAAACAGTGTTATCATCAGCGAAAAAGTAGAAAAATTCAATATTTTTAAAGCGATGTTGAACTTTTTGAAAAACCCTCCCGCAATCGGCGCGACGCTTGCTGCAATGGCTATGTTCATCGGTATGCAAGGTTCAACCAGCGCAACCACTGTGTTGTTCCAGTCCTACTTCAAAAACGCGCAGATTTCCGGTATTATCATGCTTATCAGCTATTTGCCTATGTTCTTGTTTATGCCTTTCATCAAAAAGATCGTAGACAAATGGGGTAAAAAAGAAGCGTGTGCCGTTGGTTCTGCGGTCAGCGTATTCGGCGCGTTGCTCCTCTTCCTTCCCCTCGGTTCTGGTACAGCAGGTTTGGCTGGTTACGTCGTAGCGCAAGCATTCTTTGGGTTCGGCCTTGGTTTCTACACCTGTGTTAGCTGGGCGCTCATGGCAGATGCTATCGATTACAACGAATGGAAGAACGGCACAAAGGAAGAAGGTACGGTTTATTCCTTGCATTCCTTCTTCAGAAAATTAGCGCAAGGCCTTGGCCCGTCGTTGGTTATCCTTATCATGGGCGCACTTGGCTATGACGGTGCTTTGAAAGCCGATCAACCTTTTGAAGTTGCTGAAAAAATGAAATGGCTCGTTGCGGCGTTGTATTCTTTCAGCGCAATCGTAATGTTTATCTCCATCGCTTTCATTTACAACCTCAACAAAAAGAAAGTTGCGCAAATGACGGCGGATTTGAACGCTCGTCGCGCGGCTGTTGCAGGCACAGTTGTAGCAAGCGAAACGACGGAAGCAGTTGTTGAAGAAGCTCCTGAAACCGTAGAAGAAGCGGTAGAAGAAGTCGTGGAAGAAATAGAAGAATAACATTCTTGACATTCTAAAATATTGAACGCGGCAGCTGTTGCTGCCGCGTTTTTTGTTTGCCTTAATCTAAATCTTGTTCCGAACGGATTGCCCAGCGCATTTTCGTTGATTTTGCACGGCTATTTTTAATACATTCTTCCGCGGTTGGACGAATGACGTCCCTTGCCACTTCGCTGTATATCCCCATACGATTGAAGGTTTGAAACGCCTTTTTCACAAGTCGATCCTCCCCCGAATGGAAGGTAAGAATAGCAACTCTGCCGTTGGGTGCAAGGACTTGGGGCAATTTTTCCATAAAGGAATACAATGCGTCAAATTCTCCATTGACGTCAATACGAATCGCCTGGAAACAGCGTTGGCAAGACTTTTTCACCATTTCTTTTTGTTCTCCTTTGGGAAGAAACGTCAATGCTTCCGCGATACAATCCCGTAAATTTGTCGTCGTTTCAATAGGTTTGCCCATATACCGCCATTTCATAATATTATCGGCTATTTGTTTCGCGTACGGTTCGTCCGCATTTTCAATCAGCATATGTTCTATCTCTTTGCGGTTTAATTCAAGCAATCTTTCCGCTCCCGTAACGCCCTTTTGCGGATTCAAACGAAGATCAAGCGGCCCTTCAATTTTATAGGAAAACCCCCGTTTGGGATCGTCAATTTGCATGGAGCTGACTCCCAAATCGGCAAGTACAAAATCAAGTTTTTTACCCGTATCTTGCACTACTTTTTCCACGTCGGCAAAGTTTTGCAATCGGACGGTGAAAATATCTTCGCCAAAACCTGCCTCACGTAAACGTTTTTCCGTTTTCACCGACTCTATCGGGTCAACGTCCAAGCCGTAAATATGACCCTCACCTTGTAATTTTTCTAGCATAGCGCGAGTATGTCCACCGTAACCAAGCGTTGCGTCCAGCCCCACCTGCCCTGGTTGGATATTTAAAAAATCTAAAATTTCCTGTACCATAATGGAAATATGCATCCCCGCAGGCGTATGGCCTTTGTCAATAATACGCTGTACGTCCGCTGCGTATTTTTCGGGATTTAACTCTTTATATTTCTCCTCAAAACGCTTTGGATGCGTACCTGTATAGCGCACTCTGCGTTTGTGCGGCGTTTGATTTTCTTCCATTTGAACAAACTCCTTTTCTATTTTTACTGATCCGCGAAGGTTATACCCACGCCGTTTTCCCTTTCTTTTGCGACACGATTATCGCCGCGAACCCGCCGACAAACGCCAACGCTCCCAATCCCGACAACACATAGGAAAGCGTTAAATACGCGCTTGTAAATTGCACGTAGAGCGTTCCGCTTTCTTGGATTTCCACTTCTAAAAATCCATTTCTGCCATGAATCGGTTGCAATTTTTTCTTTTCGCCGTTTTCTTGCACAAGCGTCAATGTATAGCCTTTATAATAATACGAAGGCAATTCTAGAACGCCGCCTCGTTCGCTTGCAGTCACTTCTAAGGAATACTTGCCTGCTTTTTCTTTTTGCAAACAGTTCGCGGAAACTTCGCCCTCCAACGTCAACACGCCGAATGCGTTTTCTTGTAAATACGCCTTGAATTTTGGCGCATTTTTATAGGAAATTAAAACTTTGCTTTCCCCTCCGTAGCTGGTAAATTCTAGCCGTGTTCTCGACCCGTCACCGTCCTTTTTCACAACAACGGACAATTCTTTATTGTTAGAACTTGTTTGAAAACGATGCACTTCCGTTTCCTTAAATAAAGCATAGGGCACGTTTAAAATCACGTAGGAATTTTCCGTCTTTTTTATTAGAAAGGAAAGTTGAGAAATGCCGTCATAAATTCCCACTTCCGCGATAGACACGTTTCCGTCCACAATCACTTGTTTACGCATACGCGTAGATACGTAACTCCATTTACAATCCAAAGGAAAATAATCGCCGTGTTTACCTGCCCCCAAGCCGTAAAAGTCGCTGTGTCCCGTGATTTCGTCCATCGCGGTTGCCGTGATCCCTCCGTTTTTAAAAGGTGCTTGCAACATCGCTCGATCGTGCCGCACCACTACGTATCCGCAAAAAATAATGCCTACGCACAGTATCGCTATCGCGGTAATATCTCTAATCAAAAGCAATGTTTTTTTGATGTTTACTTTCGGACTTTCCTCATTCACCTTGGACATGGGTGGCTCTTTTTGTATTTTAAAACCAAAAATTACGTCTTTAACCAGCGTACAAACAATCAACGGCGTCGTAATTCCCGCAAGCAATAAGACGCGGAACGTGTACTGAATCATTCGTAAAAAGTTGGGCGCGTATTTCCACGGAAAATATGGACAGTATAACAATAATATCAAAGCGGACGCCACCAATATTGTCGTTTTGCTCGCCGTGCGTTTGCCGTTTGCGCAAAAAATATAATACAGTACGTATAAGACAAAACACGCAGCAATCAGTGAAAAATCCAACGTCAATATTTCTTCCGTGTAATATTTTAGAGTATTTACTTTGATCTGCTCTGCCGTTTTGCTCATACTTTGCGTGTCCGTCACACCGTAGTTGACGAGCATGGGAATATAATAACTTTCCGTAATCAAAAGCACAATCACTGTGGCGATAGAAAACCACGCTAACTTCTTGATTTTAAAGGTCTTTTTACATTCAATCAGCAGCCAAAGCCCAACGAAAATCGTGATATATACCGTCATGGTAAAATGACAAAAAATCGCCAAAGAATACCCTATAACAAACAATGCAAAGAACGCTCGGACGTTGGTTTTATATAATAATTCGTAAACGCCCCATACAATCAGCGGCATTGCCAACATCAAAAAGATTTCCGTGTACGCAAAACGCACGTACAAATCCCATAAAAAATAAGGAAATACGAGATAAATCAGCGCGCCGCCTGCCGCAAGTCGTCCGTCTTTAAACACTCGAAACAGAAAAAAATACATTACTACGCTTGCGCCTGCAAACAATAAAAACATTTGCGCGTATAACGCCTGGATCATTTGCAAATGAAAGCATTGCATTAAGATTACACACATGGAGGCGGGCAAAGTGGAATAAAATATCCCTGTACCATATCCGTAATCACCGCCGATAAGTTCTATAATTTTTCCACCAAAACTCCCCTCTTTCCACGCGACGTTCAATGCGCGAATGACGGTAAAATGATATTTTAAATCGTGCCCCGTGTGGCGTTCCGCCTGCAAAAACGGCAACAAAATAAGCGCCGACGCAAAACAAAGCGCGGCACAAACACTCAGATGAAAATATTTATTTTTATGGAAGTTTTTAAAAAACTTTCTCTTCTTGATAAATCTTTTCACTTGTGCTTTTATCCTTTTGAATTATTTAAAAATTTTCCTCTTCGAGCATCGCACAAAGGCAATGATAAATAGGCAAATGCAGCTCTTGCACTTTAAATGTTTCCTTTTCAGGAGCGATGACGTATGCATCGGAAATATTTTTCAATTCTCCGCCGCCACCACCGAGCAAGGCTACCACCTTCATTCCCTTCGCCTTTGCGACCATAGCCGCATATACGCAGTTTTTCGAGTTACCCGACGTGGAAATCGTAAGCAACACATCCCCTGCTTTTCCCCATACGTTGACCTGCTGTGCAAACGTAAACGCAGGATCTTTATCGTTCAAATACGCTGTGGAAAACGCAAAATGCCCGCAAAGGGAAAGGACGGGCATACCGCCATCCAAACCGTTTATAATCGCTTCGCCTTTCTCCCCATATTTTTTAAGATTTTCCGTAAGTTGCTGAGGCAAAGGACGATCTTTTTTAAAACGTTTTAAAAGTTCCCCGGCAATATGCTCGCAATCCGCCGCACTGCCACCGTTGCCGCAAAGATATAAACGATTGCCGTTAGCAAAGCACTCGTTAAGCACCTCATACACGTTTTGTACGTTCGCCGCTTGTTCTTGCAATACAGGATAACGCACGGTAAGTTCTGTTAAAATTGCTTTCGTTTCGTTTTTCATAATTCTCCTTTTTTTATTCTTCTATCGCGACGGAAATCGCCGCTACGTCCCCGATATTTTCGCTCAATTTTGCGGGAACAATCTCACAAATTTGTGCGCTGATACCAAGTGCTTCTTTTTCGATTTGTTTACGCATAGACGGCACAAGCAACGCCGAAGATCGCATAAATACGCCGCCTAACACGATTTTTTCAGGGTTTAATACGTCGATTAAAATACTCAAGCCTTTGCCGAGCATTTCGCCGCTTTTACGGAAAACTTTTTTCGCAAACGGATCACCCGCAAATGCAGCTTTGGCAAGATTTTTCGTCGTAATCGCGGACATGCCCCCCATCTTTTCAATACAATCGGGAATTTGTTTACAACGGCTGGCCATTTCTTGCGCCAATCTCGCAATACCGCCGCCGCTGCAAAAGCCTTCAAAAGAGCCGTATTTACCATACCCATAAGGGCCTTTTTTCGCTAAGCGAACGTGCCCCGCCTCACCTGCGTTATCATTTGCGCCGCTGTACAGCTTTCCGTCTAAAACCAATCCTGCGCCAAGCCCCGTACCAAAAGTCAAAAAGACCATATCTTTTGAGCCTTTCCCTGCGCCAAAACGCCATTCCGCCACTGCACAGGCATTCGCATCATTTTGCAAACGAGCCGTAAGACCGAAACGGTTTTGGATATATTCAACGATAGAAAAGCCGTGCCAATGCGGTAGATTAGGCGGATTTAAAATAATACCTTTTTTACAATCCAAAGGGCCACCACAACTGATTCCCGCGCGCGTGACTTGATAGATTTTCATCCAATCTTCTACGAACGACGAAAGTTTCTCCAACGTTTCCGTGGCGGAGGGCAGAGTGGGAGTTTCCTCCCTATGTACAATCTCGATGTCACCATTCTGCACTTTGCCTAACGATACAGCACATTTTGTCCCGCCGATATCAAACCCTATATAAAAACTTGTCATATTGTTTTGCATATATTCCTCTTGTTTACAATCCACACTTTATTTCATTGTATATTATAGCACGCAATTTTTGTAATGTCAAGATTGTGAACGTGCATTCTATGCAAGCGCCCTTTATATAATTGAGCACACCCTGTTTAGCCCCTCGATTTTTGATAAAATAGTTGAATATTCTTCACGAAAAAGATTTGACTTTTGCTATATTATTTGCTATAATATACAGGCTTGTGACAAAAATCACGAGAAAATACTGCAAATTGAAGCGTGGCGCAGCTGGTAGCGCGTATGGTTCGGGACACCCACAAGGTCTTTCCTTTGTAGATTTGTTCGAACCTTTGAACCCCTTGACAACGCTGACAATTCAGGCGGTACACTTTTCTACAAAACGTTCGAAATAAGTGGCTTGACCACATGTTTGACCACTTACGAAAATAGATAAAAAACTGAAAAAATCGAGGCGTAGCGCAGCTGGTAGCGCGCAGCGTTCGGGA
>SVII01000033.1 GCA_015069605.1 Clostridiales bacterium | reverse complement strand
CGCTGCCCGAGGAAACAAGCTCTTTATCAAGCAAATTGCCGCTTGCCGTGCTGTTTACAACAATGCTGATTTCCTTGGTGGAAGTATTGCCGAACGGGTCGGAAACGCTGTAAATCACTTTCTGCGTGCCAGCCGTCATAGGATAGTAATCACCGCCAGGCACTCTGTCGGTAACGTGTTCCGTGCCTACCACTTCCACTTTTACCTTTGCAGAAATATCCCCGTCGAGGTTGTCAATCGCCGTTGCCGTGGGAAGCGTTACCTTTTCCCCTACGTTTACGGTGATAGTTTCTTCGGAAGAAAGTGTCAATTCGGGGGCTTCGTTATCACGTACTGCTACGTTCAACGTAAACGCTTTATAACCGAAATTGTTTACATCGTCATATGCCGCATACAACAAGGTATATTCCCCTACTTCCGTCGGCGTATAAGTGTTTTCCGTGATTTCCGTCTTGGTTCCATCGGGGGTAATGATATACGCTTTCACTTCTTCAGCACCCTCTACCGTTGCGGTCGGAATTTCAATTGCTTCCGTCGTTGCATATACGCTTGCAGGCGTAAAGTCAACGCTTACGGAAGGAGGCAAAATATCTGCGCCGAATTCCGTTTCGTTTTCATCATAAATGACAAGACCTTTCAATCTCATATGGTCGTCGTCATGGGGCTTGCTACCGCTGTACGTATCCATCGTGAACCAACCCGCACCAGTGGATTCATTCCAAAGCTCGGTAAAGATTTCTTGCGTAAGCGTACCTTGTGCAATCGTTTCCCCTACCTTTGCCTCGAAAATGAAATCTGCATTTTCTGCGCCAGAGGGCGTCTTGTCAACCCAACCGTACAGACGGATTGCCGCATCAGCTGCCGTAGAATCTTCACCGATGTTCTTCCACTGTAAGTACAATACGTGGTCCTTTCCATCCAAAAGCCCCTTTTCGTAACCCTTAATCGTCGTCATTTCCTTGTCGGAAGCTCTTTCGATACGGGATTCGATTCTGCCCGCGCCGATACGAAGGAAGAGATAATCAGGCCAAGTACACGTTTCTTTATTAGGCATCGTTTCTCTGTTTTTGCTGCCTCTTGCGGAAACGGTATAGAAAGTCTGACCGTTCGTGGTCGGTACGTCTGCATTGAATGCAATCCCAACGTACTGTTCATGCACTTTTGTCAAAGCAGAGGTAAAGCCTACCGTTTGGTCAAGCGTAGGTTCCGCCGACGTATTACCGAAAGCGAGTTCACCATATTCGTTGATCCACGACATACCTTTTTTACCCGTTTCTTCATAACCTTCATCGTTGTCAAACGCAAAATTATTTTTGTCGTAAGCTTGGTTCTTTTCTTCGGGTTGCGCAACCGTTACAGGAATTCTTACTTTCGTTTCAAATTCGTTACCTGCCGCGTCTTTTACGCCGTAAACGAGTTCATATTCACCCGCAGGGATACGCACGTTTTTCACTTCGCTGAAATCTTCCCAGCTTGCAAACAGCGTGCTTGCCGTTTCGCCTGCTTTCTTTTCGTAAAGTTTTGCCGTAACAAGCGCAGAAATATTCACGTCACCGGGCTGGTCGATTGCCGTCGCGCTGGGCAATTTAATATCTGCGCCTGCAACGCCGGAAATACCGCTTTCAATGCTAAAACCATCCACGGACGTTTCATTGATAACAAGCGTACCCGTTTCGTTGTCAGCAATCGCCAACAAAGCAAAAGAGGCTTCGCCTTTATTTCCTGCCGTATCCTTGCAGGTATAAATAATCTTATATGCAAGCAAACTGTTGGAAGAAGCTTCAAACGTCTGTTCAACGTTCCCTGCCTTTTCATAGATGATGTCTCTGTTCACTGTTTCACCATCCGCTTTGAGCTGCGAAACCGTAACCTTTACCTTGGAAGAAACGTCGCCGTCCACATTGTCCGTTGCCGTTGCCGCAGGCAACGTAACCGTATCGCCCACGTTACAGCTTGTCGGAACCCCCGTAACACTGATTACAGGAGCTTCCGTATCAACACCATCACCAGTACCACTCGACGAATCGGAAGGATTGAACAATCCGCTAATAAACGAACAACCGCTCATCCCAAACGCCGTCGCCGCTACCAAAGCGGCAAACATTAAGTTTTTCTTTTTCATAATTTTCCTCCATTACAACCCATTGAGAGTTGAATATTTTTTCAATATAAAACATTTATTCGATAAACCGTAAAATCTTTCAATGCTATGTAAGTCAACTATAAAAAGATACTTTTCCAGTTTATCGATTTCATTTTTATTATAAATCGCATTTTCGTCGTTTTCTTGCTTTTTCTTGCCTAAAAATAGCGTTTTCTCGCCATACCCACTTTTTTTGTTGACATTTTTCCTTTTTTTTGTTAGAGTACATATATGAAGACTTGCCATTATAAGGAAGATTTTGCTTTTCCTCAAACAAAATTACATTTTCACCTTTACAGTAACGATTATCCTGAGTTGCATAACCACGACTACTGGGAGTTTTTTATCGTTTTATCGGGGGAGTGCGAGCATTACACCGAAGAAAGAAAGCAATTACTGACCGCAGGTATGGGATGTTTGGTGCATCCGCGTGATAAACATCGATTTACAAGCCATTCTAAAAGCTACCAGCAAATGAATATTTGTATTACGGATGAATATTTTAAGGAACTTTTAGACGTCATTGATACCGAGCTATACGGCAATATTTTTTCCGTCAATCATCCGATTATCTATGAAATCGATGACCATACAATGAGTGAAATACAAAAAAATATTCATTCAGCACAAATGACAAACAATGAAAGTCCTTCCAAATATTCAAATTTCTTGAAATTGATTTGGTTGGATATTGCAAAAATCGTATATCGAAATACATCCCGCCTTAACTCTGATTATCCCGAATGGTTAAACACGTTTTTAGAAGAAATACAACATCCTGAAAATCTAACCAAGCCGATTGCGGAATTGCACCAACTCACCTTTTTCAGCTATCGCCATCTAACTCGCCTTTTTAAGGAATACGTTGGCCAAACGCTGCACGATTACATTCACACCTTAAAAATCAATTATGGTGCCATGTTACTGCGCACCACCGATATGGGAATTTTAGCCATTTCTTCTGCGTGTGGTTACGACAGTTTGAGCCACTTTATTAAAATATTCAAACGCCATTTTAAAATGACACCTAAAGAATACCGTAAATCTTTTATCTTTCTTCCTTCTGAAAATTGAATAAAACTTTTAAGTAATAATCCCAAGCCTTCGAGCTAAGGAAATGATGGCATTATAAAAGCGTTCGGTCTGTGTCAATGTTGTCTCTAACGGCGATCCACTCGAAATTTTTACCAGCCATGACGAGCTGATGCTCAAAAAATATTCACCCATCGCAACACTCGAACGGTTCAGCAAAGCCACCGCGCGCTCGTTAAACGATTTAAGCGGCAAAATAGCCGTTATTTGCGACACAGATGGTGTCTTGTACGC
>SVII01000019.1 GCA_015069605.1 Clostridiales bacterium | reverse complement strand
ATAACAACTTCAATTACAGGATAGTAGTTGATGTTGCCTTCTTCATCATGACAGCATGCGCAAGGTTTACCTTCATATTCTCTTGCACAGTAATAGTATGCGATATGACCATCTTCAAGACATGTAGGTTCTTGTGCAGGTACATATACTGTTTCATGACCAAGTGCTTCAATTACAACTTCGTCAAGTACTTTTGTAAGGTCAACCTTAATCATTTCAGGTGCAGGTTGGAAAGGCGTATCCATAACTACCGTCTTAACACCATAATATACAGGCGTACCATCTTCGTTATGACAACATACGCAAGGCGTACCTTCGTAAGCCGACGTGCTGTAGTAATATGCTACGTTACCTTCTTCTGTACAGGTAGGATCTACTGCTGGTACATATACAAGATGACGACCAAGTTTCGCAAGAACTACATTATCGTATTCTTCTTCACCAAGTTCGTCTGCATAGGTATGACCACATTCAGAACACAACCAATGCGCAATGTTACCATCTTCCGTACAAGTAGGAGCTACAAATTCAACTTCGTCCGTCTCATGACCAAGAGCTTCAATGTAGATTTCTTCTTCTTCGATGCTATTCGTCGTTACTTCGTCGTTGTCCGTATATCTCGTTTCACAAACGTCACAGTACCAGTATTCTGCACTACCAGGCGTCGTACACGTAGGAGCAACTCCTTCTACATAAGACGTAAAGTTATGCGTCAATGCAGGAATTACTACATTTTCAAGAGCTTCGGATTCAGCCGTAAATACGCCAGAACCAGCCGCGAACTTGTTATAGCAATTTGTACAGAATTCATATGCTTCTTTACCTGCCGTCGTGCAATCAGGAGCCTTATATTCAAATGTCTGGAAGTCGTGACCCTTTGCAGGAACAATAAGCTCATCAAACGTAAGAACTTTCGTCGTATCTGCAACTACTTTGTAGTTTTCGTCAAGAACAGGAGTACCATCCGCATTAACAACTGCAGCAAAGATTACGCTAGGAATAATAGGCATACTTTCTGCAAAGTAACCAGCATCTTCATCTGCGCAACATTCTCTCTTACAATACAAGCATGCAATCATACCGTCTTCAAGACAGGTTGCAGGAATAGCTTCTACAAATACAAGATCATGCCCTAAAGCAGGAACTACATAATCATCTGCGGTAATTTCAACACTGCAATCTGCACTGGTGAACGCTTTACCAATACAGCATTCATTCGTACAGGTATAGTAAGCTTTTGCACCATCTTTATCACAGGTAGGAGCGATTGCTTCGTAGAACAAAGGAGCATGACCGATTGCAGGATCCGTGATAGCATCTTCATCAGGAAGAACGGTTTCACAAGCTGCTTCTTTGAACATCGTGCCTGCCGCATAATCACAGCAAGTATTCTCACAAATATAATATGCAATCGTACCAGGTTCCGTACAGGTAGGTGCTTTTTCTTTTACAAATACAGGAGCATGACTAACAGCCGCGTCCGTATTATCAGCAAGAACAACCGTACAAGCTGCATCCGAATACATCGTGTCAACACCGTTGTCACAGAATGCGTTTTCACAAGTCCAGTATTCAACCGTACCATTTTCAAGACAGGTAGGTGCTACTGCTGTGTGATATTGAGGTTTGTGACTCTTTGCAGGATCTTTAATCGTATCGATAGGCGTACCTGCTTCATCAGCAAAGTACAACTTACAAGTCAAACAGTTATAGTATGCAACGTTACCATCTTTAAGACAGGTAGCTGCAACTGCTTCGTGGTAGCTGTATACGTGACCAAGAGCCGCAAGCGTAGCTTCTACAGGCGTCGTTTCCGTCGTAGTTACGTTACCATATTCATCAGCCGCGAAGTAAACAGCACATTCTACACAATCATAGTATGCAACGTTACCTTCTTTCGTACAGGTAGGCGCGTTTGCGGGAACCAATACAGGATTATGGCCATCCGTTACGTCAACAATCGAAGCAAGTTCGTTGTCAAAGTCGGCATTCTTAACGCCGTTTACTAGTTTCGTAGCATAGTATTTACCGGTGCAGCATTCGCAAGCTTCTGCAACGCCATCACCATCATAATCATACGTTCTTACGCAGGTCCAGTATTCAACGTTACCGTTTGCAGTACACGTATGAGCAACAGCATCAGTCATTTGACCAACGTGACCAAGAGCTTTGATGATAGGTTCAGCAATTACAGTCGTAGCTGCTTCTTCTTCATAGCAAATGCCACATTCGTTTTCACAATGCCAATGAGCAACCCAACCATATTCCGTACAGGTAGGTGCTTTGAAGTTTACATATACAAGCGCGTGACCCGTTGCAGGAATTGTAACGTCATCTCCATCAAGTGCATTTTCTTCAGCAACATACTGATTCGAATTTTCTGCGTACATCTTCAAACAGGTCGAGCAGAATTCATATGCAATGTTACCAGCAGTCAAACACTTAGGTGCATTATAAACAAAAGACGTGAATTCGTGACCAAGTTTAGCATCAACAATATCTGCTTCCGTAATCGTTACGGTCGTAAACTTATCTGCGTCAGCCGCATACATCTTGCCTTCGCAACAATCGTTCGTACACTTATTCCAAGCTTTCGTGCCGTCTACCGCACAGCTGGGTGCTACTGCGTTCTGAAGTTCAAATACGTGACCTTGAGGATCAATTTTGGTGCCAAACGTTTGCGTATTACATCTACGACAAATATAGGTCATATCATAACCAGGCGTCGTACAAGTTGCAGCCAAAGGACCAACTTCAACTTCATCGTGGCCAAGAGCTGCAATTACAGGTTTCGCTGCAAGCGTAACAGAACCGTCAGCTGCGTCAAAGTATTTAGCGCAGAATTTACACTGCCAGAATTCTTCATTACCTTCGTCTACACAAGTAGGAGCCGCATATGCCGTATAAACAAGCGCGCCAGCTGCAACCGTGTGTTCAACGGGAGCAATGTCAAATTTATCCCAAGCAAAAGCTTTATCGGAATCTACGGGAGCCGCAGCATAGAAGGATTTTTCACAATCATAGCACTTCTTATGAGCAGACCAACCCTTTTCAAGACAGGTAGGAGCTTTTGCTTCGAAATCTACAAAGCTATGACCCTTTGCATTTACAGCCTTAAACGTGGTGTAATTACAATAGTCAGTATTCGTACAATATTCGTATGCTTCATAACCACTTTCAAGACAAGTAGCCGCCTTGCCTTCTACCTGAATGGTAGCGTGGGGAAGTTTTGCGATTACAACGGATTCGGTATATTCTTCCGTGCATTCTTCGTCTTTATAATACGTTTCACAAGTAGAGCAATACCAGTATTCGTAGTTACCTTCTGCGATACAAGAAGATTCGCTTGCAGCTTTATACGTCGTAATGTGAGCCTTCATAGGTTCAACCAACGCATCAGCATTTGCATAACGTTCCATACCATTCACATCACGGAAGTAAATACCGTCACAGCAAGCAACGCCGTCCGTCGTTACATAGCTACACGTATAATATTCATAATAACCCGTAGCCGTACACGTGGAAGGTTGTGCAGGGCTCTTCGCCATATAGCCTTTATGAGCGATTGCATTGATGACAAGCTTACCTTCGTCGATAAACTGATCATCCGTACAAGTTGCGTTAGCATAATGTCTGCCACAAATCGTACAGTACCAGTTTTCAACGTTACCGTTTACAAAACAGGTAGCCGCCAAGCCAGGCGTATGAATCGTAGCCATCGTGCCATCAGCATTCTTATGAGCGATGGGATCAATCGTAAGAGCAGCAACAACAGCATCTTTCAAGTATCTATCGTCTGCATACTTTGTCGTATCGTCATAATCCTGAAGAGCAACAACATAGTTACCGTCTGCATCTTTCACATATACGTCGTTACAAGCACCCGTACATACCCAATATTGCTTGATACCGATATTAAGGCAGGTAGGAGCAGCCGCTTTCACGTTCAATCTTGCTTCAAAACCGTTTTCAACGTAGTTGTGAGGAAGTTTTTCGATTACGGGAAGCTCGTCTTTATCTACCCATTCAGGCAACTTGGTTTCAGGATCCCACTTGGAAGCAAGAACGTACTTACCACAAGTTTCGTCACCATATTTACACTTAATAGCTGCTTCACAGCCTTCAGCGTCGCAAGTTGCATCTTTTGCAGGGATGAATTCAACGTACCATTCACCGTTCTTCTTGTGATCCAACGTAGCGATGGAAAGTTCTTCCGCCGTCTTAACATTCTTGTTCGCGTCGAACAATACATCACAAGCTTTACAGGTGTAGTGAGCCTTCATACCCTTTTCCAAACACGTTGCATCTTTCTTTGCAACCAATTCGGAATAGCTGTGAGCCTTAGGATCTACAACAGAATTAAGCTTCTTCGTGCAAGCTTCGTCTTCGTAGTTATATGTACAGATCGAGCAGGAATAGTAGGCAATGTTACCATTTTCCGTACAGCTATGAGGAACTGCTGCGTTGAACGTTACGTCGTGCGCAACTTTTGCAACTACGAGGTCTTCAGCCTTATAAGCCGTATCCATAGCCGCGTCATTCTTAGCAGTCGTAGGGAAGTTAGCCTTACAATCCTTACACGTCTTGTATGCAATGTTACCTTCAGCCAAACAGGTAGGAGCTTTCGCTGCCGTCCAATCCTTTTCAGCAGGGAACGTGTGACCCTTAGCCTCAATCGTATACTTCGCACTGTTCCATTCCGCCGTGGTGATTACAACATAAGCATCGCCCACCTTTGCAAAGTGCATATCTACGCAGCAAGGACATTCTACGTCTTTGCCATCTGCCTTAACGGTCGTCTTGCAAACGTAGTGTTCATTATAGCCAGGCAACGTACACGTAGGCGCGGTCTTAGCCACTTTTACATAAGTATGTTTAAGCGCCGGGATCGTCACAGACGTCTCGTCCAAAATAGGTTCTTCCAATTCTTCAGTCTGGAAGAAATTATTACACTTTTCGCATTCCCAATATTCGATATTACCAACCGTCGTGCAAGTAGGAGCAAGCGACGTATGGTGAATTGCACCACCGTGACCGATTGCTTCTATAACGGTAGCACTCTGCGCGATTGCTTCTGTAGCAGCTTGATTTTTAAAGTAGCCGCCGCAATCTTCACAGGTGTAATATTGAATATTACCATCTTTCGTACAAGTTGCAGCAACTGCTTCAACTTTCGAAACATTGTGGTTTGCTTTTACACCAGTTTCGGTTTTGGTTTCGCCACAACCGTTCTTACAGGAATACGTGGTAACACCGGCAGTCTCACAAGTAGCTTTCGTCGTAACTTCACCGCTATTCCATTCGTGACCGAGCGCTTCTTTCGTCGTTTCAGATTTCGTCTCGGTACAGCCTTCGTGCGAACATTTGTAAGTTGTTACACCGTCTTGCGTACAAGTCGCTTCGGTCTTCTTGTCAACAACAAACACGTGTTCGTGTGCATTGTCCAATTGGTCTCTGTTGCCGATGAACTCACATGCGGACAGGCCAAGAACGCATGCAAAGGACATCACTGCCATCAGAAGGGCAATTGTAAACCTTTTCATTTTTCTCATAGAAGAAAAATCCTCCTATATTTCTTTATTCTATATTATAAACCACATTTCAACCTTTGTCAAGCGAAAATTCAAATTATATTTGATTATTTTTTATTTTTTCACTCTTTTTTTTGAATACGAAATTTTCCGTTTTTTTCCTTAGAAAATCCGTCTTTCCCTTGAATTTTCACACTCTCAGCAAATCCCCTTCACGTCAACAATTCGTTTATCACAAAAATATTCCCAAAATTTACTTTTTTTTGCAATTTTTTCTGGCTTTTTCAATGTAGTTATTTGCTTTTCTCCCTTTCGTGACAAAATTCTCCCCACCTACTTTTTTTCATACTCTCCTTCCATATATAATATATATACATTATTATATATAATAAGAATGTTACAAAATTCGACGTTTCTCGATGAAAAAAAAGAAAAGCAGGCGAACAATCGCCTGCTTTATCACTCTTCTTCCAAACCAGCTTTAATTCGTCACGATTACCTGCGCGTAACGCAACACTTTTTCGCCTTTTTTATAGCCTTTAACGTAAACTTGCTTCACAATCCCCGCTTCTTCACCGTTTTCCGCAGGCATAGCCATAATCGCTTCGGCATACGTCGCATCGAAAGGCTGTCCAACAGGATCAATCTCCTCTACGCCCTCCCCTTCCAACACTTTTTTGTAGGCTTTGAGGATCATATCCAAGCCCTGCTTGGTGTTTTCATCCGTACACGCTGCCATCGCACGCTCTAAATTGTCCCCAATAGGAAACAAAGCCGCCACTACGTCATTTCTGCCGTCCGCATAACGCTGCGCCGCCTGGTTTTGCGTTCTGCGACGATAATTTTCATATTCCGCCGTCACCGCATACCATTTACGTTTGCTTTCTTCCGCTTCCGCAAGCGCCTTATCAATCTCTTCCTGTGCTTTCTTGCCAACGGATTTCTTTTTCTCTTTCTTTTCTTCGGCTTTCACTTCCGCCGTTTCATTCGCTTTCAATTCTTCGTTTTCCATATTCAAGCCCTCATTTTGATCGTCTTTGCTTATTTATAAAGCAAAACGCCAAGTTTTAAACGCTTTTTCTTAAAATTCCAAATGCGTGAAGTTCGCGCGGCGGGAATAACGATAAAAAATCGCCTTTCTGCCAATCACCGCTACGGGAACGGCATCCAAAAGTTCGGCTACGTTTTCCGCAAGGTTGCGCGCATCGTCATCCGCTGTGGGTAAAATGTTGACTTTGATAATCTCATGCGCGTCCAAAGCGTCGGACAACGTTTTTAATAAATTGTCCGTAATACCGCCTTTGCCTATCTGCGTCACGGGCGAAAGGTTCGCCGCGATCGATTTTAATTTACTTCTTTGTTTACTGGTGATGTTTTCACTGGTTACAATCATTTTTTTACTTCCTTAATATATAATATAGCCTAAACTCTGTTGTTATTAGGGAACGAAATCAAATTCCACGTCACCGATCGATACGGTGTCCCCTTCCGTACAACCCATCTTCGTGAGCTCTTTGATTACGCCGCGAAGTCGGAGCACTTTTTGGAAATACAACATAGAGTCGGGATTGTTCAGCACGACGTTGCGGCAAAGCATATCCACCAAACCGCCGACCACGACGTACACCCCCTCTTCGTCTTTGAAAATTTCAAAGCTGAGATCGTCGTTGGCTTTGTATTCAAACTCTTCTTCAGGACGAATGGGTTCTACGGGAGGCAATTCCGCCAACTTTTCTAAAATCCCTTCAATCAATTCCCTCGTTCCGTCACCCGACAGTGCCGTGATGGGATAAATTTTATATTTGCGTCCAAATTTTTTCTTAAACGCTTTGAGGTTATCCTCTGCTCCGTAAATGTCACATTTGTTGCAAACAACGATTTGCGGCAAGCCCGCCAACACTTCGCTGTATTCTTTCAACTCGTCGTTGATTTTTTTAAAATCTTCGATGGGATCTCTACCCTCACAGCCCGAAATATCAATTACATGGCAAAGCATACGCGTACGTTCAATATGGCGCAAGAAATCGTGCCCCAAGCCAGCGCCTTGCGCCGCGCCTTCGATAAGTCCAGGAATATCCGCCGCTACAAACGATTTTTCATAGTAACGCACTACACCAAGATTCGGGGAAAGCGTTGTGAAGTGATAATTTGCAATTTTGGGTTTCGCCGCAGAAATTTTGCTAAGGAGTGTACTTTTGCCCACGTTAGGGAAGCCTACAAACCCCACGTCCGCTATGACCTTCATTTCCAAAATGACGGAATGTTGTTTCACCTTCTCGCCCTTTTGCGCAAAGTTAGGCGCGTGACGTCTTGCCGTCGTGAAACGTACGTTCCCTTTACCGCCGTTGCCACCGCGAGCAACCAACACTTCCTGTCCGTCTTCAAACACGTCGCAAATAAGTCTGCCCGTCTCCTCGTCGCGCACAAGCGTTCCCAAAGGAACTTTGATATATACGCTCTTACCCGTTTTCCCAAAGCATCTATTCGTGCCGCCTACTTCCCCATTGTCCGCAAAGAAACGGGATTGAAAACGGAATGAGAACAAATCGTTCATATCCTTATCGCCGACAAAATACACGTCGCCGCCCTTACCGCCGTCGCCGCCATCAGGCCCGCACGCAGGTTTACCCTTGAACGCCTTAAAGGAATTCATACCATCGCCACCGTCACCTGCTTTAATTAAAATTCGCACTTTATCGGTAAATTCGCTGATTGCCATAACTCAAAATCCTTGTATTTTTCTTTTATCCTCAACAGTATATCAAAAACTTTTATAAAAATCAATAAATTCTGACCCGATATCGCGCAGATTTTAAGTGTTTTAAAGGCGAACGTTATTCCTCGTTCGCCCTTCCGCTATATTATATACCTATTTTCGTGTTTTCGCCGTTTTTAATATTCCCGTTGAAAGCAGTTTCTTTTGCTCGCCCCTTTCCCTGATCGCGTCTTCCAATAAATCGAAAAAAAAGGCTTTCGCGTCTATGATTCGTTCACAGAATAAATAATATGCTAAGGAACCAGGAACAGTGTTCACTTCGCAAAGATAAGCTCTTTCGTCACTGACAAGAAAATCCATTCTTACAACGCCTTTGAGATTCATACGCTTATAAATCGTCTTGGTGTACGAACGGATTTTTTCCCGTAAAACCGCATTCAACGCATACCTGCCACCACCTTTTGATAAAATCGGCTGTTCGTGATCGGTTTTCCTTTTTACGTATTTGTCCTCAAAAGAATAGATCCCACCACCAAAGGCAACCTCAGGTTCGGATACGTAAATATCTCCATTAAGACTATACGCCGCGCAGTTGACGTCCTGTTTTTGCGGTAAGTATTTTTCAATAATCACGCGATTGTCCAGCGCAAACGCCGCCTCGATCGCCGTCTTTGCCTCTACCTCATTCGCCGCTAAACAAATCCCAATCGACGATCCCAAATGCGCAGGTTTAATCACGACGGGATATTTCAGCCGCCCTTCTATGCTTTTTAATAAAAATGCGCCCCGTTTTTGATAATCACCCTCATTTACACGGATATAATCCACCGTCGGCACGTTCAACGCGCGCATCACAAGTTTTGTCATACTCTTATCCATAAACACACCCGACGACGTAAGATCGGGAGATGCAAGCGGTATCCCATTCCATTCCGCCAACGCGGAAACACCGCCCCCTTCTCCCAAGCCGCCATGACAACAGTTCAGCGCAACGTCCACGCTACACAAACGTTTTATCTTGCGCTTTGCCGTATTCAACGCGTACACGGTAGCCCCATCGAAAAAAATACGCTGAAATTCAGAATACTTCTTTTCCTTGAAAACCTCCACGTTTTTCATCTTTTCCGAAGTGTACATTTTTCCGTCCGTATGTACGTACACGGGCAGCACCGAATACCTTTCTCCCTCTAAAACGTTCATCACAAATACCCCCGTCAATACGGAAATTTCATTCTCGCACGACCGACCGCCAAAAAACACCGCCACTTTCCGCATAAAAAAACACCTCCGCAAAATTTCTTCGCTTTGGTGTTTCTTTTGCTATTTTTTAAGCCTTGTCAATAGACATCAGGCAAATCATTTAAAAAGAGTACGGCGTCGCCTGCTTGCACCCAATCGGATAAGATTGCTTGCGCCGCTTCCAAATCTTCCGCTATACACAGCTTTTGCATATCTCCGCTTGCATTGGAATATCCCGTTTTCACTACGCCCACCAAAGTGTCGCCAACCAAGACCACTTTATCAAGGTTCGCCTCCGCGATTTGCGCGCCCAAACGTTGATTGACTCCGTCTTCCAACACACCGCATTCCACGATCCCAGGCGTTACAATACATTTCCTGCCCGTAAAGCGGGAAAGAGCCTTGATCGCTTCCTCCGCACCACGCGGATTACAGTTGTACGCGTCGTCCAAAATATATACGCCGTTATTTTCCAAGAGTTGCAAACGGTGGGGAATGGGTTGCGCTTTTTGCAATCCCGCGCCGATTTCTTTCACCGTCAAGCCAAGCTCTAACGCAAGCGCCACCGCAAGCCGCACGTTTTCTATCGCCGCATTTCCCAAAAGCGCCGTTTCCACCACGATTTCTTCTCCATCGATACAAAGCGTAAATTTTGTTTTCGTAGCTTCCAACGCTACGTCTTCCACAACAACGTTTTCCGCGTAAGAAATCTCCGTTTTGTATTCCTCTTTCATAAAGGAACGTAAACTCTCACCGCAGAATACTTTTTTTGCGCCGCTTTTGAAAATTTCGCTCTTTTCCCGCCAAACGCCGTCCAACGAGCCAAACGTTTCGATATGTTGTTCGCATACGCCCGTAAAAATGGCATACTCGGGTTTTACCATTTGGCAAAGTTCAGAAATATCCCCCGACTTGCGCGCGCCCATTTCCGCGATCAATACTTGTTTATTTGCAAATCCTTCCGAATACACCGTCTTGGCAATCCCGATGGGCGTATTGTACGATTCAGGCGTTTCCACCACGTCATACTTTTCCAATAAAATGGATTTTAAGATATTTTTTACCGAAGTTTTGCCATAGCTTCCCACGATCCCGATGCGCAAAATTTGCTTTTCATCTAAGACACGCCCTGCTCTTTGCACGAATTTTTGATTTCTCGCGTCCTCAAACGCGCCTTCAATCAAATTCGCCAAACTTAACAGCACAGGCAACAGCGGCGGCAGTAACGCAAAGGGTACGTATCCCAAAAATCCGTATAAATCGGACGATATGATTTGTATCAACATAGCTAAAACGGAAATCAAGAAATACGCGGCGATCGCTATGAAGAAAAAATACACCGCAAACAATCGACAAAGCCTGCCCGTGCGTTTGGTGGGCACTTTCAACGCATACCTGCCGTCCACAAACGCGAATACCAAGATCAACGCAAAGAAGGGCAAAGAGGAAAATAACAGCGCGCCTCGATGTCCCATGAAAGAAAAACACAACGACGTCACTGCCGTTGTCAATAAAAGACACAACGACAATATGCAAAGCCGATTAAAAAATAAATTGTCACCGCGTTTCAGCCATTTCCAAAACGCGCGGTTTTTATATCCGCTCTGCTGCATCGCGCCCACCGTTTTCATCGTCGAAACGCTAAATAGGCACGCGCACAGCAAACTTGCAATTATCCTCAACACACCATCAGTCATATAAAAATTCCTCGGCAATTAGATTAAACGTCATAGGGTTTTCCGCAAAAGCGAAATGCCCGCCTTCCATCATTCGCAATCGACCTTTTTTCAAACAACGCAGGTATTCGCCCGCCTCCGCCGCTGTCGTCACTTGGTCGTTTTTTCCTTCTACGATTAACACTTCATTATCAATCTTCTTTGCACTTTCCCGCAAGTCCTCGTTGACAATCTTTTTATAACTCTCTTTCATCATCGGCGAAAGTGTTCGGTATTCCTTGCTTCCAAAATGTTTTTCCGCAAACCGCGGCGCAATTTTTTTGATAAACCGATAGGTTTTTACTTTCAAATGATAAGAAAATGTTCTCGGCAAAATCACACCAGCAGGCCCTGTTAAAATAATTTTATCAAACGCCGCGCCCTCTCGCGCAGCCATTTTTACCGCCACTCTGCACCCAAATGAATGCGCAATCACGTGCGGTTTTTCAATATTTAAAAGCCGTAAAACTTCTTCCGTCCACTCGGCATAATCATCCACGGAAAAGGCGTTCGTTAAATACCTGCTGCCACCAAAACCCAAAAAATCAAACGCTGTCACTCGAAAAAATCGGGAGAAATATTCTATCTGCGCGGCAAACGCTTCCTTGGAAGAAAGATACCCGTGAAAGAGCACTAAATCTTTCCCCTTTCCCTTTTGTATAAACGCAACGTCGGATAAACGAACCGTTTTGCGCCTCCTTATCAGCTTTTTATAAACTTTTTCTCATCAATACGGCATCCTCGCCGTCCGCATAATATTTCGCGCGCATCCCATATCGCTCGTACCCATATTTTTCATACAAACGAATGGCTGGCGCGTTGGATACGCGCACTTCCAACAAACATTCCGTCGCACCAAGCTCTTTCGCTTTTTTATGCATAGCATTTAAAAGCAAAGCGCCAATTCCCTTATTTCTAAACGGTATATCCACGGCAATATTGCCCACTTCCGCCGTTTCAAAAAGTTGAATTAAACACCCGTAGCCGCATACCTGCCCCTCATCTTCCGCTAAAAAACTTTGGTAAATGGGGTATTTTAAAACGTTGTGCAAATCCTCTTTCGACCACGGATCGGAAAAGCAACGCTGCTCCATTTCGTCTAATATAGGGATATCCGTTTCCGTCCAAGACCGTACCAACATAGCCCTTACTTCCCTAAATTGAGTTCCGCGGAGCTTTTACGAACGTATAAAGCGTTCAGCTCCCCAAACGCCTCTTTTTCGGACAACGCTTTCACCGCACCAAGCAAACCCGCCGCGGGATCGATCGTTTCCACTGCAATTTTTTCCGACAAAGGCAAGGGTGTACACGCGCGTAAAGCATACCCATCTGCCGCCAAAGTCAACACTTCTTCTTCCGTCAAATATGCAGGCGAATAAACCATTTTACCATTTTGATAACCGCAAGCGTAATAACAATCGTGCAAAGCGTCCACAAGGCATAAAATCTTCTCCCCGTTTTCGTCGCCTAACGCATTATATGCAGCTATGTCAAAAGAAGTGACGGGCAATGCAGGTTTTCCAATCGCTAAGCAAAACCCTTTCACCGCTGAGATGCCGATACGAATCCCCGTAAACGACCCCGCACCCACAACCGCCGCGAAAAAATCACAATCGGAAAGTTGCATATCTGCGTCCTTTAATACGCCGTCAATTGCATTCATTAAGGACACGGAGTGCTTCATCGCGCAATCGGGCGCAAAACGGGTAAAGGTTTTTCCGTCCTTTACCGCGATCACCGTCATGTAATTACTGCCCGTGTCCACCGCTACAAAATTTTTCACTTATATCTCCTCGCCGTACGTAATCTCGCGTTCGTTTTCGGAAATTTTGCGAATACGTACTCTTTTGACTTTCTTTGGCAACAGCGGCGCGATATTTTGCGCCCACTCAATCAAACAAATGCCGCCCATATCGAAATAGTCCGCCAAGCCCAAATTTTCCGCTTGCTCCACCGATTCAATACGATAACAATCGTAATGGAAAAGCCGACCGTCGTAATCGTTCATATACGCGTACGTGGGGCTGGTGACTTCTTCCTCAATATCCAAACCTTTGGCGATACCCTTGGAAAAAATGGTCTTCCCTGCACCCATGTCCCCATCCAACAACACAACGTCGCCGCTTTTTAACGTTTTTGCATACTCGCAGGCAAACGCTTCCGTTTCCTCGCGCGATTTTGAAATAAATACTGCCATATCTTTATTATAATACCTTTCCGCGGATTTTGCAAATCTTTCCGCTTTCCGCCGTTAAATTTTTATTTTTTTCAAAAAGTTAGACAACCGTTTATATAAAAGCAACGTCAGCACCCCAATCGCTACCGTTTTGATTAGGTTGAAAATCAATAGAGCCACCCAAAACGCCGCAAATGCTTCTTGCACGGTCATGCCGTATATACTCCCCCCGAACAAAAAGGAAAACGCGGGAAAAATAATCAGCCGATTGCAAAGCAACGCTACCCCCGTCGCAATCAAACACGCCGCCGATAGCGAAATGATTACTGTTTTTAACGTTTTTTTGCGTTGATATAATATGGAGGGTAATAGTAAATACGAACTCGTGATGAGAAAGTTTGCCAACTCCCCCGCGCACATGGACGAAGACGTCAAACACCGTAATCCCTCTTTTAAAAGACAAATGATGACGCCTTCCATCGGGCCAAGCAGGAAAGAAATCAAAACGATAAATACGTTGCCAAAATCAAGTTTTAAGAAACTCGCGCCAAATAGCGGTAATGGAATTTCTAAAAAACTGACAGCAAAAGACAACGCCACGAACACCGCCATCAAAGCAATTCGTTTGGTTGTAAACCGTTTTTTGAAAGGGATTTTTTGTGTTAAACGCGTACCTGCCCCCTCTTTTTTTTGTGTTTCTTCCACAATGATGTTTTCATTTTCCATATCAACACCTCGAATATTTTTTCGGGTGAATATTCTTAAAGCCCCTTTGAAAATAAGGGGCTTTCGTAAAATACAAATCAACTCGACTTTGCGCCAAGCGAAGAAAAACAAAGCAAGATGCGAGATAGACAAGAAGTACGCGGCTTTGTCGCAGGAAGTGTACATAGACGTACACGACCAAGACAAAACGTAAGTACGACGAAGTATATCGCTGAATGTTTTCCTTTGTTGGCTTGCGCCAAGCGAAGAAAAACAAAGCAAGATGCGAGATAGACAAGAAGTACGCGGCTTTGTCGCAGGGAGTGTACATAGACGTACACGACCAAGACAAAACGTAAGTACGACGAAGTATATCGAAGCATATTCTTTGTTTTTCCATTCTTTTCTCGTCCGGACTATATAAACCGTCGGTATCGGAATCCCACCGATTCGGGAAAAACGTAAACCGTTCTTCTTCGCAGACTGTTACTGCCGGTGAGGAATTTCACCTCGCCCCAAAGAATATTCACTTTTTTTCTATTATACTTTTATTTTCCACGCATGTCAAGCATACGAGAAAAAAATGTTTACTCTTCGTCCGTTTCTTCTACGGTGATATATGGAAACAATACGAAAAACGTACTGCCGACGCCCACTTTACTGTCGATACCAAACGCGAAGTTGTGTCTTTCCAACACCGTTTTGACAATCGAAAGTCCCAACCCCGTGCCTTTTACTGGCCGTTTATGCATTTCGGAGGAACGATAATACCGATCCCAAACAGCGTCGAGCTCCTCGGGTTTAATCCCCTTCCCTGTATCCGTTACAGCAAATCGAAACGCCCCGTCCCCTTCCTTTTTCAAAGAAACATACACTTTTTTATTTTCGCCCGTGTAATTGACAGCATTTCCAATCAAGTTATACAGCACTTGTCCGATCTTCAAACGGTCGGCACGCGTGTACAAATCTTTATCGACGTCCGTGACAAATTGATACCCCTGCGTTTCCTTTAAATAGGCAAACCGATCAAGAATTTCATAACAATACGCCGACATATCAAACACGTCGTCTTTTAAAGTTTCAATCCCCGAACTAATCTTGGATAAATCCAATACGTCGTTGACAAGGGACGCAAGCCGATCCGCTTCATCCACAATTACCTGCGCGTGCTTGTTGCGTTTTTCGGGCATTTCCCCCGAAATTTCTATAATCATAGACGCATACGCCTTAATCATCGTCAAAGGCGTTTTAAAATCATGGGATACGTTTGCAATCAAATCCTTTTGCATTTTATCCGTTTTAGAAAGCTCGTCCCTCGCAAAGTTTAACGTATCCGCAAGTTCCACCATCTCCAAACCGTAATCCGCGCCATGAAAGTCCACGCTGAAATCCCCGTGCGCTAATTGTCGAGCTTTGTCTGTCATCTCGGTGATGGGTTTTGTCAACCATCCCGACACCGCGCTGGACACTGTAAACGCCAACACCAATACAAACACCGAAATCAGCACCGTTCTCGTCACCAACTTTGCCGCAGCCGTATTGACAAGCTCCAACGATTTCGACGTATATAAATACACATCCGTAGCACCGCTGTACAAAGACATTTTTACGCCGTACACGTATTCATTTTCTGTTTCGTACACTGCCTCGCCCTCTTCTTCCGAATCCAACAACTTTTGTTTTAAAACCTCTATTTCATCGGAATAATCAAACTGCTCGAAAATTTCAGGCGCATCGGGATCAAAATTATGCTCCAACGGGAATAAAACGTCCCCGTCCTCGTTCAAAATCAACACTTCCACATTATACGTACGAGCCAAAAACCGCAAATAACCGCTCAAGTTTCCGCCAAATTCGTCGGGCAAACCGCGTTCTAATTGCGCGTGAATTTCTCGTCCTGTCTCCGTCACTTCGCGCGAGGCTTGACGTTTGTACGTATGCGATAACACTACGTTTTGCGAGATGCCGCAAACAAGAATGATAAAAACAGAAAGCGCGGTAAAAATCGCCCAGAGTAGGAAATAAATACTCGTGCGCATTTGTTTACCGCGATAGGTCAACCGCCTTTTCACTTTCGTGACATCCTTTTGTTTTTTCTCTTTCTTTGCCATACTCCGCTTTCTTACATTCGTTAGATCTCGAATTTATATCCCAAGCCGCGTAACGTTACGATAAATTTACGGTAATCTTTTAAGTTACCGCGCAACATCTTCACGTGCGTGTCCACCGTACGGTCGTCACCGTAAAAATCAAAGCCCCATACGTCGTACAACAACTTTTCACGCGTCAACGCAATCCCTTTGTTGCGTACAAGATAGAACAGCAATTCGTATTCCTTGGGCGTGAGTTCCGCTTTCACCCCGTCCACGTACACGTTTCTACCCGCCATATCGATTTCCAAACCCTCGAATTTCAAAATTTCATTCCCCTCGGGTTTTGCCGCGCGGCGTTTTGTAACAGCATTGATACGCGCCATCACTTCCTTGGGCGAAAACGGTTTGGTGACGTAATCATCCACGCCGATTTCGAACGCGAACAGCTTGTCGTATTCTTCTCCGCGCGCGGAAAGCATAATCACGGGAATATCTTTGCTCTTTTTAATCTCTTTCACCGCGGAAAAACCGTCCAAATGCGGCATCATCACGTCCATCAAGATCAAATCGTATTCGTTTTCACGGCAAAGTTTCACCGCTTCCATACCGTCCACAGCTTCGTACGCTTCGTTGCCTTCAAACTCCACGTATTCACGCAGTACGCCGCGAATCATTTCTTCATCATCTACAATCAAAATTTTCATAATCTCAACCCTCTTTGCCTTTTTCTTAGGAGATATACCCAACTACACACTTAATATAACCAAATTTTGTCAATTCTACGACAAAACGCTGTGAAATATTCGTGAAATTTTCTTATTTTGCGTATATTATAGCAAAATTTTATATATTTGTCAATATCCACGTAAAAAAAGCAGAGGTTATCCCCCTGCTTTTACACTTATTCAAATTCCTCGTAATTTCGGTTATTTTGAAAAGATTGTTCACCGCCGCTTGCCGCCGAATACCCAGCTCCGCACGGCGAAGAGGCGCACCCATGTCCGCATTTACTGCCGTTGGACTTCTTCGGCATCCCCACGTTGACAAGCACTACGTCTTCCCCGATTTTAATGATATGTCTAAGGTCAATAAACAAATCGTTTTTTTTCCAAACCCCTCTACCGCCTGGCACAACAATCCCCAACCACCTGTTTTCAGGATAACACAGCACGACGTCGCAGGCTCTGCCCAACTTTCTTCCGTCTTGCATATTGATGACTTCCTTCGCCCGAAGTTGCGAAAAACTCAATTCCATACCCTTTCTCCTTGCAATAATCTCGTACAATAGTATATGCCGTAAAACAAAAATCGGTGACAATACAGTAAAAAGGACGAGCCTTTTTATTTTGCGCTCGCCCTAAGTTGGTTTTATTTTGTTTCTTTCACTGCCGTGGGGTCGAATTGATACAATCCGTAAAGAGTGTTGACGCCGCCTTGGCTTGTGTACGATGCGTACAATGTTTCCCCCTCTTGCACTTCCGTCAATTTTTTAAAGCTTCCGTCCGATTGCGTCATTACGTATTTCGGTACGTTTTCCAAATCAAACGTCAGCGTTTCCGAAAAAAGCGTTCTTGTTTGTTCTTCACCAGTGCCTACCACTTCGCCGCAAACCAGCGTATCTACCGAAGCGCGTTGCACCCATACGTTGATAAGACTACCCTTTTGAATAACAACTTGCCCAGGATAACTTTCCAACACCATCATGTCGCCCGTGTATTCCACGTACACAGCGTCCCCTGCCGCCAAAAACTCTATTTCGTATTTTTCCAAATCAAAAAATATAGAACAGCCGCTCAATAAAGGCGCAATTTTCCCGTCGTTATGAAATCCGTAATCGTACTGTACGTAAAAAATCTCCGTTTGCTTATCCCAAGGCGTTCGCAAATCCACAAACGAACAGCCCGAACCCATCAACCAACACAGTGCCGTCAACCAAAGCATCACGCCAGCAAAAAATCTTTTTGCTTTCATTTTTCGCCACCTCCTATCTGTATTATCTGTATTATAACATAGGATATACAGTTTGTCAATAGTTTGCAAAAATATTTGTAGGAAGTTTACTCGCGAGTCCATTCATATTGCATATACGTTTTGGAAAGATAGGTCGCCGCCACGGATGGATCCATTAGTATATTTGCTTTCAACGTAACGGATGTAGTGCCATTCGACGCATCCCATGTGCCGTCATTTGTAAAAATTACCGAACGCAAAGCAGGCACATTTTTAAACGCACTCATCTCTATTGTTTTCACGCCATTCCCGATTACCACTTCTTCCAACGTAGCACAATTTTCAAATACAAATCCCTTTAATGTCGTAATGGAATCGGAAATCACCACTCGTTTCACCCCTGTACAGCTTGCAAAAACATTACGAGAAATCGCGGTGATATTTTGCGGCAACGTCAAATCTGTTTGCGTTCCGCGATACCCGATCAACGTGATATCCGCCCCGTTTACGTAGGTAACAAACCCGTTTTCATCCACCTGAATTTTGCTTTGTGTCGCCACCATGTACACGTCTTTGGCATATTGCGCTATGCACCCGTGTTCCATCGAACCTTTTTGTATCGACAAAGACGAGTAATTATATACTTCCCATAAATTGTAGCATTGATAAAATGCGTAATCCTTAATCTTTGTTACGTTTTTGCCAATCGTCACGCTGTTGAGGTCGCCGCAATTTGAAAAATCCGCATGAATTTCTTTAACAGGTTTGCCGTTGTATTCGTCTAAAATCACAAGTTCTTTCACTTGCGTGGACGCGCGTCCTGTACAAATATAATACGTTCCGTCCGCGCTCAACTCGTACACGGCTCCATCATTTTGCTGTTTTCCACAGTGTTTACAAGCCCCACCAACATAGTCATGCCCCTTTGCCGTAAGCGTTTGTACGGTTGTCGTTTTACATCTTTCGCACGTTTCGCCCGACGTCCAACCACCAACCTCACAAGTGGACTCTTGTCCTGCAACCGCCTGCATTTTATGTCCCAAAGGCTGAATTGTCGTCGCTGCTTTTAAAATTTCATTACAAATCGAACATACGACGCTTGCAGTATAACCGCTCATCGTACAAGTTGCTGTCTTACCAGAAATCGCTTTTTCTTGATGCTCAGTTTTTTCGATTATCTCCGCTTTCGTTTTGCCACAAAAACAAGTAAACGTCTTTTCGCCCTCTTGTTTACAATTCGCCTGCCTCGTAATTTTACCTTCATCCCATTGATGCTCCTGCGCTTCTATGTCCTCAAAACGTTCCGCACCGCATTTTGTACAAGTGTACGTAATCACGCCGCCGTCTTCACAAGATTGTCCTTCGGAAAAGACCCCGTCATTCCAAACGTGCGCGGCTGGAATCACCGTTGGTTCTAATAAAATTTCACCGCATTCACCACAATGAATGCCATACTCTTTCCCCTCTGTCGTACACGTCGCATCTACGCGCGTATCCACGACCATGGTATGCCCTTTCGCATTGATTGTTTGATTTTCTTGCAACACTTTTCCGCAAACAACGCAATATTTCTCGCCCGTTTGTCCATCTTCCAAACAAGTCGCTGCTTGTTCTCCGCGTAAACGCTCGTCGTGACCCGTGGCAGGGATAATTTTTTGTTCTTTTAATACTTTTTCACAAACCGAGCACTGTAATCCTTCTTCCAAACCGTCTTGTTCGCACGTCTTTTCAATCGCCGCCAAAACCTTTTCCGTATGCCCCGTTGCAGAAATCTCTTCTTTGGTATTCCAATCACACCGCTCACACGTCATATGCGCCGTATATCCATCCGCTTCACACGTAGGAGCTTCACCTTCCACCGCCACCTCTTGATGTCCTAACGCAGGGACAGGTACGCGTTCAACGGTAGTTTTATTGCAACGAGTACAATATTTTCCTTCCGTCATACCCTCGTTTTCACAAGTAGCCGCCACCCCTTCGATTGTTTGTTCCAAATGCCCCAAACGCGGCGTCACCACCTTCGTCGTGTATCCGCAATCACTGCACTCCTCATACGCGTTACAGCCGTCTTCTTCACAAGTAACAACTCTACCCGCATAATAAGTAAGATTATGCCCTTTCGCAACCAACGTTTCCGTCTTTTTTTCGTCGCAATCCGAGCGAATACAGCTATATTCTTTCACTCCGTCCGATAGACAAGAAGGTTCTTTGATAATTTCACCTTCGTCCCATACATGTTCCAACGCCGCGATAGAATTTTTCGTCGTGTAAGAACAGCGCGTACACGCTTCGTATGCCGCCCAGCCTTCTTCTCCGCAAGCGGCAGGTTTTGCCGCATAGGACCGTAAATCATGTCCGAACGCAGGATTCAGCTCATATTTTCCTTGCCCGCAGCTTTCGCATAAAAATAACAAAATGCCTTGTTCTACGCAACTCGGCTCTTTTAACATACCACCGTATGCCCAACGATGCGCCGCAGGAATTTCTTCATACGTCGTGTATTCGCAACGAGCGCACTCTTCATACCCATTCCAACCGTTTTGTGTACAAGTAGCCGTCTTCGCCGCAAACGAACGAATTTCGTGACCCAATGCAGTCGCCGTTTCCGATTTTTCCTCACCGCATTCGCATTTTAATTTGATTATGCCGTCCTTTTCACAAGTCGCCGCCACCGAATTTTGTGTTTCAACCCATACATGGGTATGTTCTTCGATAGTTTCAGAGCTACTTTCGCTATCAACATCCTCCGTGCTTTCGGTGTTTTCCTCTACACTGCTGCTTTCCGTTTCTTCTACGCTTTCAACGCTTTCCACTGCGGAAATAGAATTATCCCCGTGCTTATCTTTGTCTTTATCCTTGCAAGCGCTCAACCCCGCCGCGCTCAAACAAAAAGCAAAACACAGCACAAACGCAATGCCGATTTTCTTTGGTAATTTCATACATTTCCCCTTGCATTAAAATGATACGTTTATTGTATCATATCTTGCATTTCATTGTCAAGTTTTTAAATAAATATACCAATTTCACGCAAAAAAAGCAGACCGTCAACCGATCTGCTTTCTTTATCATAAATGAAATATTAGTTTACATTTTGTCCTGCAGGAACTTCCCCTCTATCTTCAGGGAACATTGTGCCAGCGGGAATAACGGGCAACATCAAAGGATTGATGAATGCGTTTGCCGTCAATGAAGAAACTGCCGCGCGAAGGTAAGGATATACGATTTCCGTCATATTGATGACGAGATCTTGTCTATCAAGATCGGTTTCGATTTCTTCCGCTTCAAATACGCCAACAAGACGAACTTTCAAATTGAAAGGCTTGGGTGCGTCTTCAGTGGATTCCACTTTCACTTCCAAAGACAAGAACCAAACTTTATCGTTTTCCTGCACACGACGTACGGTACGGGAGAACTGGGGTTTGATTTCAAACTTGGGATTGTCCATCTTCACACGATTGATGGTGTAGCTGAGTTCTTCGGCGGTGATGCCTCTCAATGCATATTTCATAAAAATACCTCTTATCTTTATTTTTGCGTTTATTATATCACGCTTTCCCCTATTTGTCAACGGCGAAAGCAATTTTCCCCTTGCTAAATTTGAGATTATTTATATATAACCGCATTTTTTTCTCTATAAACACAAAATTATAAACTTTTTTAAATTTTTAAATTTTATTGAAACAAAAAATCGAGCAAATCTTGACGATTTACCCGATTTTGGTGCCGCTGGCCGGACTTGAACCGGCACGGTATTTCTACCGAGGGATTTTAAGTCCCTTGCGTCTGCCTATTCCACCACAGCGGCATAGATATTTTATTGAATGTTCCAAGGCATGGCTTGGTCGGCGCATATTTTTTATCGAATATTCCAAGGCATGGCTTGGTCGGCGTATATTTGCTTGATGAACATAGCAATTTGAAAAGAAAACTCTGCACAGTTGTTTGTGCAGAGCTTTTTGGAGGCGCCACCCGGATTTGAACCGGGGCATAAAGGTTTTGCAGACCTTGGCCTTACCGCTTGGCTATAGCGCCATCCCTGCTTGAAAAAATTGAAAGAAAAAACAGTGCAGATATTTGGAGCGGGAAACGAGATTCGAACCCGCGACATTCACCTTGGCAAGGTGACGCTCTACCACTGAGCTATTCCCGCATATACATCCGCACTGTTTTCTTTTGGTGGAAGTTATAGGGTTCGAACCTATGACCCTCTGCTTGTAAGGCAGATGCTCTCCCAGCTGAGCTAAACTTCCGTCGAAAGCTTATATACTATACCACATCTAAAAAAGAAAGGCAAGCATTTTACACTACTTTTTTAAATTTTTTTTAAATTTTTTTTAATTTTTATTTTTCCTGAAAATTCTCTCTAAAATCAACGCTTGAAAGCGACAATACAAGCGCATATATCACAAAAAAAGCAGGCGCGACTTGGAAATCCCCAACGCTGCCTGCCTCTTAGCTTTTATGTAATCGGTCCGTCCTTTACGTATATATCCGCCATCATATTATTTTGATAAACATATCCAATAAAATTCTTACAACAGTTCCATAAGTTTTGGCAAAGCTGTTTCAAATTTCACGCCGTACCAATGCGTAGGATCGTCCTGCGTGTTTTCAATGCACGCTACGGTATAATCCGCAGCAATTTTCGCCGCTTCAAACAGCGTCTTTCCACGCAACACTGCTCCCGTAAACGCGGACGCGTACACGTCCCCCGTGCCGTGACAGCCCTTGGAAATACGTTTGTGCTCATAATATTTCATCTCGCCGTTTTGGTACACGACTACGCCCGTCTTATCAGGCGAGTACCCTACCCCCGTCAAAACAATGGTCGAACAGCCCAACACCGCCAACGCTGCCAGCAATTCTTTGATATACCTTTCGTCATACGCTTCCTTGTATTCCATTCCCGACAAAAAACATGCCTCGGTGATATTCGGAAGCAAAATATCCGCCGACGGGCACAATGTTCTCATTGCCGCTACGTATTCGTCGTTGAAAATCGGATATAATTTCCCATTATCCGCAAATGCAGGATCGACGATTTTCACGGCATTTTCCGTTCCCATCGTATCCAAAATATTTTTGACGTATCCCACTTGTTGGGTGCTGCCAAGATACCCCGTATAAATCCCCTCAAATTGAATACCTTCCTTTTGCCAATGCGCTTGGATCGCGGGAATATCTTCCGTCAAATCATGAAAAGTAAAACCGCTGAACCCTGCCGTGTGCGTAGACAAAACGGCAGACGGTAAAATGCAGGTTTCGTGTCCGCAAGCGGACAAAATCGGCAACGCTACCGTCAATGAGCATTGCCCTACGCACGAAATATCTTGTATCGTTAAAATTCTTTTATAACTCATAATTCGTTTCCTTTTTATTCTTCAAAAAGTTCGGTGGACAAATACCTATCCCCCGTGTCGGGCAATAATACGACAATATTTTTACCCGCGTTTTCGGGGCGTTTGGCAAGCTCGATTGCCGCCCAAGCCGCCGCGCCCGAAGAAATCCCCACCAGCACGCCTTCGCTTTTGCCGATAAGTCTTCCTACCGCAAACGCGTCCTCGTCCTTTACAGTGATTACTTCGTCGTAGATTGCCTTGTTGAACACTTGGGGAATAAATCCCGCGCCGATACCTTGTATCTTATGCGCGCCGCCTTTCCCCGTCGAAAGCACCGCCGAAGTTTTCGGTTCTACCGCCACCACTTTCACGTTCGGGTTTTTGGATTTGAGATATTCGCCAACGCCCGTCAGCGTACCGCCCGTACCAACGCCTGCCACGAAAATATCCACGTTTCCGTCCGTGTCCTCATAAATTTCAGGGCCGGTCGTTTCTCTATGCGCTTTGGGATTTGCCGGGTTGATAAACTGTCCCGCAATAAAACTGTTAGGAATGCTTTTTGCAAGCTCTTCAGCCCGTTCAATCGCACCTGTCATGCCCCTTTTGCCGTCCGTCAAGACAATTTCCGCTCCGTACGCTTTCGCAATTTTTCTACGTTCTATGCTCATAGTTTCGGGCATTACGAGGATCATACGATACCCCCTTGCCGCCGCCACGGACGCCAAACCAATACCCGTATTTCCCGAAGTGGGTTCGATAATCACGGACGAAGGACAAAGTTTACCCTGCTTTTCCGCTTCGTCAATCATAGCCCTTGCCACGCGGTCTTTCACTGAGCCTGCGGGATTAAAATATTCGAGTTTCGCAAGAATTTTCGCCTGCAAACAATATTGTTTTTCTATATTTGTCAATTCCAAAAGCGGCGTTCTCCCAATCAACTGATCGGCGGACGTATAAATTTTCGCCATGATGTTTACTCCTTTTTTGGATTTTCAGCCTTTGATCGCGTTTACAATTTGACTGACAATATTATACCACTTTAAAACGCACTTAATCAACAACTTTTACAAATATTTTTTACTCTTTTTCAACTTTTTTAAAACGGCAAGTACATTTTTCGTACCTGCCGTTTGCTGACTATCTTTTAATTTTTCGGTTCTACGTTTTTCGATTCACGGGTACGTTGCTGTTTTTGTTTCAGCGACAGCGTATGCGAAAGCTGCATTTCCTGCAAGATACATTTGATCAAGGAATCCAGATCACTCCCCTCTTGATAATCCGCAGGACAAATGTAATTAACTCGGTTATCCAACAGCAAGTTCGTCACTTTGTTCTTCTTTCCTTTCGGATAAATAGCAATCGACGTACCGCCCTGTTTCTTTACAAACGTCATACAAGGAATGTCCGTAATCCCATCCCCGAAATAAATCATATTTTGATACGCAACGACGCGTTCGGCCATTTTTTCATTGACTTTTTTATTGTCCGTTTCATCGTAAATACCTTTGGAAATACGGAAAATATACTGCGTTTTTTGTGTGTAATTGATAGCGATTTTAGGCCAAACCGCCTGACCGCTTTCGTCGAAATAGTATTGACAAGCGAACACTTTTTTAAACTCGTCCTTGATAGCAGAACCGTCAATGATGTCTTTTAAACCGCTGGAAATGATATAATGTTCAATCTTTACACCAATGGATTCGCCGTACTGATTGATGCGTTTAAACCAGTTCTGCACTCCCTTGTAGAAATTGATATTTTTCCCCAACGAGCGCAAGTATTCCTGCGTAAACGGAATCCCTTTTTCACGGCATTTATGCATCATAAAATACATATACCCAAGAATCCCTTCCATGTAATTCTTCTTGCGGAACGCCTCCGTTTCCCCCCAAAATTCCTCGCTGGTCATATTGAGGTTGGGGATAAACGCGTAATCCTGCATATCTTGATCGCATAACGTTTTGTCAAAATCATACATGAACGCAATCGTCAGTTTCTTACGCATACCCTTATCTCCTTTTTATTTTTTCTCCAACTTCACGCACACGATATACGTTGTGCCTTGAAAGTTGTACGGTTCTCCGTCACCGCTGGCGCAAAAAATATGCGTCGGCTCGCCGTTTTCGTCAAATAAAACGGATGGACGTTCCATATTCCCTTGCGTCGTCACTCTGCCATCCGCCCATTCCACCGTTCGGGAATATACTTTGGGATCGTCGCCGATTTCAAAATCTTGGCAATTATCGCTCTCCGCGTAAAAACCACTCCCCCATTCTCCCGTCACGCCGTACGCGCCGTTTTTCACGTCATCTTTGGTAATTAAGCAAAACTTTTTCTTTTTCTCGTCATACCAAATGAACGGATCTTCAATATGCATATTTTCATCCGCAAAATCAAGTATAGGCGTGTCCGTCAAGCGTTTAAATTCCCCATCGGGACGATCCGCCACCGCAATCCCTAATTTCAAAGGTTTTTTATGCGCACTGCGCGATTTATAGATCATATACGTCTTGCCGTTCGGCATAATCGCTACAGACGGATTCGTCGTAATCGTACAATCCCAAAAACTGCAATCACGAGGCTCTAACAACGGCGTATCACGGCGAACAAACTCACCGTTGATATCGTCAGCTACCGCCAAACCGATGCGTTTTCTATTCCAAGTTTCTTCCGCGTAATAAAGGTCAGTGTCCTCCGCTTTCGTCGGAATATCCCCACCATACGTCGTACCCATATAGTATAAATAAAACTTACCGTTATATTCCTTGATACAGGTGTTGTGCGTGTTCATGCCGTCGAAATACTGCCTACCGCGACGGGGCAATACGACGTTTTGGAAGCGGTACGGCCCTTCAGGAGCATCCGATACGGAATGTATGATTTCACTGTTAAATACCCAGTTCCAACCAAATCCGTATTCCTCTTTCCAGCGCGAAGAAAACATATGGTATTTCCCGCCCGATTTAATCACCGAGCAATCCCATACGTAATACCCGTCTATTTGCAAAGCCTTGACCGCTTTTCCTGCTTTATATCCAAAATCGTTTTTCATAATCGTCTTATTTTTCCATAATGACGTCCGCAACCTTTCTTGCGCACATCTCGATTCCCTCATCAGACAAATGAATTTTATCGTCTTCACGGATATATCTATAAACGTCCGCGTTTACCAACGAATGTAAATCATTAATCTCAATCCCCATTGCCTGCAATTTAGGAATCATAACCGCGTTGTAACGCGCAATTACGCCATTGTCATTGTATTCAAATTCCGGACGAACGGGGGTAGTCGTAGCAAAAATAACTCTCTTGCCCATCTTCTTCAATTCCGTTGCCACACGAAGCATATTTTCCACGTATTCCTCTTCGCACGTGAAAGGTTTTTTTCCATCGTCAAACAACCCCGTGGACGTATCCCAAAGACCATTGTTCCAATGGATAATATCGCTGTCTTGAATTTGTTCTCTAAGTTCAAACAGCATACGAAGAGTATATTTTACAAAGCGGCAGTTATCTTCGGGTTGAAACACTTCGTATTCTTCCCCAAGCAGTTCGGGCACTTTCGTGCCATACCCGAGCAATCGAATCGAATCCCCCAACAGCGCTACTTTTTTCATGATCTTGTATCTCCCTTAAATAATATTTATATAAGTGATTGTATTATAGCATAGTGTTTATTAAAAATCAAGGGGGCTTTTTATGATTTTTCCGCTGTTTCACCATAAAAATGCGTTAAAATAGTAAAAAACGCAGAGTAGACACAATTTCTTGTATCCTTTTCTGCGTTTCTTGTGTGAAAGATAACCAATTTTGATACAATCTCAAAATGGGTTCAAAATTCCTTTCAATGGGTTCACCCTTTTCCCAAAATGGGTTCATTTGCCTTTTTTATGGGTTCAAATGAACGGAAAAATGGGT
>SVII01000018.1 GCA_015069605.1 Clostridiales bacterium | reverse complement strand
GCATATTTGGAATTTGGCTGATTTTAAGACAAAGGAAGGTTTGCGTAGAGCTCGCGGCAACCGTAAGGGAGTATTCACGCGTGATAGACAGCCCAAAATGTCGGCGCATTACGTACGTAAACGTTGGAAGGATAAATAACAAAAATGGCTTTGAGAAGCAAAGAGGATTGATAAGAATTTTTTATTTTCAAAAACACTTAAAAAAGAAGGGCTGACGTATTATAATGTGGAAGAGCTTGACGTCTATGGCGTTAAACGCGTAGACGGTGTTTACCGCAGGATGAAATATGAAGAGACGATTGCCACATATTTGTTGGATATAGGCGTTACGGAAACGCAAATAGAAAATATTCGTAGAATATTGCTTGACAAGCCAACGATTTAAGTTTATCATATACCCGTCGGATTGGTGTATTCTGACGGGTATAAATCTAATAAAGTATTTAATAAAATGAGGGGAGGACGGGCAAATGAAACATTGTTTTTTGCGCTTTCCAGGCTTTAAATTAAAGGCACTGACGCTTAGTTATGACGACGGAGTGGTTTTTGATAAAAAGTTGATTGAAATTATGTCAAAATACGCTTTAAAAGGAACGTTTAATATAAATTCAGGATTATTTGCATTAGACGAAGGTGGACGTTGTTTAACGCAAAAAGAAGCGTTTGCTTTATACACGCAATCAGATAATGAGGTTGCGGTTCACGGCGTAAAACATTTGCCGTTGACGGAAGTGAATAGTGCGCAAGCGTTGGCTGAACTCCTTTTAGATAGACAAAATTTGGAGAAAATTTTTCATAAACTCGTACATGGTATGGCGTATGCCTACGGAATTTATAACGACGCTGTTGTCGAAATGGTACGTTCGTGTGGAATTAATTATGCGCGTACGGTGGATGATAGTGAAGGTTTTGCTGTTCCAACGGATTGGTTACGATGGAAACCGACTTGTCACCACCGAAATCCAAAACTAATGGATTTGGCACAAGCTTTTTTAGAAGAGCAAGAGGGCGGTTATTGGAGAAAATCTCCAAAATTATTCTATTTGTGGGGACACAGCTACGAGTTTGAGGATAATAATGAGTGGCATATCATAGAGGATTTTGCGAAGTTCGTGGGAAATCGTGATGATATTTGGTACGCAACAAACGGGCAAATTTACGATTACGTACAGGCATATCAGAATCTTCGATTTAGTGCAGAAGGAACTTTTGTCTATAATCCCAGCGTGCTCGACGTGTATATCTGTTACATCGGAAAGAATTATTGTATTCCCGCTGGAAAAATGGTTGATTTGGAAACGTTATAAGTAAGAAATATTATAAAATAGGCGATTAGGTATCTGTATGAAGATTGAAAAAATTGATAAGAATTTTAACTTGAGAGGCACCGTAGAGGACGGAGAACGAATTCGTTATACGCTTCCGCATCCTGCATTTGCTTTATACGGTGTATTTTACGATGAAAAAGAGGGACGTTTTGCGCGTATGAATCTTGACGTTGCCGACAGTGTCAGCGAAGGGGTGGGTACTCTTTCACGACATACGACAGGCGGAAGGCTTCGCTTTGCTACCGATTCTTCGGTGTTTCAATTGACGGTCGCCTACGATTTTTTGTGGTTAATGTCGCATATGCCGTTGACGGGTTCAAGCGGATTTTCTCTTTTTGAGGAAACAGAGGAAGGGGAAATATTTATAAAGAATTTAGCGCCGATATCTTCAGATGCGCATGGTTTTACAGCGGAGATACCCTTGAAAGGCGGTGTGATGCGTAATTATATTTTATATTTTCCGCTTTATAACGACGTAAAAGAGATAACAATCGCCTTGGATAAAAACGCGCAGGTGAAAGCTGGTAAAAAGTATCGCGACGAATTACCCATTTTATATTACGGCTCCTCGATAACGCAAGGCGGTTGCGCCAGCCGCCCCGACCATGCCTATCAGTCATTGATTGCAAAACGCAATAATATCGACTATATTAATTTAGGATTTAGCGGTAGCGCAAAGGGCGAAGACGTTATGGTGGATTATCTTGCAAGTATAAACTGCGGATTATTTGTATGTGATTACGACCATAATGCGCCAACGGCAGAGCATTTGAGAAACACGCACTATCGCTTGTACAAGCGTTATCGTGAAAAACGGCAAAATACGCCGATTCTTTTTCTTACAAGGCCAGATATTGCGGGGGACGTAGAGGGGGAAGAACGGCATAAAATTGTGTTTGATACCTATAAAAAAGCAAAAAAGGAAGGGGATAAAAACGTTTATTTCTTGTCAGGGAAAAGCTTTTACGGAAAGAAAAATCGTTGGGATTTTGCCGTAGACGGTTGTCATCCGACGGATTTTGGATTTGTAAAGATGGCGGATAAAATTTACAAAAAAATGATTTCAATTGATGAAAAATATCGTGGGTAAAAATATGAAAACGACCAACAAGCAAGCGGAAAAAGACAGATTTATCCAAATTGCCGCAGGCGGTAAAAAGATGAACGGCGAAGTAAAACGCATGGCGGAAATACCTCCCTTGCCTATAAATCGCAATGTTTTACAACCGCAAAATGCACAATTAGGCATAACCATGTCCGCGTTCAATGAAGAACAAGCCTATCAGTCCTTTTTGGAAGAGAAGGCGACTTTGCGTACATATTATGCTCCGTTTTTAGAAAATCACGCAAGAAAGGTGACGGATAACGCCATTGAAATTGTGGATTTTTCCTACCGCAAGGAAACGGACGAAGACAAGGCGGACTTCTCAGGCGTACTCAAAGGCGAAGGGGAGTGGGAGCAGGTAAAAATCCCCCATTACGTAGGGCCTGACGGCAGGTGGAACGCCTTCTATCGTACCGAGCTTTCCTTGGCGAGTAAAGAAGACGGAAAGTATTATATTTTGGATTTTGAAGCGGTGGACTATATTGCGGAAGTGTACGTCAACGGTAGAATGGCGGGTCGGCATGAAGGCTTTTTTGCTCCGTTTTCCGTCAATATCACCGACTATATCCACGAGGGGAAGAATATCCTGCTTGTCGTTGTGAAAAACGACGTGACGAGTACGGCAGTTACGGTGGACGGTTACGCCCATTACGGAGATAAAATTTATGGTGCAACCCACTTTGGCTACGACGAGCCGAGCCTTGGTTGGCACCATTGTCCTGCGGGGGCTGGAATCTTCGGAAAAGTGAAAATGTCGGTAGCAGGTACGAGCCGAATTACCGATATATTCGTTCAACCTGATATTGACAAAGGCGAAATCACCATACATACAACGGTGTTCACCTATGCTTATAAAACCAGCCGATATAAAATTGGATATACGTTAGAAGGACGAAACTTCAAAGAAACGGTTTTTGAAAATGTAGAGGGGAAAACCGATCCGTTTACGGTAGATGAAAACTATTTAACGGAAAAGTTCTCTATTCCGAATTTCAAGCTTTGGACGCAACAAAAGCCGTATTTATATGAGCTTACGGTAACGTTATACGATGAAAACGGCAATAAGATAGATGAAAAGCAAACGCATTTAGGTATGCGGAAATTCCATATGGATGAAAACAGCACGCCTAAGGGAGCTTTTTATCTCAACAACGAACGGATTATTCTCCGTGGAACGAATGAAATGGGGCATTTGCCCCTTTGCGTGATGCGTGGGGATTACGAACAACTTATCGACGATATTTTGATTGCCAAGGTTGCGAATTTGAACTTCTACCGCATGACGCAGCGCCCTGTGCATGATGAAATTTATACCTATTTCGATATGCTCGGGATGCTTTGTCAAAGTGATTTTCCGTTGTTTTCCTACTTGAAGCCGAGTGCGGTTGGCGAAGCCTTAAAGCAGGTACGGGAAATGGAACTCCATACCCGAAACCATCCGTCCGTTGTTGTGGAAAGTTTCTGCAACGAAACGCTGGATAAAACGGCGTGGGGGAAAGAGCAGTACAATTTATCCCGATTTGAAATTGAAAAATTCTTCAATGCAGCCAAAGAAGTGGTAGAGATTTACAATCCCGATCGAGTGATTAAATATTGCGAGGGGGATTATGCGCCCCTGCCTAAAACACACGGTATCAGCGATTTCCATTGTTACACCTATTGGTACGTTTCTCATGGTATGCCGAGCGGAAAACTGCAAAAAGGTTATCTTCCGCCCATTCGTTCTGACTGGATGACGGGCTGCGGGGAGTTTGGCGTGGACGGCTTGGATAGATGGGAGCTTATGCAAAAGTACTGTCCGAAGGAATGGCTGCCTGAAACGCAGGACGAACCTTGGTCGCCAAAGCCTATCGCTAAAGAGCAATGCTACGTCTTACACGGGGACTTCTTCCCTGAGCAGAACACAGCAAGGGAGTGGATTGCGGCAAGCCGTGATTGGCAGAGAAAAGCCATCAAGGACTACGTGCATATTCTGCGCCGTAGGGTAGACTATATCGAAAGTACGGCGGTACATTTACTTATCGACGCGTGGCCTTGCGGTTGGACGAAAACGCTGGTGGACGTGGATAGAATCCCGAAACCTGCTTATTATGCATTCAAGGACGCGAATATCCCTGTACGTATCAGCTTACGTCGAGATAAGTACGTTGTGTATGCAGGCGATATGTTGACGACGGAAATTTATGCGCTCAATGATACGGCAAAAGACGTAGCTGTAAAGGCGACGGCAAGTGTGTATTTTAACGGCGAAGAAATCGTTTCGTATGCTATTGAAAATACGGCTACGGGGGTAGCATGTACGTATCTAAGCGAAATTTTGACGAAAATTCCCGAAGATAAAACGGGCATAATTAAGGTGGTTGCAAAGCTTGAAAACGGCAAGGAAACCACGTATGATGAAGTGGAATACGTCGTTAAGCGAAAAACCGTTAAAGCACAAAAAACACCTACGTTATTTGGCGAGAGAGTACAGTCTATAAAACAGGTTTGTGACGGAACGAAAACGGAGAAAGTGATTTTTGCCGATGATGATTATTTCTACGAACATCGAGAGGAATTAGAAAACAAAGCAAAAGACGGTTGCCGTTTGATTGTTGTTACGAATAAGCCTTTGCGTATTCTTGGGGAAGATATTATATTCCGTGTGCATACTTTGGAAGAGGAAGTCCGCGCGAACAATTTCGTGGCGAGAAGCGAAACGAGCAAATTCACAAAAGAGTTTGCGGAAATGGATTTCCAAAATTTCTACAATGTAAAGGCGGATTATCAGGATTTGACCGCTTGGTTTAAGTTTGAATGGTCGGATAGTGAAGAAATTCTTTATACATTTGAAGATACAAGTGATCCGAAATACGTTTTACACAAAAAACATAAAATGATTGTAGCTCTGAAAAAGCACGGCAAAGGGGAAGTGATTTTGACCACCCTTTCCTGCTTGGACGGTTGTTTGGGGTGCAATCCCGCACTTGATAAACTGATTATCAATTTTATTGAAAAGGAGTAAGAAAGATGAAGGAACAGTTTGAATGGATACATAGTTGGTGTGATGAAACCGCTCAAAACGATTTGCCTCGCGTGTTGCTTGTCGGGGATTCGATTACGCATAACTATCAAGAAAAGGTAAGGGAACTTTTAAAGGGCGTTTGTTACGTGGATTATATTTCTACTTCGTATGCCATTGATACGAAGATGTATAATCAACTCGTATATAACTTTATGACGGATAGCAAGTATGCGCTCATTCATTTCAATCACGGTTTGCATGGTATTCATTTGTCGAAAAAATCGTATAAGAGCAGAATGAAAAAACTGCTTTCAAAGGCCGAAAAGGATGTGAAATTGATTTTGGCAACTTCCACAATTGTATATAGAGAGGGAAACAAGCGTTTGGACGGCGCGTGGATGAAACGCGTGAGAGAGCGTAACGAAGCGGTGCAAGAAATTGCAACGGAAAATGGTTATACGGTGGACGATTTGTACGCGGTAAGTACGTCTATCCCCAAAGACTATCGCTACGTAGACGGCACGCATTATTTAGCGGACGGCTATGCAATGCTTGCAGAAACCGTTGCGGAATGCATTCGTGAGGAATTAAAAAAATAAAATGGAACTTATTTGTTTGCAAATTGATTTAGCGCGCCAAAAAGAACGTGTGGATTATGTCAAATCCTATATGGATTTTGCCGTTGAAAACGGCTATAATTCGGTTTTACTGTACTTAGAAAACGTAGTGCGAACGCCGTCTACCGAATATTTTGATAAAGAAGACACCTATTCCATGGAAGAGATGGCGGAAATGATTGCGTATGGCGTCGAAAAGGGGCTGGATGTAATTCCCGCTTTTGAAAACTTGGGGCATTTAGAGAAATTTTTTGAATATCCCGAGTGGGAGAGCTTATCCGAATGTGAGGATACCGCCAAGGAAGGGCGAGGGTTTGAAAAGTTGAAAAGGGGCTCTTGCGGGTGTATCAGCAACGCCATGTTGTATGAAAAGCTTGATGCGTATATTCGCGAGGTCGCGTCGCTGTTTCATAGCGAATACATTCACATGGGATTGGACGAGCCGTTTGACTTTGCGGTTTGCCCGAAATGTGAAGAAAGGATAGCAAACGGCGAAACGAAAACGGAACTTTTCTACAAGCACATTATGCATACCTACGATTTGGCAAAATCGATGGGGAAAACGATGATGATGTGGGATGACTTTTTTGAGTATGCGGACGTTGCGGAACGGTTGCCGAGAGATATTATTTTTTGCAACTGGAATTACAATTTCATATCGGACGAGCCTGCGGGACACTGGACGAACCGTATAAAGCGTGACTGGTTCCACTATTATGAAGAGCTGGGCTTTCGGTATATGTTTTGTACGTATGCGCATAGGGCCTCTTCGCTTTATAATTTGGAAAGCTTTGCTCGCTATGCGTCCAAATACAAACCCTTTGGCACTATAACGACGACGTGGATACGCAGCGATTCGTTCTATCTTGGCGCGATGCCGTTTATGGCAAGCGCAGGGCAGTTGCTCTCGGGGAAAATTTCAACGGATGAAGAAATCTTAAAGGTTTACAGTGAGTTCGTCGGCGAAGATTGCGCAAGATTGCTTACAAGTTTAAGTATTGCAACGTATTTTAATGGATATAACGATTTTACTGCTTGCTGTGAATCGGAATATTACGTGAAATATGCGTATCGCAAACAGCTTGCTTACGTAGTGGATGAATTACGTAAATACGAGAGTAAAGCGGACGGGCTTGCCAAAGATATTTTGACAGATATTTACGGATATGTTTACAGTATCTATTTGGAATTAGAAATACAGAGCGTCGGCGCAAGGCTGTATGACGGGTATGAAAGAAATTCTATTCCCAAGGCTGAACTCATCAAGGGGTTGCAAAAAATAAGGGCAGGGTATGATGAAATCGAAGCAAAGTGGCAGGTTTTGTGGCAGAAATATCGTGAAGGAATCAAGAGTCAAAGGGGAAAATTCTCTCAAAGATTCACTTCCAAGCGAGAGTTGATAGACCGCCTGACGGTTGTGATTGAACAAAGCACCCGAGTAGGTGTGCTGTATGCCGATTTAATGATGCACGACGGATTCTCGACGGTGCGAACGAGCATTTCCGCAAAATACGCAGACGGGGAAGAGAGTCTGGTTTATCAAGGGGCGGTAAAGCCGAGTATGTCGGGCCTTGATTGCGGTGGATGCTATACCTTCCGTTATCCGCTTGCCGACAAAAAAATGGAATATATCATATTTGAAGTATTCGGCGAAGGTGCTTTGTACCCGACGAATTTCCGTTACGTTGTAGACGGAAAGCAGTATGTTGCCGACAGAGTAGAACCCATTTGCGGTTGGGTAAAGAATGCCGAGAAGGTATTGACGAACGATACTCGATTTGCGGAAATGGGCTATGAAGACGGAATAAAGCATTTTAACGAGCTTGCACTTTCCAAAGAGAAAAGCCGCATAAAAATTTATTTTAAGAAGTTGGTGGAAGAACAGAAATGAGAACGTTTCAAAAAGATAAATTGACGGTAGAAATCTACGAGAATAGAACGTTGATGGGAGAAGCGGCGGCAAGGGATATTAAGGCAAAGATTGCCGAATTGCTTGCGGGGAAGCAGGAAATTAACATGATTTTTGCAGCTGCTCCGTCGCAAAACGACGTATTGAAGTCGCTCGTTGAAGATAAAGAAATCGAATGGAATAGGGTAAACGCCTATCACATGGACGAATATATCGGCTTGGATAAGGAAGCACCCCAAGGCTTTGGCAACTTTTTGAAGTTGCACATTTTCGGGCTTGTTCCGTTCAAGAGCGTGAATTACATAGACATTACCACGAAAAATCCCGATGTGGAAGCGGAAAGATACGGGAAGCTGCTCAAAGAAAATCCTACGGATATTGTCATTATGGGTATCGGGGAAAACGGACATATTGCCTTCAATGACCCACCCGTAGCGGATTTTCATGATGAAAGATGGGTAAAGCCCGTCAAGCTGGATGAAGTTTGCAGACAGCAACAAGTAAACGACGGCTGTTTTGCAAGTCTTGATAAAGTGCCGACGCACGCAATGACGCTTACCGTGCCTACGCTTGTAAAAGCACCGTATTTATTCTGTATCGTACCTGCGCCGACCAAGGCAAAAGCGGTATATGAAACGTTGAATGGGAGTATTGACGAACATTGTCCTGCAAGTATTTTGAGAACGCATGATAATGCGAAATTATACTTAGATAACGAAAGCTCAAAACTGTTATGATTAAGATAAAAAGTGATAAAATTATTATCGGTGAAACCCTATTCGATGGGTACATGTACGCGTTGAATGGTAAAATCACCGAAATCACGACAGAGGATAAACCGTGTGCGGAAAGCTACGATTTCACAGGGAAATACGTTAGCGCGGGCTTTATTGATATGCACACGCACGGCGCAGGCGGATGCGCTTTTATGAATAGTTCGGTGGAAGACGTAATCGCTGGCTGTGATTATCATTTGGCGCACGGCACAACAAGTATCGTTCCTACGATTTCCGCAGGTGAGTTTGAAACGATGAGGCAAGCGGTAATCAATATTCATAAGGCGAAGGGCAAGACAAAAGGGAATATCCTTGGCTCGCATTTGGAAGGGCCGTATCTTTCGCCTAAACAAGCAGGTGCGCAATGTCCTGCATTTATAACTCCTCCCAAGAAAGCGGATTACGAAAGCCTTATTGAAGAATATGGGGCGAGTATTGCTCGATGGACGTACGCGCCAGAAAATGATGAAAACGGCGCGTTTTGTAAATACCTTACCGAACACAATATTATAGCATCAGCAGGACATACGGACGCGGTGAACGCGGACATGGTGCGGGCGATTGAGAACGGATGTAATCTCATTACGCACTTGTATAGCTGTACTTCGACGGTCACGCGCAATCACGGCTTTCGTTCGTTAGGGGTAATTGAAAGTGCGTATTTGCACGATGAACTGTACGTGGAAATCATTGCCGACGGAAAGCATTTGCCACCCGAATTGATTAAAATGATTATTAAAATTAAGGGGACTGACAAGGTCGCTTTGATTACGGACAGCCTTGAAATTGCAGGGACAGAGATAAAAGAAGGCGTAATGAGCGGTACAGAGTTCATTGTAGAAGACGGAGTTTGCAAGCTTAAAGATAGGTCTGCATTCGCAGGCAGCGTAGCGACGGCAGATAAGCTGATAAAAACGCTTGTAAACGATTGCGGATACGGAGTGCCTACGGCAGTAAAAATGCAGACGGAAGTACCTGCGAAAATTCTTGGCGTCAACAAAGGTATGATAGCAACAGGCTATGATGCGGATATTATTGTATTTGACGAAGAGATAAAAGTTTCCGATATATTTATTGCAGGGAGAAGAATGGTATGAAGTTCCAAGAAATCGAATGGAGAGGTTTTAAAGGGTACGAATTCGAGTTTGAAGGCTTGCAAGCAAAGCTTATTAAACCCAACTGTAAACCGAACGGAAAGTGGCTGTTAAAGGCGGAATATTTCGACGCATTTCCCGAAACGGAAATCGAGCTTTTAAACCGTGGCTGGCATTTGGCGTACAATCAAAACCACAATCGCTGGGCGGAAGATTTAGACTTGGAGAGAAAATCTAAGTTTTTAGAATATATTCCCGAAACTTTTGGGCTCTCGAAAAAATGCGTTTTGGTTGGCATGAGTTGTGGTGGTTTGTATTCGGTAAAGCTCACGGCGTTAAACCCTGAACGCGTGCAAGGGATTTATTTGGACGCACCTGTAATGAATTTACTCAGTTGCCCAGGGAATTTAGGTAAGGGAAACGGCGTTCCGTTTGAGGAATATACGCATTTTACGGGCAGAACGCTCGTGGATATGCTCAGTTATAGGGAACATCCCATTGACAAAATGCACGTTTTGGCGGAGCATAAAATTCCCATTGTTATGGTGGCAGGGGATAGCGATACGGTGGTGCCGTATGACGAAAACGGAGCTTTGCTCGAAAAGTATTATAAACAATGCGGTTTAGCTATCGATGTTTTTATTAAAAAAGGCGCAGACCATCATCCGCACGGCTTAGAAAATCCTTGCATTGTAGCGGACATCATTGAGAAATTTTAAGAAACACATAAAATGTCGATAGCTTTTTGTTGGTATGGTGGGGGGAATGGCCATATCAAGTTGTCGGACATCAAGCAGATCCCAGGCGTAAGGGTATTGTTTGGGCTTTGCACGATAAAATGCCAGGCGAGATTTGGAGTGAAGAAGAAATTGCAAAAGTAAAAGCACAATGCGACGAATACGGCTTCAATATCGACGTAGTGGAATCGGTCAACGTGCACGACGATATCAAAATCGGTTTGCCGACACGTGATCAATATATTGAAAATTACAAGCAGACGATTCGCAATCTGTCCAAGTATGGCGTAAAGGTGATTTGTTATAATTTCATGCCCATTTTCGACTGGACGAGAAGTAATCTTTTCCACGAAGTAGGGGATGGTTCGACGGCACTTTTCTATGAAAAGAATATGATCCAAGACGATTACAACGCTATGGCGAAGTATATCTTGAATTTTACGGAAAAGTATAATATGACCTTCCCTGGCTGGGAGCCTGAACGTATGGCGAAGTTGGACGAATTGTTCAAGGCATATGCCCCCGTGACAAAAGAAAAACTTTGGAAAAACCTCAAATATTTCCTCGAAGCAATTATGCCCACTTGTAGAGAATGCGATATCAAAATGGCGATCCATATGGATGATCCGCCTTGGGATATTTTCGGCTTGCCTAGACTGCTTGTCGACGAGCCGAGCATTGATAGATTCTTGAAGATGGTGGACGATGAATACAACTGTCTTACCCTTTGTTCTGGTAGCTTGAATGCCAACCCTGAAAATAACGTAGCGGAAATTGTAAGAAAGCATTGTGATAGAATTGCGTTTGCGCATATTCGCAACGTAAAACACTTTGAAAACGGCGACTTCTCGGAAGCGAGTCACCGTGACTGTGACGGGGATACTCGTATCCTTGATATCTTGAAGGCATACCACGATTGTGGCTTCGATGGCTACATTCGTCCCGACCATGGTAGGCACTTATGGGATGAAGGCCCTGGGAAAGTGCGTCCTGGGTACGGATTGTACGATAGGGCGCTTGGCGTTATGTATATGCTTGGCGTGTGGGATATGTTGGATAAATTAAAGGAAGAGATGTAATATGAAACTTGAAAATAAAGTGATTGCTATTACGGGCGCAGGCGGTATTATTTGTAGCGAATTTGCAAAAGCGCTCGCAAAAGAAGGCGCAAAAGTTGCATTGCTCGATATTAACTACGATGCGGCAAAGCAATACGCGGACGAAATCGGGGATAACGCAATCGCCATTCGTTGTAATTGCTTGGATAAAGAAAGCATTATCGAAGCGAAAAAGGTCATCAACGAGAGCTTTGGCGCGGTGAACTTCCTTATTAACGGCGCAGGCGGCAACAATCCCAGAGCGAGCACGGACAATGATCCGTGTGTTCAAAAGGGAATTATTCATGTATTCAGCTAAAACTGCTTTAAGAAAAAGTTTCGCCGTGTGAAATAAGAAAAATAGGTATAAGAATTATTTCCAAGTCCTGCATAAATAGAAGTTAGGAGCGAACATCGAATACCTAAGAAAAGCGGAACGCAAACGGAACGTTGCTTTTTTAAAAACGCTACACCCCTTTATTCATAAGGGGTGTAGTAATTTTTTCGACCGCACTGTTACGCACTGTGAATATGTTGTTCAGATTTTTCAAGTATGCTTTTAAAGTGCAGAATTTTAAGATTTCATAGCGAGTAAATCGGCAAAGCATTTGACTTTTTTATAAAGGTATGCTATACTGCTGTTAAATAAAGAAAGGCATGAGTATGCATTTTAGTTTTTAAGAGTTGGTGTTTTTCATAGAATCAGTGTTAGACCACATCTTTGAACATCTACGGATTTGGACTATGTGGAAACAGTGCGAATAAGAGCACGCGATAGCGTCGTTTTCGGACATGAAAACTCTGTAAATTCTTAAAAATCAGACAAAAAATTGCTAGATCTGCGTTAGAGGTGAAAAGTATGCAAGTACAAAACGTTGAATTGAACAAATTTTATAAATTGCAAGGCGGAACGCTTACTGTTTTGGCTGGGAAAACGCCTTTTGACGCGTCCATGGATGGGTGGAAACGTCCCGCGGTAATCGTTGTACCTGGCGGTGGTTATGGTATGACAAGCGAACGTGAAGCCGAGCCTATCGCATTCAAATTCCTTGCAAAAGGGTTTCAAGTATTTATTTTATATTATCAATGTGCTCCCGACGGAGTGAGATATCCCGAGCAACTGTTGCAACTCGCTTGTTCGGTGGATTACGTGCGAAAAAATGCGGCGGCGTACGGCGTAAATCCTGCTGAAGTGTTTGCCGTTGGTTTCTCCGCGGGCGGACATCTTGTTGGAAATCTTTCCACAGATTATACGCAAGCAGTGGAAGCGTACGGCGCGGATTTGGATTGTAAATTGACGGCAAGCGGGCTTTGCTATCCCGTCATTTCCGCTGTGTACGGTCACGTAGGTTCGTTTGACAATCTTTTGAAAGGATATTCCAACGAGGAAAAGGCAGAGTTGTTGAAGAAACTGTATTTGGACGAAATAGTTAGTGAAAAAACTTCGCCTGCGTTTATATGGGCGACGGCGACCGATCAAGTCGTGCCTGTAATGAATTCTCTCAAATACGCGGAAACATTGACAAATTTCAATATTCCCTATGAAATGCACATATATCCTTGGGGAATTCACGGTTTATCTACTTGCGACCAGGATATCAATCCGCCCTCGCGCGAATTGCAAAAACCTGCAAAATGGATAGACGATTGCGCCACGTTTTTCCGTCGCTTTACCGAAGAAGTATTTTAATGAACGGCGAAATTTTATAGGAAAATGAACGGTTGATAGGCAGCAGCTTGTCAACTGTTTTTTTATAAAAATGATGGCGATTTTTTTTGAGTAGGTATTGACTATTGAAAAGAAAAGTGCTATAATAAGATAAAATTGGTGGAGTTTGGCTTAAAATCACCAACTTGAGAAAAATATACGCTCAAAACAAGGAGATATTATGGAAAAATGTATTCCCGTAGTGGTTATTAAAGAATTGTCGGAAACGGATAAAATCCTGACGGCGTTGAAAAACAACGGCATCAACTGTGCTGAGATCACTTTCCGCACGGCGTGCGCGAAAGAAGCGATCGAATACGCTTGCAAACATTATCCCGATATGAGCATCGGCGCTGGTACGGTCATCAACGCGCAACAATGCGAAGACGCGTTGGCGGCAGGCGCGCAATTTATCGTATCCCCCGGCTTGTCCGTAGCGGTTGCGAAGATTTGTAACGAACGCGGTATTCCTTACTATCCTGGCTGCGTAACGCCCACGGAAATTATGGCGGCGTTGGAACTTGGCATCACAACGGTAAAATTCTTCCCTGCAAACGTTTACGGCGGTTTGAAGGCAATGAAAGCGCTTTCCGCGCCTTTCCCTCAGGTGAAATTTATTCCTACGGGCGGTGTGGATAGAAGCAATATCGACGAATTTTTAGCATGGGACAAGATTGCGGCAATCGGAGGGTCTTTCTTCGTAAAAGAAGCGCTTGAAAAATAATGAAACGTAAAATTTTAGAGGAAATTAGGGGCTATATCGGGATGCTCGTGGGCTGTTTGTTATACGGCTTATCGACGAGTTTATTCCTTGCTCCGACCGAAATCGTTGCAGGCGGTGCGTCCGGTCTTGCGGTTTTGATCAATTTGTTGTATAACAAAATTTCCGTAGGTACGCTGTTGCTATTGATTAATTTACCCATTATGCTGTTGGGACTGAAATACCAAGGCTGGAAATTTATTTTGCGCTGTCTTTTGACGGTTGCAACGCTCAGTGTGATTACCGACCTTTTGGCTTTGCTTCCCGCTCCAACGGAAGACAGTGTTTTGGCGTCGTTGTACGGCGGTATTTGTCAGGGCGTCGGCATCGGTATGTTTGTAAAATATCAATTTTCCAGCGGCGGTACGGAGCTGCTTGGACGTGTTTTGGCGAAATTTATCAAGGGTTTGAGTATTCCCGTATGCGTGGGGATTTTGGACGGCGCGATTGTTATTTTCGGCGCGATCGTCACGCAAAACCCTGCGAATATGTTGCACGCGCTCATCGTGATTTTTGTCAGCACGAAGGTGTCGGAAATGATCCTCGTCGGGTTTGATAAATCCAAACTTTGCATCATCATTTCAGACAAAGGTGCGGAGATTTCCGCGGCGCTTTTGGAAAACAGTCCCCGTGGGGTTACGATGTTGGAAGGGCAGGGCATGTACACGCATAACGAGCGTAACGTGCTGTTGACGTGTGTGAAAAATCATCAGTTGACGCAGCTCAAACAAATCGTAAAAAGCGTGGATGAGAAAGCGTTTATCATCATTAACGAATCGGTAGAAGTTCGCGGTCAGGGCTTTAAAGCACTCGGTCAGGACGAAAATGATTAATACATTGTAAAAAATAGGAGATAGATATTATGAAAAAAATCGTTACTTTTGGGGAATTGATGTTAAGACTTGCGCCCGAAAATTACCTTCGTTTCGTGCAGAGCGAGAAATACGAAGCAACGTTTGGCGGCGCGGAAGCAAACGTAGCCGTTTCGTTGGCGAACTATGGCATGGATGTTGCGTTTGTGTCCAAATTGCCTACGCACGAAATCGGTCAGGCGGCGGTAAATTCCTTGCGTAAATTTGGTGTAGATACGTCTAAAATCGTTCGCGGCGGCGAAAGAGTGGGTATCTATTATTGTGAAAAAGGCGCTTCGCAGCGTCCTTCCAAAGTCATTTACGACAGAGCGTACAGCTCGATTGCGATGGCGAAGAAAGGGGATTTTGACTGGGAGGCGATTTTTGAAGGTGTGGAATGGTTCCACTTCACGGGTATTACTCCCGCTTTGAGCGACGAAACGGCGGAAATTTGTGTAGAGGCTTGTAAGGCTGCGAAAGCGAGAAATATCACCATTTCTTGTGATTTGAATTTCCGTAAAAAATTGTGGAGCAAGGAAAAAGCGGGGCAAGTAATGGGCGAACTTTGTCAATATATCGATTACTGTATCGCTAATGAAGAAGACGCGAAGGACGTATTCGGCATTGAAGCGGACAACACGGACATCTACGGCGGTAAGTTGGATAGAGAAGGCTACATTTCCGTGGCGAAGAAATTGACGGAACGCTTTAATTTCAAAGGCGTTGCAATCACACTCCGTGAAAGCAAATCTGCAAACGACAACGACTGGTCGGGTATGCTTTACACGAACGGAGAGGCTTGTTTCTCCAAGAAATATTCCATGCATATCGTTGACCGTGTAGGCGGCGGTGACAGCTTTGGCGGCGGTTTGATCTATTCGCTCGTGAATGGGTTTGCGCCTCAACAAGCGATTGAATTTGCGGTTGCGGCAAGCTGTTTGAAGCATTCGATCGAAGGGGACTACAATATGGTTTCCGTTGCGGAAGTGCAGAATTTGGCAGGCGGCGACGCAAGCGGCAGAGTGCAAAGATAATTTGAATAAACGACACGAAAAAGGTCTGTGAGAATTTTCTCACAGACCGATTTTTTATAAACGTTATTTTTGCGGATAAAGCCTTTATAAAGTAACCATATCTTCTATAATGAATTTTGTTTTTAAGAGAAAAATAGGGGGATTTACTTGTTTTCAAACACGAGATGGATACCCATGTCCTTGATGAGTTTACAAGCCGTCTGCACTTTAAGGGGTTTATACTCACGCGCAATATGGCTGTCGAACCCTACCGACAAACGCACGCCTGATTTGCGTACTATTTCTTGTTGCGTCTTATTTTTAAAAAATTCGGTGACGTAATCGTGTGTTTTGAAGCCGTGCAAGCTGTCGTAATTGACGTTGATTTCCCAAAAAATACCGTTTTCTGCCATTTTACGGAAATATCTTGTTGGCTCTTCCCCGATTTGGTCGATAAAGCGGAAGAGGTCGGTGTGTGCAATCCCCGTAGGGCAGCCCAAACGTCTTGCAAACGCAAAAATATCTCCGTTCGTTACGGACATGGGGTGATCTAAATTTTCCACAAGGCAAAAATCGAAAAAGGAAACATCCGCGTTTTTCGGGAGTGCGTACGCGTCTTTACTCTTCAAAGTACACACCTCAATACCGCATAAAATTTTGATTTTATTGCGGTACTTGTCCCTTAATAAATTCATATGGTCATAGTAGCGCATAAGAGTCTTGCCATAATCAGCGTCCAGGGCAGGGCCTTTGTCGTAACAAAATTCCGTTCTGCCGCAAGCCACGCCGTAGTTATGATCGCAAATCCCAAACTGTTGCACGCCGCCCGCAATTGCCACTTCGATCACTTTCTCGGGCTTGTCCTGCGAACAAAAAGAATAATACGTATGCGCGTGTAAATCTTGTATCATAGCTACCTCAAATGCTGTCGAATATAATTTTATTATAATACATTGTGACAAAGAAAGCAAGTGGAAAACGAAAAATTTTCCACTATTTTTTGTAATCAATACACCAATTTTACGCCGCTAAAATCGATACCGTCGGGAGGCGGAGCGTCCGTAACCACCAAATCGTATTCGGAAAGTGAGGACAATCGATACGTCCCGTGCGCGCTGAATTTGGTGTGATCAATGACGAGTATTCGCTTTTGACAACGCTCAAACGCCGCGCGTTTAATCTCTTTTTGATCAAGTGATCGTTCAAATGCTTCGTTGCCGATTACCGCCGCGCAGGACGAGATGACAAGGTCGAACGCAAAATCTTCCATTTGTCGCGCCGTCCAGCTACCCATGGTCGAGTTTGTGTTGAAATGCACACTGCCACCAAGCATAATCAAATTGACGTTGGGTTTTTTAGATAGCTGCAATGCGGAAGGTAAGCTGTTCGTGACCACTGTTTTGAAATTAAGATCGATACGCTCCGCCAAGGCAAGTGCCGTGGAGGAACTGTCAATGAAAACAGACTTAAACGGAGGGATATGCGGAAGGGCTTTCGTTGCGGCCCGTTCCTTCTCATTTGCGTTTTTTTCCATACGGAAAAACAGGGAAATTTCTTCCGCGTTTTCGGGTAAGATTGCACCCCCGTGACTGCGTTCAATTAATCCCATCGTTTGCATCTCTGCAAGGTCGCGCCGAATGGTCGCCTCGCTGACGTACAACTGCGTGGCAAGTTTGTTCACCCCTGCCGTTTTATTCTCTTTCAAAATGCGTAAAATTTCGTTTTGACGTTCCGTTAATGCCATAGCGTGCCTCTCCATCTTTTTTTTGTACAAATGAATGCTCGTTTTTTGCTCATTTATGTTCGTTTGTGTTCATATTGTAGCATAAAAAAGTTTTTTTGTCAATCTTTCAAACATATATAGACAAAAATAAAAAAATGTGTTACAATATATTAAATAAAAAAAGCTCGTACTATGCAATCATGCAAAACTGAGCCCAAAAAAGGGGAAAAGGATGAAATCAGTGAAAATTTTAGCCATCGGGAATAGCTTTTCCGAGGATTGTATGGAACACGTTTATAACATTTTACAAGATTTAGGCGTGGAAGAAATCAAGCTTGGGAATTTGTGTATCGGCGGATGTTTTTTGATTTGGCATTGTCAAAATTCCCGTGGGGATCTCCCTGCGTACGAATATCGTACGAACCATACGGGAGAATGGAAAAATACGCCTGCATATAAAATGAGTTCCGCGCTTGAAGAACGAGAATGGGATTTCATCTTTACCCAACAATGTAGCAACCACAGCGGCAAAGCGGAAACGTATTCTGATTTGGATGAATTGATGGCGTACGTAAAGAGTTTGGTAAAAGGCAATCCCACGTACGGCTGGCATATGACGTGGGCGTATGCGCAAGGAGCAAATCATCCCGCGTACGTGGAGTACGATCATTCACAGCAAAAGATGTACGAGGATATCTTGAATGCGGTGCAAACGAAAATTGTACCAAGAGAAGATATTACAAGAATCATTCCTTCGGGTACGGCGATCCAAAATGCGAGAGCGGCAATCGGAGATGTGTTGAACCGCGACGGTTTTCATCTCACCTTCGATCTTGGAAGATATATTGCAGGGCTTTGCGTAGCGAAAGCGTTAGTGGGGTTGGATATCGACAACATACGTTATGCCCCTGAGGGTGTGAGCGATGAACAAAGAAAAATGGCGATTGCTGTGGTGAACGCAGCTTGCCAAACCCCGTTTGCGGTGACGAAAATTTAGAAAAATCAAGGAGAACATTATGAGATATTATCTTGCAATCGATATTGGAGCGTCTTCGGGCAGACATATTGTGTCGTATATGGAAAACGGCAAAATGATTACGGAAGAAATTTACCGTTTCCAAAACGGGCCTGAAATGCTGACGGCATACGATGGAAAACAGCACTTGATGTGGACGCACGAACGTCTTTTCACGGAAATCCTCAACGGATTGAAGAAAGCAAAAGAAATCGGCAAAGTTCCTTATTCGGTGGGGATTGACACGTGGGGTGTGGACTATGCGTTGCTTGACGAAAACGATCAGGCGATTGGCGGAACGTATTGCTATCGCGATGCAAGAACGGAAGAAACGATTCCTGCGGTGCATGAAATTTTGCCGTTCGCGGATTTGTACGCAAAGACGGGCATCCAGTTTGCTACCTTCAACACGGTGTATCAGTTGTTAGACGACGTGAAAACGGGTAGAATGGCAAAAGCGAAATCCTTCTTGATGCTTCCCGATTATTTTCACTTCCGTTTGACGGGTGTGAAGAAACAGGAATACACCAACGCAACGACGACGGGTATGGTCAATTCCGTAACGCATACGTGGGACAACGAAATTTTAGAAAAACTCGGCTATAAGAAAGAATTGTTCGGCGAATTGTCGCAGCCTGGTACGGAAGTAGGCGAATTTACCGACGAAGTAGCGGCGTACGTTGGTTACAAAGCGAAGGTAGTGTTGCCCGCAACGCACGATACGGCTTCGGCGGTGTTGGCGGCTCCTCTTTCAGCGCAGACGCCGTATATTTCCAGCGGTACTTGGTCGCTCCTTGGTGTAGAACAAAATTACGCGCACACGAGCGAGGCGGCGAGAGAAGCGGGATATTCCAACGAAGGCAGCGTGAAGGGACAGTTCCGTTTACAAATTAATATCATGGGGCTTTGGATGATCCAGCAGGTGCGTCACGAGCTTGGCGATAAGTACAGCTTTGCGGAACTTGCTGACATGGCAAGAGCTAACCCTGTTCCCGACGAAATCAACGTCAACGATCAAAAATTCCTTGCTCCTGAAAGCATGATTGACGCGATTAATGAAACGGTGGGCAGACAGTTGCCCGTTGGGGAAATGGCATACGTAATCTACAACAACCTCGCGAAATATTACGATTATTCGTTGAAAGCGTTGGAAGAAGTTACGGGTGAAAAGTACGCAACGCTCAACATTATCGGCGGCGGCAGTAAGAATATGCTCTTGAACGAGTTGACGATGCAATATACGGGCAAGAAGATCATCACCGGGCCGGCGGAAGGTACGGCAATCGGGAACTTGATGATGCAGATGGTCGGTTGCGGCGATCTTGCGGACGTAAAAGCGGGTAGAGAAATCATTAAAAATTCCTTTGATATTGCAGAATTGTAATGAAGAAAGGAGAGAAATATGAGAGTTTTGTTTTATGGCGATTCCATTACGGACGCAGGTAGAGATAGGGAAACTGATTATCAAGAAGCGAGCTATGGCTACGGATATGTTAAATATATCGTAGAAGAGTTGAAAGCGGGAAATCCCGATTACGATTTCATCAATCGCGGTATCAGTGGAAACCGTATCGTAGATTTATATGCGAGAATAAAAGTGGATTGTTGGAATTTGCAGCCTGACGTTTTGTCGATTCTTATCGGAGTTAACGACGTATGGCATGAAATCGGGGCAAAAAACGGTGTGGAATTAGATCGTTTTGAAAAAATGTATCGCATTTTGATTGAGGATACGAAAACAAAACTTCCCAACGTAAAAATGTTGCTTTGCGAACCTTTTGTTTTGGAAGGTTCGGCAACGGACGGCGAAGAGAGATGGGGAAAATTCCTTGCGGTGTATGCATACGCGGCGGTGGTGAAAAAGTTAGCGAAAGAATATGGTTTGGCTTTTCTTCCCTTGCAGGAAACGCTTAGCAAAGCGGCTGAACAAGACGGCGCGGCGTATTATCTTGGCGACGGCGTACATCCTGCGGAAGCTGGCGCGAAACTCATCGCAACCGAATGGTTGAAACTTTTTAAAGAAGAAATTGAAAAATAAGAAATATATATATTGAAGGAGATATTTTATGTCCAGATACGAAGAAGCAAAAAAGATTTATGCGCAATACGGCGTTGATACGGAAGCGGCAATGGAAAGACTTGCAAAACTCTCCGTCAGCGTACATTGCTGGCAGGGCGACGACGTTATCGGTTTCGATGGCAGCGATTCCCTTTCGGGTGGTATTCAAACGACGGGTAACTATCCCGGTAGAGCAAGAAACCCCGAAGAATTGTTTGCTGATCTTACGACGGCGTTTAAATTGATGCCTGGTAAAAAGCGCGTAAACGTACACGCATGCTATGCAATCCTTGGCGAAGACAAAGGCAAGGTAGATCGCGACGCTTATGAATACAAGCATTTTGAACCTTGGGTTAAATGGGCGAAAGAAAACGGCTTGACGGGTGTTGACTTCAACCCCACGTGGTTCTCGCATCCCATGATGAAAGATGGTTTGTCCCTTTCTTCCCCTGACGAAACAGTGAGAACGTTCTGGGTAAATCACGGTAAAGCGTGTATGAAGATTGCAGCGCAGATTGGTAAAGCGATGGGTAGCCCTTGCTGTATCAACCTTTGGGTTCCCGACGGAACGAAGGATATTCCTGCTGACCGTCTTGGCCCCCGTCTTCGTTTGAAGAAATCTTTGGATGAAATTTTGGAAGGTTACGATAAAGAATGGGTTATCCCCGCAGTAGAAAGCAAAGTGTTCGGTATCGGTGTGGAAAGCTACACGGTCGGCAGCAACGAATTCTATCAGAACTATGCGGCAACGCGCGGTATTTGCTGCTTGCTGGATACGGGTCACTATCATCCTACGGAAGTTGTTTCGGACAAGATTCCTGCAATGCTTGCGTTCTATGATAAAGTACAGCTCCACGTTTCCCGTCCCGTAAGATGGGATAGCGACCACGTAATCGTAGTGGACGACGAACTCAAAGAACTCTCCAAAGAAATTATCCGTAACGACGCAGATGAAAAAGTAATCGTTGCGCTGGACTATTTCGACGCGAGCATCAACCGTCTTTGCGCTTGGGTAACGGGCGTACGTTCGATGCAAAAAGCGTTGTTGTCCGCAATCCTTCAACCGTATGCGGAAATGAAGAAATTGCAGGACGAAGGCAACTTCACCAAAGTGTTCTATATGCACGAAAGAGTGAAATATTTGCCTTTCGCAGACGTTTGGGATGAATACCTTGCTCGTCAGGGCTTGAAAGAAGACTGGTGGGACGAAGTGGAAAAATTCGAAAAGGAAGTCATTGCAAAGAGAGTTTAATCCCTTTTGCGTAGCAAGTGAAAGAAGGAGTAAATAGAATGAAAATTTTAGTTGTAAACGCGGGCAGTTCTTCGCTGAAATACCAGTTGTTCGATATGGATACGAACGAGGTGTTGGCGAAGGGGCTTTGCGAAAGAATCGGGATTGATGGTATCGTATCGCACAAACGTCCCGGTAAAGAAGATTATAAAGTCAACGCGGATTTCCCCGATCACAAAGCGGCGATTGAATGCGTGTTGAAGTTGTTGACGGACGCGGAACTTGGCGTAATCGCAGGCGTTGAAGAAATTTCGGCTGTTGGTCACAGATTTGCGCACGGCGGCGAAAAATTAAAAAAATCCGCGGTTCTTGGTGATCAGGAACTGGAATATTTGGAAAGCATCGTTGGGCTCAACCCCTTGCACGGGCCTCCCGCAATCAGCGGTTTCAAGGCTTGTAAGGAAGTAATGCCTAACGTAAAACACGTCGGTGTATTCGATACGTCCTATTATTCGGATATGGAAGATTACGCGTATATCTACCCCATTCCCTATGAATTGTATGAACAGTATCAAATCAGACGTTACGGTTTCCATGGCACTTCGCACAGATACGTAGCGGCGAAGGCAGCGGAAATCCTCGGCAACAAAAACGCGAAGATCATCACTTGTCACCTTGGCAACGGTTCGTCAATCACGGCGACGGTGAATGGGAAAGCGGTGGATACGTCCATGGGCTTTACGCCGCAGGACGGCGTGCCGATGGGTACGCGCAGCGGCGCGATCGATCCCACGGTAGTGACGTATATCCAAAAAGCAACGGGTTGTACGGCAGAAGAAGCGGACACCATTCTCAATAAGAAATCGGGTTTGCTTGGCGTATCGGGCGTTTCCAGCGACTGTCGCGATATTTGCGATGAGGCGGCAAAGGGGAACTATCGCGCGCAACTTGCGCTGAAAATCCTCGCGCATAACATCAAAAAAATTATCGGTTCGTACGTAGCGGAAATGAACGGCGTTGATGCGCTTGTATTCACGGCAGGTATCGGTGAAAACGATCGTCAAATCCGCGAAGACGTCTGCAAGGATATGTCCTGGTTGGGCGTAGAAATTGACGAAACGGTAAACAAAACCTGTCCTCGCGGTGAGATTGTAGACATCAGTGCGGCAGGCGCAAAAACGAAGACTTTCGTGATTCCCACGAATGAGGAATACATGATCGCTCTTGACACACAAAATTTGACAAAATAAAAAAAATAATATAAAGGAAAGGTAAAAATTATGAAATCTCCCTTTGAAATCAAGAAAGAAATTTGCGAAGTAGGTTTGAAACTTTGGCAGAAAGGTTTCGTTGCAGCAAACGACGGTAATATTTCCGTAAAAGTAAGCGACAACGAATTTTATTGCACCCCCACGGGCGTTTCCAAGGCTTCCTTGACGCCTGATATGATCATCAAAGTTGACAAAGATGGTAAGAAATTGGAAGGTAAACTCAATCCCTCCTCCGAAATTAAAATGCATATGAGAGTATATCGCGAACGTCCTGACGTAACGGCTGTTGTGCACGCGCATCCTCCCGTTGCTACGGCGTTCACCGTTGCGGATATCGACCTTGATCAGTACGTACTTCCCGAAGCAGTTTTGACGATCGGCGCTGTACCTACCTGTGATTATGGTACGCCTTCCACGATGGAAATTCCCGATTCGCTCGATCCCTATATCCACAACCACGATGCATTCTTGCTTCGTAACCACGGTGCTTTGACGGTTGGTTGCAACTTGACGAAAGCGTTCTTCGTAATGGAAGAAGTAGAATTCAACGCAGTAATCTGCAAACACGCGATGGACCTCGGCGCTGTTCACGAAATTTCCAGCGAACAGCTTAAGAAGTTGATGGATCTCAGAAAGAAAATGAACCTTCCTGGCCGTCACCCTGGCATCGAATACGAAGAAGAAGCTTCCGCTTGCAACTGCAGCAAGGAAGAACTTGTAGAAGCAATCACGAAGAAAGTTCTTGCAGCTCTTGGCAAATAAGAACGAACCGTAACGAAAACGGTTATTAAGGAGAAAGAAAAAATGGCTATAAATTGGACAGAAGCCCAGATTGAGGAAGTCATCAATGCGGTGATTAAAAACCTCAACGGCGGCGCGCCTGTCGCGAAGAACAGCTGGGACGGTTCGCAGTACAACGGTAGAAAATATATTGGCGTGTACACGGACATGAACGACGCAATCGACGCGGCAACGGCGGGTTATAAAGCAATCCGCGCGATGTCCTTGGAAGAAAGGGAAAAGGTCATTGCCGTTATCCGCGATCTTTGCCGTAAAGAAGCTCCCGTGATGGCGGCGCTCGGCGTAGCGGAAACGAAAATGGGCAGAGTGGACCATAAAACCGCAAAGCATATGCTCGTTGCGGACAAGACTCCTGGTACGGCGGACATTGTTTCGCAGGCAAAGACAGGGGATCACGGTTTGACTTTGACGGAAATGGCACCCTTTGGCGTAGTGGGCAGTATCACGCCCAGTACCAACCCTTCCGAAACGGTTATTTGTAACAGTATCGGTATGATCGCGGCGGGCAACGGCGTAGTATTCAACCCTCACCCCAACGCAATCGCGACCTCTAACTATGCAGTCGATCTTGTCAACCGCGCTTGCGCGGCGGCAGGCGGCCCGCAGGTACTCGTTGCATCCGTAGTAAAACCCACTTTGGACACGGCGCAAATTATGTATAAACACCCCAACATTCGCTTGCTTGTATGTACGGGCGGCCCTGGGGTTGTAAGATCGGTGCTTTCCAGCGGTAAGAAAGCGATCGGTGCGGGCGCAGGTAATCCCCCCGTTATCGTGGACGACACCGCGGATATTAGAAAAGCAGGCAAGGACATCATCGACGGCTGTTCGTTTGACAACAATTTGCCTTGTATTGCGGAAAAGGAAGTGTTTGCGTTCAAGAATATCGCAGACGAACTCATTTCCGCGATGCAGCAAAACGGCGCGTACAAGATTACCCCGCAGCAGGCGGCTAAACTTGCGGACATCGTTTTGGTGGACGTTAAGAATCCCAAGACGGGTATCGTGAAAAAGACGGTCAGCAGAGATTGTGTTGGTCGTGACGCGGCGGTGTTGTTGGATAAGATCGGCGTGAAGGTAGGCCCTGAAGTTCGTTGCATTATTTGCGAAACGAATTTTGATCATCCTTTCGTACAGCACGAATTGATGATGCCCATTCTTCCCATCGTTCGCGTAAACAATATCGACGAAGCGATTGATCTTGCGGTAAAAGCAGAACACGGCAACCGTCACACGGCGCATATGCACTCGAAGAATATCGATCACCTCACGCGTTTTGCAAGAGCGGTAGAAACGACGATTTTTGTCAAGAACGCTCCTTCTTACGCAGGGATTGGGTTCGGCGGAGAAGGCCACACGACGTTCACGATCGCAGGTCCTACGGGCGAAGGCTTGACCAGTGCGCGCAGCTTCACGAGATTTAGAAGATGCGTTATGACGGACTATTTCAGAATTATTTAACAAGGAGAAAACAATGGATATTACATCTTCTCAAGTAGAAAGCATTGTCCGTAAAATTCTCGGGGAAATGGGCGGATCGAAATCGTCCTGCGCAGGCAAAATCCCCAAGACGGCAAAAGTTGCAATGCTTACCGCTCAAAAGAAAATCGAAGTAAAAGAATATCCCATCCCTGAACTTCGGGACGACGATATTTTGGTAAAAGTAGAAGGTTGCGGCGTATGCGGTACGGACGTACACGAATGGAAAGCAGATCCTTTCGGGATTATTCCCGTAACGCTTGGCCACGAAGGTACGGGCGAGATCGTGTATCTTGGTAAAAACATTAAAGCCGATACGTCTGGCAAACCTATCAAAGTGGGCGACAAAATCGTTACCAGCGTTATCAGCTGCGGCGAATGTCACGTTTGTAGAAATCATCCCGCAAACACCAACCTTTGCGACAAGCAAGGCGTGTTCGGTTTGATCCCCCACAGCGACGCGAACCCCTTCACGGGTTGGTTTGCGGAATACCTTCTCATTCGCGGCAAAGGTTCTACGTATTTCGTAGTAAACGATTTGGATTTGCAAGAAAGAATGCTCCTTGAACTTGCTTGCGTGTGCGTACACGCTTTGAAGAGAGCGCAAACGACGGGTCTTATCAACTTCAATTCCAAAGTGCTTATTCAGGGTCTTGGCCCCGTAGGTCTTGTGATGATCAGCGTACTTCGCGCGGCTGGTATCAACCACATCATCGCAATCGACGGTACGCCGAAGCGTTTGGAAATGGCGAAGAAACTCGGTGCGAAAACGATCATCAACTTCAAGGAAATGACGACGCTCGAAGAAAGAGTGAACTTCGTAAAGAGCGTAGCAAACGGCGTTGGCGCAGACTTCGCGTTCCAGTGTACGGGTGCTCCTGCGGCGGCAAAGGATATTTTTGAATATATCCGTCGCGGCGGTGGACTTTGCGAAATGGGCTTCTTCGTAAACAACGGCGAATATAACGTAAATCCCCACTTTGCAATGTGTAACAAGGAAATCAACCTCGTTGGTTCTTGGGACTATTCGGCGGACGATTATCCCACGACGATGGCGTTCTTGCGTCAGGCTCGTGAAATGAACATTCCTATCAAGGAAGTTATCACGCACAGCTTCCCTCTCGACAAGATGAACGAAGCGATGGAAGTAAACGTTTCGCAGCAGGGTATTAAGATCTGTTACGTTGCTGATTGATGAAGGCGTGTCTTCGTTTGGCAGTTCGGCGTTGCCGTTTTGCAAGACGAAAAGAGCGTGTAAACGTTGGCGAGTAACATAAGGAGAAAAACAATGGCACTTGGCATGATAGAAGTCTTTGGTTTCGCAACCTCGATTGTGGTCGCGGACGCCATGGCGAAAGCTGCTGACGTAAAAGTGGTGGCAATCGACAAAAATAAGCCCGCGGCGGGGGATTCCGCTCGCGTGCCTTTGGTGATGGCGATCAAAGTGGAAGGTAGCGCGGCTGCCGTAGAAGCGGCAATCGCAGCAGGCAAAGCCGAAGCGGAAAAAAGAGAATTGTACATCACGCACAAGGTGATTGCAAGACAGAGCGAAGATATCGAATGGTTTGCACATTTGAGCGCGCTCGGCAGAGATAAATTAAGATAAAAAAATAAAAATATATAATTTAAGGAGAATTACAATTATGATGGAAGCATTGGGCATGGTAGAAACGAGAGGTCTCGTAGCAGCAATCGAAGCAGCAGATGCAATGGTAAAGGCAGCAAACGTAGTACTTATCGGTAGCGAAAAAATCGGTAGCGGTTTGGTAAGCGTTATGGTTCGTGGCGACGTAGGCGCAGTAAAAGCAGCAGTAGAAGCAGGTACGGCAGCAGCTACGGCTCTTGGCGAAGTAATTGCTACGCACGTAATTCCTCGTCCCCACGCAGACGTTGAA
>SVII01000032.1 GCA_015069605.1 Clostridiales bacterium | reverse complement strand
CTTAGGGTTAGGCATCAAGCCCTTGGGACCGAGCACACGACCGATACGACCAACCATACCCATCATGTCGGGCGTCGTGATCATAACGTCGAAGTCGAACCAGTTTTCGTTTTGGATCTTAGCGATCAATTCTTCAGCACCTACGTATTCAGCGCCAGCTGCTGCAGCTGCGTCTGCCTTTGCACCCTTTGCGATAACCAAAACTCTCTTGGTTTTACCAGTACCGTGGGGAAGTACGAGTACGCCACGTACCTGTTGATCTGCTTGACGAGGGTCTACACCCAAACGTACGTGCAATTCAATCGTTTCGTCAAAGTTAGCCTTTGCGGTGTCAAGCAAAACGGAGATTGCTTCGTTTGCTTCGTATTGTTTAGCCAAATCAAATGCTTTTACGCTGTCTTGATATTTTTTGCCGTGTTTCATCTTTGCCGCCTCCTATTATTCTTCGACGGTTACGCCCATACTGCGAGCGGTACCGGCAACCATGCTCATTGCGCTTTCCAACGACGTGCAGTTCAAGTCAGGCAACTTCGTCTTAGCGATTTCTTCTACTTGAGCCTTCGTCAACTTACCAACTTTAACCGAGTTGGGTTTAGCGCTTGCCGTTTCGATACCAAGAGCTTTCTTGATAAGAACGGGTGCGGGAGGGGTCTTAAGAATGAACGTGAAGGAACGATCTTGATAAATCGTTACAACAACGGGGATGATAAGACCGGGTTTGTCTGCCGTTTTTGCGTTGAATTCCTTCGTAAAGCCGGGCAAGTTGATACCGAAGGGACCAAGGGTGGAACCTACGGGAGGAGCCGGGGTAGCTTTACCAGCGGGAAGTTGCAATTTTACGACTGCTGTAATCTTCTTAGCCATAAATATTTTCTCCTTAGTGGTTTTGACAAGACGCCCTCAAAAATTTGACGTCTCTCCCACTTATTTAACATAATGAATGCGCGTAAATACGCGCATGAGCGGTAGATTATTCTTCCGTCGTCGTAGCAACGGGAATTTCGCCTTCTACCTTTTTGATTTGGATGAATTCAACCTCAACGTCCGTCGTTCTGCCGAACATCGTGGTGGAAATCTTCGCCTTTTGCGCGGCGGAATTCAATTCCTTAATCGTACCGAAGAAGCCCTTCAAAGGACCGTCTTCGATGGAAACGGTATCGCCCACTGCAAAGATTTCATTGGTAACGTATTCTTCCAAACGCATTTTGCGAATTTCGTCCTGATTCATGGGTTTGGGTCTACCCTGAGGACCGCAGAAACCAGTTACACCGCGCGTGCTGGTAACGTAATACCAAATTTGGTTGGTATAAATCATCTTGATAAAAACGTAGCAAGGAAGCAGCTTTCTTTCCACCACCTTCAACTTACCGTTCTTTTCTTCCACGACTTGTTCCATAGGGATTTTCAAATCCACGATATAATCGCCCAAGTTGTTGTTTTCAATCAACTTCTCAAGGCTGTCTTTTACCATCGCTTCATACCCAGAGTAGGTATGCAAGATATACCATTTGGGTTCTTCGTTCATCGGCATAAGTCAACCTCCGAGTTAGTTTTGTTTGGTAAGGATTTCCAACAACTCGAACAAGCCCCAATCCACAAACGTAACAACCGCCAAGAAAGCGGCAACGATAACGAGTACGACACCCGTCGTCTTGACTACGGTCGAGAATTTAGGCCAGCTAACCCTTTTCAATTCGGAAAAGGTTTCCTTAATCTTCGCCCCAACGCGACGGAACCAATTCGGTTTCTTGTTCTTTGTTTTAGTAGCGTTTGCCATTTTTTACCTCATTGCGCCCATGATAAAAGAGCTCGTCTTTTATCGGCGCGCATTAAACAGAAATTATTTCGCTTCTTTATGTTCGGTGTGCTTCTTGCAGAAAGGGCAGTATTTAGAAAGAACCAATCTGTCGGGATCGTTCTTTTTGTTCTTAATACTGTCGTAGTTTCTATGCTTACATTCCGTACATTCAAACGTGATTTTCGCTCTAGCGGTTTTAACTGCCATAATAAAAACTCCATACAAAAAATTACACCCCTCATACGGGTGCGTGAGATTAGTTTAGCATACTTTTGAGGGGTTGTCAATCTTTTTTGAAAGGTTTTTGAAAGTTTTTTTGATTTTTTATGAATTTATTTTTTGAAAGGCATTTTTTATAAGCGTCTCTCTTTTTTTATATTGCATGTGCCACAATTTTATATTGTTTTCCGCCTGGCAACGTAAACATAATACCATCTTCCACCTCTTCCGTAAAACCTACCAAATCCTTTTTCATGAGAGGAATTATTTTTTGTAAAAATCCTTTCTCTTCTGTAGTTTGCGACAAATTTTGCTGTTTTTCTTGAGTATTCTCCATTTTATACATCTTCCTTTATTTTATAATTTAAAGTTGCGCGCCAACCTTGTAACAATATTATACCTCTACAGGTGGAAAAATGCAAGCAAAAGTTTCCTTTTGTAGAGATAATATTTTGTAGGAGAATGTCTTTGTTTGTATGAATTTGTCGATTTTTGCCGAAAGCCTTTCGGAACTGATTACGGAAACTAAATTAACCCCATCCAACTTTGCCGAACAAATCGGTTGCGGAAAAGGTACAATCAGCCGTTATTTGAGCGGTACGAAAATGCCATCCGTAGCATTGTTGTTAAAACTTGCCGATTACTTTCAATGCTCCACCGATTATTTGTTGGGATTAGAAACGGAAAGATACCCGCGCGTATTTAAAACTCCTATCCCCTTTCAACAGCGTTTAGCAACACTGTGTCAAGAATTACACACGACAAAGGCAGAGATGAAAAGAAAGTGCGAGTTTGCTGAATCCGCCATTTATTTTTGGCAAAGCGGTGAACGAAAACCCTCGGTGGAAAGCCTTTATAAAATCGCCAAGGCGTATGGTTGTTCCGTGGATTTTGTTTTAGGCAGAAGCGATTTTTAATAACTCGCGCGCGTACGCGTATATGCGTGTATATTATATATGTATATCGTTATCGCGTTTGCGTTAGCAAACATATCGCATGCCGTAGGCATATATCGTATTCGCTTGCGAATATATCGTATGCCGTAGGCATATATCGCACAAACAAGCGACCTTACCATTTCGGTAAGGTCGCTTGTTTGTATTCTATCACAATCCATATTCTTCTGCCAATTTTTTAAACAGGGGCAAAGCTTTTTCAATGCGTTCCGTCTGCACGCAGTACGCGATTCGTACCCAACCTTCCGCGCCAAAATCTGCGCCGTTGACCAACAACAATTCGTACTTTTTCGCACGCTCGCAAAACGCCGCCGCGTCCGCTTCCGCCGCTTTCATAAACAGGTAAAACGCTCCGTCGGGATAAATGCAGGTGAAACCGCATTCCTTCAATCCGTGATACAACAAATCACGGTTACGCTTGTACACACTAAGGTCCGCTGTCATGCCGTCGCATTCCGCCGCCACCCTCTGAAACAACGCAGGCGCACATACAAAGCCAAGCTCTCGCCCCGCGCCACACACCGCCGCGTACACCGCGCGAGATTCCGTCGCCTTGGGATTCACCGCTATATACCCAATGCGTTCCCCCGGCATTGAAAGGGATTTCGAGTACGAATAACACACCACCGTGTCGTTGTAATATTTCATCGGGCAAGGCACGATCGTTTCCTGATCGTACACCAATTCACGGTACGGTTCGTCGGAAATCAAGTAAACGGGTTTGCCGTATTCGGCGGATTTTACCCGCAGAA
>SVII01000017.1 GCA_015069605.1 Clostridiales bacterium | reverse complement strand
TCGGCTGTAAGACGAGCCAAATTCATATCCGCGCCGTCCATTTTAGCTCCCTCGTCCTTAGAAAGAACAGCCACAGCGCCAAGACAATCCCCACCCGACACAATAGGTACAATGACCTGCGCGGTGATCCCTTCCTCGCGTGTATTGGTGAGAGGGATTACGTCACCGCCTTCCGAAGCGTTTGCGATATAGCTGCGTCGTTCGCGCATAATTCTATCCATATCTTCAGATAAGGGTTTTCCATCTAAATCCTTTTTCCCATCGCCAAAGGCGTACAAGACGCCATCTGTGTCGCAAATAACGGCTATTTTGCCGCTTAAATCGTTTAACGAGCGCGCAGTGGCTTTGCTGAACCGTTCGAGTGTTGCGATAGGGGAATATTTTTTGAGCATCAGCTCGTCATGGCTGGTAAAAATTTCGAGTGGATCGCCGTTTTTGAGCCGTAAAGTGCGTCTAATTTCTTTAGGAATGACGACGCGGCCTAATTCATCTATTCTTCTAACAATGCCTGTAGCTTTCATAATAAAATCTCCTTTTTATTAGCTTCATAATGTTAGTATTTGTAAAAAAAGGGGATTTATACTACTATTATACAATCAAAACAAGGCAGGAAAGATGGCGTAAAAATTTAAAAATACGAAGCGGTGGGTATAAAAAATGAGGGAAATATAATTTTTTTATTTTTTTTCGTAAAGGGCGATAAAATAAGTTGACAAACGAGTTTCATTAAGATATAATAGGTACGTTAATGCGGTCGTGGCGGAACTGGCAGACGCGCAAGACTAAGGATCTTGTGGGTAACTCCATGCAGGTTCAATTCCTGTCGACCGCACCAAAATAAGGCAATTATGCAGAAAAAAGTGCATAAATGCCTTATTTTTTGCATTTTTGAATAAATATTCAGTCGAAAATACCCAAAAAACACGTTTTTGTTCGACTTTGGGGGCAGTTTTTGCCCTTTTTTCCTTTATTTTCAAGGCATTTACGATTTTACTTAAAAATTTTTGCATAGAAATTGCCCGAGCGATTACCTTCGCCCGGGCGTTTATCTTATATTTCAAACTTAACGTTTTGCATTTGTTCATACATAAAGTCGTCCTCAAAATGCGTGTACACTCTACCGACAAGTCGTTCTGAACTGTCGCCCATCCATATATCCACAATGTCAGGTCTTACAGATTGCTGGCAAGTTGTTGCGAACGTGTGTCGCAAGAAATACTGTGTTACTTCTTCATCGTCCATAATATCGCAGACGCGTTTCTTTTAAAAATTTTTATGTTCATTGTTTAACTTTTGTTTTTTTGTTTATATATTTAAAAAAAAGAAAGAACTATTTACAAAATGCTTTCTTTTTGTTATAATATAAATAAATAATGATGGGAACGAGAAAATTGATGAACAAGAAAAAGCTAATAGCGTTGCTTATTTGCGCTGCCATGTCCTTTGCAAGCATCGGTACGCTGACTGCGTGTTTTAAGAATGGAAAGGACAACAGTTCTTCCGCTGACTCCTCTATTCCTACGGATAAAACTTCCTCTGACGATTCACAAAGCAGTGAAGAGGAAGAAGATACGCCGAAAGAAATTACCGATTACGTCGATTTCGTGGTGGACGTAGAAACGGGACGGGATATTCGCGTGTTGCAGCTCACGGACGTACAAACGATTAGTGTTGACCAAAAGCGATATGAAGGTCGTGTTGGCGGCAATTCAGCGGCGGACACTTTTGGGGGCTATGAAAGATACATAGGACAGGTTATTGAACGTTACGACCCCGATTTCATCATCATGACGGGGGATAATACGTACGGTGAATTTGACGATTACGGCGAACAGTTCCTGCATTTGATTTCCTTTATGGATTCCTTTGAAATCCCGTGGGCGCCTGTCTTTGGTAACCATGATAACGAAAGTAATATGGGCGTGGATTGGCAATGCGACCAATTTGAAGCTTCTGAATATTGTCTTTTTAAACAACGCGAATTGACGGGGAATGGCAATTATTCCGTCGGTTTGACGCAGGACGGCGAATTAAAACGTGTGTTTTATATGCTTGATTCCAACGGCTGCGGCGCTATGAGCGCCATTTCCCTTGCCAACGGTCATAGCAAGACGTCGGCAGGCTTTGGCGATGACCAAATCGAATGGTATTCGGAGAGTATGGAAGAGTTAATCGAAGCGTATCCCGAGACAAAATTGTCTATGGCGTTCCATATTCAAATTTCGGTGTTTGAGAACGCTTTCAAACAATACGGCTACAACGCTTCGACCATTCAGTCAAACCCTATCGACCTAGATACTTTGGAAACGGCGCAGGCGGTAGGAGATTTCGGGTATATCGGCAGAGCGCCCAAAGGGCCTTGGGACTACAATCACAAAGTGTGGAATACGATTTTAGAATACGGCGTCGATTCGGTGTTCGTCGGGCACGAACATTGTAACAGCGCTTCGATATCCTATCAAGGCGTGCGCCTTACCTATGGGCAGAAGAGCTCTACTTTCGATAGATATAACAGCAACGCAAACGGTCCCGTGATGGGCGGCACGTATATCAATCTTTCCGAAGCGGACGGCTCTATTGCGGATGCAGGTTTGTATCTTTACGACGCAAAGTTGGGTTATGAGAACCCTGACAATTCCACGGAAGAAGAAACGAAAATCACCATCGATAATATTCCCGAATGGGCGACGGTGACGGAGTTCGATTTCAACGGAACGGATTTTGACACGACGGTATCCACGGACGGCGTTAAGCCGGCTAACGCAAGCAAAGTGACGGATTTTTCAGGTGTTCCCGCGGGATATACGGGAGACGTATATGGTTATACGACGAGTGATTTTGGCTGTGTGGGTATTAAATTCCCGCAAGTTATCAATGCGGATAGGCTGAAAGCGGTTTTTGTTAAAATGTACGTCACCGATTACACGGTAACGTCGGGGAAAACGCCTCTGCTCCGTATTTATAATGATACAGCAAACAGCATTTTGATTGAAAAAGCTTATTCGCAATTTGGCGGCGAAAGCGGTAAATGGGTATACGCGGACATTTTGGAATTGATTCAAGGTGCAAAGAATATTATCCTAGACGGAAAACTCAATCCTTTCACTTTCTTGTATCGTTTCTATGGGGCTACGGTTGGAACGGTGTATTTCGATTCTATTACGATGGTATCGGATGGCGATTTGTACACCTTTGACGAGGTAATCCCGCCTGCGGAAGGAGAAAGACCTTTCGACACCGTTCGCGGCGGAACGTATTATCAATATGCGTTAAATGAATTCACCGACGCGGTGGGTGTGCTCAGCAACGGAAAAACGAAGTTTGTGAGCATTAACGAAGATAGTTATTCCTTGAAATTCAACGTAACGCCCGAATCTTTCAGCGGTCAGCTTTGCATTTACGGCTATACCAGCGAAACTAAGCCTCAATCGGGGATTTGTGTAAATCTCACTTCCACGATCGTGCGAATCAATAACAGCTCTGGCACGCAAAGTTTTAATGCGGGAGCAAAATACGAAGTCGAAGTTGGTTTTGTGAAACTCTTTAACGGAAACACCGTTTACGTATTCGTGAAGGTGAATGGAAAACTTGTCGCATGGGAGTTGGTAGAGACTTACGGAAAAACGGCTGGAAACGTATCTATTGTTTCCAAAAAAGCGCAAGATTCGTTTACGTTATCGTAATTAAAATTGAATAAAAAACAAAAACGAAATAGGCAGGTATGTGTTGAATTATAAATACAAGTGGTAGGTGCAAGAATAAAAAACTAGGGCAGGTATGCGTTCAACGCATACCTGCCTCTCTCGTTTTTATGAAAAAGTTTTATTTTCGTCAAAACGCCCATACTGAAACTATGCCAGCAAGTTACACCCATTACGCCGTCGCAAGAGAGGCTGAAAGCTCTACCCGACGAGCTAAAAAACAAAATTTTACCCCACCTACGCTTGTACTTTTTCGGTGCGCAGGGTGCGGATTTTTGTTTCTTTTACAAGTTTCTCGACGCCAAACGAAAGAATTTCGGTTCGTATCTCCACCGTGAGGGCGGTTTCGCCGCCTTTCAAGCCCTTAAAGCTTTTGCTCCGTCCTCGCCCGAAATTCTCGCCTATGCGCTTGGATTTATCACCCACTATGCCGCCGACACCCTTTTCCATCCGTTTGTGTACCGAATTTCTAAAAAATCCCTTTTAAAGCACAGCCGTATTGAAAATGCACGATGAACCGTTTTAATTATTTCGTAACCTTCACGTATGACGACAAAAAGATGAACGTTGATGAATTTAAACAGCGGTTGAGGGATTATCTATCTAACAAAGTAAAACGTGATGGTTGGAAATATCTTGGTGTATGGGAAGGATGGGACGGAAGTGTTCGATTGCACTTCCACGCTTTGATTTTTATCCCCGATGGCACACTACCGGGCGAAAACTTCGTAGAAAGAAAATATAACCCCGTTACAAAACAGGTGGAAACGCATACGCGCAACACGGAATTTAATGAAAAGTTTGGACTTTCTACAATAGAAGACGTTATTCCTCAATTGGCAGGCGCAGCGTATAATTATGTATTGAAATATTTGGACAAGGGTGGAAAATTGATGGTTTCCAAGAATTGCCCTGGGTATATTACGGGATACATAAATAAGGGTGAGCTTGTTGTTTCGATGATGTCCAATGAAAATAAATACGTATTACCCATGAAAACGGAAATTATATCGTTGGAAGGCGAGGTGCTCGCAATAGACGAAGATGAGCCACAAAAATGCTTGCCTAACGCGACAACCTGCAATTGATATACAAAAGACATTTGATTGCAAGTAAAAGGCAAAAAAGATAGCGCCCGATCGTCAAGCGGGTTAGCGACGATGGGCGTGCTTTTGCCGATTTCAATCACTTTTGCCTAATTGCTTTGTCGGTTAGCAGAATGTGCCTATTCGGCGGCGCGGAGCGCCGACGACTTGTATTATATAGGCACATTCTGCGGTCATTTGATAATTTTAAGAGATTTTTAATAATTTTTCTCTTATTTTACGTATGTTTTTAAGGGAAAACACCGCTTAATAAGTTGACTCATCCCTTATTTTATGGTATGATTTAAGGGAATAATATTGGAGGTAAGGGAATGCGCGCATTTAATTACTCAAAAATTAAAGAAGAAAAATGGGATTCGGAAGTCCTCGGATTGATTGCTGCAATCTATAAAGAAGCAGGCAAACAGGAATTATATTTAAAGCAACGTCCTGAAGAACTTGAAAAACTTGTTGAAATTGCTAAAATTCAAAGCACGGAAGCATCGAATGCGATTGAAGGTATTGTCACCACAAGTACCCGTATTCGTCAGCTTGTTGAGGAAAAAACGGCACCTAAAAACCGCAATGAGCAAGAGATTGCAGGCTATCGTGACGTGCTTAGTATTATTCATGAAAGCTTTGATGCTATCCCTATTACGCCGAATTATATTTTGCAACTGCATAAAATCCTGTACAGCCATATGAATAACCCTATGGCAGGCAGAACGAAAAGCGTTCAAAATTATATCAGCACAACATATCCAGATGGAAGAGTGGAAACGCTGTTTACTCCACTTGATCCCTTTGAGACACCTGCCGCTCTTGAGTGTATTTGCAATGAATATAATCGCATAATTGGCAATATGGAAGTAGAGCCGTTGATTGCAATTCCGACCTTTATTCACGATTTCCTGTGCATTCATCCCTTCAATGATGGAAATGGTAGAATGAGCAGATTGCTCACGACGTTGCTTTTGTATAGAAATGGTTTCTACGTCGGGAAGTACATCTCCCTTGAAGCAAAAATTGCAAAAAATAAAGACCTCTATTACGACGCCTTAAATCAAGCACAACATGGTTGGCACGATGGAACGGAAGATGCTGTGCCTTTTATCAAGTATCTTTTAGGAACCATTCTGGCTGCATATAAAGATTTCGAAGAGCGCTTCGCATTGGTAGAAACAAAAATTTCCGCGTTGGAAATGGTTAGACGCGCCACGATGAATAAAATCGGTCGCTTCTCTAAACAGGATATTCGCGAGCTTTGTCCTTCTTTAAGTGTAAGTTCGATTGAAGGCGCATTACGCAAACTGATTGAGCTTGGAGAGATTAAACGCGAAGGTAGCGGTCGAACAACCTGCTATTATCGCTTAAAGTAATAAACCGATTTCTATTTTTTACTCGGAATTAGATTAGTTGGAATAAACCGAGTAAAAATAGACGATTTGTATGTATAAAATTGAAACTCATTTTGGGGACTTTTCGGGAACAAAATGCCTGAAAACCTTTAAAATAAAGGGATTGGAAATTTCCGACCTGGGTTCAATTCCTGTCGACCGCACCAAAATCGGGTAATTATGCAAAATAAACGCATAAAAGCCCGATTTTTTCTATGTTTTTTGCCGTTTCTTTCGCGGATTTGGGTAGCATTGATGCGTTTTTTGGTGCGTTAAATTGCCTACAACCCTTATAATAAATGAAGTTCAGAAACATAGGTGTACAAGAAAGTGAAAAGCCGTTTGGAATTAGCGTTCCAAGCGGCTTCATTCTTTATTAAAAAGGAAACTTAACCAGTTCCATTTGTTCTTTTAAGAATTCGTTTGGGAAGTGGGTATAAAGCCCGCCCAACAAGCCGTTCCGAGCTGTCACCCAGCCAAAGGTCGACAATGTCCGAGCGAACATATTATTGACAAGTAGTTGCGTAAGTATACCGAAAGAAATATTGGGTAACTTCATTGTTTTCCATTATTTTCTTGAATTTGCGATTCAAAGTGTCTAAGGCTCAGTTACAAATAATCGCCCCTGTTGTGTTGAGTTTTTCCTTGGCTTATTTTGGTATTGGTATTTTCTTAAATACTTTTTTCCCATTTTTTCCGTGCTTTGCATTCAATGCTATAAGAAATTCTCCTTCAAAATGTGCATTGGTCAATTCAAATGGGCGTAAACCAAAGTAATATTGCAATAAAAGAAGTTCACGGTATGGAGCAAATTCGGGAAGTTCTACACGTTCAAAGAATTTCTGCTGTTCTTCCAAGGTTATAGAACGTCGATTTTCACGTTTTATTTTCTTAAATTTAATAGCCGCCATATCGTCAAAAAATACAATATTTTATTGACAAAACATTTCTTTTATGCTTTTTGTATAAACGAATCAAGGTCTATGATACGTCAAAGGACGGGGGAGGTGCAAAATAATAGAGTTTCAAAAGAAAGTCGTCGCTTGTGGTGACTCGGCAGTTTATCGGCAGTTTATCTGATGATGGTTAAAAACATAGAATTAAAATAAAACATCAAAAGCCAATACGGATTATTTAATCAAACTCTTGACAAAAAAATGGAAAAAGGGTAAAATAAATATACAGTCAAAATATAATTCTTAGTACATTTGCATGGAGGCGTTATGAAAAAGAAAAAAATATTGATTGGCGTTTTAACCTTATTTGGTTTGGCTTCGGGTACGTTAGGCTTTGCTTCTTGTAATATGGGAGGTACTGGCGGAAACGGCGTTGGGAGCGGTATTTGTTCCCATAGTTTAGTATATAGTCCCGAAAAAGCGGCTACTTGCACCAACGAGGGGAAGAAGGAATACTGGCGTTGTGAAATTTGCAATGGTATTTTTAATAAGAAAACAGCGGATGTAAAAATTGATCCGGAAAGTATGATAATTCCTGCGACGGGACATACGCCTGTTACTGATGAGGCGATTGCGCCTACGCAAAATACGACGGGGTTGAAGGAAGGATCACATTGTTCTGTATGTAATGAAGTTTTAGTGGAACAAGAAGTGATTCCTGCATTAAAAGATAGTCAATTTTCAATCGTTTATCATGTGGCAATAAACGATAATTATTTGCAGCAACAACAAATTGAAAACAACAATCCTACTGCGTATACGACGGAAGATTCGTTTATGTTTGAGGATTTGATCGTACCAGGATATGTTTTCTGCGGTTGGTTCACGTCGCAAATCGGCGGGGAACGAGTTGTTGACGTTGAAAAGGGCACGAAAGGCAATAAAGTGCTGTATGCACAATGGGAAAAGGTGGAATATACCATTACGTTTGATTCTCCTGACGTACCCGTAGAGAGCATTACATACACTGTGGATAAGGGGGCTACACTCAAAAATCCTTCGTGGTTTGGTTACACTTTTGTGGGTTGGTCTAGAGATGGAGAAATCGTGTCTGTGATTCATCCTGGAACGACGGGCAACATGATGCTTCATGCAAACTGGACGAGCGATAGAAACAAAGCGAAAGCGGTAAACAATTTAAGTGACCCCAGTATTATTGAAGACATGGATAACGGCAGATATTTATTCATTTATGAAATCGGTACGATTGAAAACGTACCTTTGGCGGAAATTGAATATCTTGGCAATACGGAAAATATTGAAATCAATAAATCATATACGTGTTCCATCTCGTTAGGGGAAGGCTATGCAAATACGATAGCAAACACCATTTCCAATGCGACGACGAAAACTTCTGCGTGGACGCTGTCGCAAGAATGGAACGATGCAACGACGGCAACGAACGAACATGATGAACAGATTGGTAAAACCGAGCAAAAGACAGACAGCGAAGGCAACGTTACGGGCGGGGAATATTATATAAGTAATAGTTCTGGTGGTTCCACTGCGGTTTCTTCTAATTCTGGCGGTTCTAACTCTTCTTCTTCCAAGGTTACGACGAACAATTCAACGGGGATTAATGGGTCGTATACAAAAGAGAATGAAAAATCTTCAAGCGTAGGGTTGCATATAGACGGGTCGTTTTCCCATGAAGCGCAAGTAGGGGTTGCTGCGGCGCGCACAAATACAAATATAACGGTCTCGGCTGGAGCTAATGGTGAATGGACAGAGGGTGAAAAGAAAGCAGCGACGTTAGCCGCTTCCAGAGAAAAAAATGTTGGATCGGAAAGCTCGAGCAACTCTTCTTCTTATTGGGATAGAAGCAGTAGTTCTTCTAGTAACTGGAATACAACGGACGGGTATAAAAATAGCCAATCGGTAAGCAAAAATACGGAAATTTCTAATGCGATTTCTCAGTTGATTTACGATAAATATGCGTATACCAGTATGCAGTCAAGAGGTGAGAGTAACAGTGCTACGCAGTCCACGGGTTCCAGCCAAGAGCTCAAGGATGAATATACTTCGACAATTGAATACTCGGTAGAAAATCAACAAACTTATCAACAGGAAGTTAGACAATCCAGCAGCGCTAGAGGGTATTATCGTTTGGTGACGGCGGGTACGGTACACGTATTTGCGGTGGTAGGATACGATTTTGCGACCAATTCTTACTTTACGTATACGTACAATATTTTGGATCAGGAAAGACACGTATATTTGGATTACTCCAAAGATAATGCAAACTTCAACGATTGTGAAAACGGCGTATTGCCTTTCGAAGTTCCTTATTACGTACATGAAGTTGTTTCTGGAGTTATTGCAAGATCTGATGGGTTGACGATCGACCTTGCAACGGGTTACATTACAGAATATAATGGTACGGCGGAAAACGTTGTGATTCCTGAATACGTTTCTGTAAACAATGCAGACGGTACGTATTCTGCAGTTCGAGTACGCGGTATTGAAGCAGATGCGTTTAAAGGCAATATACAGTTAAAAGGCGTGATTTTACCTAAATACGTTTCGGTGATTCCTGCAAGCGCGTTTGAAGGCTGTACCTCGTTAGAAGTTGTTATGGGTTACGGTATTATGGAAATTGGTGACAATGCATTTAAAGGTTGTACCAGTTTGAAAAAATTTGCTATTGACGAATACGTTACTTCGTTGGGGCCTAATGCCTTTGAAGGGGTAAAAGAGATAACGGTCAAGGCGATCAATACAAGCGTTGCGGAACAAAGTGTACATTCTGGTGCTACTAGAATTACGTTGGATATTTCCTTATTGGAAAACGGATTCCATAATCAAGAGATTGTGATTGGGGCGGAAAAAGAATATTTCGCGTTGATCGGTAATGGATCTACTTATGAAAATCTTCAGGTGAGATCGGAAGCGGCAGAGACGTTTATTAGTCATATGACGTTTACGAAAAATACCGATACACCTTTGTATTTAAAATCAAAAACGGTGACGCTTGGCAGAGTAACGATTGAGAATGCTCCTGGATTTGCTTTAGTATTAGCGGAAGAAGACGTTGCTTTAAAACTTTTGGGCACGATTTCCGTAAGCTCTTTAGGGGAGAATACGGTTATCAGTAAAAGTGTAACGTTTAGCAAGGCGGACGAAGGCGTTAAGGGTGAGTTAAACGTATCGAAAAGATATTTGGTTTGCGGAACGTTGACCAACGATCAAATGTTGATTGTTCCCGCAATTAGAGAGGATAACATCAAATATATTGGCGAAGAAACGTTTGAAAGCATGTTGACGTCATCGATTGTAACCTTTGACGCAAACGGCGGTACGGTTTCTGAAACGACAAAAACGGTATATTACGGACAAGTTTACGGCACGTTGCCTACTCCTGAAAGAGCAAACTTTACGTTTGGCGGCTGGTTTAGTGAAGCTGTTGGTGGTTCGGAGGTGGTGGCAGATACCATAGTATCTGCACTAGTAAATCAAACGTTGTATGCACAGTGGACGCCGAATATGTTTACAGTAAACTTTGACGCAAATGGCGGTACGGTTTCTACGGCAAGCAATATTCTTACTTTTGGTGATAACTATGGCACTTTGCCTACGCCTACGCGTGACTGTTATAGCTTTAATGGTTGGTATACGGCGAAAAACGGTGGCGAAAGAGTGACGGAATCTACGGTTCCTTCCGTTGCGCAAGATGTTACTTTATACGCGCAGTGGACGTTGAAGACGTTTACTTTATCGTTTGATCCAAACGGCGGTAACGTTTCTTCGGCTAATAAAACGGTAGTGTGCGGTCAAGCTTATGGTGCATTGCCTACGCCTACGAGAGATTATTATAATTTTGACGGTTGGTATACGCTTGTCAGCGGCGGGTCGAGAGTGACAGAGGAAAGCGTTTCGTGGTCGGAAAACAACGTAACGATTTATGCGCATTGGAATCGTAATGATACAGCATGGTGTGAAATATCCAAACTTCCAGCGGGCGCACAGGAGCTTGCTTATGAATGGCGTTATACGTTGACGGAGACAAAGACGTCCCCTGATGCAGCGTTGAGCGGTTGGACGCAAATTGGCAGTAATTGGTTGGTAACAGCAACGGGTAGTGTAAATTATGCAACTTTCCCTACGGGATATGATACAACCAATACGTATTATACAACTTTTGCAAAATCTGCTTACACTGCATACAACAATGGATCGACAAAACGTGAAGTAGTGAATAAGAAAGCAGGATATATCTATTGGCATTGGATGTATGACGTTGCGTATGCAAATACAACGGAAAGAGCAATTTCTCATAGAAAGGGCAGCTGGACTTCTACGGGTAAGAGCGGAGGGAATAACTATAAATATTTCTTTGCGATTGCATCGAGTGTAAATTGTCCCTATTTGGACACCTATTATTGTTGCAACCAAGGGTTGAAGAGTTATAATTGTCATAGCATTATTAAGAACACGAAGAACGTAGGGACCCCTAGATGTTTCCGTTTTGAGTATTCGACGAGTACGTATACCGATTCTCAGTTAATCTACACGTATCAGAAAGTGACAATGGGAGTAAAATCATCCACGGAAGTGAAGGAAGGCGGCGGCATTTCTAACGTGGAAAAATGGGTACAATATAGAACCAAATAAGAGTTCTCAAAAGAATAAAAGATAAAACACAGGGCAAATGCTCTGTGTTTTATATATAAGGGGTGTATTAAATTATATCAAACGATACTTCGTCGTTTATCAAGATTAATAATTTTCCGCTCTAACCTGGAAATATGCTTGAGGATGCGCGCATACAGGGCAAACTTCAGGAGCTTTCTTGCCAACTACGATATGGCCGCAGTTCGAACACTGCCATACAGCGTCGCCGTCCTTCGAGAATACCAAGTCGCCTTTTACGTTTGCAAGCAATTTTCTATATCTTTCTTCGTGTTCTTTTTCAATAGCCGCTACGCCGTCAAACAATTTTGCGATTTCGTCGAAACCTTCTTCGCGAGCAACTTTCGCAAACTCAGCGTACATATCCGTCCATTCGTAGTTTTCGCCTTCAGCAGCCGCCTTCAAATTGTCAGCCGTAGAGGAGATTTCGCCGCCGTTCAAAAGCTTGAACCAAATTTTAGCGTGTTCTTGTTCGTTCTTCGCCGTTTCTTCAAAGATAGCCGCGATTTGTACAAATCCTTCTTTTCTTGCCTTGCTTGCAAAATAGGTGTACTTGTTTCTTGCCTGCGATTCGCCTGCAAACGCCGTTGCAAGGTTCGCTTCCGTCTTGCTGCCTTTCAACGTGGGCTTCGCTTCAAATTTACCAGCTTGCTTGCATACGGGGCAAACTTCAGGAGCAACTTCTCCTTCTGCAACATAATGACATACCGAACATTCGAATTTTTTCATAATTTTTACCTCTTTTATTTAATCTTATTAGGATTAAGTTTTATTAACTGTTTATAGTATAATACAAAAAAATATATTTGTCAATAGTTTTTTTGAAAAAATTTCTAAAAAAATAAAAAAATTTAAAAAAAAGAAGGATTGGCAAATTTTTACAAAATTTTAACGAAGATTTCGTCTTTTGGAAACGAAAAGGTGGTATACTAATAAAAGGGAAAGTGATATTGACAAGAAAGCCCTAAAATGTTATAATATTATATATGAGGAAGTGGCGTTGCAAAGGAAGGGAGCGCGGCGCGGCATAAAAAGAGAAGTAAAAATGAAAAAATTAAGCGAACGGAAAAAGCAATGGATTGAGCGAACGGTTGCCAACGACAGAAGTTACAAACTGTATCTATACAACCGATTTTTTATTTTCGCGCTGTTGGTGTTGGCGCAACTCGTCGGGTACGTATTTTTGTTGTACGCTTTTGCCTACGATTCGCAAATCGGTTACGCGATTCAAACGGCGGTGGGGGTGTTAGCGCTCATATTCGTATTGACAATCATCAACCGATACGATAGGCCTTCCACGAAACTCAACTGGATTTTATTGATTTTACTTATACCGATTGTGGGCGTGCCGATGTATTTATTGTACGGAGACGGTAAACAAACTTGTCGGATGCGTAAAAAGATTGAGAAAGCGAAAAGGGAAAACCAAGCGCAATTCCTTGAAATCTATGGAGAGGGAACGGGGTTTTTACCACAAACGCGCGGGGAAGCAGTTAGCTGTTATCTGACGTCGTACGCGGGGTATCCTATCTACACGGACGGGGAAATTTCCTATTACAAAAGCGGCGAAGAGCTGTATCCCGTGATGCTGGAAGCATTACAAAAAGCTGAGAAATTTATTTTGCTGGAATACTTCATCATTGCAGGCGGCAAGATGTGGGATTCAATTTTAAAGGTCTTGTTGCAAAAGGCGATGCAAGGGGTGCAGGTACGGATTATTTACGACGATTTCGGGTGTATGATGACGCTGCCGCCCGATTACGACACCTATTTAGAAAGTCTGCATAAAAACATTAAATGTCTTTCGTTTAACCCCGTTGTGCCTGTATTTACTTTACGCATGAATAACCGCGATCATAGAAAAATTTTGGTGGTTGACGGAAAAGTAGCGTTTACAGGCGGAATCAATCTTGCCGACGAATACGTAGCGCAAAAAGTGCGGTTTGGTTATTGGAAAGATTCGGGTGTAAAAATCACGGGTAACGCGGTGCGCTCGTTTACTATGATGTTCTTCTATCTTTGGAATGCGTTTCGCAAGGATAAAGAGGCGCTCAGCGCATACCTGCTGCCACCATCCGAGATAAAATCAGACACAAAAGACGAAGAAAAACAAACGCAAATTCATCCTTACGACGATTCGCCGCTGGATAAACAAAGCGTGGGGGCGACGGTGTATTTGGATATGATTCATCGTGCTCGTGATTACGTGTATATTTTTACTCCGTATTTGATTTTGGATGATGAAATGCGCGCGGCGCTGATGCGCGCGGCGATGCGTGGTGTGGACGTGCGGATTGTGACCCCGGGAATCCCCGATAAGAAAATGGTGTATCGCCTAACTCGTGCAAATTATGAAATTCTCATGCGCGTGGGAGTAAAAATTTACGAATACACCCCTGGGTTTATCCATTCCAAGAGCATGGTGTGCGATGACGAATGTGCGGTAGTGGGTACGATTAACTTCGATTATCGCAGCTTATATTTGCATTTTGAAAACGCGGTGTATTTTTCGGGCTGCGACGCTGTTATGGAAGTCAAACGTGATTGCGAAGAAACGTTCGCCGTGTCCAAGCTTTGTACCAAAGAAAACCACAAACGAGGATTTTTTGGTCGGTTGGGGGATTCTTTGTTGCGTTTGTTTGAAACAATATTTTAAAAGTCTTTGTCACTTAAAGAAAATTTGGAGAAATACTATGAGCAAGAAAACTAGAGCGGAAAAGAAAGCGGAAGAAGCACGCATCATTGCGGAAATGGAAGCGGCGGTGCGAGAACAGCGCGAAACCGAACAAGCGGAGGAGCTTGAAAAGCAAACGCCTTCGATCCGCAAATCAAACAATTCAGGGCTTTTTTTAGACGTAACGCCCGAACAAATTCATTGCCGTCGCTGTAAAACGTTGATGGAAAATGGGGTTTGTCCCACTTGCGGATTTAAAATTTACGTGCCAATGCAAAAGGAAAAACGGGATAAAATTCGCTTGATTACGACGACGGTCGCGATGGTTGCGCTCGTGGTTTTATTTGTCATCTTACAAATCGTAAAAAATTGATTTTTCCTCATAACAACGGGGTATGTCCGCGTTGAATACTATACTATATAAGACAAAACGGAAACGCAAAACGGGTGTTTTCGTTTTTTTCTATCTTGAAACTTTATTTTACGAAAAGTTTCAAGGCAATGTTTAAAAAGATATTGAATTGTTTACAAATATATTGAAAACGAAACGAAAAAGGAGAGAGAAATATGGATATGCGGAAATTTACAGAAAAATCTATCGCGGCAGTGCAAAGCGCGCAATCTACGGCTCGGGAATACGGAAATCCGGAAATTGCGCAAGTACATCTGTTGCACGCATTGTTGACGGCGGATGAAGGGTTGATCGGTCAGCTGGTGACGAAGATGGGGAAATCGCCGACGGAAATGACGGCGGAAACGAAAAGAGAAATTGAGCGTTTACCCAAAACGCAGGGCGGTGAGCAGTATATCGCGGCGGCGTTAAAAACGGCGCTGGATGAGGCGGAGTCTCAGGCGAAAAAAATGGGCGACAGCTTTTTATCGGTGGAGCATCTTTTTTACGGTTTGCTTGAAAAAGCGGACGCAACGTTGAAAAAGATTTTTAAAAAATTTTCCATTGAACAAAACGAGTTTATGCAGGCGCTTGCAACGGTGCGCGGAAATAGAACGGTAAACAGCGAAAATCCTGAGGATACCTATGACGTGTTGAATAAATACGGTACGGAATTGGTAGCAAAAGCGCGCGCACAAAAGATCGATCCTGTGATTGGTCGAGATGAAGAAATTCGACATATTGTACGGATATTATCGAGAAAAACTAAGAACAATCCTGTGCTGATCGGGGAGGCAGGCGTCGGGAAAACGGCGATTGCGGAGGGGTTAGCAATCCGTATCATGAAAGGGGACGTACCTGATTCTTTGAAGGATCGTAAAGTATTTTCCTTGGACATCGGCGCGTTGATCGCAGGCGCAAAATTTCGCGGTGAGTTTGAAGAAAGGTTAAAAGCGGTGCTTGCGGAGGTCAAAAACAGCGAAGGTGGTATTATACTGTTTATCGACGAACTGCACACGATTGTGGGTGCAGGGAAAACGGACGGCGCGATGGACGCAGGTAATTTATTAAAGCCGATGTTAGCACGTGGGGAACTGCGTTGTATTGGCGCAACGACGCTAGATGAATATCGCAAATATATCGAAAAAGATCCTGCGCTGGAACGTCGTTTTCAACCCGTCCTTGTTGCCGAACCGACAGTGGAGGATACGATTTCTATTCTTCGCGGCTTGAAAGAACGTTACGAAGTGTATCATGGCGTAAAGATCCAAGACAACGCGTTGATTGCGGCGGCAACATTGTCCAATCGATATATCACGGATAGATTTTTGCCCGATAAGGCAATCGATCTAGTGGACGAGGCGTGCGCGTTGATCAAGACGGAAATGCAGTCCATGCCCTCGGAAATGGACGAGATTGCGCGTAAGATTATGCAGCTTGAGATCGAAGAAAACGCATTGCAAAAGGAAACGGACGGATTATCCAAAGCGCATTTGCAGGAGATTGAAAAGGAATTGTCTGAACTTCGCGCACAGTATGCGGAAATGAAAGCCAAATGGGAAAATGAGAAAAATTCCATTGGCAAGACGCAAAAACTTCGCGAGGAGTTAGAAGCGGCGAACGCACAGTTGGAAAAGGCGCAAAGAGAATATGATTTAGAAACGGCGTCTAAATTGCAATACGGAAAAATCCCTGAGCTGAAAAAGGCGATTGAAGAGTGTGAAAAACTGGAAACGGCGGGGGTAGGTACGAAACGAACGGAAAATTCTTTGCTTCGCGACAAGATTACGGAAGAGGAAATTGCGCGGATTGTTGGGCGTTGGACGGGGATACCTGTTGCTAAATTGATGGAGGGCGAACGAGATAAATTACTCCGTTTGGACGAAACGTTGCACGCTCGTGTGATCGGGCAGGAGGAAGCGGTGCAGGCGGTGGCAGATGCGATTTTGCGTTCGCGCGCGGGGATTGCCGATCCCAACCGTCCGATAGGGTCGTTTCTGTTTTTAGGGCCTACGGGCGTGGGGAAAACGGAGCTTGCCAAAACGTTAGCGAGATCGCTGTTTGATGATGAAAAGAATATGGTGCGTATCGACATGAGCGAGTATATGGAAAAATATTCGGTGTCGAGATTGATCGGTGCGCCTCCTGGATACGTGGGATATGACGAGGGTGGACAGTTGACGGAAGCGGTACGGCGGAAACCGTACAGCGTAGTGCTGTTCGACGAGGTGGAAAAGGCACATCCTGACGTGTTTAACGTGTTGTTGCAAGTGTTGGATGACGGCAGGATTACGGACGGTCAGGGTAGAACGGTGGATTTTAAAAATACCGTCATTATATTGACGTCCAATTTGGGTTCGGCGGCGATTTTGGAAGGAATCGAGGAAAACGGAGAGATTTCCACGGCGGCAAAAACAGAAGTGGAACGATTGTTGAAAACTTCTTTCCGTCCTGAATTTTTAAACCGTTTGGACGAGATTGTATTCTTTAAACCGCTGACAAAAACGGAAATCGGCAAAATCGTATTGTTGTTGACGGAAGAACTTGCCAAGCGTTTGGAAGAAAAACAGTTGACGCTTACCATCAGTGACAACGCGGTACAATATATTATTGACAAAGGCTACGATCCTGTGTACGGGGCGAGGCCGTTGAAGCGATATATTCAACGCGCGCTGGAAACCATGCTTGCCAAAGCGATTTTATCGGGGAACTTTTCCGCAGGTGACGTTGTGAAAGTGGACGTGGATAAACAAGAATTGACTATTATAAAAGAATAACGGTGTTCTCCGCTCAAAGCGTTTGGGCGGAGATTTCTTTTTTGCATTACGGCATACCCGTGTCTGCGTTGAATGATGAAAAATAAAAAATTCCACGAATAAATTTTCGATTTGCTGTTTACTTTGGGCATATTATATGCTATAATAGATACAATCATAAAAAAATGGGGGAGTGTCATGAAAATTATCCACACGGGCGATATACATATCGGCTCGGCAATGCGGAATTTGCCGCCTGAAAAAGCGCAGCTTCGGAATACGGAAATTTTGGAAACCTTTCGTAAGCTGACGGTTTTTGCGCGCGAAAACGGTGTGGATTCGGTGATTATCGCAGGGGATTTGTTCGATACGCAAAACGTTTCTCGACAAATAAAGCAAGAAGTGTTTTACGCAATCAGCGCGGCGAAACCCGTGCGGTTTTTCTACGTTTCAGGCAATCACGACGCGGACGTGACGACGGAAAATTTGCCTGACAATTTCTTCACTTTTTCCCGCGATCACGGTTGGCAGGGCTATGATCTTGGCGAAGGTGTGACGCTGACGGGCGCAGATTCAAAATATTTGCAAAACGCGTTCGGGACAGGGTTGCGTTTACCGAAAGAGACGTTTAATATCGTCACTTTGCACGGCGACGTGACAGCAACGGCGCAAAACACCGCCGACAGTATTCCTTTGCGCGCCCTGTACGGCAGCGGAGTAGATTATCTTGCTTTGGGGCATATCCATATGCCAACGTTGCAGGCGGAAAAATTCGACGGGCGTGGGTGTTATCGGTACTGTGGCTGTTTGGAAGGCAGGGGTTTCGACGAGGTTGGGCCGCGTGGCTTTTTCCTTTTAGAGATTGAGAATAAAAAATTAAAAAACCAACGCTTTTTATCCCTTTCCAAGCGCATGGTTGTCGAACAAAAAGCGGATATTTCCGCTTGTGAAAATTATTACGACGTCGAGCGCACGGTATTTGCCGCGCTCCAAAACGTGCAAACGGAGCATATTATCAAACTCATTCTTTGTGGGCAGCATAAGGTGGGCTTACAAAAAAATATCGAATTGCTTACCGCAAGATTGAAGGAGCGGTTTTTCTTCGCAAAAGTCAAAGATGAAAGCCGTATTATTTTTCGTTTTGAAGAGTATCAAAACGATTATTCGCCTATCGGAGAATTTGTAAGAGAGGTAGGCAGGTACGAGATGAACAATGAAACGCGAGGGGAAATCTTGGATATTGGGTTCAAAGCCTTGGCAGGGGGGGAGATTGATTTATGAAGCTTCTTTCTTGTTATATTGCAGGGTTTGGGAAATTTATCAACCGCAGTTTTGACCTTTCGGGCGATTTGGTCGTCGTAAAAGAGGACAACGGCTGGGGGAAAACAACGTTTGCCGATTTTATCAAATGTATGTTGTACGGTATGGATAATGGCAGAAGTAAAGCGGTGGTTAGCAACGATCGCTTGAAATACGAACCGTGGCAAGGCGGCGCGTTTGGTGGTTCTCTTACCTTTTTATATGGTGGCAGGACGTATCGTATCGAGCGCGCGTTTGGAAAGACTCCGTCCGCGGACGTGGCGCGCGTGTATGATCATAACAATATGCAATGTTATGATTTCGGTGACAACGCGCAAAGGCTGGGCGAGGTGCTGTTTGGCGTCGATCGCGACAGCTATGGCCGCAGTGTGTATATTCCGCAGGGTACGATTGAAACGGGAAGTTTGCCTGATGATGTAAAAAATCGTTTACTGTCCTTACTCGGCGCGTACACGGGTGGGGGGAAAGGCGGCGAAACGGCTTTGGCGAAATTAGATGAAGCGGAAAGAAAATTGCGAGCCAAGCGAAAGCCCGCAAAAGGAAAATTGGACGAAATTGACGAACGGCTGGATTTTTTACGAAAGGGGCGAATGGATTGTGACGGTTTTGCGGATATGGCGAATAGCGCGCAATCGCAGCTTTTGCAAATAGATGAAGAGCTTGCCTTGGTGACGAATCAATTACAAACGCTGTCGGCGCAGTTAGAAATGATGACGCGACAAGGGGAGTTTGTGGCAAAACGGGAATCATACCGTCAAATTTCCGCGCAAAAAGCGGAGTTGCAATCGACTCTAAATGATTTGACAGCGTTTTTTGGGACGATTGATCCCGTTACGCTGAATATCGACGGCTTGCAAACTGCCGTGACGGAATTTTACACGTTGAAAGCGGAGATTGCCAAGTTGCAAGAACAGTGCGCGGAGTTGGAAACGCAGGTTAAAGACAAATCGACTTTACAATCCCAGCTTTTTACCTTTGAAAAGGCCAAAGAATCATACGATTTGATTTTACAAAAAAATAAGAAAAAGGCGGGGGCAGGTACGCCTTCAACAAAGAAAGAGAAGAAAAAAATCCCCAAGAAAGGCAGGTTTTCTTCGCTGCTTATCTTCCTTTTTATCTTCGCGGCGATCTTTGGCGCAACGCAAACGGCAAGCAATCCTGCGCTTGGATATACATTGCTTGGCATCGGTGGGTTGGGAATGGTAGTGATGTTTTTTAAATTACTGCCCAAAGGCCCGATGTTTGTTAAAAAAGAGAAAAAGATAGACGACGAGGAAATGGACGAAGATTTTGCACTGCAATATAAGGAAACACAAGCAAATATCGCAGCGTTACAGCAAAAATTGAGTGTATTTCCGCTTGATTTAGAAAAAAATGCGGAAACGTTAAAATCTGCCTACGAAGAAAAAAACCGTCGCGCGAACGGGATAGAGCAAGGCATTTGCACGTTTTTGGATCATTTTCGTTTTCCTGAAATTTACGATTATCGGCAAACGTTGACGACGCTGAAAGAAAAAATGGAAGCGCACGCAAAATGCAAACGTGCGTTGAACGATTGTGAGGCAAGCTTGTCAAATCTAACTCCCGATTTGTCGTTAGAACAGCAAACGTCTTTGCCGCCGCAAGCGGATATACAAACGATAAGAACGCAAAAAGCCGCGTTGGAAAGCAGGAAAGAAGAGCTGTTATCCACTCGCGCGTCCCTTTCCACGCAAGCGGAAAATTATCGGTTGCAGGGGGACGTGTCCGCGATTAACGAGGAAGAAAGTCGCTTGACGGAAGAGAAAAACAGGCTGGAACGTCGTTTGGAAATGATTCGCGCGACGAGGAATATTCTTGCGCGCGCTTTGGATAATATGGCGACGAGGTATTTACAACCCGTGGAAGAAAACAGTCGAAAATATCTGGCGTATTTAGACGAAACGGCATCGCCGCTGTGTTTTTCGGCGGATGGAACACCGCTGTTCCAAGAAAACGGTGCGACACGGCTGACGGATTTTTACAGCGCAGGCAGAAAGGATCTCATAGGTTTTTGCACGCGGATTGCGTTGGCGGACGCTATGTTCACGCGCGAATACCCGACGTTGGTTTTGGATGATCCCTTTATCAACCTGGACGATGAAAAGACGGAAAAGGCCAAACGTCTGGTGAAAGAACTGTCGAAAAAATATCAAATTTTATATTTTACCTGCAAGAGTGAGCGCCGTTTATAAAACAGCAAAACTACGGTAATTACAAGGCGAAAACAATGAAATTTTTGTGAAAAGGCGATAAAGTTTTTCTCAAATCGTTGACTTTATAAAAAAAGGAAAATATAATATATATCGTTACTATAAATAATGTAAGAAATTCTGTGTGCTTTCGGAGGAGAACGAATTGAAAACTACCATCAAAACGTTACTGAAAAGCGTCCGACAGTATAAAAAACCTTCCATGATTACGCCGATCTTCATGGCGTTGGAAGCGTTTTGTGAGTGTCTAATTCCCTTTTTCATGGCGAAATTGATTAAAGCGATCGACGTGGAAGGGATTGAGGCGACTGTCGCGATGCAACAAATTTTAAAATACGGCGGCGTGCTGTTGGGGCTTGCCATTGTGTCCATGATGAGCGGCGCGTTGGCAGGTAAATTTGCAGCTACGGCAAGCTGTGGTTTTGCGAAAAATTTGCGCCACGATCTTTTTTATCGAGTGCAAAAATTCTCGTTTGCCAACGTGGATAAATTTTCGACGTCCTCGCTGGTGACAAGATTGACGACGGACGTCACCAACGTACAGCAATCTTATCAAATGTGTTTGCGTATCGTTATCCGCGTCCCGCTGCAATTTTTGTTCGCAATCATCATGAGTTTCACAATCAATCCCAAACTGGCGTGGATTTTCCTTTCGATCGTACCCGTTTTGGCGATTATCCTGTTTTCGATTATGCGGTTCGTTATGCCCTTCTTCCGTCGTATCTTCAAAAAATACGACGCGTTGAACAATTCCGTGCAGGAAAACGTGGGCGGTATTCGCGTAGTCAAATCTTTCGTGCGTGAAGACTATGAAACGGAAAAATTCAAAAAAGCGGCAGGGGAAGTGCGCGACGATTTCACGAAAGCGGAAAAAATCCTTGCGCTCAACAACCCCATCATGACCTTTTTCATGAACTTTGCGGCGACGTTGATTGCGGCGCTTTCGGCGTATGCGATCGTGGATGGCGGGCATTGGGCGGCATTCGCGGGCTTTGGCAAAGGCGAACTTTCGGCGTTGATTTCGTACGGTATTCAAATGTTGTCCTGCCTTATGATGTTCTCGATGATTTTCGTGATGCTGTCCATGTCCTTGGAATCGGCGCGCCGAATCGGTGAAGTGTTGCGTGAAGAATCGGATATCGTCAGTCCTGAAAATGGATTAAAAGAAGTCAAAGACGGTTCAATTCGTTTTAAAAACGTCAACTTTAAATACTCCGCAAAAGCGAACAAATACGCGCTTTCGGATATTGATTTAGAGATTGCGTCTGGCGAAACGGTAGGGATTTTAGGGGGGACGGGTTCGTCGAAAACGACGCTCATCCAGCTCATTCCTCGTCTGTATGACGCGACGGAGGGCGAAGTGTACGTCGGCGGCGAAAACGTCAAAGCGTATGATCTTGACGTGTTGCGCAAAGAGGTGTCCGTTGTCTTGCAAAAGAACGTGCTCTTTTCGGGTACGATTAAGGAAAACTTGCGTTGGGGGAATCCGCAGGCGAGTGATGAAGAGCTTGTCCGCGTTTGTAAGTTGGCGCAGGCGGATGAGTTTATTCAATCTTTCCCCGATGGATACGATACGTATATCGAGCAGGGCGGTACGAACGTTTCGGGCGGGCAAAAACAACGTCTTTGTATCGCGCGTGCGTTGTTGCGTAAACCCAAAGTGTTGATTTTGGACGACTCCACGTCGGCGGTGGATACCAAGACGGACGCATTGATTCGTCACGCGTTTGCGCAGGAAATTCCCGATACGACGAAGATTATTATCGCGCAAAGAGTGGCGTCCGTCGAACACGCAGACAAGATTTTGGTGCTTGACGGCGGTAAGATTATCGCTTGCGGCAACCACAACACATTGATGCAAACGAGCGACATTTACCGCGAAATCTACGAAGCGCAAACGAGGGGTAAAAATATGAACTCTGAGATACCCATGTCCGAGGCGAATGGGGATTTTGTAGAAGGAGGTGACGCGTAATGGCTGAACAGAGAAGAACTGTGCCGCCTATGCGCGGCCGCCGCGGTATGCCCGTGCCTAAGGGTATGATTAAGAAAGGCACGCTCAAACGCCTTTTAAAAACGGTAATTAAATATTATAAATGGCAACTTGTCGTCGTGCTGTTTTGTATCGTATTCAGTTCGGTCGGCAGTTTGGTATCCTCTATCTTTATGCAAAGCCTCGTGGACGAGGTGATTACGCCTGCGCTTGCGCAAGGGTTTACAAGCGATTTGCAGGCGAAATTGATGGGCTTGATCGTAATGATGGCGGTGGTGTATGGGATTGTTATTTTATCCTCGTTCACGTACACGCGTATCGGCGCGGTGGTGACACAGGGTATGCTGTACCACTTGCGTACCGATATGTTTGAAAAAATGCAAACGTTGCCCATCAAATACTTCGACACACACGCACACGGCGACATCATGAGTACCTACACCAACGACACCGACGCAACCAGACAGTTGATCGGGCAGAGTTTGCCTACGATTTTAAGCAGTTCGCTGACGTTGATCGTTTCGATTGCCTTGATGCTGACGTACAGTTTTTGGTTGTCACTCGTTGTGTTTATTTGTACGATTTTGATGACGTTCGTGGTAAAGAAAATTGGGGGAAATAGCGCGAAATTTATGGTTGCGCAACAGACCTCGCTTGCCCGCGAAGAAGGGTTTGTCGAAGAAATGATGAAAGGGCAAAAAGTCGTTAAAGTGTTTACGCATGAAGAACAAGCGAAAGAGGATTTTAACGTACTCAATGAACAGCTGTTTAAAGACAGTGAACGAGCGCATATTTTCGGGAATATTCTCGGCCCGATTTTGGGGAATATTGGCAACTTTACCTACGTTTTACTGTCGATTATCGGTGGCGCGATGTTTGCTTTGAACGTGCCGAATATCGGGTTTGGATCGCTTGTCAGCGGTGATACGGCGCTTGGGATCGGCGTGATCGTAGCCTTTTTGGGTATGTCGAGAAACTTCACACAAATCGTCAACCAAATGTCCCACCAAATTTCTATGATCGCGATGGGGCTTGCGGGCGCGAGCCGTGTGTTTACGTTGATGGACGAAGAACCCGAACAGGACGAAGGGTACGTTGCGCTTGTCAACGTGAAGAAGGATAACTACGGCAACTTAATCGAAACAACGGAGCGTACAGGACTTTGGGCATGGAAGCATTATCATAAATCGGATGACACGACGACGTATACCGAGTTGCAAGGCGATTTGGTAATGGATGGGGTGGATTTTGGTTACGTACCCGAAAAGCAGGTGCTGACGGACGTTACGTTGTACGCAAAACCCGGTCAAAAGATTGCGTTTGTTGGCGCGACGGGCGCAGGCAAAACGACGATTACGAACCTCATCAACCGTTTCTACGATATTGCGGATGGTAAAATCCGTTATGATGGAATCAATATCAACAAGATTAGAAAGAGCGATCTTCGTAGATCCTTGGGGATTGTTTTGCAAGATACGAATTTGTTTACGGGAACGGTTATGGACAATATCCGTTACGGCAGGCTGGACGCGACGGACGAGGAGTGTATTGAAGCGGCGAAACTTGCCAACGCAGACGATTTTATCTGCCGTTTGCCTGATGGGTATAATACAATGTTGACGAACAACGGCGCGAATTTATCGCAAGGACAAAGACAGCTTTTGTCGATTGCACGCGCGGCGGTAGCGGATGCTCCTGCTATGATTTTGGACGAGGCGACGTCGTCGATTGACACCCGTACCGAAGCGTTGGTTTCGGATGGTATGGATAAACTTATGCACGGTAGAACGGTGTTCGTTATCGCGCATAGACTTTCAACGGTGCGCAATTCCAACGCGATTATGGTGTTGGATCACGGTAGAATTATCGAGCGTGGTACGCACGAACAGTTGATCGAACAAAAAGGCACGTATTACCAGCTTTACACGGGTGCGTTTGAGTTGGATTGATTTTTATAAAATGCTGTGAAACAAAGAGCCTGAAAAAATCAGGCTCTTTTTCTTTGGCAAGGTCTTGCGGTTTTGAGGGAAATGTGTTATACTGATATTATAAACATTGGGAGAATGATGTTATGAGAAAAAATTTAAAAACCAAAGCGTATTTGTACCCCATGCCCGTATTGATTGTCGGCACGTACGACGAAAACGGAGTTCCAAACGCTATGAACGCCGCGTGGGGAACGGTTTGTGATACGGCGCAGGTAGCAATCGTGCTGAGTGCGGGGCATAAAACGGTAAAAAATCTTTTAAAAACACAAGCGTTTACGGTGGCGATGGCGGATGAAAACAACGTATTGCCTGCTGATTACGTGGGTGTTGTTTCCGCGAATACCGTTCCCGATAAATTGACAAAAACGGGTTGGCATATCACAAAAAGCGAGTTTGTCAACGCGCCCGTGATTGAGGAATTGCCGTTGGTTTTGGAATGCAAGCTGGTTAGCTATGATACGGACACGGAAATTTGTATCGGGGAAGTGATGAACGTCAGCGCAGACGAGCGGATTTTAGACGACAAAGGCAAAGTGGATTTGGCGAAATTCAAGCCTATTTGTTATGATTGCGATACGCATGGATATTATACGCTCGGTGAAAGAGTGGGCAGTGCCTTTTCTGACGGTTTGAAATTGAAGTAAATGGACGGTTGCTTATAATGTAATCTCAAAAAATAAACCTGCCCTGTGGAGCATTTCCACGGGGCAGGTATGCGTTGAAATACAAAAATCAATAACTGTCGGTCAAACCTAAAAAGAAATCAGCGGAAATACCGAAAGTCTTTGACATTTGTTTTAAAAGGTCATAACTCGGTTTGGCTTTTCCTCGCAACCACTCGCTGACTTGACTTTGTTTAACTCCAACGATAGAGGCGAAATGTGTTTGCGTTAAATCATTTTCCTTTAAAAAGGCTTTTAAAATATCCTTAAATTCAGGATCGTTAGGAAAAGAAAATTTGGGCATTTTCATAAGGTATTCTCCTTCGATTTGATTAAAATATGTCTTAAAGGTTTTATAGTGGTGACAAAAATCAGTAAAGAATATTATATGCACCAACATTTCTCATGTAAAAAAATCTACAATAGTTTATGTATATTATATAGAAAATTCTATATTTCTTGTAAAATTATAGAAAATTCTATACCATAATAATTGACAGAGTGGAGAAAGTGCGTTATAATTAAGTTGAGTATAGAAAATTCTATATTTAAACGATTGAGAAGATAGGGCGATGGTGTATAACTACTTTACGTTAATGTAGGTAAATCTATAATTTGAGAATTAAGATTCTAGATAAAACAAATGACCGCCAAACAGCATAGAAAATTCTATATCGAAAACAAATTGAGGAGATTGTGGAGGTGTATTATTATAAAGTAGTGTATAGAAAATTCTATATATTTTGCCATTAAGATTTATAAACAAAGAAAATAATCATTAAGACAGCATGGAAAATTTTATGTAAATAAATTATAAGCGTACTGTTCCATTTTTGTAATGAAACAAACCGACCATATGAAAAATTTACAAATAGGGAATAGGGCGTTATTTCGACAATGATATTGAGAATTCAGTATATAAGAACAAAAGATATTTACAAGAAACTAACAACTGTAAAGGAGAATATATGAAAGACAAATCCTTAATCGCGCAAATTTTCTATAAGGAACGTGGAAATTATGAAACGATTCCTCAAAGTGAAAAATACAAAAAAGCGTTGCAAGTCCTTGTGGAAAAAGATGAGGAAATGCGAGCTCAACTAAAGAATTTACCCGATTTGTTACAAATATATAACGACGTAACGTGGGCGGAAGGGGATTTAAATTGTAAAAGCGCAGAAGATCATTTTTTGGAGGGATTTCGCGTTGGATTCTTATTAGCTTTGGATGTTGTGGGTTATGAATAAAAACAAAAATAAACCTGCCCTGTGGATTGTTTCCACGGGGCAGGTATGCGTTGAAGACTATTTTTACAACACTTTAGACAGGAAATCTTTTAACCTTTCATCTTGAGGGTTTGCGAAGAACTCTTTCGGTTCATTTTCCTCTTTGATGACGCCATCACTCATAAAAATAACGCGGTTTGCTACTTCTTTGGCGAAACCCATTTCGTGCGTCACCACGACCATGGTCATGCCTTCTTGCGCAAGTTCCGTCATAACCTTCAAAACTTCCCCGACCATTTCGGGGTCAAGCGCGGAGGTGGGTTCGTCGAACAACATAATTTCGGGTTCCATTGCTAACGCGCGGACGATGGCGATACGCTGTTTTTGTCCGCCCGACAAGGTGTTGGGATATGCGTTGGCTTTATCTTCCAAACCGACTTTTTTCAAAAGCGCCATCGCTTTTTGTTTTGCTTCTTCCTCGGGCATATTTTTTAATTTTGTAGGCGCGAGGGTGATGTTTTTTAAGACGGTGAGGTGGGGGAAAAGGTTGAACTGCTGGAACACCATGCCGATTTTTTGGCGGTGTAAATTGATTTGTTTTGTGACGTATTTTTCAATCTCTTTTTCTTCTTTACGAAGCGCGAGATATTCTTCCGTCAGTGTGGCTTCTTCCGCTTTCAACGCTTCCATATTCGTGCCTTTTTCGTTGGCTTTGAGTTGCGCTTTCAATTTCCGTAAACGGCGTTTTAAATATACTCGTTGGTTTTTAAAAACGTATTCGTTTTCGAGGATAATCTCGCCTGCGCTGGGAGTTTCTAAAAGGTTTAAACAGCGCAAGAAAGTGGATTTACCGCAGCCCGAAGGCCCGATTACTGCGACCACGTCCCCCTTGTGGATATCGATGGTCACGCCGTTAAGGACTTCTAATTTTCCAAACTTTTTATACAGGTCTTGGACGCGCAAAATGCAATTTTCATTGTCGATGGGGCAAGCAGCTACGTTTACAATTTGTTTTTTATCGTTCATTTTTCGCGAACCTCTTTTCTATCAATTTGATTGCAAAAACCATTACGTACACAACGGCAAGATAGCAACAACCAATGAGAACGCCGCTTGCCAAATAGTTGGGAATACTACGATAAATCGTATTTGCTGCGGCATTCAAATCAAAGGTAATATCGCCAGGCGTCGAACCAATCCAACCGATGATGGACGTTTCTTTTAAGAGTGCGATCATTTCGTTACCGATTGCAGGGATAACGTTTTTAATTGCTTGGGGTAAGATGATACGGCACATGGTTTGAAACCAAGTCATACCCAGCGCTCTGCCTGCTTCCATTTGTCCGTTGTCCACGGACGTGATGCCCGCTCGAATGCTTTCGGAAACGTACGCGCCAGAGTTGATCCCGAAGGTTAAAATTGCGGCGTAGGGTTTAAAGCCAGGGATAGCAAACACGGCAAATACCATGATGAACAACTGTAAAGCAACGGGCGTGCCGCGAAAGACGGTGGTGTAAATACCGCAAATGCATTTGGGGATTTTAGACCATTTGTTTGACGGCATAATTTTTACCACGGCGACGATAAAACCAAGCAGTAACCCCAAAAGAGCGGCAATCACCGTAATAGCGAGGGAGTTTAAAAACCCTTGCAAAATATATCCTACAAGTTCGCTGTCGGATAGGATTTTAAAAATATCTTTTAACATACTATTTTCCTTGTTATATACATTTTGTTATTACACGACGAAAGGGAAAGACGTCCGTCCTTCCCTTAAGTCCATATTTACAGATAGAAAATCAAAGGCCCAAATGTTTGTTGACAAGCGCCTGAATACCGTCTTTGCCAAGTTCGGTAAGCACTGCGTTGATCGCTTCCAAAAGTTCCGTTTGACCTTTGGTTACGCAGATTGCGTAGGAGTCGATTGCCGCTTCGTCGCTTTCGCCTTCGCCGCCTTTATAATAAAGGGGAGCGCAGGTAAGTTCCGATTTTCCTTCGATCAATTTTTTCGCAGGAAGCTCGTCGATAATCAATACGGAAGAGTTGCCAAGCGTAACGTCTGCAACAGCCGTTGCCAAAGCGTCAAAACCAACTTTTTCCGCACCCGTGCCACCGATTGTGCCGCCTTCCGCGATTTCGTCACCGAGGAATAAGTCTGCCGTTGTACCGTTTTGTACGGCGATCTTCTTGCCTGCCAACGAATCCCAATACACACCCGTTACGCTGTCGGTGGTGGTGGATTCGTAGCTTGCTTTTGCGTCCGCTTTATAAATTACGTACAAGTTAGCCGTGTAATATTCCATCGAGAAATCTACTTTTTCTTTACGAGCTTCGGTGACGGAAATACCAGCCGCGCCTACGTTACAAAGTTTCCCAGCGGAAACGGTGTCCACGATTGTATCAAAACCAACGTTTTCAAATTTAATCTTTTTGCCGAGTTTTTCACCGACTTTGTTCATAATATCTACGTCAACGCCGACGATTTGACCGTCTTGAATGTATTCAAAGGGAGCAAAACCTGCTTCAGTGTAAACGATCAAAGTGTCGTCTTTTGCACAGGACGAAAATCCCATGGTTGCGAGGGCTGCTACGGTTGCTAACGTGGTTGCAATAATTTTTTTCATAATAGTTTCTCCTTGAAATGTCACAAAATTAATTAACGAGGCTAATTGTACTCCTAATTTTTGGATAAGTCAAACGTTTTTTGCATAAAAAATAAAAAATTTTCAAACTTTTTTAAATATTTATGCATAAATGAATAAAAAATATGAGTATTCTGTATAAAATTATTTTTCAAAGAAGATGAGGGGGAAGGGGATAAAAACGGATTGCATTTTTTTGGGGGATATGGTATAATCGATGGGAAAGAAGAAAAGGAAGGATAAAAATTTTGAACAACGAATTTTTTTCATTTGAAGTGATCAAAACGGATCCTGAAACGGGAGCGCGTGCGGGCGTGTTGCATACGCCGCACGGCGATATAGAAACTCCCGTATATATGCCGGTTGGGACGCAAGCGACGGTGAAGGGGGTGTTTCCTCGTGATTTGAAAGAGGCAGGATCGCAAATTATTTTGGCGAACACCTATC